>NZ_CP107836.1:2413078-3016347 GCF_036346615.1 Streptomyces sp. NBC_00523 | reverse complement strand
CGGCACGGCCGCGCTGCACGAGGCGCTCGCCGAGATCGACGCGCTGGCCGCGCTGCCGCACGTACGCGGGGTCGGCGAGACCGGCCTCGACTACTTCCGGACCGGCCCCGAGGGCATGGCCGCCCAGGAGGAGTCCTTCCGGGCCCACATCGAGATCGCCAAGCGGCACGGCAAGGCCCTCGTCATCCACGACCGCGAGGCCCACGCGGACGTCCTGCGCATTCTCGCGGACGCGGGGGCGCCCGAGCGGACCGTCTTCCACTGCTACTCCGGCGACGCGGACATGGCCCGGGTCTGCGCGGAGGCCGGCTACTTCATGTCGTTCGCCGGGAACATGACCTTCAAGAACGCCCAGCCCCTGCGCGACGCGCTGGCGGCCGCCCCGCTGGAACTGGTCCTGGTCGAGACGGACGCCCCGTTCCTGACCCCGGCGCCGTACCGGGGGCGGCCCAACGCGCCATACCTGATCCCGGTGACGCTGCGGGCGATGGCGGCGGTGAAGGACCTGGACGAGGACACGCTGGCCGAGGCGATCGCGGAGAACACGGCGCGGGCGTTCGACTACTGAGCGGGGGCCCGCCCAGGGCCCCGTACGCTTGACCGGTGAGCAGCACTGAGTCCGACGCCCTCCTGGGCCCCGCAGACATCCGCGAACTGGCCGACACCCTCGGCGTACGCCCCACCAAGCAGCGCGGGCAGAACTTCGTCATCGACGCCAACACGGTCCGGCGGATCGTGCGTACGGCGGAGGTCCGGCCGGACGATGTGGTGGTCGAGATCGGGCCGGGCCTCGGTTCGCTGACCCTCGCGCTTCTCGAGGTCGCCGACCGGGTCGTGGCCGTCGAGATCGACGACGTACTCGCGGCGGCCCTGCCCGCCACCGTCGCCGCCCGGATGCCCGCCCGCGCCGACCGCTTCGCGCTGGTGCACTCGGACGCCATGCTCGTACGCGAACTGCCCGGCCCGCCGCCCACGGCGCTGGTCGCCAACCTCCCGTACAACGTCGCCGTGCCGGTGCTGCTCACTGTCCTCGACCGCTTCCCCAGCATCGAGCGCACGCTCGTCATGGTGCAGGCGGAGGTCGCGGACCGGCTGGCCGCCCGGCCCGGCAACAAGGTCTACGGCGTGCCCTCCGTGAAGGCCAACTGGTACACGGACGTCAAGCGCGCCGGGTCCATCGGCCGCAAGGTCTTCTGGCCCGCGCCGAACGTGGACTCCGGGCTCGTCTCGCTGGTGCGCCGCACCGAACCCGTGGCGACGACCGCCAGCAAGGCGGAGGTCTTCGCGGTGGTGGACGCGGCGTTCGCGCAGCGCCGCAAGACGCTGCGCGCGGCACTCGCGGGCTGGGCCGGTTCCGCACCGGGCGCCGAGGCCGCCCTGGTCGCGGCGGGCATCTCGCCGCAGGCGCGCGGGGAGTCCCTGACGATCGAGGAGTTCGCGGCGATCGCCGAGAACAAGCCCGCAGCCGACGAGAACGGGAGTGACCGGTGAGCGTCACCGTACGGGTCCCCGCCAAGGTCAACGTCCAGCTCGCGGTCGGCGCCGCGCGCCCCGACGGCTTCCACGACCTGGCCAACGTCTTCCTCGCCGTCGGCCTGTACGACGAGGTCACCGTCACCCCCGCCGACAGCCTGCGCATCACCTGCTCCGGGCCGGACGCGGCCCAGGTCCCGCTGGACGCGTCGAACCTCGCGGCCCGGGCGGCGTCCGCGCTGGCCGCGCGCCACGGCATCGCGCCCGATGTGCACCTCCACATCGACAAGGACATCCCGGTCGCCGGCGGCATGGCGGGCGGCAGCGCGGACGGCGCCGGCGCCCTGCTGGCCTGCGACGCGCTGTGGGGGACCGGCACCCCGCGCGAGGACCTGCTCGCCCTCTGCGCCGAGCTGGGCAGCGACGTGCCGTTCAGCCTGGTGGGCGGCGCCGCGCTCGGGACCGGCCGGGGCGAGCGGCTGACCCCGGTCGAGGTCGGCGGCACCTTCCACTGGGTGTTCGCGGTGGCCGACGGCGGGCTCTCCACCCCGGCGGTGTACCGCGAGTTCGACCGCCTCACGGCGGGCACCCGCGTCCCGCAACCGGCGGCGTCGGACGCCCTCCTCGACGCGCTGCGGTCGGGCGACCCGAAGGCCCTGGCCGCCTCCCTGAGCAATGACCTCCAGGCCCCCGCGCTGGCCCTGCGCCCGTCCCTCGCCGCGACCCTGGCGGCGGGCACGGAGGCGGGGGCGCTGGCGGCCCTGGTCTCCGGCTCGGGCCCGACGACCGCGTTCCTCACGGAGGACGCGGCGACGGCCGACCGGGTGGCCGCCGCCCTCACCGCCTCGGGCACCTGCCGCACGGCGCGTACGGCGGTCTCCCCGGTCCCGGGCGCGACGGTCCTGTAGGCGCGGGGCCCTCCGGGAGGGCGCTCAGCCCACCCGTACCGACCGCTTCGCCAGCTCGTACGCCGGGAGCATCTCGTCGTGCTCGTCCGAGTCCAGGCCGCCCAGGTGGACCACGACGGGGCCCTCGGGGGTGGCGAGGGCGAAGGCGTGGGCGGGGCGGTCCTCGTCCATGAGCTCGCTGTGGACGGTGTACGTCACCTCGGTCAGCGGCTGCCCGTCGCCCTCGACCTCCTTGTACGCGGCCCCGGAGGCGTTCTCGTCCGCCCCGACGAAGCCCTTCAGCGCCTCGCGCGGGGTGACGGTCGTGGCCTTCGCACGCCAGACCCGCAGGAAGCCGATCTGCCCGGCCGGTTTCGCGTCGATCTCGCAGGCCAGGGTGACCGGGCCCTGCTCGGCCAGCTCGGCGAAGTCCGAGTCCGGGTCGATCGCGACGGCCTTCGGCTTCCAGTCCTTCGCCAGGCCGAAGGTCACCGGCAGCTCGCAGCCGGAGCCGGCGCCGCCGACCGTGCCGCCCCTGGCCGCGGTCTTCGCGGCGGGCGCCGCGGACTTCTCCGGCTTGGCGTCCCCGCCGGAATCCGCGTCCGACGAACAGCCGGTCAGCGCGGCCGCGGCCAGCAGTACGGGCACCAGCCCGCGAACCGTACGACGTGTCATGACAGTCCCCACCCCTTGATCGTTGCGCGCAAGGTACCCCGGGCCGCACGGACGCCCGTACGGAGGTCCGTGCGGCGGCGACTACGCTGGAGGCCGGAGTCTTCCTCGTAGCTGGAGCGTTCGTGGCCGTCAACCTCATCAATGTCGAGCAGGTCAGCAAGGTGTACGGCACCCGTGCCCTGCTCGACGGTGTCTCCCTCGGCGTCTCGGAGGGCGACCGCATCGGTGTCGTCGGCCGCAACGGCGACGGCAAGACGACCCTGATCCGGATGCTCGCCCGGCTGGAGGAGGCCGACACCGGCCGCGTCACGCACAGCGGCGGGCTGCGCCTCGGCGTGCTCACCCAGCACGACTCGCTGGACCCGCAGGCGACCATCCGCCACGAGGTCATCGGCGACCTCGCCGACCACGAGTGGGCGGGCAGCGCCAAGATCCGCGACGTGCTGACCGGCCTCTTCGGCGGGCTGGACCTGCCGGGCTTCCAGAACGGCCTGGACACGGTCATCGCCCCGCTCTCCGGTGGTGAGCGGCGCCGCATCGCGCTCGCCAAGCTGCTCATCGCCGAGCAGGACCTGATCGTCCTGGACGAACCGACCAACCACCTCGACGTCGAGGGCATCTCCTGGCTCGCCGGCCATCTGCGCGCCCGCCGCTCCGCCCTGGTCTGCGTCACCCACGACCGCTGGTTCCTGGACCAGGTCTGCACCCGCATGTGGGACGTGCAGCGCGGCACCGTCCACGAGTACGAGGGCGGCTACAGCGACTACGTGTTCGCCCGCGCCGAACGGGAGCGGATCGCCGCGACCGAGGAGGTCAAGCGGCAGAACCTGATGCGCAAGGAGCTGGCCTGGCTGCGGCGCGGCGCCCCCGCCCGCACCGCCAAGCCCCGCTACCGCATCGAGGCCGCCAACGAGCTCATCGCGGACGTGCCGCCGCCGCGCGACACCAGCGAGCTGATGAAGTTCGCCAACGCCCGGCTCGGCAAGACGGTGTTCGACCTGGAGGACGTCACGGTCCAGGCCGGCCCCAAGACCCTGCTCCAGCACCTCACCTGGCAGCTCGGCCCCGGCGACCGCATCGGTCTGGTCGGGGTCAACGGCGCCGGCAAGACCTCGCTGCTGCGGGCGCTCGCCGAGGCCGCCCGCAGCGAGGGCGAGGTCCAGCCGGCCGCCGGGAAGATCGTCGTCGGCAAGACCGTCCGGCTCGCCTACCTCTCCCAGGAGGTCCACGAGCTGGACCCGAACCTGCGCGTCCTGGAAGCCGTCCAGCAGGTGCGGGACCGGGTGGACCTCGGCAAGGGCCGCGAGATGACCGCCGGACAGCTCTGCGAGCAGTTCGGCTTCGCCAAGGAGAAGCAGTGGACGCCCGTCGGCGACCTCTCCGGCGGTGAGCGGCGCCGGCTCCAGATCCTGCGCCTGCTGATGGACGAGCCCAACGTGCTCTTCCTGGACGAGCCGACCAACGACCTCGACATCGAGACCCTGACCCAGCTGGAGGACCTGCTCGACGGCTGGCCCGGCTCCATGATCGTGATCTCCCACGACCGGTTCTTCATCGAGCGCACCACGGACCGGGTCATGGCCCTGCTCGGCGACCAGTCGCTGCGGATGCTGCCGCGCGGCATCGACGAGTACCTGGAGCGCAGGCAGCGCCAGGCCGAGACGGCGACGCCCGCCGCCCCGGCCGCCGAGCGGTCCGCCGCCCCGGCGGCGCCCGCGGTCTCCGCGCAGGCGGCCCGCGCGGCCAAGAAGGAGCTCCAGAAGGTCGAACGGCAGCTGGAGAAGATGTCGTCCCGCGAGACGACCCTGCACGCCCAGATCGCCGAGAACGCCACGGACTTCGAGAAGGTGGCGAAGCTCGACGCCGAACTGCGGGAACTGGTCGCGGAGCGCGATGTGCTGGAGATGCGCTGGCTGGAACTGGCCGAGGACGCCTGAGCGTTGTTACGGGTGGGGCTGGTGGTACAAAGAAGCCCTGCCCGGTGCGGGGCATGACCGTGCCGCTTTCACCACAGGGGGACGGGTCCGATGAGTCAGCCGCCCGGACAGCAGCCGCCGCAGGGCGAGTTCGGAGCACCGTACGATCCGGGGACCGGTGCGTACACCCAGCCGCCCGCCCAGCCCGGCTACGGCTATCCGCCGCAGGGTTACGGCCCGCCCCAGCCGGGTCCGTACAACCAGCAGCCGGGTTCGTACAACCAGCAGCCCGGCCCGTACACGCAGCCGGGGCCGCACCAGATGCCCACCCAGCAGCAGCCCCCGGCATCCCCGCCCGGCCCGGGCGGGCCGTTCCGGGGCCGGACCGCGAAGATCGTCGGGGCCGTGCTCGCCGTGGCGCTCCTCGCGGGCGGCGGGATCTGGTTCGCCACCAGCGGCGGCGGGGACGACGACAAGCCGCTCGCCGGGCCGACCCACTCCGCGAAGCCCACGGTGAAGCCGTCGCCCACCAAGAGCGGGGCCACCGGGGAGCCGGTGGTCAGCCCGGAGGAGCAGGCCCGGACCATCAACGCCGGGGTCGAGCCCGGCGAGGCGAAGGTGAGCTGGATCCAGAAGGGCGGCGTCGACCTGCCGCGCAACGGCACCGACGTGTTCGGCCCCTGGTTCGCCGGGGACACCGTCGCCAAGGCCATGTTCTACACGGTCTCGGGCTACTCGTTCTCCGACGGCAGCACCCGGTGGAGCCTCCGGCTGCCCACGCAGATGTGCGCGGCCCCCTCGCAGCCCACCGCCGACGGCAAGATCGTCCTCGGGATCCGGCACGACACCGCGAGCGACGCCGAGTGCGACACGCTCCAGATGGTCGACCTGAAGACCGGCAAGGCCGGCTGGCGCAAGTCGTACGTCCGCAAGGGACTCTGGGACGGCCTCTCCGACCTGGTGATGTCCACCAACGGTGACACCGTGACCGTCGGCCGCACCAGCCGGACCGAGGGCTTCCGGATCAGCGACGGCAAGCAGCTCTTCGGTGAACGGACCGGGAAGTGCCAGCCGTTCGGCGTCGCCAGCGGCCCGGTGGCCATCGCCGCCGTCAGCTGCCACACCGCCGACGACGAGTACAAGGACCAGCAGGTGCAGCGGATCGACCCCGCCACCGGCAAGGCCCTGTGGACGTACAAGCTCAAGAAGGAGTGGGAGGTCGGGCAGATCTACTCGGTCAGCCCGCTGGTCGTCTCGCTGAAGCAGCTGGAGAACCCCGACAAGTGGGCCATCCTCGTCCTCAACGCCGACGGCACCTACCGCTCCCAGCTCTCCGGCGGACCGGGCGGCTACCAGGTCAAGTGCGATGTGGACCTGACGTCCCTCAGCCGCAACCTGGACGGCTGCGTGGGCGCGGCCGCCGACGCGAACACGTTCTACATGAGCACCGGGACCGACGCGGTCGCCGGCCACGGCAACAAGATCGTCGCGTTCGATCTCGCCACCGGCAAGTTCCGCTGGTCCGCCGCCGGGCCGGGCGGGCAGACCGCCGTTCCGCTGCGCATGGAGGGCGGGAAGCTGCTCATGTACGTGGAGGCGATGAAGGGCAAGGGCGGTGGGATCGCCACGCTGCCCGCGACCGGCGGCACCCCGCAGTTCGTGCTGCGCCACCCGGTGTCGGGCGTCGAGCTGGAGCGCGACTTCATCGAGCCGCGGATCGCGTACACCGGCGGACGCACCCTGCTGACGCAGACCCGGATCAGCGGCATCACCGGCGACGACGAGGTGGACAGGCGTTCCATGGTGGTCTTCGGCGGCTGACGGTCCGAAGCATCACAGCGGCATCACGGCCCGGTCCTCCCTTGGGAACAGGGGTGGACCGAACCGGAAGGCGCCCCCGGGTGGGTGGTACAAAGAAGTCCCGCTCGACTGACGTGACACTGCGGGATCCATGCCCGATTCGCTCCATTCCGTCGTGGTCCAGGGGGTCTTGCCCCCGGCACCGGCGGGATCGCGGGGGAGTCCGGAACGGGCACCGGACCGCACGAAGGGGGACGTGCTGATGACCCAGCCGCCCGGACAGCAACCGCCGCAGGGAGGCTTCGGCGCTCCGCAGGAGCCGCCGCACGGGGTACCGCAGCCGCCCCAGGGCCCGCCGCAGACCCCGCCGCCGCCCGCCGCGCCGCCCCAGGCCCCCGCCGCGCCGCCGACCCCGCCGCCCACGCAGCCGGGCTACGGCTACCCGCAGCAGCCCGGCCCGTACGACAAGCCGCAGCAGCCGGGTCCCTACGGCCAGCCGCAGCAGCCCGGCCCCTACGGCCAGCCGCAGCCGGGCCCGTACGCCCAGCAGCCCGGCCCGTACGGGCAGCAGCAGCCGGGTCCGTACGGCCAGCAGCCGCAGGCCGGTTACGGCTTCCCGCCGCAGCAGCACCCCGGCGCGCCCGTGCCGCCCGGACCGAACGGCCCCGGCGGCGGGAACCCGTTCAAGCGCAAGCCGGCCATGATCATCGGGGCCGCGGTCGTCGCGCTCCTGGTCATCGGCGGCGGCGTGTACTTCGCGACGAGCGGCGGCGACGGCGACGACGACAAGCCGGTCGCCAAGAAGAGCGAGCAGGTCACGAAGCCGTCCGTATCTCCCACCGTCGACCAGGGCGACGGCAACGGCACCGGCCGGGAGGAGGACGACGACCTCAACAGCGGCCGCAAGGACGGCGAGGCCAAGGTCCTCTGGCTGCAGAAGAACGACGTCGACCTCCCGCGCAACGGCGCGACCGTCTACGGTCCCTGGATCGTCGGCGACACGATCGTCAAGGGCATGTACCGCACGGTCTCCGGCTACTCGGTCGCCGACGGCAAGCAGGCGTGGACGCTCAAGCTGCCCGCCGACATCTGCTCCGCGCCCGAGCAGACCACCACCGACGGCAAGATCGTCATCGCGATCAAGAACGGCACCACTGACAAGGCCGACTGCTCCGCCCTCCAGCAGATCGACCTCAACACGGGCAAGGCCGGATGGAAGAAGGAGGTCAAGAAGAGCGGCCTCTTCGACATGATGTCCGACCTCTCCATGGCCATCAGCGGCGACACCGTCACGGCCGGCCGCACCGGCACGAGCAACGGCTACCGGGTCAGCGACGGCAAGGAGGTCTTCGGCAAGCGGGGCGGCAACTGCGAGCCGTTCGCCTTCGCCGGCGGCGCCAAGCTCATCGCCGCGGTCAACTGCCGTACCAACGACTTCGACAACCCGCAGAACGAGATCGAGGAGATCGACCCCAACACCGGCAAGGCGAAGTGGACCTACAAGCCGGCCCTCGGCTGGGAGGTCGACAAGGTCTACTCGGTGTCCCCGCTCATCGTCTCCCTCACCAAGGGCGACAGCGACGACAAGAAGTGGAGCGTCATCGCGCTCCGCGAGAACGGCTCGCTGCGCTCCCAGATGCAGAGTGACAAGGGCGACAAGTTCTCCCCGCAGTGCGGCGGCGGCTTCTCCATCTTCGGACAGCAGCTCCAGGACTGCACCGGTGTCGCGGCCGACGCCAACACCTTCTACATGTCCACGTCGGACGACACCAGCGGCTCCGCCCGCACCAACAAGGTCGTCGCGTTCAACCTGAACACCGGCAAGACGAAGTGGAAGGCGGACTCGCCCGCCGAGGAGACCATGAGGCCGCTCGGCATGGAGGGCGGCAACATCCTGCTCTACGTCGAGGGCGGCTACAGCAAGGGCGGCGGGATCGCCACCCTCTCCCCGGCCGGCGGCAGCCCGAAGATGATCCTCAAGCACCCGGACTCCACCTCGGAGATCGAGCGCTCCTTCTACAACCCGAAGATCCGGTACGTGGACGGGCGTTCGTTCATCACGAGCGGGCGGGTCAGCGCGAGCAACGACAAGGAAGAGCTGGAGACGAAGACCATGATGGCCTTCGGCAACTGACGGCTCACCCCTGCCCGGACGAACCCGACCGACCCCCTTCCCCGAGGTACGCAACGCCATGACCCAGCCGCCCCAGCAGCCGCCCCACGACCCGCCCCAGGGCGGCTTCGGCGCGCCGCAGGACCCGCCGTCCGGCGGATTCGGCGCCCCGACCCCGCCGCCGCCCCCCGGCCCGCCCCAGCAGCCGCCCACGGAGCCGGGCTACGGCTTCCCGCAGGGCCAGCCGCAGCAGCCGCCGACCCAGCCGGGCTACGGCTTCCCGCAGCAGCCGCCGACCCAGCCCGGTTACGGCTTCCCGCAGGGCCAGCCGCAGCAGCCCCCCACCCAGCCCGGCTACGGCTTCCCGCAGCAGGGCCAGCAGCAGCCGTACGGCTACCCGACCGCCCCCATGCAGCCGGCCCACCCGGCGCCGCCGCAGGGCGGGGGCGGGAAGAAGTTCTCCACCCAGGCCCAGATCATCGTCGCGGCCGTGGTCGCGATCGCCCTGATCGTCGGCGGCGGCATCTGGTACGCCTCCGGCGACGGGGACGGCAAGAAGGACGAGGCGGGCACCTCCGCCGGCACCTCCGGCGAGAACAAGGGCGGCAAGGGCGGCGACGGCCAGGACGGGGGCTCCACCGGCGGCAAGGAGAAGGCCCCGGCCAACGTCGACTCGGCCGTCGGCTTCCAGCTCCCGCAGCCCAAGGTCACCGACGTCACCACCGTCGACGGCTCCTGGGTCACCGACAAGGTGTATGTGAAGTCGGGCATCAACGAGGTCGTCGGCTACGACCTGGACTCGGGCAAGAAGGTCTGGTCGATCCCGCTGGACGGCCAGGTGTGCGGGGCCTCCCGGCACATGACCAAGGACTTCAAGACCGCCATCCTCTTCGAGGAGGCCAAGCGCACGAAGGCCAAGAAGTACCAGACCTGCACCCAGGTCGGCGCCCTCGACCTGGCCACCGGCAAGCTGCTGTGGAACAAGTCGATCACCGCCTCCACCGGTGGTGACCGCCCCGTCCGCTTCACCGAGGTCACCCTCAGCGGCACCACGGTCGCCGCCGGCGGCCTCGACGGCGGCGCCGCCTTCAAGCTGGCCGACGGCGCCGAGCTCTGGAAGCCGAAGGTCAGCACCGACGGCTGCTACGACCTCGGCTACGGCGGCGGCGAGGCCCTGGCCACCGTCCGCAAGTGCGGTACGTACGACGACCCGCAGCTCATCATCCAGGCGCTGAACCCGACGACGGGCGCCCCGCTCTCCTCGTTCAAGATGCCGGCCGGTGTCGACTACGCGAGCATCGTCTCCACCAAGCCGCTCGTCGTCGCCGCCGACGTCGGCGACACCGCGGGCGACGGCAGCAGCATCTCGGACTTCTTCTCGATCGACGAGACCACCGGCAAGCTGAAGATCCGCATCTCCGCCGACGCCGAGAAGTACGCCGCCAGGTGCGGCTCCACCGAGGTCGAGCAGTGCCAGCACCTCGCCGTCGGCAACAACCGCATCTACCTGCCGACCGAGGAGCACGAGGGCACCGGCGAGAGCTTCAGCCGGACCAACGAGATCGTCTCCTTCGACCTCACCACCGGCAAGCAGACCGGCGACCGGGCCGACGCGGGCGAGAAGTTCACGATGTTCCCGCTGCGCATGGACGGCACCAACATCATCGCGTACCGGGAACCCCCGTACGACAAGGGCGGTGAGGTCGTCTCCATCGACGGCAGCACCTTCAAGCAGACCGTCCTGATGCGCAACCCGGCCGACAAGGCCGTCCGGGACGCGGAGACCAGCTTCACGCCGGACTACGCGGAGTTCCGCTACGAACAGGGACGCTTCTTCATCTCCGAGACGATGATCAGCGCCCCGCGCAAGAGCTCGCTGGACGACAAGGAGTACCTGGTGGTGTCCTTCCACACCAGCTGAGCCCGCATCACATGTGGGGGTGGAACCGGCCGGTTCCACCCCCACATGCGTACCCGGCCGTGTAACTTGCAGGCCCTGGAGGGCCGGGGGGGCCTTGGCCGGTGTGACGGGGGGAACGGTGCGATGGGTGTCCGGCTGATGGTGGTGGACGACCACCGACTGCTCGCCGAGGCGCTGGCCTCGGCACTGAAACTGCGCGGCCACCGGGTGCTGGCCGCCGCCGCGCCCACCACCGGGGCGGCGGACCTCGTCGTCGGACGGGCCCCGGAGGTCTGCCTGTTCGGCACCGCCTCGCCCGCCGTGCCCGGCACCTTCGACCCCGTCGTCCGGATCCGGCGCGAGCGCCCGCAGACCGCGGTGGTCGTGCTCGGCCCCGTCCCCAGCCCGCGCGGGATCGCCGCCGCCTTCGCGGCCGGGGCCGCCGGGTACGTCCGGCACGACGAGCGGATCGAGGGCGTGGAGCGCGCCATGGCGAAGGCCAGGGCCGGGGAGGCGGCCATCGCGCCCCAGCTCCTCCAGGGCGCCTTCGCCGAACTGCTCGACCCGGTGGCCCAGCCGGACGACGAGGGCCGCAGGCTGCTGCGGCTGCTCACCCCGCGCGAGGTCGAGGTGCTGGTCCGGGTCGCGGAGGGCGAGGACACCCGGCTGATCGCGGCCGGGATGCGGATCGCGCCGAGCACCGCGCGTACGCACGTCCAGCGCGTCCTGATGAAGCTCGGCGTCGGCTCCCGTCTGGAGGCCGCCGCGCTGGCCGCCCGGACCGGGCTGCTGGACCGGGCGGCGGTGACGCGCCAGGGGCCGGGCCCCGTCGGCTGACGGTGTCCGGCCCCTGCGGGGTGCCGCGGTGGAGGCGCGGTCGTACGGGTCCCGGGGCGCCGGTCAGGCCGCCGGGGCGGGGCGGCGCAGGCGGGTCAGGACGAGGTGCGTGACCATGCCGAACAGCAGGCCCCAGAAGGCCGATCCGATCCCGTGCAGGGTGATCCCGGATGCGGTGGCGAGGAAGGTGATGAGCGCGGCCTCGCGGTCCTTCTCCTCGGTCATGGCCCCGGTCAGCCCGCCCGCCAGCGCGCCGAAGAGGGCGACGCCCGCCGTCGCCGCGATGAGCTCCTTGGGCAGCCCCGCGAACAGCACCACCAGCGTGGAGCCGAACAGGCCGATCAGCAGGTAGAACGCCCCGCAGGACACACCGGCGACGTACCGGCGCCGGGTGTCCTGGTGGGCCTCCGGGCCGGTGCAGATCGCGGCCGTGATGGCGGCCAGGTTGATCGCGTGCGAGCCGAACGGCGCCAGGAGGGTCGAGACCAGCCCGGTGGAGCCGATGAGCAGCCGGTCGTCCGGGCGGTATCCGGCGGCCGTGAGCACCCCGATCCCGGGGGCGTTCTGCGAGCCGAGCGTCGCCAGGGTCAGCGGCACGGCGATGCCGATCAGGGAGGCCACCGAGAAGTGCGGCGTGGTCAGGACCGGGGTGGCCAGGCCGACGCCGTCGAGGTGCACGTGCAGGCGCGAGGTGGCCGCCGCGGCCACCACACCGGCCGCCAGAGCGGCCAGCACGGCGTACCGGGGGAACATCCGCTTGCCGAGCAGGTAGGCCACGAGCACCGCCCCGCCGATGTACGGCGCGGAGGTGAGCGAGGTGAACACCCCGGTCCCGAAGGAGAACAGGATGCCCGCGAGCATCGCGGAGACCACCGCCGACGGCACGTGGCGCATCAGCCGCCCGAAGACCCCGGTCAGCCCGACCAGGGTGATCACCACCCCGGTCACCAGGAACGCGCCGACGGCCTCCCCGTAGGAGTACGCGCCGAGGCTGGTGACCAGCAGCGCGGCGCCGGGCGTCGACCAGGCGGTGATGACCGGCATCCGGGTCCGCAGACTGAGCCCGACGCAGGTCAGGCCGGAGCCGATGGAGATGGCCCAGACCCAGGAGCTGGTCTGGCCGGTGGTCAGATGGCCGGCCGAAGCGGCCGCCAGCACGATGACCAGGGGCCCGGAGTAGGAGACCACGACGGCGATGAAACCGGCGAGGACGGCCGAGAGGGACGCGTCCCGCCTGAGGCCGGGCCGGTGTCCGGCGGAGTCCTCAGCCGAGGATGCCCCGCCGGGGTCCGACGGGGCACCCCCGGCGGCGGAGGCGCCGGCCGCCGGGGGGTGGGGGGTGTGGGTCTCAGAGCTCAACGGTCTTCCTTCGCGGCCCGCTCCAGGGCCTGTTCGAGGTCGGCGACGAGGTCCGCGGGATTCTCCAGGCCGACCGAGACGCGCAGCATGTCCTTGGGGGACGTGCTGCCCGGGCCCTCGAAGGTATAGCGGTGTTCGATCAGGCTCTCCACTCCACCGAGGGAAGTGGCCCGAATGAACAACTCGCAGTGCTGGGCGGTGCGCAGGGAGCGCTGCCACTCCCCGGCCACGTGCAGGGAGAGCATGCCGCTGAACCCGTCACTCATCTGACGTGCGGCGATGGCGTGGCCCGGGTCGTCGGGCAGCCCCGGATAGGCGACCTTGCGGATCAGCGGATGGCCGGCGAAGTGCTCGGCGAGCGCCATGGCGGTGGCCGAGATCTGTCGCATGCGCGGGAACAGCGTGCGTATGCCGCGCATCAGCAGATAGGTCTCCAGCGGCCCGAGCATGGGCCCGGTCAGCCTGCGGTGCAGTTCCAGCCGTTCCCACAGGGCGGCCGCCCGCTCGCCCGGGTCCGGGGCCAGCACGAGCAGACCGGCCACCACGTCGGTGTGGCCGTTGAGGTACTTGGTGCCGGAGTGCATGACGAGGTCGGCACCGTGCTCGAACGGGCGGGAGTGGACGGGCGTGGGCACCGTGTTGTCCACGCCGAACAGGGCTCCGGCCTCGCGCGCCACCGCGCCCACCGCCGCGAGGTCCGTCACCGTCCAGGTGGGGTTCGCGGGGGACTCCGCCCACACCAGGCGGGTCGGGGCGGCGGCCACCGCGGCGGCGACCGCGTCCAGGTCGTCCATGGGCACCTGGACCACTTCGAGGCCCTGCTCCGTACCGAACTCCAGGAGCCACTTGGTGAGCCCGAAGTACATCGTCCGGGGCACCACGACCCGGGAGCCGGCGGGCAGCACCTGGAAGACGGCGGTCGCGGCGGCCATCCCGGACGAGAACAGCAGGCCGCGCGAGCCGCCCTCAAGGCCGGCCACCACGTCCTCGACCTGTTCGTACCCGGGAGCCCCCTGGTCGCGCAGGTAGGCCAGGCCCGCCGGGGTGCGGTACTCGCCGTCCCTGGCGTAGGTGGCGCCCATGCTGATGGCGGGCGGCACGGCCCCGGTGGTGGGGGAGCGCCAGCCGTCGCCCTGCGCGGCCCGGGTCTCCACGTGGTACGTGTGCGTCCAGGGGGTGTACTTCTCGCGGTTGTTCATCGGTTCCTCTCGTCGGACGGGGCCGCCCCGGCCGGGGTGCGGTGGAGGGTCGGGACGTCCCGCAGCTGCGGCAGGGCCGTGGTGAGGGCCAGCTCCGCGTCCAGCAGCGCCCGCGAGGGGGTGCCGGGGGAGGGGACGTAGTGGTTGTAGTAGCTGGAGCCCTCCGTGTGGGGCCCCAGGAAGAACAGCCGGGACTGGACCGCGCCCGTCCGGGCGATGCCCTGGCCGCTCCGGTTGACGTCCAGACCGGGCAGCGGGCTCCCGCCGGCGGTACGGGTCCGGGCGCGGCCGGACCGGACCAGGCGGCTCAGCAGCGAGCCCGCGACCCGCTCCGCCACGGGCTCGGTCACATGGGCGTGCACCACGTGGTCGACGTCCACGACGGTGTGCGCGTCGAGCAGGGTCGACTCCAGCTGCCAGGGGCCGCCCCCGCCGAGGGGCGGGAGCACCTTGGGACCGGGGCCCGGTCCCAGACGCAGCACGCCCGCGGCGAGCAGCGAGAGGAGTTCGGCGGAGCGGTCGAGTTGCGGGCCTATCACCAGACGGTTGACCAGCGGGGCGAAGGTGCCGAAGAAGTACGCCGACGACTCGTCGTCCAGGCCCGGGGCGTCCACGACGGCGCGGAGCGCGTCGCGGTGGTCGCGCAGGACCTCCAGGGCCTCCTTCAGCGGGCTGACGCCGAGCCCCGCGCGCGCCTCGCCGAGGTCGTGCTCCACCTCGGTGGTGAAGTACGCGGTGTACGCGTGCCGGTCCGGCCAGGTCGCGGGTGCGTCACCGAGGTCGTCGGAGGTGGCCGGTGCACCGTTCAGCAGTCCGGCGACCGGGCTCGGGCCGAAGCGCTCCCGTAAACCGGCGAGGACTTCTTCGTACCCCGACTCGCGTGCCTCATCGGCGAGTTGAGCGGCGGCCCGGGCCGTGTCCGGGGCCCCGCCGCCCAGACTGCGGGCGAGCAGGGTGCGGTACCAGGCGAGTTCCATCTCGGCGAGGACCAGGGGCCGGACGTCCCGGATGAAGGACAGCCGGCCGTCCGGCCGCCGTGCGCGCAGCGCGGACAGGCGGTCCCCGGTCAGCGCGAGCGGGGCGGGGCGGACCCGTCCGGGGTGGAGGTAGGGCCTGCTCCGGGCGGGCAGCCCGGACCGGTTGGCCAGCACGATCAGCGGTTCGCGCCCGCCGCGTTCGTAGCGCAGCCGTTCCCCGTCGCGGACGTGCCGGCCGCCGCGCCCCACGGTGAGCGTCGCGATCACGTCCATCGCCGTCAGCCCCGTGCCCAGCACGGCGACCCGGTCCCCGGGGCCGATGGCGTCGAGCGCCCCGGGCAGGGGATAGGGGCGGCCGACCGACCGGGGCGCTTCGGCGGGCGGCGGGGGCAGGTGGAGGGAGTGGTGGCCGACGGTGACGAAGACGGCGTCGGCGGTGATGCGGCCGCCGTCGGCGAGGACCACCGTCTCGCGGTGCTCCGGCCCGTCGCCGCCGGCCCCGGTGACCACGTCGACCGCCGTCGTCGTGTGCCGTACGAGGGTCAGGTGGCCGGGGACGGCGTCCGTGATCCGGCGCGCGGCCCACGCCAGGTACTCGCTCAGCAGCCTGCGCGGCAGGAAGTCGTTGGGCCTGATCTCCCGGCCGCGCCCCGGCCGCACGGTGAAGCCGTCCTCGTCCAGGCGCAGATCGCGCTGGAGGCACCAGTCGTGCAGTGAGGGCCCGGTCAGGGGGACGGGGCCGTCCACCATGTCCGCGTCCGCGAACGCCGTCACCTGGGCGCAGACGGTGTTGAGCAGCAGGTGGTCGGGCTCGTCGGGGCGGTGGAATCCGGGGCCCTCGGTGCCCGGGTCCACCAGGTGCACGACGAGGGGCGACGGGGTCGCGAGGGCGTGGGCGGTCAGCCGTTCCAGGACGCCGAGACCGCGCGGGCCGAGCCCTATGATCACGGCGGACGCCGGTGCGGCGGTGTGTTCCTGTGCGGCGGAGGGTTCCTGCGCGGTCGTCACCATCGGCTGGTCTCCCCGAAGAAGTCCGGCACCGCCAGCGCCGTGCCGTCGGCGCGGGCGCGGCCGAGGACGTGGGTGCCGACCGCCAGGTCGAGGACCCCGAGCCCGAAGGGCGAGAAGATCACCGGCCGGGCGGGGTCCGGCGCGACCTCGCCGTTCAGCACGGCCGCGAGGGTCCCGGTGACGAAGGAGCGGGAGCCGGAGAGCTGTTCGGCCAGGTGCGGCGAGGTGTGGGCCTTCAGGCAGTGGTCGACGTCGTCCAGGATGTTCTCCGCGCCCAGGACCACCTCGGGGGTCAGGTCCCGCAGGGAGATGTTGAGGACCACCTGACCCGCCGCGAACGGCCGGGTGACGTACGGTTCGAGCGCCGTCGTGGCGAACACGACCGTGTCGGCCGCGAGGGCGGTGTCGAGGTCCGCGGTGAAGGTCGCGGTGCGGCCCTGCGTGACGCGGATGTGGTCGGCGAGCGCCTGGCCGGACGGCTCGTGGATGTCGTGCACCAGATACGCGTCCGGGTCGCATCCCGCGGCGTGCAGGTAGTCGCAGATGTTGCGGGCGATGACTCCGCCGCCGACGACGGCGACCGTGGTGCGCCGGTGCCCGTCGGGCCGCAGCGTACGGGCGGCGACGGCGGCCGAGGCGGCGGTGCGTGCCGCGCTGATCCCCGCGGCCTCCATGCAGGCGACCGGGTAGCCGGTCTCGTAGTCGTTGAGCACGAGGACCGCCGCCGCCCGGGGCAGACCGGAGGCGGTATTCCGGGGGAAGCTGGCGATCCACTTGATTCCGGCGAGCTGGACGTCGTCGCCGAGGAAGGCGGGCAGCGCGATGATCCGCGAGTCGGGCTTTTCGGGGAAGCGCAGGAAATAGCTGTCGGGGTTGACCGAGTCACCCCGTTCGTGTGCCAGATAGGCGCGTTCCACGATGTCGAGCACCGAGGTCCGGGAATTCCGCAGGATCTCCTGAACGGCTTTACCGGTGACAATGTCGAAGTCGAACATTTCTCCCCCTTGTCAGGCCTGAGCCCGAGGCATTGTTCCGTTGTTCGTGTCGGGCCAGCGCTCCGACACCCATTGGTCGTCGTAAAGGGTGTCGAGATAGCGGTCACCGAAATCGGGTGAGAGGGCCACCACCGTGCTCCCCTCCGGAATGTCTTTCGCCGCTTTCTGTACGGCGGCGAGCACCGTCCCGGTCGATCCGCCGAAGAGCAGACCGCGTTCCCTGGCGAGGGAGCGGCACATGGCGACGGCCTCCGGCTCGGGAACGAGGACGAGGTCGTCCACCAGCGTCGGGTCGAGGATCTCGGGCCGCCGGCTGGTGCCCAGGCCCGGGATGTGGCGCGGGGCGGCCGGGGTGCCGAAGGTGACCGAGCCCACGGTGTCGACGGCGACGACGCGGGTCCGCGGGCTGTGTGCGCGCAGGTAGGCCGCGCAGCCCATCAGCGTCCCCGTGGTGCCCGCGCCGACGAAGACGAAGTCCGGGTGGCCGATGTGCTCGACGATGGCCCGCCCGGTGCGGTCCCGGTGCGCGGCGGGGCCCGCGGGGTTGGCGTACTGGTTCAGCCAGTGCGTGTGCGGTTCACGGCGCAGCCGCCGCCTGATGTAGTTGATCCGCGACTGAAGGAAGCCGCCGTTGGCGTCGGGGGCGTCGATGACGACGACCTCCGCGCCGAGCGCCCGCATCAGCTGGAGCGACTGGCGGTTGGCATTCGGGTCCGTGACGCAGGTGAGCGCGTACCCCTTGGCCGCGCACACCATGGCGAGGGCGACGCCGAGGTTTCCGGACGTCGACTCGATCAGCCGGGTCCGAGGAAAGGTGCGCCGCGATTTCTCGGCCTGCTCCTCCGCGTCACGGACCAGGGCGACCGCGGTCTTGAGTTTGACCGAGCCCGCTGGATTGAGACCTTCCAGCTTGAGGTAGAGGATGCTGCCGGGAACTAATTGGTCGAGCCGGACGAAGACGTCGTCCAGCACCAGGTCATAGACTTCTTCTGCTATCACTGTGTACTCCCCCTGGCCGAGGGACCCCCGTCGCTGCTCGGCCGTCCTGGATCCTGGCACGAAATGACGGTCCGATCAATCTTTATTCCAGCATGTGGAAATGGTTGATTGGTGAATGACATTCGGCCCTGAAAGGGAATTCACAATTCCGGGGCGGCCGGGGCGGCCGGGACCACGGGAAACGCGGCAGGGGCCGGACCCCGTCGGCTGACGGTGTCCGGCCCCTGCCGCGTACGGGCGTACTAGCTCTCCGGGGTGTCCTCCGGCGCGTGCTCCGGTGCCTGGGCCGGGCGCAGCTTCATCCAGACCAGGAAGAACAGGCCGAGCGCCAGCATGGCGAGGCCGGTCCAGAGGTTGATGTGGACGCCCTGGGCCTTCTTCAGGTCCGCGTCGGACGGGCTGATCCCGGCGATCGTCACGATGATCCCGTAGACCACGAAGAGGCCGCCGATGATCCGCCGGATGTCGAAGAGGCGGGCCGCCGTGGCGGACTTCTGCTCCAGGTCGGAGACTTCCTTGTGCAGGTCGGACATGGTGGGGTACTCCGATCAGAACGAGTAGGGGACGTAGCACAGGGCGGCGAGCACGATGGCTCCCCAGCCCAGGAGTGCGGGCCTGCGGTACCAGGCGCTGTCGCCCTCCTCGGGCACCTCGGGGGCGCCCGGGGACTCGGTTCCGTAGACGAGACCGGCGAGTTCGGCCTCGGGCTTGGGAGCGGTGAAGAGCGTGACCGCGATCATGACGACCGCGCCGGCGACGAAACCGACGATCGCGGAGACGAAGTTGGCGCCCTGGTCGCTCGGGATGTCGATGACGCCCTGCTTGTAGATGACGAAGTAGTTGACCATCGCGGCCGTGGTGCCCGCGAGCAGGCCCCAGACACCGGACTTCATCGAGGCGCGCTTCCAGAACATGCCGATGATGAACACGACGAAGAGCGGCACGTTGAAGAACGAGAAGAGCGTCTGCAGGTAGCTCATGATGTTCGAGAAGCTGGCGGCGATGAACGCGGTGCCGATGGAGGCCAGCACGCCGAGCGCCGTGATCAGCCGGCCGAAGCGCAGGTAGTACGCGTCCGACTCGTCCTTCTTCACGTACCGCGCCCAGATGTCCGTGGTGAACACGGTGTTGAACGAGGAGACGTTGGCGGCCATGCCCGCCATGAACGCGGCCAGCAGACCGGTCACCGCGATGCCGAGCACACCGTTGGGCAGCAGCTCGCGCATCAGCAGCGGGATCGCGTCGTTGTACGTGGTGCCGGAGCCCTCGGTGCCGATGTTCGGCACGATCACGGCGGCGACCAGGCCCGGGATCATCACGGCGAAGACGATGAACATCTTCGGGAAGGCGGCGATCAGCGGGGTGCGCTGGGCGGCCGAGAGGTTCTTCGCGGACAGCGCGCGCTGCACCTCGGCGAAGTTCGTCGTCCAGTAGCCGAAGGAGAGCACGAAGCCCAGGCCGAGGACGATCGTCAGCCAGTTGGCACCGAGCGGGTTGGCGTCACCGATGCCCGTGCCGCCCCAGGCCGACATGAAGTTGGAGCCGTGCTTCGAGGTCAGGGAATCGCTCAGCCCGTCCCAGCCGCCGACGCGCTTGAGGCCCAGCAGGGTCAGCGGGATCAGCGCGGCGAGGATGACGAAGAACTGCAGCACCTCGTTGTAGATCGCGGAGGAGAGCCCGCCGATCGTGATGTAGACGAGGACGAAGAGGCCCGCGACGACGATCGCGACCCACTGCGGCCAGCCGAGGAGCGCCTCCACGACGATCGACAGGGCGTACAGGTTGACGCCCGCGATCAGGATCGCCGAGAAGGCGAAGAGTATGGAGCTCAGCAGGTGCGCGGACTTGTCGAAGCGCTGGAGCAGGAACTCCGGCACCGAGCGCACCTTCGAGCGGTAGTAGAACGGCATCATCACGAGGCCGAGGAAGACCATCGCGGGGATGGCGCCGATCCAGTACCAGTGCACCACCGCGACGCCGTACTGCGCGCCCGTCGCCGCCATGCCGAGGATCTCGGTGGCGCCGAGATTCGCCGCCACGAAGGCCAGACCGGTCACCCATGCGGGCAGTGACCGTCCGGAGAGGAAGAAGTCGAGGCTGGTCTTGACGCTCGCCCGGGCGGCGAAGCCGATGCCGAGCACGACGACGAAGTAGATCGCCAGGATCGTGTAGTCGAGCCCGTTCGTGGGGAGCCGGAGCCCTGCTGCCAGATATTGCATGTGGGGGTCTCGCTTCGTTGCGCGAACTGAACCCGAAGGAAACTACGCTCTTGTGTTCGGAAAGTGAACAGTTCCCATGAGGTTCTTTGTTTGTTTGTGATCGTATTGCCTAAATCACCGCCTTCAAGCGGCCGTGATCCTCCTCGCACCGCCCGTATGCCCCCGCCGTCGACTCATTGACGCATCTGTTGACTTGTGGTTCATTGTGTTGGGTTATGTTTGGTGGGAGGAGTCTGGTGAAGAAGACGGTTACGACGCTCGCCGACGGCCGGGAGCTGATCTACTACGACAGCCGCGACGACCTCGTGCGCGAGGCCGTCGACACGCGCCCCCTCGACGCCGTCTCCACCTCGTCCGAGATCCGGCGCGATCCCCTGCTCGGCGACAGCGTGGCCATCGCCTCGCACCGCCAGGGCCGGACCTACCACCCGCCCGCCGACGAGTGCCCGCTGTGCCCGTCGCGCGAGGGCCGGCAGAGCGAGGTCCCGGAGCCCGACTACGAGGTCGCTGTCTTCGAGAACCGCTTCCCCTCGCTCGCCGGCGACTCCGGCCGCTGCGAGGTCGTCTGCTTCACCTCCGACCACGACGCCTCCTTCGCGGACCTCACCGAGGAGCAGGCCGGTCTCGTCCTGGACGCCTGGACCGACCGCACCGCGGCCCTGGCCCGGCTCCCGCAGGTCAAGCAGGTGTTCTGCTTCGAGAACCGGGGCGCCGAGATCGGCGTCACGCTCGGCCACCCGCACGGCCAGATCTACGGCTACCCCTTCGTCACCCCGCGCACCGAGCTGATGCTGCGCTCGATGGCCGCCCACCACGCGAAGACCGGCCGCAACCTCTTCGACGACGTGGTCGCCCGCGAGGAGGAGGACGGCTCGCGGATCGTGCTCGCCGCCGAGCACTGGATCGCCTTCGTCCCGTACGCGGCCCACTGGCCGTACGAGGTGCACCTCCACCCGCGCCGTCGCGTCGCCGACCTGCGGGAGCTGGACAAGGAGGCGCGCACGGAGTTCCCACAGGTCTATCTGGAACTGTTGAGGCGATTCGACCGGATCTTCGGACCCGGAGAGCCGCCGACCCCGTACATCTCCGCCTGGCACCAGGCGCCGTTCGGGGTCCCCGGGCGTGAGGACTTCGGGCTCCACCTCGAGCTTTTCACCATCCGACGGACCTCCGGCAAGCTGAAGTTCCTCGCGGGTTCCGAATCCGGCATGAGCGTGTTCATCAACGACGTGCCGCCGGAGACCGCGGCCCAGCGACTGCGAGAGGTAGCGAGCCAGTGAGCAAGACCCCGAAGAAGTACCTGGTCACCGGTGGCGCCGGTTACGTGGGCAGTGTCGTCGCCCAGCACCTGATCGAGGCCGGCCACAGCGTCACCGTCCTGGACGACCTCTCCACCGGCTTCCGCGAGGGCGTCCCGGCCGGGGCCGACTTCATCGAGGGCCGCGTCCAGGACGCCGCGAAGTGGCTCGACCCCTCCTACGACGGGGTGCTCCACTTCGCCGCGTACTCCCAGGTCGGCGAGTCCGTCGCCGACCCCGAGAAGTACTGGCTCAACAACGTCGGCGGCTCCACCGCCCTGCTCGCCGCGATGCGCGACGCCGGAGTCCGCACCCTGGTCTTCTCCTCCACCGCGGCCACCTACGGCGAGCCGGTCTCCAGCCCCATCACGGAGGCCGACCCCACCGCACCGACCAGCCCGTACGGCGCGACCAAGCTCGCCGTCGACCACATGATCACCGGGGAGGCCGCGGCCCACGGCCTGGCCGCCGTCTCGCTGCGGTACTTCAACGTGGCCGGGGCGTACGACGGCTTCGGCGAACGCCACAGCCCCGAGTCCCACCTCATCCCGCTGGTCCTCCAGGTCGCCCTGGGGCAGCGCGAGTCGATCTCCGTCTACGGCGACGACTACCCGACCCCGGACGGCACCTGCGTCCGCGACTACATCCACGTCGCGGACCTGGCCGAGGCACACCTGCTCGCCCTCGGCGCCGCGACCCCGGGCGAGCACCTGATCTGCAACCTCGGCAACGGCAACGGCTTCTCGGTCCGCGAGGTCATCGAGACGGTCCGCGAGGTCACCGGCCACCCCGTCCCCGAGACCGCGGCCCCGCGCCGCGCCGGGGACCCGGCCGTCCTCGTCGCCTCCGCCGCCACCGCCAGGGAACGGCTCGGCTGGCGGCCGACCCGTGCCGACCTGGCCGGAATCGTCTCCGACGCCTGGACGTTCGCCCGCCGAGAGGAGCCCACCGCACCATGACCGAGGACCACGCAGAGCTCACCGCTTCCTTCACCGCGCTGTACGGAAGCGAGCCCGAGGGGATCTGGGCCGCACCCGGCCGGGTCAACCTGATCGGCGAGTACACCGATTTCAACGACGGCTTCGTCATGCCGCTCGCCCTCCCGCACACCGCCCGCGCCGCGGTGTCCCGCCGTACCGACGGTGAGCTGCGGCTGCACTCCACCGACGTGCCCGGCGGTGTCGTCCGGCTCCGCGTGGACGGGCTGACCCCCCACGAGGGCCACGGCTGGGCCGCCTACCCGGCCGGCGTCGTCTGGGCGCTGCGCGAGGCGGGCCACGAGGTCACCGGCGCCGACATCCAGCTGACCTCCACCGTCCCCACCGGCGCCGGGCTCTCCTCGTCCGCCGCCCTCGAAGTGGTCACCGCCCTCGCCCTCAACGACCTCTTCGGCCTCGGGCTCGACGCGGCGGAGCTCGCGGTCCTCGCCCAGCGCGCGGAGAACGCCTTCGTCGGCGTCCCCTGCGGGGTCATGGACCAGATGGCGTCCGCCTGCTGCACCGAGGGCCACGCCCTGCACCTGGACACCCGGGACCTCGGCCGCCGCCAGGTGCCCTTCGACCTGGCCGCGCACGGGCTGCGGCTCCTGGTGGTCGACACCCGCGTCAAGCACGCGCTCGGCGACGGGGCGTACGCGGAGCGCCGGGCCGGCTGCGAGGAGGGCGCCCGCCTGCTCGGCATACCCACCCTGCGCGACCTGCCGTACGAGGAGCTGGGCGCCGCCCTGGACCGGCTCGCGGAGCTGGGCGCGGACGAGTCCGTCGTCCGGTACGTGCGCCATGTGGTCGGCGACAACCAGCGCGTCGAGCAGGTCATCGCGCTGCTCGACGCGGGCGACGTGCGCGCGGCGGGCCCGGTCCTCACGGCGGGGCACGTCTCGCTCCGCGACGACCTGCGGGTCTCCTGCGTGGAGCTCGACCTCGTGGTCGAGGCGGCCAACGCGGCCGGGGCGCTCGGGGCGCGGATGACCGGGGGCGGCTTCGGCGGCTCGGCGATCGTGCTGGTCGAGGAGGAGCGGGCGGACGCGGTCGCCAAGTCCGTCCTGGAGGCCTTCACCGCGGCCGGCTACGGCACCCCGGGCGTCTTCCCGGCGGTGCCGTCGGCCGGTGCGCGCCGGCTGGTCTGACCGGCGCGGGCCCGCGCGGGCGTCAGCGGAGTTCCTTCGTGAGGGTGAACTCCGTGACGCCCGGCGGGAAGTCCTCGACCTGTCCGCGTACCTCGTAGCCCTGCTTCCGGTAGAAGCCGGGGGCCTGGAAGTCCCAGGTCTCCACCCGGGAGCGGACACAGGCCCGGTCCGCCCGCGCCACCCGTTCCGCCTCGGCGAGCAGCCGCGCGCCGAGGCCGGAACCCCGGTGCGCGGTGTCCACCCACAGCAGTTCCAGGTGGAGCCAGCTCGCCCAGGTCCGGGCCGCGAGACCGCCCGCGAGGCGCCCCTCGGCATCCAGCGCCCAGACGTGCAGCGGCTCCTCCTGCGCGTCCGGGGTGCCGCGCAGGGCGCTCATGTGCGGGGAGCGCGCGGTGTTGTCGTCCCGCAGCGCCCGGTGCAGCAGCGCACGCCGTTCCTTGTCCACTTCTGTCTCAAGACGGAACATGCGCCCCACCCTAGGGCGCACCCCTGGACAAGTTCCGCCAATTACCTTTCCCCCGTGGCCCCCGCCCGTACGCTGAGCGCGGCGGGGGGCCTGCGTCGGTGCCCCGTCATACACAGCATGGGGGTGCCTGTGGCCCGTATCCGGGTTCTCGTGGTGGACGACCACCGGATCTTCGCCGAATCACTCGCCGCCGCGCTCGCGGCCGAGGCGGACGTCGAGGTGGCCGCGGCCGGCAGCGGCCCGGCGGCGCTGCGCTGTCTGGAGCGCGCGGCGGCCGAGGGCCGGGGCTATGACGTGCTGCTGGCCGATGCCGAGCTGGGCGCCCTCGCCGTGCCCGCCCCGCGCCAGGGCCCCGGGCAGCCCGGACCGGTCGACGGGATCGCCCTGGTCGGCGCGGTCCGCGTGGCGCGTCCCTCGGTGCGTACGGTGGTGCTCGCCGAGAAGGACGACCCGGCCCGGGCCGCACTCGCCCTCCAGGCCGGGGCCTGCGGCTGGGTCGCCAAGGACAGCTCGCTGCAACGGCTCCTCGCGGTGATCCGGGGGGTGCTGCGCGACGAGACGCATCTGCCCGCCGCCCTGCTGACGGGGGTGCTGCGCGAGCTGCTGGCCGACCGCAAGCACCGCACCGAGAGCGAGAAGCTGGTCGAGTCGCTGACCCCGCGCGAGCGCGAGGTGCTGCGGTGCATGGTGGCGGGCCTGGGCCGCAAGGCGGTCGCGGAGCGGCTGTTCCTCTCCCCGCACACCGTGCGCACCCACATGCAGAACGTGCTGGGCAAGCTGGGCGTCCACTCGACGCTGGCCGCGGTGGCGCTGGCCAGACGCGCGGGCGTCGGCCCCGCCGACCTGGCCCAGGAGCCGGAGCTACCCGGGGATGTTGTCGAACGGGGCGGTCAACTGGCGTAGCAGCCCGGCCAGTTCGGCGCGCTGCTGGCGGGAGAGCTCGCCGAGGATGGCGCGCTCCTGGGCGAGGAGGCCCGCCAGGGACTGGTCGGCCTTGTCGCGGCCCTCGGCGGTGAGCCGGACCAGGACGCCGCGCCGGTCGCTGGGATCGGGCAGCCGCTCGACCAGGTTCTTCTTGGTGAGGCGGTCGATGCGGTTGGTCATCGTGCCCGAGGTGACCAGGGTCTGGGTGAGCAGCTGGCCGGGGGAGAGCTGATACGGGGCGCCGGCCCGGCGCAGCGACGTGAGGACGTCGAACTCCCACGGTTCGAGCTGGTGCTCGGCGAAGGCGATGCGGCGGGCCCGGTCGAGGTGCCGGGCCAGGCGGGAGACGCGGCTGAGGACCTCGAGCGGTTCCACGTCGAGGTCGGGGCGCTCGCGGCGCCATGCAGCGACCAGACGGTCGACCTCGTCCTCCATGTGGATCAGTGTAGATGGTCTGTCGACATGAAGTCTCTTGAATTCGAGTGTCTTGACATCAAGATACTTTGGATCGACCCTGGGACCCATGACCGCACCCCTCTGGGATCCGCAGCAGTACCTGCGCCACGCGGACCACCGCACCCGCCCCTTTCACGACCTCCTGGCCCGCGTCCCCGACCCGCCCGGCACGCCCGCGCCCCGCATCGCCGACCTCGGCTGCGGCGCCGGCAACGTCACCGCCCTGCTCGCCGGGCGCTGGCCGCACGCCCGGATCACCGGCTACGACAACTCCCCGCAGATGCTGGAACGGGCCCGCGCCCACGCCACGGACCTGCTGGACTTCGCCGAGGCCGACGCGGCCACCTGGGCGCCCCCGGAGCCGTACGGCCTCATCGTCTCCAACGCCCTGCTCCAATGGGTCCCCGGCCACGCCGGACGCCTGCCGCTCTGGCTGGACGCCCTGCTCCCCGGCGGCACCCTCGCCCTCCAGGTCCCCGGCAACTTCGACCAGCCCTCGCACGTCCTGATGCGCGAACTCGCCGAGTCCCCGCGCTGGCGCCCCCGCCTCGGCGGCCTGCTGCGCCACGCGGACGCCGTGCTGAGCCCCGCCGCCTACCTGGACGCGCTGACCGGCCCCGGCACCACCGCCGACGTCTGGGAGACCACCTACCTCCACCTGCTCCCGGGCGAGGACGCCGTCCTGGACTGGGTCAAGGGCACCGGGCTGCGCCCCGTCCTCACCGCCCTCGCCGAGGACGAGGAGGCCCGGGACGCCTTCCTCGCCGAATACCGCGACCTCCTGCGCACGGCCTACCCGAAGGGCCCGCACGGCACGGTCTTCCCGTTCCGCCGCATCTTCGCCGTCGCCCACCGGGAGAACCGATGATCGCCTCGCTCGACCACGTCCAGCTCGCCGCCCCGGAAGGCAGCGAGGAGGCCCTGCGCGCGTACTACACGGACGTCCTCGGCATGACGGAGCTCCCGAAGCCGCCCGTGCTCGCGGCCCGGGGCGGCTGCTGGTTCGCCGCCGGTCCGGTCCAGCTGCACCTGGGCATCGAGGCGGACTTCCGCCCGGCCCGCAAGGCCCACCCGGGCCTGCGCGTCACGGACATCGAGGCGTACGCGGCCCGGCTGGCCGAGCGCGGCGCCGAAGTGGTCTGGGACGACAACCTGCCGGGCCACCGCCGCTTCTACAGCCACGACCCGGTCGGCAACCGGCTGGAGTTCCTGGAGCCGGTCACGGGCTGAGACACGGCAGCGCCCCGCCCCCGCCGGAGCGGGAACGGGGCGCCGTGGGTCAGGCGGGCCTAGTACAGGCCGTTGTAGATGTCCCAGCCGTAGCCGATCTTGACGCGCTTGGCGATCGTGCCGGTGCCGGTGGACGAGTAGCGGTACACGTCGCCCTTGCCGTCGACGCCCACGAGGTCGGCCTTGCCGTCGCCGTCGAGGTCGCCGGGGGCGGCGAACTGCTTGTAGATGTTGTAGCCGGTGCCGATCTTGGAACGGGCCGAGAGCGGCTTGGCGGCGTCGCCGGTGCCCTTGTACAGATAGAGCGTGCCGTCCGTCGCGCGGGCCACGACGTCCGCGATGCCGTCGCCGCTGAGGTCTCCGGCGCCGACGATCTTGTTGTACGTGTTGAAGCCGTAGCCGACCTTGACCTTGGCCGCGAACTTCGTACCGAGCCCGTTGCCCTTGTAGAGGTACAGGTCGCCCTTGGTGTCGCGGGCCAGCACGTCGCCCTTGCCGTCACCGCTCAGGTCGCCCGGACCGGTCAGGCTGTTGTAGACCTGCCAGCCGGAGCCGATCTCCTCGGCGCCGACCCAGAGGGTGCCGTTGTAGACCTGAAGCAGGTCGCCCCAGCCGTCGTTGTCCAGCGAGGACGCCAGCGACAGGCTCACCTGGTTCCAGCCGGTGTCCGAGCTGTCCAGCTGACGCGGGAAGAAGTTCTGGTTGTTCCGGCTCTGGTACCAGTACAGGCTGCCGCCCGTGGTACGCGCCTCCAGCTCCTGCTTGCCCCAGGCCGGGTTGCCGCCCGCGCCGGCGAAGAGCGCCGCCGCGTTCCAGCCCGTGCCGCCCTCGATGCGCGCCTTGAAGGTGCCGTCGCCGTTGGCGAGGTACGTGTACAGCGCGCCGCCCGGCTTACGGGCGACGATGTCGCCCAGGCCGTCGCCGTCGAGGTCGTCGAAGCTGATCAGCTGGTTGTAGATGTCCCAGCCGTAGCCGATCTTGACGCGCGCCTTGAACGGGTTCGCCGCGTCGCCGGTGCCGGCGTAGAAGTACACGTCACCCGCCGGCGTACGGGCCATGACGTCGCCCAGGCCGTCGCCGTTGACATCGTTGGCGCCCACGATCTGGTCGTAGACGTTCCAGCCGTAGCCCACCTTGACACCGGCCTTGAAGGGCGCGCTGTCCACGTTGCCGGTGGAGATGTAGACGTAGATGTCGCCGGAGGGCGTCCGCGCGAGCAGGTCGCCGCGGCCGTCGCCGTCCAGGTCGCCGGGGGCGGAGACCTTGTTGTACTTCTGCCAGCCGTTGCCCGACCAGGTGACGTAGCCGGTGCCGTCCGTGCCCCAGCTCTGGTAGAGCGAGAGCGTGCCCGACGCCGACAGCGTCAGGACCTCGGCCATGCCGCCGCCGTCGAGGTCGCCCGGCGTGATGATGTCCTTGGGCGTCTCGAACTGGTCGTCGCTGTTGATCACGTACGGGTGCGAGTCCGCGGAGGCCGTCACGGCGTACGTGTTGCCGTCCAGGCCCCGGTACAGCATGTCGCCGGCGCCGTCGCCGTCCAGGTCGCCGCGCGGCTTGGCCGGGACGACGGCGGACGGGGACTGCTTGCCCGCCGCGTCGGAGGCGCCGGACTCCTTCTTCGCCGTGCGCTTCGGCAGGCTGAGCGTCGGCCGGCCACCGAGCTCGGGGGTGTACTGCGCGGTGGCGCCGCTCGGGGCGGGCGCCGAGTCATCGGCCGAGGCCGGAGCCGCCAGCAGCATGCCGGCGGAGAGGACGAGTGCGGTGCAGGCCGCTATCCGGCTCGCGCGCTTCGAGCGCGCGGCGAAACGGCCGGGTTCCACAGAAGTCAAAGCCCCCCCAGGGGTCACGTGGTGGAACCGGGAGAAACGCCTTCACGGGCACGGTACGTGCAAGGTGAAGCATTCCCGGGATGTGCCCAGACTCTACAACGCCCCGCCCCCGCGCGGGCGGGAACGGGGCGTCGTGACGAGGCGGTCGCGCGGGCCTAGTAGAGGCCGTTGTAGATGTCCCAGCCGTAGCCGATCTTGACGCGCTTGTTGATCTTGCCGGTGCCGGTGGACGAGTAGCGGTACACGTCGCCCTTGCCGTCGACGCCGACCAGGTCGGCCTTGCCGTCGCCGTCCAGGTCGCCCGGGGCCGCGAACTGCTTGTACGTGTTGTAGCCGTAGCCGAGCTTGACGCGGGCCTTGAGCGGCTTGGTGGCGCTGCCCGTGCCCTTGTACAGGTACAGGTTGCCCTTGGTGTCGCGGGCCACGACGTCCGCGATGCCGTCACCGCTGAGGTCACCGGCGCCGACGATCTTGTTGTACGTGTTGAAGCCGTAGCCGACCTTGATCCTGGACGCGAGCTTGGTGCCGAGCCCGTTGCCCTTGAACAGGTACAGGTCGCCGGCCTTGGTGCGGCCGAGGAGGTCGCCCTTGCCGTCGCCGTTCAGGTCGCCGGGGCCCACGATGGCGGTGTAGCCGCTCCAGCCGCCGCCGAGGTCCGAACCCTCGTTGTACAGCGTGCCGTTGTACGACTCCATCAGGTCGGCCATGCCGTCGTTGTCGAGCGACGACGGGAAGTTGATGGTCGCCCCCGCCCAGCCGCCGCTGTCGCTCGCCTGGATGCGGGCGCTGAGCTTGCCGTTGTTCTTGGCGTAGTACCAGTAGAGCGTGCCGCCCTTGGTACGGGCCATCAGCTCGTTCTTGCCGAAGTCGGGGTTGCCGCCCTGGCCCGTGAAGAGCGACGCGACGTTCCAGCCGGTGCCCCCCTCCGACCGCTTGAGGAAGGTCCCGTAGCCGGTGGACTCGTAGAAGTACAGCGTGCCGCCGGGCGTACGGGCCATCAGGTCGCCGAGGCCGTCACCGGTGAAGTCGTCCGTGGCGATGATCTGGTTGTACGTGTCGAACCCGTAGCCCACCTTGACGCGGGCCTTGTACGGCGAAGCGGCCTTCCCGGTGCCCGCGTAGTAGTACAGGTCACCGGCCGGCGTACGGGTGTAGAGGTCGCCGATCCCGTCGCCGTTGACGTCGTTGGCGCCGACGATCTGGTCGTACGAGCCCCAGCCGTAGCCCACCTTGACGCCGGCCTTGAAGGGCGCGCCGCTGACGTTGCCGGTGGCCGCGTACAGGTAGATGTCGCCGGACGGCGTACGGGCGAGCAGGTCGCCGCGGCCGTCGCCGGTCAGGTCACCGGCGGCGACGACCTTGTTGTACTTCTGCCAGCCGGTCCCGGACCAGTCCGCGTAGCCGGTGTCGCTGGTGCCCAGGACCTGGTGGATCGAGAGCGTGCCGGTCGCCGACAGGGTGAGCAGCTCGGGCTTGCCGTCGCCGTTCAGGTCGCCCGGCGTGATGACGTCCTTGAGACGCTCCTCGTAGTCACCGGTGGTCACGAAGAACTCGTACGAGTCCGACCCGTTCGTCGGAATGAGGTAGTAGTGCCCGTCGATACCGCGGTACAACGTGTCGCTGTAGCCGTCGCCGTCGACGTCGAAACGCGGCAGGGCGGGGACGACCGCCGCCTTCGCGCCCTCGGCCTGCGCCGCCCGCGACTTCTTCTTCGCGGTGGGCGCGGGCAGGGTCAGCGTGGGCTGCGCGTCGGCGGCGGGCACACGCGGCTGAGTGGCGCGGTGCGGCGCGGGCGCCGTGTCATCGGCCGAAGCCGGAGCGGCCAGCAGCATGCCGGCCGAGAGAACGAGTGCGGTGCAGGCGGCGAGCCGCCGCGCACGCTTCGAGCGTGCGGGCATGGCACGGCCGGGTTCCACAGAAGTCAAAGCCCCCCCAGGGGTACGTGGTGGAACCGGGAGAACGGCCTTCACAAGTGCGTCACACGCAGGGTGAGGCATTCCCGGGATGTTCACAGACTCTACAACTGTGACTGCCGGGACTGAAGTGGTTTACCGATGAAACAATGCGGCTTCGCGTCAGCTCTTGCGGTGCCCTATCAGCCGCGGCTTCGACTCCAGGTTCTCCAGACCGTGCCAGGCCAGGTTCACCAGATGGGCCGCGACCTCCGCCTTCTTCGGCTTGCGCGCGTTCACCCACCACTGGCCGGTCAGCGCCACCATGCCCACCAGCGCCTGCGCGTACAGCGGGGCCAGCTTCGGATCGAAGCCCCGGGCCTTGAACTCCAGGCCGAGGATGTCCTCGACCTGGGTCGCGATGTCACTGATCAGCGAGGCGAAGGTGCCCGTCGACTGGGCGACCGGCGAATCCCGGACCAGGATGCGGAAGCCGTCGGTGTACGTCTCGATGTAGTCCAGGAGCGCGAACGCCGCCTGCTCCAGGAGCTCCCTCGGGTGCCCTGCGGTCAGGGCGCTGGTCACCATGTCCAGGAGCTGGCGCATCTCCCGGTCCACGACGACCGCGTACAGCCCCTCCTTGCCGCCGAAGTGTTCGTAGACGACCGGCTTCGACACCCCCGCGCGGGCCGCGATCTCCTCGACCGACGTGCCCTCGTAGCCCTTGTCGGCGAACAAGGTGCGACCGATGTCCAGCAACTGCTCGCGGCGTTCCTTCCCCGTCATCCGCACCCGGCGGGCGCGCCGGGACGAGGGTGCACGGGTGTTCTCGCTGCCTGCGCTGGAGTCGGTCGCCACATCGTCCATCATGCCGCGTCGGCCGCCGCGCGGTTGCGCCGGGACTCGATACGGGCCTCGTCCGGCCAGCGCACGTCGTACGCCCAGCCGGCCTGCTCGAACCAGCGGATGAGACGCGCACTCGAATCGATCTGACCGCGCATCACGCCGTGCCGCGCGCTCGTCGGGTCCGCGTGGTGCAGGTTGTGCCAGGACTCGCCGCAGGACAGCACCGCCAGCCACCACACGTTGCCGGACTTGTCGCGGGACTTGAAGGGGCGCTTGCCGACCGCGTGGCAGATCGAGTTGATCGACCACGTCACGTGGTGCAGCAGCGCCACCCGTACGAGCGAGCCCCAGAAGAACGCCGTCGCCGCGCCCCACCAGGACATCGTCACCAGCCCGCCGACCAGCGGGGGAATCGCCAGCGAGATGATCGTGAAGGTCATGAAGTGGCGCGAGATCCGGCGGATCGCCGGGTCCTTGATCAGGTCCGGCGCGTACTTCTGCTGCGGGGTCTGCTCCTCGTCGAACATCCACGCGATGTGGGCCCACCACAGACCCTTCATCAGTGCCGGCAGCGTCTCGCCGAACCGCCACGGCGAATGCGGGTCGCCCTCCGCGTCCGAGAACCGGTGGTGCTTGCGGTGATCGGCCACCCAGCGCACCAGCGGACCCTCGACGGCCAGCGAACCGGCCACCGCCAAGGCGATACGGAGCGGACGCTTCGCCTTGAACGAACCGTGCGTGAAGTACCGGTGGAAGCCGATCGTGATGCCGTGGCAGCCGATGTAGTACATCGCCACCATCAGACCCAGATCGAGCCAGCTCACACCGCGGCCCCAGGCCAGCGGCACCGCCGCCACCAGGGCCACGAACGGCAGGACGATGAACAGCAGGAGCGCGATCTGCTCGATCGACCGCTTGTTGTCCCCGCCGAGCGTGGCGGGGGGAAGAGCCTGATCACCGGCCGCCGGGTCGGCGGCCTCGATCACATCGGGGCTGGTCTTCATGGGGAGTCCCCTGGGGGTGAGAACGGGACGGACAGCCGGGTTACGCACCCGTAACCTACGGCCTCGTAAGTATGGCAGCGCGAAGGCCCGCCCACGAGAGGGCGAAACACCGCGCACAGACGCGCGAATACCGGGTAGACACACACCGCGTACCCCGGCCGGACCGCCACCCGACACGAAGGCCCGTCCGGGGCGCGAACAGCACCGAAAGCACGGACACCTATCCTGGAGAGGTCGGACAGCGCGGTCCGCACCCTGCTTTCCGGGGTGGCGTCGGCATCCGCCGACCGCGGTCCCGGGTCCCGTGCACCACCACTGCAAGGAGCCGCACACTGTGAGCAGTGCCGACCAGACCCCCGCCGCCAGCCCCGAGCTGCGCGCCGACATCCGCCGCCTCGGCGACCTGCTGGGCGAAACCCTGGTACGCCAGGAGGGCCAGGAACTCCTCGACCTCGTCGAGCAGGTCCGCGCCCTGACCCGCACCGACGGCGAGGCCGCGGCCGAGCTCCTCGGCGACACCGGCCTGGAGACCGCCGCCAAGCTCGTCCGCGCCTTCTCCACCTACTTCCACCTGGCCAACGTGACCGAGCAGGTCCACCGCGCCCACGAGATGCGCGACCGCCGGTCCGCCGAGGGCGGCCTCCTCGCCCGCACCGCCGACCGGCTCAAGGACGCCGACCCCGAGCACCTGCGCGCCACCGTCAAGAACCTCAACGTGCGCCCCGTCTTCACCGCGCACCCCACCGAGGCCGCCCGGCGCTCCGTCCTCAACAAGCTCCGCCGCATCGCCGCCCTCCTGGAGACCCCGGTCATCGAGGCCGACCGCCGCCGCCAGGACCTCCGGCTCGCCGAGAACATCGACCTCATCTGGCAGACCGACGAGCTCCGCGTCGTACGCCCCGAGCCCACCGACGAGGCCCGGAACGCCATCTACTACCTGGACGAGCTGCACGCCAACGCCGTCGGCGACGTCCTGGAGGACCTGGCCGCCGAGCTGGAGCGCGTCGGCGTCGAACTCCCCGCCGGCACCCGCCCCCTCACCTTCGGCACCTGGATCGGCGGCGACCGCGACGGCAACCCCAACGTGACCCCCGCGGTCACCTGGGACGTCCTCATCCTCCAGCACGAGCACGGCATCACCGACGCCCTCGAACTGGTCGACCAGCTGCGCGGACTGCTCTCCAACTCCATCCGCTACACCGGCGCCACCGACGAACTCCTCGCCTCCCTCCAGGCCGACCTGGACCTCCTCCCCGAGATCAGCCCCCGCTACAAGCGGCTGAACGCCGAGGAGCCCTACCGGCTCAAGGCCACCTGCATCCGCCAGAAGCTCGTCAACACCCGCGAGCGCCTGGCCTCCGGCCGCCCCCACCGCCCCGGCTGCGACTACCTCGGCACCGCCGAACTCATCAGCGACCTCGCCCTCATCCAGGACTCGCTGCGCCGCCACAAGGCCGGCATCGTCGCCGACGGCCGCATGGACCGCACCATCCGCACGCTCTCCGCGTTCGGCCTCCAGCTCGCCACCATGGACGTCCGCGAACACGCCGACGCCCACCACCACGCCCTCGGCCAGCTCTTCGACCGGCTCGGCGAGGAATCCTGGCGCTACGCCGACATGCCCCGCGACTACCGGCAGAAGCTCCTCGCCAAGGAACTCCGCTCCCGCCGCCCCCTCGCGCCCACCCCGGCCCCGCTCGACGCCGCCGGTGAGAAGACCCTCGGCGTCTTCCACACCATCAAGGAAGCCTTCCAGCGCTTCGGCCCCGAGGTCATCGAGTCCTACATCATCTCGATGTGCCAGGGCGCCGACGACGTCTTCGCCGCCGCCGTCCTCGCCCGCGAGGCCGGCCTCGTCGACCTCCACGCCGGCTGGGCCGAGATCGGCATCGTCCCGCTCCTGGAGACCACCGACGAGCTGCGCGCCGCCGACGTCATCCTCGACGAGATGCTCGCCGACCCCTCCTACCGGCGCCTCGTCTCCCTGCGCGGCGACGTCCAGGAGGTCATGCTCGGCTACTCCGACTCCTCCAAGTTCGGCGGCATCACCACCTCCCAGTGGGAGATCCACCGCGCCCAGCGCCGCCTGCGCGACGTCGCCCACCGCTACGGCGTACGCCTCCGCCTCTTCCACGGCCGCGGCGGCACCGTCGGCCGCGGCGGCGGCCCCTCGCACGACGCGATCCTCGCCCAGCCCTGGGGCACCCTGGAGGGCGAGATCAAGGTCACCGAGCAGGGCGAGGTCATCTCCGACAAGTACCTCATCCCCGCGCTCGCCCGGGAGAACCTGGAGCTGACCGTCGCGGCCACCCTCCAGGCGTCCGCCCTGCACACCGCGCCCCGCCAGTCCGACGAGGCCCTGGCCCGCTGGGACGCGGCCATGGACACCGTCTCCGACGCCGCCCACGCCGCCTACCGCAAGCTGGTCGAGGACCCCGACCTGCCCTCGTACTTCCTGGCCTCCACACCGGTGGACCAGCTCGGCAACCTGCACCTGGGCTCGCGGCCCTCCCGCCGCCCCGGCTCCGGCGTCTCGCTCGACGGACTGCGCGCCATCCCGTGGGTCTTCGGCTGGACCCAGTCCCGCCAGATCATCCCGGGGTGGTTCGGCGTCGGCTCCGGCCTCAAGGCCCTGCGCGAGGCCGGCCTCGACACGGTCCTGGACGAGATGCACGAGCAGTGGCACTTCTTCCGCAACTTCCTCTCCAACGTCGAGATGACGCTCGCCAAGACCGACCTGCGCATCGCCCGGCACTACGTCGACACCCTCGTCCCCGACGAGCTCAAGCACGTCTTCGACGTCATCGAGGCCGAGCACGCCCTCACCGTGCAGGAGGTCCTGCGCGTCACCGGCGGCGAGAAGCTGCTCGACACCAACCCGGTGCTCCAGCAGACCTTCGCCATCCGCGACGCCTACCTGGACCCGATCTCCTACCTCCAGGTCTCCCTGCTCGCCCGCCAGCGCCAGGCCGCCGAAGCCGGCGAGGAGGAGGACCCGCTCCTCGCCCGCGCCCTGCTGCTCACCGTCAACGGTGTCGCCGCGGGCCTCCGCAACACCGGCTGACCCGGCACGCACGACGACGGGGCGCGGGGATCTCCTCCCCGCGCCCCGTCGCACGTCCGGCGGCCGCCGCACCCCGCGGTCTCACCGCGCGGTCTCACAGCGCGATGAACGCCGCCACCAGCAGCACCCCGCCCGCGATCCCGGTGCCCCAGGCCGTCCGCGTCAGCCGCAGACCCCCGCCGATCACCAGGGCCGCCAGCACCAGCGCCCCGCCCAGCGGCACCCACGCGTGCAGGAACCCCGGCGCCCCCGTCCGCACCACATCGTCCGTCCCCGGCTTCACCACCACCGGGAAGCGGTCGCCCTTCCGGGCCGCCACCGAGCTGTCCACCGACACCCGCGACCGCGCCGCCGCCCCGTCCGCCGGCGCGAACGACCCCGTACACACGTCGTCGCCGCACCCCGTCACCGTCATCGTCCCGTGCTCCCGGCCCTTCGCCAGCACGATGTGGTGCGCCGCGTCCCACGACGTCAGCACACCCGCCACCAGCAGCACCACGACGACGAGGCCGAGCGCCGCACTGCGGCCGTACAACAGGGCACGGTGGGAGGGGTTCCGCTTCATGGGCCCAGATCCTTGGCCAGAGCCCCACGACCGGTCAAGCCGGGCCCGTACCGCTCAGGTGTTGTACGCCGACTGGGCCCGCTCCAGACCCTCCGCGAGCAGGCACTCCACCGCGTCCGCCGCCCGGTCCACCTCGAACGCCAGCTCCTTGCGCTCCGTGGACGAGAAGTCCTTCAGCACGAAGTCCGCGACCTGCATCCGCCCCGGCGGACGGCCGATCCCGAACCGCACCCGGTGATAGTCCGGACCCATCGCCTTCGTCATCGACTTCAGCCCGTTGTGCCCGTTGTCCCCGCCGCCCAGCTTCAGCCGCAGCGTCCCGTAATCGATGTCCAGCTCGTCGTGGACCGCCACCACATGGTCCAGCGGCACCTTGTAGAAGTCCCGCAGCGCCGCCACCGGACCCCCGGACAGATTCATGTACGACATCGGCTTCGCGACCACCACCCGGCGACTCAGCGGACCCGGCGGACCGATCCGCCCCTCCAGCACCTGCGCCTGCGCCTTCGGGGCGCGCTTGAACTTCCCGCCGATCCGCTCGGCGAGCAGGTCGGCGACCATGAAACCGACGTTGTGCCGGTTCGCCGCGTACTCGGGGCCGGGATTGCCCAGCCCCACGATCAGCCAGGGGTCGGTGGCGTCGGACATCGCGCGAAGTCTCCTCGTTCGTACGCGTACAGCGGCGTGGACAGCGAAACGGGGCGGTGGCGCTCCCGGTAAGGGAGACCACCGCCCCGTCAGTCAAGCAGGCGGGACGGGACTCAGCCCTCCTCGCCCTCACCCTCGGCGGCCTCGGCCGACGGCTCCTCGGCCTGCGCGGCGACGACCTGGAGCACGATGGCGTCCTCGTCACCGGCGAGCACGGAGCCCTTGGGCAGCGGGATGTCCTTGGCGAGGATCGACGCACCGGCGTCCAGACCCTGCACCGAGACCGTGACGGACTCGGGGATGTGGGTGGCCTCGGCCTCGACCAGGAGGGTGTTCTGCACGTACTCGAGCAGGTTGCCGCCCGGGGCCAGGTCGCCCTCGACGTGCACCGCGACCTCGACGTTGACCTTCTCGCCGCGCTTCACGGTCAGCAGGTCGACGTGCTCGATGTCGCCCTTGAGCGGGTTGCGCTGGACGGCCTTCGGGATGACCAGGGCGTCCTTGCCGTCGAGCTCCAGGCCGATCAGGACGTTGGCGGTGCGGAGCGCGAGCTGCAGCTCGTGGGCCGGCAGCGTGATGTGGACGGACTCGGCGCCGTGGCCGTAGACGACCGCGGGGACCTGGTTGGCGCGACGCGCGCGACGGGCGGCGCCCTTGCCGAACTCGGTACGGACCTGGGCGGCGAGCTTGATCTCGGCCATGGTGGCACTCCTCGTGGGGTGACGGAAATACGGACGGTCACCCGGCCAACACCTACTGGCCTGCTACGAAGAGCGCGCCGATAACGGAGCCCCGTACATGAGTACGGCCTCCCTCGCCGAGCAACTCGCTGAGTCTACCCGGCGGGGAGGCCGCACCCCAAAGTGGATCAGCGGCGACGAGGTCGCCGCAGGTTCCTACTGCTCCTCGAAGAGGCTCGTGACCGAGCCGTCCTCGAAGACCTCGCGCACCGCGCGGGCGATCGTCGGGGCGATCGACAGCACCTTGATCTTGTCGAGTTCCAGCTCACCCGGGGTCGGCAGGGTGTCCGTGAACACGAACTCGCTGACCTTCGAGTTCTTCAGGCGGTCCGCGGCGGGGCCCGAGAGCACACCGTGCGTCGCCGTCACTATGACGTCCTCGGCGCCGTGCGCGAACAGGGCGTCGGCGGCGGCGCAGATCGTGCCGCCGGTGTCGATCATGTCGTCGACCAGGACGCAGACCCGGCCCTTCACATTGCCGACGACCTCGTGGACGGTCACCTGGTTGGCGACGTCCTTGTCACGGCGCTTGTGCACGATCGCCAGCGGGGCGTCGAGACGGTCGCACCAGCGGTCGGCGACGCGCACCCGGCCTGCGTCCGGCGAGACGATCGTCAGCTTGGAACGGTCCACCTTGGCGCCCACGTAGTCCGCCAGGATCGGCAGCGCGAACAGGTGGTCCACCGGGCCGTCGAAGAAGCCCTGGATCTGGTCGGTGTGCAGGTCGACCGTCAGTATCCGGTCCGCACCCGCCGTCTTCATCAGGTCCGCGACCAGACGGGCCGAGATCGGCTCGCGGCCGCGGTGCTTCTTGTCCTGGCGGGCGTAGCCGTAGAACGGCACGATCACCGTGATCGAACGGGCCGAGGCGCGCTTCAGCGCGTCCAGCATGATGAGCTGCTCCATGATCCACTTGTTGATCGGAGCCGTGTGGCTCTGGATCAGGAAGCAGTCCGCGCCGCGCGCCGACTCCTGGAAGCGGACGTAGATCTCACCATTGGCGAAATCGAAGGCCTTCGTCGGCACGAGGCCGACACCCAGCTGGTGTGCGACCTCCTCGGCCAGCTCGGGGTGGGCGCGGCCGGAGAAGAGCATCAGTTTCTTCTCGCCGGTCGTCTTGATCCCGGTCACAGCACAGTCTCCTCAGACGTGTTCCTGGCGCCGCACGCAGATGTCCCGATGTGCAACGAGCCAGCCGAAATGGGGTGAGCATCTATCACGGTACGCGGTGCGTGACGCACCTGTTTCCGGTCAGCTTTCGCCGGCCGGCTCCTCCGCGGCCGCCTGAGCCGCCTGCGCGGCGGCGCTTCCGGGACGCTTGCGCGCCACCCAACCCTCGATATTCCTTTGCTGGCCCCGGGCCACGGCCAGCGAACCGGACGGTACGTCCTTCGTGATGACCGAACCGGCGGCGGTGTAAACACCGTCCCCGACCGTGACAGGCGCCACAAACATATTGTCCGACCCGGTACGGCAGTGCGACCCGATCGTCGTGTGGTGCTTGGCCACCCCGTCGTAGTTCACGAACACGCTCGCGGCACCGATGTTGGTGTGGTCGCCGATCGTCGCGTCGCCCACGTACGACAGGTGCGGGACCTTGGTCCCCTCGCCGATCGTCGCGTTCTTCATCTCGACGTACGTCCCCGCCTTGGCCTTCGGGCCCAGCTTGGTGCCCGGCCGCAGGTAGGCGTACGGGCCCACGAGTGCGCCCGGGCCGACCTCGGCGCCGTCCGCCACCGTGTTGTCCACCCGCGCGCCCGCGTGCACGACGGTGTCCGTCAGCCGCGAGTTCGGGCCGACCTCGGCGTCCTCCGCGAGGTGCGTGGCGCCCAGCAGCTGGGTCCCCGGGTGCACGATCGCGTCCCGCTCGAAGGTCACCGTGACGTCGATCAGCGTCGAGCCGGGGTCGACCACGGTCACACCGGCCGTCATGGCGCGCTCAAGCAGCCGCTGGTTCAGCAGCCGGCGGGCCTCCGCCAGCTGGACGCGGTTGTTGATGCCCAGGATCTCCCGGTGGTCGCCCGCCACGCAGGCGCCGACCCGGTGCCCGGCCTCGCGCAGGATCGACAGCACGTCGGTGAGGTACTCCTCGCCCTGGCTGTTGTCCGTCCGCACCTGGCCGAGCGCCTCGGCGAGGAGCTTCCCGTCGAACGCGAACACCCCGGAGTTGATCTCCCGGATCGCCCGCTGCTCGTCGCTCGCGTCCTTGTGCTCCACGATCTCGGTGACCGCGCCGGAGACCGCGTCGCGCACGATCCGCCCGTAGCCGGTGGAGTCGGGGACCTCGGCGCTGAGCACGGTGACGGCGTTGCCGTCGGTGGTGTGCGTGGCGGCGAGCGCGGCCAGCGTCTCGCCGGCCAGCAGCGGGGTGTCCCCGCACACGACGACGACGGTGCCCTCGACGACCCCTCCCAGCTCGTCGAGCGCGACCCGCACCGCGTTCCCGGTGCCCTTCTGCTCGGCCTGGTAGGCGGTACGCACCTGCGCGTCGGCGCCGGTGAGGTGGGCGGTGACCTGCTCGTGCGCGTGGCCCACGACCACGACGAGGTGCTGGGGGTCCAGCTCACGGGAGGCGGCGACGACATGACCGACGAGCGAGCGCCCGGAGATCTCGTGCAGAACCTTGGGGGTCTTCGACTTCATGCGGGTGCCCTCACCCGCTGCGAGGACGACGACGGCTGCCGGGCGTACGGAGCTCACGAATAGGCCCTTCGGCTTCGGGTGGTGGACATCCGCAGGATACCGGGGGGCGTCCGCCCGGACATGGGCGCGGGCCCCGACCGGATTGGTCGGGGCCCGCGGTGAAGGGCTCCCGGGGAAGGAATCGAACCCTCATTCAATGGACCAAAACCATTTGTCCTGCCATTAGACGACCCGGGATTATTTTACCGCTATGTCCGATTTTCTTGATCGGCTCGTTCTGCAGCACCCACTATGCCGCACCACCAGCCCTCGATGCGACGGTACAGCTCAGCACTTTTGTTCACGCGCACCACCAGGCAACCGTGGTAACCCTCGCCGGTGTTCTTGCGGTTGGTGGTGGGGTTGTGCGTCTTCAGCGTGGTCTTGCCGAAGGTGCCGGGCCGTCCCACTTCCTCTCTCCAGAAACGCTCGGCGTCAGATGCATCAGCCGACTCGTGAATGTGTACGTGGAACCGCAGGTGCTCGGGTGGGACCTTCAAGAGGCGGAGCCAGGCCAGGAAGACGCGGATCATGTGCGGGTCGCTGTTGACGAACGTCACCCGCTCTTGGCGGCGGTGGGGCTTGGCCTTGGTGCCTTCGGCCCAGTAGAGCCCGACCCCGAGGACGAACAACTCCCGCTCGGTCATCGTTCCGATCTCGGCGGCCGCGTCGCGCTTGGTCTGCTGTCGCTCTGCCTCGCGCCGCTCAAGAGTGGCCTCCCAACCGCGTCTGGCGATGGCGGAGGCGTCCTCGCGTGAGCGTCTCGGCGGCTTCGGCAGGTCCCGCACCCACAGCGAGATCGAACTCTTCGAGCACCCCAGCTCCACCTGGATCCGGTCGTACGTCTTCCCCTCAAGGCGCAACTCCCGCGCCTTCGCCCTCAGGTCGTCCTTGGCTCGCGGGCGCTTCGTCCACTCCGGTGCGGGCTCGCCCTGCAGCAGGCGGTTGAGGATGTCGTTGTTGTCGACGTGCAGCCGGTCCCGGATCTGGCGGCGGCTCAACCCCTCACGCCGTAACGCGACCGCGTGCTCGCGCAGGTCCTCGAAATCCGCGTACTTGCTCGTGATTTCCGTCATGCGCCAAGCGTTGTCCGGAATCCGGACGTCCGGGTCGAATGGGCGGTCGATTCGTTATTTCGGGCGGTTGTTCACCATTCGGTCTCCGATCGAACGTACGACGTGCTGTGCAGGTCACCCGAAAATGGGATGCGGGCGCCCGTACGCTGGATGCCATGACCGCAACGGGGGAAGACCGGGAAGCGGCGGGTCCGACCACCCGTGGCTACTGGTGGTGGGAACGGCGACGGAGTGTCGCGCTGGATGTGGGGCTCGCGCTCGTTTCGGCGCTGGAGTGCGGGCTCGAAGGGGTGGACTTCGCGGGGGACTCCGGGCTTCCGGTGCCCTTCGGGGTGGTGTTCGGGCTGATCGCGGGGGCCGTGCTGCTGGTGCGGCGGCGGTGGCCGATCGCCGTGGTGCTGGTCTCGATCGCGACGACGCCCGCCGAGATGGGCTTCCTGATGGGCCTCGTCGGCCTGTACACGCTGGCCGCGTCCGAGGTGCCCCGGCGGATCACCGCGGTGCTGATGAGCATGTCCCTGGTGGGGACGTTCATCGTGACGTACGTACGGCTGCGCCAGGGCGTGAACGAGAACGCCGACTTCGGGCCCGGCGACTGGTACGTGCCCATGCTGTCCCTCTTCATGGCCGTCGGGCTGACCGCCCCGCCGGTCCTGTTCGGGCTGTACATAGGGGCACGGCGCCGGCTGATGGAGAGCCTGCGGGAGCGCGCGGACTCCCTGGAGCGGGAGCTGTCGCTGCTCGCGGACCGGGCCGAGGAGCGGGCCGAGTGGGCCCGTACGGAGGAGCGGACCCGGATCGCCCGCGAGATGCACGACGTGGTCGCCCACCGGGTGAGCCTGATGGTCGTGCACGCGGCGGCGCTCCAGGCCGTGGCGCCCAAGGACCCCGCGAAGGCCGTGCGCAACGCGGCCCTGGTCGGCGACATGGGGCGCCAGGCGCTCACCGAGCTCCGCGAGATGCTGGGCGTCCTGCGCACCGGTGATCCGGCGCCCGCCCGGGTGGAGCAGGTGCCGCTGGCCTCCGTGGGCCGGGCGGCCCAGGCCGCGGCGGAGGACGGACCGCGGCTGGACGAGATGGAGGCGCTGGTCGGCCAGTCGCGCGCCGCCGGCATGACCGTCGAGCTCTCGGTCGAGGGCTCCGCCCGCGCCTACGCGCCCGAGGTCGAGCAGACGGCGTACCGCGTGGTGCAGGAGGCCCTGACCAACGTCCACAAGCACGCGGCGGGCGCGAAGACGTGGGTGCGGCTGGCGCACCGGGGCGCCGAGGTCGCCATGCAGGTGGAGAACGGCCCGACGGACGCGGCGACGGCGGACGCGGGCCTGCCCAGCGGCGGCAACGGCCTGGTCGGCATGCGCGAACGCGTCCTCGCCCTGGGCGGCGTCTTCGTCTCGGGCCCCACGGACGCGGGCGGCTTCCGGGTGTCGGCGGTCCTGCCGGACGGCGGCACCATCCCGAGCCCGTCCGGCGGCGGCATCTCAAGCCCGTCCGGCGTTTGAGGACGGAACCCTCGCGGTGGTGACCGCGCACCCGGCGTGAACCCGCGCGCCGGAGACCCCGGCTCAGCCCGAAACCAACCGCTCCGGCTGCAACCCCGTCACCAGCGTCGCCAGCGCCGTGTCGATGTCCTGGCCGAGGTACCAGTCCCCGGTGTGGTCGATGGAGTACACCCGCCCGGCCAGGTCGATCGCCAGGACGGCCTGCCCGTCGCCCTCCTCGCCGAGCGGCGCCACCTCGGTCGCCAGCGCGCGGCCGAGGTCGCCCAGGGTGCGGGCGAGGTGCAGCCCGCTGAGCGGGTCGATGCGGACGGCCGGCGGCGCGATCTGGCGCCCCGGCGCGGTGGCGGTGATGTGGAGGCCGCCGAACTCGGCCCACGCCTCGACCGCCGCCGGGAAGACGGCGTGCTGGTGCCCGGCGGGCGAGGCGTGCGAGCGCAGGGCGTCGGCCCACTCCTCGGCCTGGCGGATGTCCCAGCGGCCGGGCGCCCAGCCGGCGTGCCGCAGGGCGGCGTCGACGGCGACGGGGAAGCGGGTGGCGGACTGGCGGTCGGGGCCGGTCTGCCGGGGCAGGTCGGTGCGGTCGTGCATGGGCGCGGTCAGCTCTTCTCTGCGGTGGTGGCCGCGCCGCTCGCGGCGAGGTCGACCGGGCGCACGCCGAAGTGGGCGAGCATGACGGCACAGGAGCGGCAGGGTGCCGCGTAGGTGCCGTGCAGCGGGTCGCCGTCCTCGCGGATGCGGCGGGCGGTGAGCCGGGCGTGCTTCAGAGCGCGGCGGGCCTCGCCGTTGGTGAGGGGCTTGCGCTGGGCGCGCTTGGAGCGCCCGGCCTCGGCGGCGGTGAGGTGCCGGGAGAGGAGTATGGCCTCGGGGCAGCGGCCGGTGAACCGTTCGCGCTGCGCGCTGGGGAGGGTGTCCAGGAAGTCCTGGACGAGGTGGTGCAGGACCGGCGGCTGGTCGCCCTTGCCGGCGGTGCAGGTGAGTGTTTCGCCCCGTACGGACAGGGCGGCGGCGACGGCGGGCAGGATGCCGTCGCGGCGCTGGCCGAGCCGGGGCGCGGGGCCCTTCTCGGTGCTGCTCCAGCTGAGTCGTGGGTCCCCGGTCGTGACGGTCTGTGCAGAGTGTGCGGTGTGCATGGTGCTGTGTCCCTCCCGTGCCCGCAGCGGCCGCTGCTTAGTGTGCACGCCCCCGTGTATGCGGGTGACAGCCTGCCAAATGTGACGGGTCCTGTGAAAGCTGGGTCGCTGAAACGTGTCTGCGTGTCGCGGTTCGGTGGCGCTCCCGTCGCTCTTCCGTCACTCCGTTGTGACGTTTGGTGACGGTTGTGGCCCAGGGATGGCGGGGCCGGTCCCCGTACGGGTGACACCGCTTAGGCTGTGCCTGGACCGCCTCCTGGGCAGGTCGGTCCTCATCAGCCAGACGCAGCAGGGGGCAACCGCCATGACGACAGGTCGGCTCGGGCAGCAAGCCGCGCCACCGAACGCGGCCTACGCCGGGCAGCTCGTGCACTTCCCGGACCCGGTCCGGGCGTCCCGGCACCCCAGAGGGGTGCGGATGGACGAGAACGGCTGTCCGGACTTCTCGCCGTACGCGCGCGCCGCGGCGGAGATCGCGGAGCCTCCGCAGGGTTTCGGTGTGGACGAGCTGCGGCTCACGGACTACGTGTCCGCGAACGCGGCGCTGGCCGAGGCCGGGCACGAGCTGTGGGACACGATCCCGCCGGTCGCGACGCCGCACGGCTGGACCTGGCACCACGTGCCGGGCGGCCGCCGGATGGAGCTGATCCCGGTCGAGGTGAAGGCGCTGCTGCGCCACCACGGCGGGCTGGCGTCCACGGAGGTCGACCAGGACAAGCGGGGCACGCGCCCGCTCCAGGAGACGCGCCCCGCGCACTTCCGGCTGCCCAAGGGCGCCGTGGCGGTGACCGAGCAGCAGATCCTGGGTGTCGAGGAGGACCTCGGCTACCGGCTGCCGGGCGCGTACCGCTCGTTCCTGAAGGCGGCCGGCGGTTCGGCCCCGGTGGGCACGGCGCTCGACGCGGAGCTGGGTCTCCTGATCGACCAGCCGTTCTTCACGGTGCGCGAGGAGGCCGCCGTGAACGACCTGGTGTACGTCAACAAGTGCCTGCGTGACCACCTGACGAAGGACTACCTCGGGGTGGCCTTCGTGCAGGGCGGTCTGCTCGCGGTGAAGGTGCGCGGCGCGGCCCTGGGTTCGGTGTGGTTCTGCGCGTACGACGACGTCCGGGACCGTGACGGCTGGACGGTGCAGGAGCGGGTGGACCGGCTGCTGCTGCCGTGCGGTGAGGACTTCGACGCGTTCCTCCAGCGGCTGGCGGGCAATCCGCCGGAGCTGGAGACGGTGGCGAACCTGATGGTGGACGGCGGCTTCGCGCAGGCCGTCCCGGTGGAGGGGTGAGCGCGATGGTGACCTTCGCTCAGGCGCAGGAACGCGCTGAGGAGTGGGTGAACGGTGACGTTCCGGCGTACCAGCATCGTGAGGTGTGCGTACGTGAATTCGAACTCGGATTCGTGGTGTGGGCCGAGGACCGTGCGGACGGACCGGTCTCCGACGGTGGCCGTCAGCGGCTGGTGATCGCGCGGGACAGCGGTGAGGCGACGCTGTGGCCCGGGCTGCCGGTCGGTGAGGTGATCCGGCGGTACGAGGAGGAGTACGGCTCGCAGGAAGTGCCGCCGGCCGCTCCGGCGCCGCCCGAGCGGGTGGACCTGAACCAGACGTCGTTCCTGCTGAGTCCGCCGGAATGGCTCCAGGAGGCGGCGGACAAGCTGGGCATCCCGGACCGGCGTGCGGAGCGGGACGACACCCCGCCGCCCGCGCCCCAGGCTCCGTCGTCCTTCCCGCCGCCCGCCCCGATCCCGTCGCCCTCGACGCCCTCGCAGGGCGGTTCGGTGGCGTACGAGCCGACCGCTTCGGACGGCGTACCGGCCTCCTCGCTCCAGCCGCCCGTCGGGGCCACGCCGTGGGCGGGCACCGATGTGAACGCGGACTCGGACGACGCGGAGGTGGCGCTTCCGGCGACGGTGTTCGCGCCGCCGCTGTCGGGCGCCGACGACGAGGAGGGGCTGCCCCCGGTCGTCCCGGCGGACGCTCCGACGGCGCTGATGTCGGGCGGCAGCGCGCTCCCGAAGACCGCGATCGCGCCGAGCCTGGGCGGCGAGCGCCCGCCGGTGCCGGGTCCGCCCGTGCCGGGGACCGCCGTGCCGGGTCCGCCCGTGCCCGGGACCGCCGTGCCCGGTCCGCCGGTCCCGGGGCAGCACACGCCGCCCCCTGCCCAGCACACGCCGCCCCCCGCCCAGCGCACGCCCCCGCCCGCCCAGCACACCCCGCCTCCCGGTCCGCCCGGCGGCCCCGGGGCCGGGGACATCGCCGACGCCGCGACGAGCAAGGCGGCCCTTCCGCCGCGCGCCGCGCGGGGGAACACGCCTCCGCCGCCGCCCGGTGCCCCCGGCACCCCGGGTGCCCGGCCGGGTGCCCCGGTGCCGCCGCCCTCGGGTCCGGGTGCGCCCGGCGCGCCCGCGGGCGGCTATGTGCCGACGCAGCTCGTCTCCCAGCTGGGCCCGCCCGGCGCCCCGCAGCCGCCCGGTCCGCCGACGCCGCCGCCCGCCGGTGGCGGGGTGCACCAGGCGGCCACGATGTTCGCCGACGCGTCGTCCGGCGCGGGCATCCCGCAGCCGCCCGGCCCGCCGGGTGTGCCGGGCGCGCCCCAGCCGCCCGGTCCGCCCGGAGTCCCCGGCGCGCCCGTCGGGCAGCAGCCGCCTCCGCCGCCGCAGGGGGCGACGCCTCCGCCCGGCCCGGGCGGGGTGCATCACGCGGCGACGATGCTCGCGGGTCCGGCGCAGACCGGTCCGGGCGCGCCGCAGCCGCCGGGTCCGCCCGGTGCGCCGGTGGGCGCGCCGCCCGCGTACGGCTATCCGCAGGCGCCGGCCGGTCAGCCGACCGTGGGTCCGGGCTACCAGGCGGTGCTGCGTTTCCGGGCGCCGGACGGCAGCGAGCAGCAGCTGATCCGCCGTTCGGCGCCGGGTACGCCGCACCCGGAGTGGCAGATGCTGCACGAGCTGCGGGCGATGAACGTGCCGCCGCAGCAGGTGATCGAGCTGCACACGGAGCTGGAGTCCTGTGAGCTGCCCGGCGGCTACTGCGCCCGGATGATCCGGGAGACCTGGCCGCAGGTGCGGATCACCTCCGTCGCCCCGTACGGCACGGACCACGCGAGCCGGCAGCAGGGCATGCAGCATCTGCTGACGCATCAGGGTGAGCTGCACCAGGTGGCGGACGGGCCCGCGCGGCCCGCTCCGGTGCGGGCGCCGCTGCCGCAGATGCAGCCCGCGCCGCCGGTGCCGCCGGAGGCGCTGGCCGAGGAGATGATGCAGACCTTCGGTCCGCAGGGTGTCCTCCGCTTCGACCAGCGCGCGGTGTCCCGTCAGGGCGTGCCGGAGATCGTGGGGCGGACCCTGGTGTGGGCGGGGCTGCCCGCCGACTTCGGGCCGTTCTTCTGGGCGCAGCCGGGTCAGCCGGTGGTGCCGACGCTGGCGGAGCTGGCGGCCCAGCGGCAGGTGCAGCCCGCGTCGGACGCGGGGTCGTATCTGGTGATGGGTTCGGACTTCGGCCGGGCGATCTGCGTCCAGTACGGGACCGCGCACATCGTGGCGGTGCCGGTGGAGGCGGGTCCGGGCGGTGCGCCGGTGCCGCCGCAGTTCGTGAACACGGGGCTGCCCGAGTTCGTGCGCTGCATGGCGCTGCTGGGCCGGATGTGGCGGCTGCGGTACGGGCTGAACCCGGAGCAGGCGGGCCGCTGGACGGTGGACTTCCAGGCGCAGCTGGTGGCGCTGGACGCGGCGGCGCTGGCGTCGCCGGAGAGCTGGTGGTCGGTGCTCCTGGAACAGATGTGGGACGGGCTGATCTGACCGTTCCGTACGCAAAGGCGTGGTGCCCGGTCCCTTTCGGGGGCCGGGCACCACGCCTTTGCGGTATGTGATGCCGGTCGCTTCCGTCCGGAAAGCGCCGCATCGATTCAGACTTCCCGACCAATTGCCGCATCCTTGACGTCATGCTCGATGGCCGGAGCACCGCAGCCGGGATGATGGGAAAGAGGCGTCAGGGATGAGTTCTGCACCGGGGTCCGCGTACGGGTTCGTCGGTGTACGGGGCCGTGGGTACCGCCCGGAGCAGGTGGACCGCTTCGTGGCGGAGCTGTCGGCCGAGCGGGACGGGGCCGTGGCCCAGGTGGCCCGGCTGACGGAGCGCGTGGAGGAGCTGGCGGCGGAGTCGGCCCGGCTCGACGAGGCCGTGGCGCGGCTGGCTCCGCCGGACTACGGGCCGCTGGGGGAGCGGGCGCTGGGGATCCTGGCGCTGGCGGAGGAGGAGGCCGGGGCGCTCCTGGGCGCGGCGCGCGAGGCGGCGCAGGCGCTCCGGGACGAGGCGGACGCGGCGGCGCGGGCCCTGCGGGACGCGGCGCGCACGGACGCGGAGGCGGTCCGGGCGGCGGCGGAGAGCGCGGCCGGTGAGCTGGTGGCGGCGGCGGAGAGCGCGGCCGGTGAGGCGCTGGAGGCTGCGCGCACGGAGGCGGCGGGGCTGCGCGAGGAGGCGGAGTCCGCGATGGCGGCGACCCGCAGCCGTACCGCGAGCGTGCTGGCGCACCAGGAGCAGGAGCACGCCGAGCGGCAGAAGGCGGCGGAGCGGGAGCTGGCGGACGCCGAGGCGGCGCAGGCGGCGGAGCACGCCGGGCTGATGGAGCGCGCGGAGGCGGAGCTGGCCGCCGCGCGCCGGGCCCGGGCGGAGGCGGAGGAGGCCGCGCGGCACGGCCAGGAGGACGCGGAGGCGCGGGCGGCGGAGCTGATCGCGCGGGCGCGGGTGCGCGAGGAGCGGGTGGTGCGCGAGACCGAGCGCATCCTGCGGGAGCACGAGGAGGGCCGCGAGGAGGTCCAGGCCCACATGGCCCACGTGCGCAGTTCGCTGGCGGCGCTGACGGGCCGGGTGTCCCCGGCGGCGGAGCCCGCGCCGGAGCCCTCGCAGGAGGAGGACGCGCGGGTGCCCGCGCAGGAGCGGTCCCGGGGCTGACGGCCGCTCAGGGGCGGGGCCAGGGGCGGCACGAGAGCTCTTCGATGCTGCTGTTGAAGCGTTTGAGGTAGCCGGCGAAGGCCGCGATGTCCTCGTCGGGCCAGTCGTGCATGACCTGGTCCAGCGAGCGCACGACGCGTTCGCGTTCCGCGTCCAGGAGCCGGGCGCCCGCGTCGGTGATGCGGAACTTGCGGGCCATGCCGCCGTCGGGGTCCGGGATGCGTTCGGCGAGCCCGGCGCGGGCCACGGCGGCGGTCTGGCGGTTGAGGGTGGAGGCGTCGAGGCCGAAGGCGTCGCTGAGTTCGCCGTTGGACATGGGGCCCTGGACGCGGAGCCGGCTCAGCAGGATGTACGCGCTGCGGTCGAGGAGGGCGTATTTGTGGCGTCCGCCGCGGTGGTCGGCGAGGCTGTGGCGGCCGAGCAGCATCTGCTCGTACTCCACCTCTTCCGTGGGCCTGGGCATGGCTGCGGCCTCCTGCTTCTGCTGCTGGTGAGCGGCGGCCCATTCTCGCACGGAGTGTGTACGTGGCACATAATGTGTATGACACATTGAGCATGTACGATGCATGTCGCTGTCCCGGCAGGCGGGACCACGCCCCAAGGAGCCCCCCTCATGGATGCCCCCCAGCCGCCGGCGAGGACAGGCGCCGTCGTCGCCACCCTGGCCTTCGCCGGCACCGTGGCAGCGGTCATGCAGACGCTGGTCACGCCCCTCATCGCGGAACTGCCCAAGATCCTGGACACCTCGTCCTCCAACGCGGCCTGGGTCATCACCGTGACCCTGCTGGTCTCCGCGGTGTGCGTGCCGGTCTCCGGCCGGCTCGGCGACCTGCTCGGCAAGCGGCGGATGCTGCTCGCCTGCTCGGTGCCGCTGATCGCCGGCTCGGTGGTCTGCGCGCTCTCGTCCTCCGTCGTCCCGATGATCGTCGGGCGCGGGCTCCAGGGCATGGGCATGGGCATGGTCCCGCTCGGGATCGCGCTGCTGCGCGACGTGGTGCCGCCGGAGAAGATGAGCTCGTCCATCGCCCTGGTCAGCGCCTCGCTCGGGATCGGCGGCGCGCTCGGCCTGCCGATCGCCTCGGCGGTCGCGCAGTACGCCAGCTGGCGCGTGCTGTTCTGGGGCTCGGCCGTGCTGGCCGTCGCGATCTGCGCGCTGATCTGGGCCGTGATCCCGGACGTCCCGGCGGGCGCCAAGGGGCAGCGCTTCGACGTGCCCGGTGCGATCGGCCTGGCGGCCGGCCTGGTCTGCCTGCTCCTCGCGGTCTCGAAGGGCGCCGACTGGGGCTGGGCCTCCGGGACGACCATCGGCCTGTTCGCCGCCGCCGTGGTGATCCTCCTCGCCTGGGGCCTCTGGGAGCTGCGCACCACGGACCCGCTGGTGGACCTGCGTACCACCGCCCGCCCCCGGGTGCTCATCACCAACATCGCGTCGCTCTTCGTCGGCTTCGGCATGTACGCGGGCATGCTGATCGCGCCCCAGCTGCTCCAGTTCCCCGAGGCCACCGGCTACGGGCTCGGCCAGACGATGCTCCAGGCCGGTCTGTGGATGGCCCCCGGCGGCATCATGATGATGGTCGTCTCCCCGTTCGGCGGGAAGCTCACCGACGCCCGCGGCCCGAAGTTCACCCTGATCTCCGGCGTTCTCGTCATCGCCGCCGCCTACGGCCTGGGCATCCTGCTGATGGGCTCCGCCTGGGGCCTGATGCTGTTCCTCATGGTCAGCAGCAGCGGCGTCGGCCTCGCGTACGGGGCGATGCCCGCCCTCATCATGAGCGCGGTACCGGCCTCCGAGACCGCCGCCGCCAACGGCTTCAACACCCTCATGCGCGCCCTCGGCACCTCGGTCGGCGCCGCCGTGATCGGCGCGGTCCTCGCCCAGATGACCACCGAGGCGGGCGGCTACACCTTCACCTCCGAGTCCGGCTTCCGCACGGGCCTGGTCCTCGGCTGCGTGGTCGCCCTGATCGCGGTCGCGATCTCCGCCTTCATCCCTGCGGTACGGGGCTCCGCCACCTCCTCGGACGCGGCGGACACCCCGGCCGCCCCGGAGACGGCGGCGGCCAAGGGCTGAGCCGTACGCACCGGGAGCGGTCCGTCAGCCGGCGGGCCGCTCCCGCCATGCCGCGGCCTGTTTCCGCAGTGCCCGGATCAGGGCGGTGACCTGGACGCGGGCGCGGGGATGGCCGAGCGTCGCGGCGCCGATGTGCCGGGCCGGGGCCGGAGGGCCGACCGGGACGGTGCGCAGGCCGGGGATGTCCGGGGTCAGCGCGACGGACGGGATCAGCGAGACGCCCATGCCCGCGGCGACCAGCGACCGGGCGAAGAAGTAGTCGGTCGTCGTGGCCCGGATGTCCGGGGCGAACCCGGCCCGCCCGGCGTAGCGGCGCAGGTACGCCTCCGTCTTCAGGCAGCCCAGCACCCAGGGCTCACCGGCCAGTTCGGCGATGTCGAGGCTGTCCCGGGTAGCGAGGCGGTGGTGGCGCCCCAGCACGACGTGCAGCGGGTCGTCCATGAGCGGGGTCCACTCCGGCCCCGGCCCGCCGGGCAGCGGGCCGTCGAAGTGGTAGGCGAGCGCGAGGTCCACGGCACCCTGGCGGACCAGCGGGAGGCTGTCCTCGGGCTCGTACTCCCGGATGTGGACGACCGTGCCCGGGTGGGCCGCCGTCAGTTCGGTGAGGGCGCCGGGGAGCAGCAGCCGGCCCCCGCTGGTGAAGGTGGCGACGGTGAGCTGGGTCCGGCCCGTGGCAAGCTCGCCGACCTGCCGTTGCGCGTGGGCGAGTTCGGCGGCGACCGACTCGGCGGCGCCGACCATGATCCGGCCCGCCGGGGTCAGGGTGACCCCGCGGGTACTGCGCGACACGACCTGGGTGCCGAGGCCGCGCTCCAGGGCGGCCACCTGCTGGGAGACGGCAGAGGGGGTGAGCCGCAGGGCGGCGGCCGCCCGGTTGAAGCTGCCGTGCTCGGCCACGGCCCGCAGCACGCGGAGCCGCTGCACATCGATCAACAGTTTTCCTTCATACGGGTACAGCAGGACGGTACTTCTGCTGCTGACGGTACGTCTCCAGGATGGAGGCATGCAAAGGATCTGCGTCATCGGCGGAAGCCGGTACTTCGGAAAGCTTTTGGTCCAACGGCTGCTGGAGGCCGGGCACTTGGTCACGGTCGTGAACCGCGGCTCCGCCCCGCCGCCCCCGGGCGCCGAGCACCTCGTCGTGGACCGTGACGACGAGGCCGCCCTCACCGCCGTGCTCGGGGACCGCACCTTCGACGTGGTCGTCGACCAGGTCTGCTACACCCCGGTCCAGGCCGCGAGCGCCGTCCGCGTCTTCGGGGGCCGCACCGCGCGGTACGTCATGACCTCCACCATCGAGGTCTATGACCCGGCGACGGCCGCGCTGCCGCCCGTCGCCCCCGGCGTCCCCGTGGCCGAGGGACAGGTGGACCCGGCCGGCTGGCGGGTACGGCCGGACCTGCCGTGGCACGACGCGGCGTACCTGGAGGCCCACTACGCCGAGGGCAAGCGGCAGGCCGAGGCGGTGTTCACCCGGGAGGGCCGCTTCGCCTTCGCCTCCGTGCGCAGCGCCCACGTACTCGGCGGCGGCACACAGGAGTTCACGGGCCGCCTGGCGTACTACGTGGAGCGGGTCGGCCGGGGCGAGGAGATCGCCGTACACCGCGAGGAGCGGCCCACTGTCTTCATCCATTACGCGGAGCTGGCCGGGCTGCTCCACTGGGCCGCCACGGCCACCGGCTTCACCGGTCCGCTGAACGCCTGCTCCGACGGCCTGCTCGACGTGACCGGCCTGACCGCCGCCATCGCGGCCGAGAGCGGCGGGCGGGCCGTGCACCGGACCGCCGCCCCGGACGAGCCGACGGGCCCGTTCTCCTTCGACCGGTTCTACGCGATGAGCAACCGCCGTGCGAAGGAGCTGGGTTTCGTCTTCTCCCGTACCGCCGACTGGCTGCCCACCGCCGTCGCCGAAGCGGCCGCCGCCCCCGCCACCTGAGGAGTACGCCATGCGTCACCGCACCATCGGAGAGCTGAAGGTCAGTGCCATCGGGCTCGGGGCCATGCCGCTCTCCATCGAGGGACGCCCCGACGAGCGGCATGCCGTGGCCACCGTCCACGCCGCGCTCGACGCGGGCATCACCCTCATCGACACCGCCGACAGCTACCACTGGTACGCCGGTGAGCGGGGCCACAACGAGCGCCTCGTCGCCCGCGCGCTGCGGAGCTACGGCGGCGACACCTCCGGCGTGCTGGTCGCCACCAAGGGCGGGCGCGGACGGCCCGGCGACGGCAGTTGGACCGTCAACGGCGCCCCCGAGCACCTCAGGCGGGCCGCCGAGGAGTCTGCCGGGCGCCTGGGCGTCGAGGCCATCGGCCTCTACCAGTTGCACAAGCCGGACCCCGGGGTGCCGTGGGCGGACTCCGTCGGCGCGCTCCGGGATCTGTTCGACGCCGGTACGATCCGCGCCGCCGGGATCTCCAACGTGACCACCGGGCAGATCCGCGCGGCCCGGGCCATCCTCGGCGACGCCCTGGTCTCCGTACAGAACCAGTACTCGCCCGCCGTGCGGGGCAGTGAGCCCGAGCTCCGGCTGAGCGAACGCGCGGGCCTCGCCTTCCTGCCGTGGAGCCCGCTGGGCGGCATCTCCCGCAGCGCGCTCGACGGCCCGTCTGGGCCGGCCTCCGAAGGCACCGCCTTCCACCGCGTCGCCGCCGCGCGCGGAGTGAGCCCCCAGCGGGTCGCCCTGGCCTGGCTGCTGGCCCGGTCACCGGCGATGGTCCCGGTACCGGGAGCCAGCCGCCCGGCGTCCGTCCAGGACTCGGCGCTCGCTGCCGAACTCAACCTGGACGAGACGGAGTCGGCGCTGCTCGACGAGGCGGCGGGCCGGGTCAGCCGGTGACCGGCGGGCGCCCGAGTCCGTGGCGGTCCGCCCACCCGGAGATCGCCGCTGCCAGCTCCTCCGGCCGGTCCTCCGGGGCGTGGTGGCCGGCCGGTCCGTGCCGGGAGACCTCCAGACCCGCGATGTTCGCCTCGCACCAGGCCACGGTCGCCGCGTCGGTCATGGCACCCGGGCCCGGCTCGAACGCGGCCAGCAGCTTGGGCACTTCGGGGCTCGCGGCCAGCCAGGCGTCGTAGCGCTCGATGCGGGCCACGACATCGGCGGGCTCACCGTCCAGCGGCATCATCCGCGTCCACGCCAGAATCGGGCGGCGGCTCTCCGGGGTGGGGAAGGGGCGGCGGTAGACGTCGAGGTCGGCCGGGTCGAGCGGGGTGGCGAGCGTGGCCGGCAGCCCCTCGATGAACGCGTCCTGCTCCAGGATCATGCGCTCGCCCACTCCGGGCGTACGGAGCAGGGTGAACAGTTCGCGTCCGGCGGGCGGGAACTCGTCACCGTACAGCGGCTTCACGATCGTCTCCATGAAGGCGAGCGCGCGGACGCTTCCGGGGAGGCGGGCGGCCCGGTCGAAGGCGAGGGCGCCGCCCCAGTCGTGGCCGATCAGCACGGCCCCGTCCAGGCCGAGCGCGTCGAACCAGGCGTCGAGGTGGCGGGCGTGGTCCTCGAAGGAGTAGGCGAGCCGGGGTTTGCCGGACTCGCCCATGCCGATGAGGTCGGGAGCCAGCAGCCGGCGGCCGGGCGCGGCCACCCCCGGCAGGACGTTGCGCCAGAGGTGGGAGGAGGTCGGGTTGCCGTGCAGGAAGACGAACGGCAGGCCGTCGGGGTCGCCGGACTCGCGGTAGTGGACGGTGGTGCCGAGAACGGGAACGGTGGGCATGGGAGTGCGTCACATCGCTTTCTTCACAGGGGAATTCACACGTTGAGGCTCAGGAACCGGTCGACGGTGATCTCGATGACCGTCAGGTCCGGCGGACCGGGCGGGGCCGCCCCGTAGCGGGCGGTGTAGCGGCGTACCGCCTCCGCCAGCCGTACGGGATCGCCGGTCACCGAGGCCCGGCCTTCGAGGGTGATCCAGCGGAAGCCGTCCGCCTGGCAGAGCGCGACCCGGGCCACCGGGCCGCCCGCCGACACGTTCCGCGCCTTGCGGGTGGCGGCCCGGGTGGTCACCCGCGCGAGGCCGGTGGCCGCGTCGTAGGTGAAGCGGACCGGGGCCACGTGCGGGGTGCCGTCGGGGCGCAGGGTGGTGAGGGTGGCCGTGCGGTCGAGGGCGAGGAAGTCGTGGGCGGCGGCGGTGAGCCGGGGCCGGTCCGGGCTCACTTCTTCCTCACGCCCTCGTTCCAGATGAGCTTGGCGATGTTCGGCTTCACCGCGGTCGTGACGACGCCCATGGCCGTACGCACATGGCGTCGTTCGTCCAGTTCGCGCAGCATGCTCGCGGCGAGGTCGGAGCGGGCCGTGAAGACGCCGTCGGCGCTGGACGGGGCGGTGAGGTAGTCGGTGACGGCGGGGTGCTCGAAGAGGCCCGACGGGCGGACCAGCGTCCAGTCGAGGGCCGTGCGGCCGACGATGTCCTCCATGCGGCGCATGTCCGCGTGCAGGGTGCGGCCCAGGCGCCGGTTCACCAGCGGGTCGAGCACGTGGTTGAAGAAGTGCGCCCCGGTGGGCCGCCACGAGGGGTCGGCGATGCTGGAGCTGACGACCAGCAGCCGCCCCACGCCGTGCCGGTTCATGGCCCGGGTGATGGCCGCCGCGCTCTGCGAGTACAGGGTGACGGGCGCCTTGCTGAAGCGGGCGCCGAGCGCGGACAGGACCGCGTCCGCCCCCTCGACCGCCGCGTCCACGGCCGCCGGGTCGGTGGCGTCGGCGACGGCCTGGGTGACCCCGGGGCGGGCCGGCAGCGAACCGGGGCGGCGGACGACGGCGGTGACCTCGTGACCGGCGGCGACGGCCTGCCCGGTGAGATGGCGTCCGGTCGGGCCGGTGGCGCCGAAGAGCGTGATGCGCATGGTGTGGGCTGCTTCCTGCGGGGTGCGGTGGGAACGCCTTGACTGTGCGGATCACGCGCCGCAGGCTCAACGCTGATGAATAACGCCCAGGCCGCCCCCGCCCGGACCCGTGGCCGCCCCCGGGGCAACCCGCCGACCCGCGCCTCGCTCGTCGTCGCGGCGCGGGCCCTCTTCCTGGAGCGCGGCTACCGGGCCACCACGCTGCGCGCCGTGGCCGTGGCCGCCGGGGTGGACGCGGCCCTGATCTCGTATCACTTCGGGTCAAAGCGCGGCCTGTTCGCCGAGGTGATGCAGGTCGGGTGCGCCGAGGCGCTGGCGGTGGACGAGGTGCTGCGCGGTGACCCGGCCACCCTGCCCGGACGGCTCATCGACGCGGTGACGGGCCTGTGGGAGGACGCCGACTTCCGGCGGCTCGCGAGCGGGGGCGAGGCCGCCTCAGAGGCCGTCCGCGACTACCTGGAAACGGAGCTGCTGGGGCGGCTCGTTGAATTTCTCGGGGGGTCGGACGCGACCGCCCGCGCCACCGCCGTGGTGACCGTGCTCGGCGGAATCATCTACACCCGCTATCTGAACCCCCTCCCCACCCCGGCCGCCCTCACCCCGGCCGGGACCCGCGCCGCCCTCACCCCGGCCGTCCGCGCGGCACTGGCTCCCCGGCGCCGGTAGCCCTGCCCGGAGCGGCCCGTCTCCACCCCGGGGCGTGGACCCCTGGGTGGAGTCCCTGAGACCGGGGTCCACCCGGGGGTCCAACCCCCTAGGGGGAGCTCCTTACAGCGAGCCAGGGGCCGTTCCTCCCGGTGGAGGACGTGCGGGGGCGGGGTCTCTCCGTAGCGTGGTTGTCGTACCGCAGACGCATCGCACAGGCAACACCGACGCACCGCACAGGCACCGCGGACACACCGCCCGAGGGGCGGACCGGAGGGAACGGGGTGGGGAAAACCCCACCGGAAGACTGCGCTGGGCACCAGCGCGCCGGACCCCCTCCCCACAGCAGACTTCACAGCAGACGGCGACACCCCGTCGCTGACCGACATAGGAGAAAAACCGTGACAACGGCTGTAACCATTCCCAGGCACGGGGGCACTGGAGGGCGTACGGCCGTGGCTGCGCGGGCGCGGCAGGTCGTCAAGGCGTACGGGACCGGAGAGACCCGGGTCGTCGCGCTCGACCACGTCGACGTGGACATCGCCCGCGGCCAGTTCACCGCGATCATGGGCCCGTCCGGCTCCGGCAAGTCGACGCTGATGCACTGCCTGGCCGGCCTCGACACCGTGACGTCCGGACAGATCCACGTCGCCGACACCGAGATCACCGGGCTCAAGGACAAGAAGCTCACCCAGCTCCGGCGCGACCGCATCGGGTTCATCTTCCAGGCTTTCAACCTGCTGCCGACGCTGAACGCGCTGGAGAACATCACGCTGCCGATGGACATCGCCGGCCGCAAGCCCGACGCCGCCTGGCTCGACCAGGTCGTGGAGACCGTCGGCCTGGCCGGACGCCTCAAGCACCGGCCGACCCAGCTCTCCGGCGGCCAGCAGCAGCGCGTCGCGGTGGCGCGCGCCCTCGCCGCCAGGCCGGAGATCATCTTCGGCGACGAGCCGACCGGAAACCTGGACTCCCGGGCCGGTGCCGAGGTCCTGAGCTTCCTGCGCAGGTCCGTGGACGAGCTGGGCCAGACCATCGTCATGGTCACCCACGACCCGGTCGCCGCCTCCTACGCGGACCGGGTGCTCTACCTCGCCGACGGGCGCATCGTGGACGAGATGCACAACCCCACCGCCGACCAGGTGCTGGACCGCATGAAGGACTTCGACGCGCGCGGGCGGACGTCATGACCGTCTGGAAGACCTCGATGCGCAACTTCCTCGCGCACAAGGGACGCATGGCGCTCTCCGCCGTCGCCGTCCTGCTCTCGGTGGCGTTCGTCTGCGGCACGCTCGTCTTCACCGACACGATGAACGCCACGTTCGACAAGCTCTTCGCCGCGACTTCGGCCGATGTCACCGTGAGCCCGAAGAACGCCGAGGTCGACGACATCCCCAAGAACGGCAAGCCGGAATCGCTGCCGGCCTCCGTCCTGGCGCGGGTCGCGAAGGCCGACGGGGTGAAGAAGGCCGAGGGCGGCGTCTCCAGCTCGGCCGTCACCGTCGTCGACAGCCACAACAAGAACATGGGCTCCGAGACCGGCGCCCCCACCATCGCCGGCAACTGGACGCAGAACGACCTGCGCTCCATGGAGATCACCTCCGGCCACGCCCCGCGCGGCCCGACCGAGGTCATGGTCGACGCCGACACCGCCGAGAAGCACCACCTGAAGATCGGCGACGAGCTGCGCACCATCGCGGCCACCGGCGACATCACCGGCAGGATCAGCGGCATCGCCACCTTCAAGGTGACCAACCCCGGCGCGGCGATCGTCTACCTCGACACCGCCACCGCCCAGCGCGCCCTGCTCGGCGCCCCCGACACCTTCACGCACCTCTCCGTCACCGCCGCACCCGGCGTCAGTGACAGCCGGCTGAAGCAGAACGTCGCCGAGGCGCTCGGCGGCTCGGCCGCGTACAAGCTCCAGACCCAGAAGGAGGCCGCGGCGGCGAACAAGGACTCCATGGGGTCGTTCCTCGACGTCATGAAGTACGCGATGCTCGGCTTCGCCGGGATCGCCTTCCTCGTCGGCATCTTCCTGATCGTCAACACCTTCTCGATGCTGGTCGCCCAGCGCACCCGCGAGATCGGCCTGATGCGGGCCATCGGTTCCAGCCGCAAGCAGGTCAACCGCTCGGTGCTGCTGGAAGCGGTGCTCCTGGGCATCGTCGGATCGATCCTCGGCGTCGGCGCCGGGGTCGGGCTCGCCGTCGGGCTCATGAAGGTGATGGGCGCCATCGGCATGGAGCTGTCCACCGACGACCTCACCATCGCCTGGACCACCCCGGTGACCGGCCTCGCGCTCGGCATCATCGTCACCGTCCTCGCCGCGTACGTCCCGGCCCGCCGGGCCGGCAAGGTCTCGCCCATGGCGGCCCTGCGCGACGCCGGGACCCCCGCGGACGCCACGTCGGGCTGGGTCAGGGCCGGCATCGGCCTGGTCCTCACCGGCGCCGGCGCGACCGCCCTGTGGTGGACGACCCGGGTCGACGAGGCGAGCGACGGTTCCGCCTTCCTCGGGCTCGGTGTGGTCCTCACCCTGATCGGCTTCATCGTCATCGGCCCGCTGCTCGCCGGAGTCGTCGTACGGGCGCTCAGCGCCGTGCTGCTGCGGTTCTTCGGCCCGGTCGGCCGGCTCGCCGAGCGCAACGCCCTGCGCAACCCGCGCCGCACCGGCGCGACCGGCGCGGCCCTGATGATCGGCCTGGCCCTGGTGGCCTGCCTGTCCGTGGTCGGTTCCTCGATGGTCGCCTCGGCCACGGACGAGCTGGACAAGTCGGTGGGGGCGGACTTCATCGTGCAGTCGGGCAACGGCCGGCCGATCGTCCCGCAGGCCGCCGAGGCGCTGGCCGCCGCGCCCGGCATCGAGCACCTCACGCACTACCGGGTCCTGGACGCCAGGCTCACCACCCCGGACGGCGTGACGAAGAAGCAGGAGGTCACGGCGGCCGACCCGAGCTACCAGCAGGACGTCCGGCGCGAGGTCCTCTCCGGCGACCTGGCGAAGGCGTACGGCGAGAACTCCATGTCGGTGGGCGAGGACTACGCCACCGCGCACCGCGTCAAGGTCGGTGACACGATCACCGTCGCGTTCGCGGGAGGCGACACGGCGAAGCTGAAGGTCGCCGCGGTCACCTCGGACGAGACGTCGCTCGACCAGGGCGCGATGTACATGAACACCTCGACCGCCCAGCAGTACGTCCCCGCCGCCAAGATGCCCCAGAACATGCTCATGTTCGCCAAGGCGAAGGACGGCGAGGAGGACGCGGCCTACGCGGCGCTCAAGGACTCGCTCGCGAAGTACCCGACGTACAAGGTCCAGAACCAGGCCGACTTCAAGGAGGACCTGAAGGACCAGATCGGCCAGCTCCTGAACGTCGTCTACGGCCTGCTCGCCCTGGCGATCATCGTCGCGGTGCTCGGTGTGGTGAACACCCTGGCCCTCTCGGTGGTCGAGCGGACCCGCGAGATCGGCCTGATGCGCGCCATCGGCCTCTCCCGCCGCCAGATGCGCCGGATGATCCGGCTGGAGTCCGTCGTCATCGCCCTCTTCGGCGCCCTGCTCGGCCTCGGCCTGGGCATGGGCTGGGGCACCTCGGCCCAGAAGCTGCTGGCCCTGGAGGGCCTGGGCGTCCTGGACATCCCGTGGCCGACCATCCTCACGGTGTTCGTCGCCTCCGCCTTCGTCGGACTGTTCGCCGCCCTGGTCCCGGCCTTCCGGGCGGGCCGGATGAACGTCCTGAACGCGATCGCCACGGACGGGTGAGAGTCACCGGCACGACCGGCCCCGGCCCGCTCCTCGGAGCGGGCCGGGGCCGGTCGTGTGGCCTGTGAGGCCCCCGTCGCGCAAGCGGCGCCCTTCCCCGAGTCGTACGCTAGTAACCCCCGGCCCTCCGGGGGTGGTCCCTGGGCCAGGCCGGGCTCGCACGAGCCGGCACGCACATCTGCGGCGTTGTCGTCAGTCGCCTACGCTCCGCGTGGGCTCCTTCCTCCGCCTTGCAGCTGCACGCACCGGCCCGCGCTCCCTGATCCGGCCCGGCCCAGGGACCACCCCCGGCACGTGTCGGGCCCTTCGCGTTGCCCCCGGGGCAGCGCGCCCTGGCGGCAGCCGGCCGTCAGAGGCCCTTCTCCTCACCCGGACGGAAGCCCTTCATGAGCCTGAACGGTCTGCTGGATGTCGTCGTACGTGATCCGGCGCTCGACGAAGCGGTGAAGGCCGCCGGTGACGGCCACCGGATGCACATCGACCTGGTGGGCCCGCCCGCCGCGCGGCCCTTCGCCGTCGCCGCGCTGGCCCGGGACGCCGGGCGGACCGTCCTCGCGGTCACCGCGACCGGCCGGGAGGCGGAGGACCTGGCGGCCGCGCTGCGCACCATGCTGCCGTCGGACACGATCGCGGAGTTCCCGTCGTGGGAGACCCTGCCGCACGAGCGCCTGTCGCCCCGCTCCGACACCGTGGGCCGCCGGCTCGCCGTGCTGCGGCGCCTCGCGCACCCGCGCGCCGACGACCCGGAGACCGGGCCGGTCTCGGTCGTCGTCGCGCCGATCCGGTCCGTGCTCCAGCCGCAGGTCAAGGGGCTTGCGGACCTGGAACCCGTCGCGCTGCGCACCGGGCAGAGCGCCGACCTCGGCGAGACCGTGGAGGCGCTGGCGGCAGCCGCGTACGCCCGGGTCGAACTGGTCGAGAAGCGCGGCGAGTTCGCGGTGCGCGGCGGCATCCTGGACGTGTTCCCGCCCACCGAGGAGCACCCGCTCCGGGTGGAGTTCTGGGGCGACGACGTCGAGGAGATCCGCTACTTCAAGATCGCCGACCAGCGGTCCCTGGAGGTCGCCGAGCACGGCCTGTGGGCGCCGCCCTGCCGTGAGCTCCTGCTGACGGACGAGGTGCGGGAGCGGGCCGCCGCGCTCGCCGAGGCCCATCCGGAGCTGGGCGAGCTCCTCCACAAGATCGCCGAGGGCATCGCGGTGGAGGGCATGGAGTCCCTCGCCCCGGTCCTCGTGGACGACATGGAGCTCCTGCTCGACGTGCTGCCCAAGGGCGCGATGGCCGTCGTCTGCGACCCCGAGCGGGTCCGGACCCGGGCCGCGGACCTGGTCGCGACCAGCCAGGAGTTCCTCCAGGCGTCCTGGGCGGCGTCGGCGGGCGGCGGCGAGGCCCCGATCGACGTCGGCGCGGCCTCGCTGCGGGGCATCGCGGACGTCCGCGAGCGGGCCCGTGAGCTGGACATGATGTGGTGGTCGATCTCCCCGTTCGCCGCCGACGCCGAGCTGGACGACGACACGCTGGCGCTGGGCATGCAGGCGCCCGAGATGTACCGGGGGGACACCGCGCGGGCGTTCGCCGACACGAAGGGCCGGCTGGCCGACGGCTGGCGCACGGTGTACGTCACGGAGGGACAGGGGCTCGCCTCGCGTACGGTCGAGATGCTCGGCGGCGAGGGGATCGCGGCCCGGCTCGACCCGGACCTGGACGAGATCACCCCGTCCGTGGTGCACGTCTCGTGCGGGGCCATCGACCACGGCTTCGTCCACCCCGGCCTGAAGCTCGCCGTGCTCACGGAGACCGACCTCACCGGGCAGCGCACCGCCACCAAGGACCTGGGCCGGATGCCGGTGCGGCGGCGCAAGACGATCGACCCGCTGACGCTGGAGACCGGCGACTACATCGTGCACGAGCAGCACGGCGTGGGCCGCTACATCGAGATGGTGCAGCGCACGGTGCAGGGGGCGACGCGCGAGTACCTGCTGGTCGAGTACGCCCCCGCCAAGCGCGGGCAGCCCGGCGACCGGCTGTACATCCCGACCGACCAGCTGGAGCAGGTCACCAAGTACGTCGGCGGCGAGGCCCCCACCCTGCACCGGCTCGGCGGCGCGGACTGGACGAAGACGAAGGCGCGCGCCAAGAAGGCCGTCAAGGAGATCGCCGCCGACCTGATCAAGCTGTACTCGGCCCGGATGGCGGCCCCCGGCCACACCTTCGGCCCGGACACCCCCTGGCAGCGGGAGCTGGAGGACGCGTTCCCGTACGCCGAGACGCCCGACCAGCTGACGACGATCGCCGAGGTCAAGGAGGACATGGAGAAGTCGGTCCCGATGGACCGGCTGATCTGCGGCGATGTCGGGTACGGCAAGACGGAGATCGCGGTCCGCGCGGCGTTCAAGGCGGTGCAGGACGGGAAGCAGGTCGCCGTCCTCGTCCCCACCACGCTGCTCGTGCAGCAGCACTACGGCACGTTCACCGAGCGCTATTCCCAGTTCCCCGTCAACGTACGCGCGCTGAGCCGCTTCCAGTCCGAGGCCGAGTCCAAGGCGACGCTCGCCGGGCTGAAGGACGGCGCCGTCGACCTGGTCATCGGCACCCACCGCCTGTTCTCCTCGGAGACGAAGTTCAAGGACCTGGGCCTCGTCATCGTGGACGAGGAGCAGCGGTTCGGCGTCGAGCACAAGGAGCAGCTGAAGAAGCTCCGCGCCAACGTGGACGTGCTGACCATGTCCGCGACGCCCATCCCCCGTACGCTCGAAATGGCGGTCACCGGCATCCGCGAGATGTCGACCATCACGACCCCGCCCGAGGAGCGCCACCCGGTCCTGACCTTCGTCGGCCCGTACGAGGAGAAGCAGATCGGCGCCGCGATCCGGCGTGAACTGCTGCGTGAGGGCCAGGCGTTCTACATCCACAACCGGGTCGAGTCGATCGACCGGGCGGCGGCGCGGCTGCGCGAGATCGTGCCCGAGGCGCGGATCGCCACGGCGCACGGCCAGATGTCCGAACAGGCCCTGGAGCAGGTCGTGGTGGACTTCTGGGAGAAGAAGTTCGACGTCCTGGTCTCCACGACGATCGTCGAGTCCGGCATCGACATCTCCAACGCGAACACGCTGATCGTGGAGCGCGGCGACAACTTCGGCCTCTCGCAGCTGCACCAGCTGCGCGGCCGCGTCGGCCGAGGCCGCGACCGGGGTTACGCGTACTTCCTGTACCCGCCGGAGAAGCCCCTGACGGAGACCGCCCACGAGCGCCTGGCCACGATCGCCCAGCACACCGAGATGGGCGCGGGCATGTACGTGGCCATGAAGGACCTGGAGATCCGCGGCGCGGGCAACCTCCTCGGCGGCGAGCAGTCCGGCCACATCGCGGGCGTCGGCTTCGACCTGTACGTACGCATGGTGGGCGAGGCGGTCGCCGACTACCGGGCCTCCCTGGAGGGCGGCGTGGAGGAGGAACCGCCGCTGGAGGTCAAGATCGAGCTCCCGGTCGACGCGCACGTCCCGCACGACTACGCCCCCGGCGAGCGGCTGCGCCTCCAGGCGTACCGCTCGATCGCCTCGGCGTCCTCGGAGGACGACATCAAGGCGGTCCGCGAGGAACTGACCGACCGCTACGGCAAGCTCCCCGAACCGGTCGAAAACCTCCTCCTGGTAGCCGGCCTGCGCATGCTGGCCCGCGCCTGCGGAGTCGGCGACATCGTGCTCCAGGGCCCGAACATCCGCTTCGCGCCGGTGGAGCTGCGCGAGTCGCAGGAGCTGCGCCTGAAGCGCCTGTACCCGAAGACGGTCATCAAGCCGGCCGTCCACCAGATCCTGGTCCCCCGCCCGACCACGGGCAAGATCGGCGGCAAGCCGGTGGTGGGACGGGAACTGCTGGCTTGGACGGGGGAGTTCCTTACGACGATTCTGGGGTCGTGAGCGGCCTACCCGGACGCGGCTGCGGTCTTGAAGACCAGCCACACGGTCTTGCCGACGACGTGGTCATCGACTCCGAAGTCGTCGGCGAGTTCCCGCACGAGGTGTAGCCCGCGTCCGGAGCAGGCGTCGTCGGCGGCCTGCTGGACGCTGGGCTGACCGGGCCCGCTGTCGCGGACCTCCAGTCGTACCCGGTCCTCGGCTCGGTGGAGGACGACGCCGAACTCCCGGCCGGGCAGCACGCCGTGCAGCAACGCATTGGTGGCGAGTTCCGACACGCACAGCCTTATGTCCTCGATCAAGGTGTGAAGCTGCCACTCGGCGAGGACGCCGGTAACGAAATCGTGTGAGGCACCGACAGAGGTGCGCCTGCGGGTGAAGCGTTGTTGCTGCACCAGGGACACGGTGGTTCACCGCCTTGCTTGCGGGTTGTAACGTGACGACGACCTTACTGCTATTCATGAAAAGCGGCAAGGTTGCGCTTCGGTGGGGTGCAACTGGGCCTCCCATCCGGACATGAGGCAGGCTGGGTGTCGTGTCGGTGGGAGCTGCGGAGGAGACGGACATGGGCGGTAACGAATGGGTCAGCACGTCGACGCCCTACCTCGCCGCGCCCTCCGGCGCTCCGGGCGACATTTGGGCGGCCGAGGCTGCCGCCGAGGGGCGCCGGGGGAGTCAGCGCATTGTCCAGGCGGGCGAGGTGCAGGCCCCGGAAGTGGTCGCGGAGCTGCTCGGGGTGGCGGCCGGGGAGGACGTCGTCGCCCGGCGCAGGATCATGTACCTCGACGGCGAACCCTGCGAGTTGACGGACACGTACTACCCGCTGGGCATCGCGGGCGGCACCGGCCTCGCCGGTACGGCCAAGATCCCCGGTGGGGCGGTCAGGCTCCTGGCGGAGCTGGGCCACGTCGGCGTACGCGTACGTGAAGAGGTGACCGCGCGGCGGGCGACCGGGTCCGAGGCCGATCAGCTGGCGATGGTGGAGGGTGACCCCGTCCTCCAGCTGACGCGGCTCACCCTGGATGAGGCGGACCGGCCCATCCAGGTCGACGTCATGGCCATGCCCCCGCGACGCCAGAAGCTGCGCTACGAGATCAGGATCGGATGACCGTGCCCAAACCCGAAGCCGACGCCGCCGACCGCCGTTCGCTGCATGAGCGGATCGCGGCTGATCTCAGGGACCAGATCATGGGCGGAGACCTCGCGCCCGGCGCTAACCTGCCCTCGACGGCCCACCTCAAGGAGCGGTTCGACGCCTCGAACGCAACGGTCCAGAAGGCGGTGCAGCTACTCAAGGACGAGGAGCTGGTGATCGGCAGAGCGGGCGCGTCGGTGACCGTCCGCGAGCACCGCCAGCGGACCGTGCGCCCGGCCGCGTCCATGGCCCCGGCGGGCGAGGGGGAACCGTACCGATGGCTGACCGAAGCGGCGAAGGGCGGCGCTCGGGCGCACAGCACCCTGCTCGAAGTGGCCGAGGTCCAGCCACCGGCGGATGTTGCGGAGGCGCTGAGGCTTTCGGAGGGCGATCCGGCTCTGCTGCGGCGCCAGTTGCTCGCGATCGACGACGAACCCGCCGAACTCGTGGCCTCGTACTACCCGCTGGACATCGTCAGTGGAACGGCGATGACCGTTCGCCGCAAGATCCCGGGTGGAACCCCGACGCTGCTCGCGGAGCTGGGGTACCCGCCGCGGCTCAGCGTCGACCGTGTGTCCGCGCGCGTGCCCACCCAGGAGCAGTACCAGGCGCTGCGCCTGCCTGGCGGGCTGCCGGTGCTGCGTACGCTGCGCGTCGTCTACAGCGATGACGAGCGTCCCATCGAGGCCACGGTCATGGTGAAGGCGGGGCATCTGTACGAGGTGCAGTACGAGTTCACCGCCAAATAAGCCCTCATGGGGCGGGTGTGTCCCCCGTGTTGAACAGCAGTCGGCCGACCAAACGGAAGGCCTCCTCCGGGTCCCGGTCGCCCACCGCGTCGTCCAGGTTGCCGCTGAGCAGGAGCGTGGCGAAGCCGTGGGCGAGGGACCAGGCGGCCACGCCCGCGAGGCGGGGGTCGTCGGTGGGGGGCAGGCCGGCGACGCCCGCGCGCAGTTCCGTCGTCGCGCGGGCCTTCGCCGCCAGGAGGTCCGGGGCGTCCGTGCGGTAGAGGTCCGGCTGGAACATCACCTGGAAGTGGGCCGGGTGCGCCCGCGCGAAGCGTACGTACGCCACGCCCCGCTCCGGGAGGTCCGGAGCCGCCGCCAGGGCGTCCGCGAACAGGGCGTACCCCTCGGCGGCGATCGCGGTGAGCAGGCCCGTGCGGTCCTTGAAGTGGTGGGCGGGGGCGGCGTGGGAGACGCCCGCCCGGCGGGCCAGGTCGCGCAGGCTGAGCGCGGCGGGACCCTCGGTCCGGATGACGTCGAGGGCGGCGGTGAGGACGGCCCGCCGCAGGTCGCCGTGGTGGTAGGCGCGGTCGCTGGTCATGGACAGCAGGTTACGCGGGATCTAGTCGTTGACAAGTTCGCCGATGACGCGCACTCTTGGGATCTAGGCAGTGGCTAGATAGCGGCCGGTGCGTGGCGGAAGGTGTGGACATGTCCGAGGAACTGGGTCGCGTACGGCAGTTGTGGCACCTGCTGGAGCCGGTGCACGCCGTCCTGTACTACGCGCCGGAGGCGTTCGAGGAGGCCGCCGCGCTCGGCTACGCGGTCGATGAGCGGTGGCCGAGCTACTTCGCCTGGCGCGCGGCGCCGCTGGGAGCGGCGGGGGCGGACCGGGTCGGGGAGGCGTTCCACAGCTTCAGCCCGCGCATGGTCGGCGCGTACGTCCCCGCCGTCTGGTCGGTCGCCTCGCCGGACGCGGTGCTCGCGGCGCGCGGCCGGGCCGTCGACCGTACGTACCAGGCGCTCCTGGGCGACGGGATCACCGCGCCGGACACGGCCGAGGCCGCCGCGCTGCTGCGGCGCGTCGCGGAGGCGGCCGACACCGCGGACCGGCCGATGGCCGCCGCGAACGCCGCGCTGCCCTGGCCCGACGCTCCGCACCTCGCCCTGTGGCACGCGGCGACCGTCCTGCGTGAACACCGGGGCGACGGCCACCTCGCGGCGCTGGCTGACGCGGAGCTGGATCCGGTCGAGGCGCTGGTGTCCTTCGCGGCGATCGGGGCGGCCCCGGCCGAGGTGTTCGCGAGCCGGGGGTGGGGCGACGAGGAGTGGCAGGCGGCGCTCGACCGGCTGGAGAAGCGGGGCCTGGTGGCCGCCGACGGCACGGCGACCGAGGCGGGCCGGGCGCTGCGGGCCGAGGTCGAGCGGCGTACGGACGAGGCGGCGGCCGGTCCTTGGCGGGTGCTCACGGACGCGGAGCGGGAGCGGCTGGTCGCACTGCTGGGCCCGCTGTGGGTCGCGGCGATCGGGTCGGGGCTGCTGCCGCCCGAGAACACGCTGGGGATCGGAAAGGTGTAAGGCCGCGGGGGCGGGAAGGCGGGCGCGAGGTGTGATCAGGCCCGCACGCGGGTACGGATCGCGGCCATGAAATCCTCCTGGCGGGGAAGACGTTCGTAGAATTCCCTGGTTGGTTCGGCTTTCTCACCGTCAGGACGGCTACGAGTGATATCTCCCCGCGTGTGTCGAGTGATGGTCCCCGCCCTGGCCGCCACGGCCGTGCTCGCGCTGAGCGGCTGCGACCCCGACCAACTGCCCAAGGACATCGACACCACCGGCGGCGGCGCGGACGGCGGCGGCCAGTCCGCCACCGGCTTCGGCGCCAGCCCGCTGACGAACGACGACGGGACGAAGCCCGGCCTCGCCCCCCTCACCTCCGACAAGGACCGTGCGGCGGCGCGGAAGATCATCGAGAAGGTCGCCACCAAGGGGCGCGGCCCCAAGACCGGGTACGAGCGGGACAAGTTCGGGTACGCGTGGAAGGACTCGGTGGACGACGTCCCCCTGTCCCACAACGGCTGCGACACCCGCAACGACCTGCTCGCCCGGGACGGCAAGGACGTCGAGCTGCGCTCCGGTTCGAAGTGCGTGGTCGTCTCCATGACGCTCAAGGACCCGTACACCGGCAAGACCATCGAGTGGCGCAAGCAGCAGGCGACCAAGGTCCAGATCGACCACGTCATGCCGCTGTCGTACGACTGGCAGATGGGCGCCGCCCACTGGAACGAGTCCAAGCGCCAGCAGATCGCCAACGATCCGCTCAACCTCATCCCCGTCGACGGCCCGGCCAACAACGCCAAACGCGACGCGGGCCCCGCGACCTGGCTCCCCCCGTACAAGCCGATCCGCTGCGCGTACGTGCTCCGCTTCGCGCAGGTCTCCCTGAAGTACGACCTGCCGGTGACGAGCGCGGACAAGGACATGATGCTGAAGCAGTGCGGCGGCTGACGCGGCGGTAGTCACGCGGGGCGGCGGGCACGGTCCGCCGCCTTTCCGCGTGCCCCGGGCGGGTCCTCAGAGCCCCGAGCCCCCCGTCGCGTCGATCACCGTGCCCGTCACCCAGCGGGAGTCGTCCGAGGCGAGGAACGCCACGATGTCCGCGACGTCCTCCGGCTGTCCGACGCGGCCCAGCGCGGCCAGGGACGCGGAACGTGCCTGGGCCTCGGCGTCGCCGCGCAGCCAGTCCGCGTTGATGTCGGTGTCGATGATGCCGGGGGCCACCGAGTTGACCGTGATGCCGCGAGGGCCCAGTTCCTTGGCGAGGGTCAGCGTGAAGTTGTCCAGGGCGCCCTTCGTCGCGCTGTAGGCGATGATGTTCGGCATCGCGACCCGGGCCGCGCCGCTGGATATGTTGATGATCCGGCCGCCGTCGCGCAGCCGGCCGAGCCCGTGGCGGACGATGAAGAACGGTGCCCGCACGTTGACGGCGAAGACCGCGTCGAACGCCTCCTCGGTGAGCGAGGACAGCTCGGAGTAGAGACCGACGCCCGCGTTGTTCACGATGATGTCCACCCCGCCGCCGGGCGCGTGCGCGGTGATCTCCGCGTCGAACGCCTCCCACAGCGCGGCCGCGTCCCCATGGGCGCCCAGCTCGGCCCGGAGGGCGAATGCCGAGCCGCCGTCCTTCCGGATGACCTCCACGACCTCGTCGGCCGCCGCCGCGTCCCGGGCGTAGGCGACGGCGACGACGGCGCCCTCGCGCCCCAGCCGTTCCGCGATGGACCGGCCGATGCCCCGGCTGCCACCCGTGACCAGTGCGACCTTGCCCTCAAGTGCGTGTGCAGGCATGACTGTTACCCCTCGACGATTTGTTGAGCGATCATTCCAGAAAGAACGTAGCACGACTTCTTGAGTGGGCGCTCTAGAATGTGGGGCATGGGTGAGACAGGTGCGGTGCGCGGACGGCCGCGCTCCTTCGACCGGGACGCCGCGCTCGCGGCGGCTGTCCGGCTGTTCTGGGAGCGAGGCTACGGGGCGACCTCGATCGGTGAGCTGACGGAGGTGATGGGCATCCGGCCCGCGAGCCTCTACGCCGCGTTCGGCGACAAGCGGTCGCTCTTCGAGGAGGCGGTCGCCGCGTACGGGAGGACGCCGGTCGGGACCTTCATGCGCGACGCCCTGGAACAGGAGCCCACGGCCTACCGCGCGTTCGCACGCCTTCTGCGGGAGGCCGCGCGGATCTATGCGGACCCCTCGCACCCGGCGGGCTGCATGGTGATCAGGGGGGCCGTGAACGTCACCTCGCAGGACGCCGGGGTGGCCGACCGCCTGAGGGGCGTGCGCAACTCCAACATCACGGCCTGGGAGGCGCGGCTGCGGGACGCGCAGCGGACGGGCGAACTGCCGGAGCGGGTGAACCCCCGGGCCCTCGCCGGGTACTTCGCGACGGTCGTTCAAGGCATGTCGCAGCGCTCCTGCGACGGGGCGGGCCCGGACGAGCTGGCCGAGATCGCCGAACTGGCGCTGGCCGCCTGGCCGGGGGAGCGCGAAGGGTGAGAAGACGCGGAAAACCCGCCCTGGGGGCGGGTTCCGCGGGGGCCGGGCGCGCTGCGCGGGTCAGAGCTTCAGGTCCCACTGCGTCGAGTCGTACGTGAAGCTGGGGCTGACCTCCACGGTGAGGTTCTTCGCGTCGGCCGGTGCGTCGAACGCGTAGAGCACCGTGACCTTCTTGCCCGGCAGGATCGTGCCGGTGAAGCCCGAGCCGACCTTGTCGTCGAAGATCTGCTCCGCGTCGACCCCGTCCTTCCCGGCCCGTCCTTCGACGGTGACCAGCGCCGAGTCGAACTTCTCCTTGCCCGCGTTTTCGATCACCACGGCGACCTGGTACGCCTTGTTGCCCTTGGTGTGACCGGCCGCGAACTCGCCGGGGGAGTACTTCGTCGCGTCGCCCACCGTGACCGTGAGGTCGTCGTCGTACACGATCCCGTCACCGGCCTCCAGCGCCTCACCGGTGGGCTTCTCCTCCTTGCCGGCCTTGTCGTCGCCGGACTTCTCCTTCTCCGCGCCCTTGCCCTTGCCGGCGTCCTCGCCCGCCTTCGGCTTCGCGGACGTCTTCGTGTCCGACACCGCCTTGTTCAGGTCGTCCACCGCGTCGCCCACCGCCCTGAAGGTGATCACCGCGCCGACCACCGACATGATCAGCGCGATCAGTGCGAGGACCGTGCCGAACGTGGCCATCTTCTTGTTCGTCGCCTCGCCCCTCTTGGCGCGGCCCCGGCCCACGAGCCCCAGGATCAGCGCGATCGTCCCGAGAATGCCCGCCAGCCAGAAGAGGAACGGGATGAGGCCCGACACCGCGCCGATGAGCCCGAGGATCAGGGCGGCGATGCCCAGTCCGTTGCGCGCGGGGCGCAGGCCGGGCGCGTGAGCGGGGCCGTACGGCTGCTGCGGCTGGGAGTGCGGGGGCTGCGGGGACTGCGGCGGCTGCGTGAACTGGGACATGGCTGTGCCCTTCGGCAAGTACGGGATGAAGTGGTGAGCGGATCCACCTGACGCCGCTCGTTCAGAGACGGGTCAATCACAGCATCATCTGTGAACCGAGTCAACACGGTTCACGCGAAAGAGGTTCATGCACGCCGTGAATCGGTGGCGAGTGCGCTGCTGTGTACGGGTCGGTATGCTCGCCCCGACCCGCCAGCGGTACAGCACAGGGAGACAGCAAGTGCCGGAGAACGCGACAGAGGTGACCGCCGCCGGGATCGCCCGCCTGGCAGGCGTGGGGCGCGCCGCCGTCAGCAACTGGCGCCGTCGGCATGCCGACTTCCCCCACCCCGTGGGCGGCACCGAGACCAGCCCGTCCTTCGCCCTGGCCGAGGTCGAGCGATGGCTCCGGGACCAGGGCAAGCTGGTCGAGGTCCCCCTCCGTGAACGCGTCTGGCAGCAGCTCGCCGGCCACCCGGCGGGCCCCGTCACGGCCCTCGTCCACACCGGCTGCGCCCTGCTCCTGGTGAATCGCAGCCCCGCCGCCTGGCGGGAGATCACCGGCGTGTCCGACGAGCGGATGGCCGGGGTGCTCTCGCTCGCCCTGGACGACGCCCTCGCCGACCGCTTCGGCCCCGCCGGGAACGGGCGCGCCGTCCGCACCCCGGACCGCGCCGAGCTCCTGCCGTCCGTGCCGCTACTGCGCGGCGCCGCCGAGCTGGCCGCCGGGACCGGCGGGACCGGCGTCCACGAGACGTACGAGTTCCTGCTCGGCCGTCAGCTGGACGCCAACCCGCGCCAGTACACGCTCACCCCGCCCGGACTCGCCGAACTGATGGCGGAGCTGGCCGGTACCGGCGGTCCGGGCGTGCGCACGGTGCTCGACCCGGCGGCGGGCACCGGCGCCCTGCTGACCGCGGCCCTCGGCCCGGCGGACGCCGCGGGAGCCCCCGACACCACGAGCCGCCCCACCGCCCTCCACGCCCAGGAGAGCGACCCCGGCCTCGCCGCCGTCACCGCGCTCCGCCTCGCCCTGCGCACCGCGGACACCCCGCGCACCACCCCCGGCGACCGCACCCTCGACGTGCGCACCGGGGACACCCTGCGCACCGACGCCTTCCCGCGCCTGGCCGCCGACGCGGTGCTCTGCCACCCGCCGTTCAACGAGCGCAACTGGGGCCACGACGAACTCGCCTACGACCCGCGCTGGGAGTACGGCTTCCCCGCCCGCACCGAGTCCGAACTCGCCTGGGTGCAGCACGCGCTGGCCCGGCTGCGCGACGGCGGCACCGCCGTCCTCCTGATGCCCCCCGCCGCCGCCTCCCGCCGCTCCGGCCGCCGCATCCGCGCCGACCTGCTGCGCCGGGGCGCCCTGCGCGCCGTCATCGCGCTCCCGGCCGGCGCCGCACCCCCGTACGGCATCCCGCTCCACCTGTGGGTGCTCCGCAGGCCCGGCACCGAGCCGCAGCCCACGCCCGAACTGCTGCTGATCGACACCGCGGAGCCCGCCGAGCAGACCACCGGCGGAGGCCGTGACCGCCTCGACCTGACCGCCCTGCGCCACGCGGTACTCGACGCCTGGCACGCGTACGAGGGACAGCAGCCGCAGCCCACGGCACCGCACTCCGCCGCCTCCCGCACCGTCCCTGTCATCGAACTCCTCGACGACGACGTGGACCTCGCCCCCGCCCGCCACCTCCCGTCCCCCGCCGCCACCGGCGGGCCCGCCGAGCTCGTCGGCGTACGGGAGCGGCTGACCACGACCCTGGGCCTCGCCACGAGCCTCACCCCGCCGCCCCCCGCGCCCACCGCACCCGCGCACCGCCCGCTCACCACCCTCGGCGAACTCGCCCGCGCGGGCGCCCTCCAGCTGCGCCACGGAGGCGCGGGCACCGGGACCGGCCCCGTCCTCACCGAGCACGACGTGCTGGGCGGCGCACCGCCCTCCGGCGCCCCGGCCACCGGCGCCCCGGCCACCGGCGCCCCCGAGGAGCCCGTCCTGGTCGAGGCGGGCGACGTCGTCGTTCCCGTGCTCGGCGGCGTCACCGTCGTCCGGGTCGTGGACGAGGCCACCGCGGGCGCCGCGCTCGGCCGCAACCTCCAGCTGCTGCGTCCCGACCCGGCCGTGCTCGACCCCTGGTTCCTCGCCGGCTTCCTGCGCGGCACCACCAACAACCGGCAGGCCAGCAGCCACGCCTCCACCGCCACCCGGCTCGACGCCCGCCGCCTCCAACTGCCGCGCCTGCCCCTGGCGGAGCAGCGGCGGTACGGCGAACGGTTCCGCGCGCTCGCCGCGTTCGAGGACGCGCTGCGGCTCGCCGGAAGGCTCGGCGGACAGCTCGTCCAGGGCCTCTACGACGGTCTGACGGACGGTACGGTCACGCCGGAGTGACCGGAACCACAACGGTTCCGCACAACCCCAAGCCCTCTGTCGGTGTCGCCCCTTACGCTCGGATCCGCACGCACGCCCGTGTGCGCGCGGACGTTTCACGACCAGGCAATCCAGGAGCAGCCATGTACGCCCCGGGTCTTCCGCCCACGGCGCCGCGCCGAGTCCCCGGCAGGGCCTGGATCGTCTCCATGCGCGTGCTGTTCACCCTGCTCGCGGTCTGCTCCTTGGGCTTTCTGCTGTGGGCACCGCTGCTCAGGCTCGCGTTCGTCCGCCGCCGTGCCCTCGACTGGTGGTTGGCCGGCACCGGCTTCGCGTTCATCTGTGTGGTGGTCGCCGTACTCGGCAGGAACGAGCCGAACGTGGAGGCGGACGCCATGGACAACGCCTTCATAGCGCTGATGCTCCTGCTCCTCGCGGCCGCCTGTGTGTACTACCTCGTCGCCGACGTACGTTTCCACGCGCGCCTGACCGGGAAGGGCGCCGGACTCCCGCACCAGGGGCCCGACTACGCGTACGTCACCACCGTGCCCGTGCCCACACCTCCGTACGGACAGCCGCAGCCCTACCCGCCGCACCCCGGGCAGCAGCAGGCCCACCCGCTTCCCCTCACCCGCTGCCCCCAGCCGGAGGACGCGCGCCCCGCCCCGCCCCAGCGCATCGACCAGGTCCGCGCCGAGCTGGACGAGCTGAGCGACTACCTCCGCAAGGAGGAGGGCCGGTGAACGGTCGCCTCATCGGCGGGCGGTACGAGCTGGCGACGATCCTCGGCCAGGGCGGCATGGGCCAGGTCTGGACGGCCTACGACCAGCGCCTCGACCGCCGGGTCGCCGTCAAGCTGCTGCGCCCCGACCGGGTCACCGGCCCCATCGGCAGCGAGGCCGCCGAGGAACTGCGCCGCCGCTTCGTCCGCGAGTGCCGGGTCACCGCGCAGGTGGATCACCCGGGCCTGGTCACCGTGCACGACGCCGGCAGCGACGGCGACGACCTGTTCCTCGTCATGCAGTACGTGGAGGGCGCCGACCTCGGCGACCACCTCGCCGAGCACGACCCGTACCCCTGGCCCTGGGCCGTCGCGGTGGCCGCGCAGCTGTGCGCCGTCCTCAGCGCCGTGCACGCCGTGCCGATCGTCCACCGCGACCTCAAGCCCCGCAACGTGATGGTCCGTCCGGACGGCACCGTGCTCGTCCTCGACCTCGGTGTCGCGTCCGTCCTCGACACGGACACCACCCGGCTCACGCACACCGGCTCGCCCATCGGATCCCCGGCCTACATGGCCCCCGAGCAGGCCATGGGCGGCGCGGTCGGCCCGTACACCGACCTCTACGCCCTCGGCGTCCTGCTGCACGAACTGCTCAGCGGCGATGTGCCGTTCGCCGGGTCCACCGCCCTCGGCGTGCTGCACCGGCACCTGTACGAACCGCCGCTGCCGGTCCGCCAGATCCGGCCCGACATCCCCGAGGCGCTGGAAGCGCTGGTGCTGCGGCTGCTCGCCAAGGACCCGCAGCACCGCCCGGACAGCGCCCAGGAGGTGTACGAACACCTCGCCCCGCTGCTGCCCGCGCGCGGCTCCCGGCCGCCCGCCGGGCCGCTCGATCCCACCCGCCCCTTCCTGCGCCCGCACGCCCCCTGGCCCGACCGCGCGACGGTCCCGCCGCCCGCCATGCCCGCCACCCCGCCCGCCCGTACGGACGTCGCCGCCGCCGTGGACGAGGTCAAGCGGCTCCTCGGCGAGGGCCGCATCACCCAGGCCGTGGACATGCTCGGCGGGCTCCTCCCGGTCGCCGCCGAACAGCACGGGTCCGGCTCCCCGGTGGTCCGCATCCTGCGCAAGCAGTACGCGGCGACCCTCATGGACGACGGCCAGTACCGCCGCGCCCTGCCCGAACTGCGCCGGCTCGCCGACGACCGGGCCGCCGAGGCGGGTTCCGCCGACCCGCAGACCCTCGGCTACCGCTGCGACGTCGCCCAGTGCCTGGAACAGCTCGGCGAACCCGCCGCCGCGCTCGCGGAGTACCGCGCCGTGCTGCCGTACTACGAGAACCAGTACGCCACGGGCAACGACCCGGCACGCTCGTACGAGATCCGCCACCGCATCGGGCAGTTGCTGCTCGCCCTCGGCGACCACGCGAACGCGCGCGCCCAGCTCCAGTCCCTGCTGTACGACACCGAGCGCGCCTACGGACCGCACCACCCGCTGCCCGTCGAGCTGCGCCGGCAGCTGGAACGCCAGATGGAGGTCCGGGGCGGCTGAGGCCCGGGACGGGCCGTTCACCCGATGGCCGCCCACCGGCCACGCCGGGCTCCGGAGGGCGACACATTGACCGGTTGATGTACATGGGTGCTGATCTCGCTGGTGGTGCCTTGTTTCAACGAGGAAGAGATCCTCGAACGCTTCCATGAACGCGTCACGGACGAAATGTCCCGTCTCGGGGACGCGTTCGAGGTCGTCTACGTCGATGACGGAAGCGCCGACCGGACCCTGCCCCTCATCCAGGAGCTGGCGACCGCCGACCCGCGCGTCCGGTACGTCTCCTTCAGCCGCAACTTCGGCAAGGAGGCCGCCATGCTGGCCGGTCTCCAGCACGCCGAGGGGGACGCCGTCGTCCTGATGGACGCCGACCTCCAGCACCCGCCGGAGCTGGTCGGACGCATGCTCCAGGAGCACGCCCGGGGCTACGACCAGGTCATCGCCCGCCGCACCCGGGCCGGCGACCGCGTCACCCGTACCCTCTCCGCGCGCGCCTACTACTGGCTGATCAACCGCCTCGTGGACGTCGAACTGGTCGACGGAGTCGGAGACTTCCGCCTCCTGTCCCGCCGCGCGGCGGACGCCGTGCTCTCGCTCACCGAGTACAACCGCTTCTCCAAGGGCCTCTTCTCCTGGGTCGGCTTCCCCACCACGACGTTCAGTTACGAGAACGCCGTACGGGAACAGGGCCGCTCCGCCTGGACCTTCGGCAAGCTCCTCAACTACGGCCTCGACGGGCTGCTCTCCTTCAACAACAAGCCCCTGCGCGCCGCCCTCTACCTCGGCCTGCTCCTCACCTCCGTCGCCCTCGCCTACGCCGCCTGGATCGTCGGCGTCGCCCTCGTACGCGGTGTCGACACCCCTGGTTACGTCACCCTGCTCGTCGTCGTCACCGCGCTCGCCGGCGTCCAGATGGTCCTCGCCGGAGTCGTCGGCGAATACGTCGGGCGCATCTACTACGAGGTCAAGCGCCGCCCGCACTTCCTGGTCAAGGCCACCAACACCCGGACCCGCGAAGCCGCCGCCGAGCCGGAGCCCCGGGAGTTCGTACGCCGATGACGGTCACCGCACAAATAGCACGTTTCGCGGTCGTGGGCGTGGTGAACACCGGCACGTACTACGGCCTCTACCTGCTCCTGCTGCACTGGCTGCCGTACATCGCCGCCCATGTGCTCGCCTTCGCGCTCAGCATGACCGGCTCGTTCTTCCTGAACTCGTACTTCACGTACCGCACCCGGCCCACCTGGCGGAAGTTCCTGCTCTTCCCCCTCACCAATGCGGCCAACTTCGTCATCACCACCGGCGGCGTCTACCTCTTGGTCGACCTGGCCGGATTCAGCGACCGCTACGCCCCGCTGCTGGCCGCCGCGGCCGCCATTCCCATTACGTTCGTGGTCTCGCGCACGATCATGCTGCGGCCGGAAGGCCGGGCCGTGTAGGACACAATGTCCCCGGCACGCGGGAGGGCCGTCCTCCCGCCGCCTTGATTGCACGAGTCACCGAGGGGTGTTGTGAACGGAAGAAGAAGCCGGGCGCTGCTGAAGGCCGTGACGCCGATGCTGGAGCCCGGGGAGCAGATCGTGGCGATGTCCCTGGTGAACCTGAGCGAGATATCGGTCAAGCGGAACCTGGCGATGGGCGTCGCCGCCGCGGTACTGAGCGGCGGGACGATGATCGCGGCGGCGGCCCCCACGCCGATCTACCTGGCGATCAGCCGCGAGAGGCTCTTCCTCTTCGTCGCCAACCCGGCCTTCGCGAAGCCGGACCGGCACCTGGCCACGTTCCCGCTCCGGGGGCTCACGCGCACCGAGGTCAAGAACCGGGTCCTGAAGAAGTCCTTCGACCTGGTCGACGCGTCCTCCGGCAGCGCGCTGCGCCTCTTCTTCCCCGCCCTGGTCAGGAACAACAGCCTGGACATCGTGGCCGGACTCGTCCCCGTCGCGGAGGCCACCGTCTGAGCCGGGGCGGCCCGCATCCCCAACTCCTCCCGAATCGTTGGTCGAATCAGTGGCCCGGACCGGTTCCACTCCCTAACATCGATCACCGCAAGGCTTTGTGCACCGCCGCACAATCTCCTCGGGAGGCTCCTTTGCACCGCCGCCGTCGCACCGCGCTCACCGTCTCCGCCGCGCTGCTCGCCGCAGCGCCGCTCCTCTCCGCCTGTGGCAGCCAGGCCCACCCCGGCGCCGCGGCCGTCGTCGGCGGCGACCGGATCACGGTGTCCACCGTGCAGGCGCAGGTGGCCGATGTGCGCGAGGCGCAGGGCTCGTCCCCGCAGTCCGCCCAGCTCACCGACCAGTCCGGCCAGCTGGCCCGCGCCAAGCTGCACGGGCTGATCCTGGACCGCGTCCTCGACCGGGCCGCGGCGGACGCGGGCGTCACGGTGAGCCGTGCCGAGATCCAGCAGATGCGGAAGTCGGCCGTCGCCCAGTACAGCGGCGAGAAGGGGCTGCGGCAGGCCGTCCTCCAGGAGCGCTGGCTCGCCCCGGGCCAGATCGACGCCTTCCTGCGCGAGCAGATCCAGATCACGAAGCTCGGCCAGGCCCTCGGCGCCGACCCGTCGACGCCCGAGGGCACCAAGGCCATCGGCGACGCGCTGACCAAGGCGTCCAAGGCGCTCCACGTCGACGTCAACCCCCGCTACGGCACCTGGGACAACCAGCAGATCCAGCTGGGCGACTACAAGGCCCCGTGGATCTCCCAGGTCACCAAGCCCGCCCAGGCGGCCGCCGAGGCCGGGGCCTGAGCCCCCGGTGACGGCCGGGGTAGATTCGGTGGCGTGAACGCTGAAGACCCCGGCCGCATCGTCCTGCTCACCGTCAGCCACCGGGTCGCGCCCGGACTGCTGTCCTGGCCCGCCTGGCAGGCGCTGCACGGCGCCGACGAGGTGCGCTGCGGCGAGCCGGAGCAGCCGCAGCTGCCGTATCTGAGCGAGGCCGGCGTCACCGTCACCCCGGGCGTCCCGGACGCCCAGGAGCTCGTGGACGCCTGCGCGGGCGGCCGCACCGTGGTCGTCCTCACCGGCGGCGCGGGCGACCAGCCGCTCACCGACGGCCTGGCCCGGCTGGCCGGCTCCGGGCGGGTCCGGATGCCGGACCTGGAGCTGCTGCCCGGCGCGTACGACCTGCCGGGCGCCAGGCTCCTCGACCTCGTCCAGGTCATGGACCGCATCCGCGTCGAGTGCCCCTGGACCTCGCAGAAGACCCACAAGGGCCTCGCCAAGTACGCCATCGAGGAGGCGTACGAGCTGGTCGAGGCGATCGAGGACGGCGACCGCGAGGAGCTGCGCGAGGAGCTCGGGGACGTACTGCTCCAGGTCGTCTTCCACGCGCGCATCGCGGAGGAGGACGAAGAGGAGCCGTTCTCCGTGGACGACGTGGCCGGCACGCTCATCGAGAAGCTGATCCACCGCCACCCGCACGTCTTCGGCGACGAGACCGCCGAGACCCCGGAGGACGTCCACGCGCACTGGCTGCGCACCAAGGCGATCGAGAAGCAGCGTGAATCCGTCACCGACGGCGTACCGCTCGGCCAGCCCGGCCTGGCGCTCGCCGCGAAGCTCGCGAGCCGGGTCCGTACCGCCGGACTCGACGTGCCGCTCCCCGAGGGCGACGACATCGGCTACCGCCTCCTCGCCCTCGCCGTACGGGCCCAGGAGGAGGGCGTCGACCCGGAGGCCTCGCTGCGGGCCGCGGGACGCGCGTACCGGGACGCGATCCGGACGGCGGAGGGCACCGGATAACGTCGCGCTCGCCGTCTCCGCCCCCCTACGCGTTGCTCGCTGCCGCCGTGAACTCCACCGGGAGCGTGCGGAGGCCGCGCATGATGAGACCGCCCCGCCATCGAAGGTCACCGGGTTCTACGGCCAGGTGAACGTCGGGCAGGCGACGGAACAAGGTCTCCAACGCGATGCGGCCTTCAAGCCGTGCCAGAGGTGCACCCAAGCAGTAGTGAATGCCGTGCCCGTATCCGAGATGCTGATTGTCCCGACGGGACAGATCGAGCGAGTCCGGCTCGGGGAAACGGGCCGGATCGCGGTCGGCCGCCGCGAGAACCACGAGCACGGGATCGCCCTCGCGGATCTGCGTTCCACCGATGTCGAGCGGCTCCGTGGCGTAGCGCCAGGTGGCCAGCTCCACCGGGCCGTCGAAGCGCAGCAGCTCCTCGATGGCGGTGTCCAGAAGGCGCTCGTCTTCTCGCTCGACCGCGTTCTGGAACATGGCACGCTGCGAGGGGTTCCGGAAGAACGCGTGCGCGCTGTTGCCGATCAGGTTGATGGTCGTTTCGAAGCCCGCGAAGAGGATCACGAAGCACATCGCGGCGGCCTCGTTCTCGGTGAGGTGCTCGCCGTGGTCGCTCGCCCGGATCAGCGCTGAGATCAGGTCGTCGCCGGGGTTCTCCCGCTTGCGGTGGATCAGCTCCGCGAGGTAGGCGCGGATCTTCTTCACGGACCGGGCGACCCCACCGCGCGGGCCGCCGCCGTGCCGGATCATCATGCCTGCCCAGTCCCTGAAGTCGTCCTGATCCTCCTCGGGTACGCCGAGCAGATCGCAGATGGCGTAGATGGGAAGCGGAAAGGCGAAGTCATGGATCAGATCCGCCTCCCCCTTCTCCACGAAGTCATCGATGAGCCGGTCCGCCAACTCCTGTACGCGGGGCCCGAAAGCGGCGATCGTCCGGGGCGTGAACGCCTTGGACACCAGTCGACGCAGCCTTGTGTGGTCGGGCGGGTCGATGTTCAGCAGATGCGTCATGAGGTTGGCACTGCGCTCGCCCGGGATGCCGGTCTTGCTCTTGCCCTGGGCGTCCTTCGCGTGGTGAGCCGGATTCTTCGAGAGACGGCTGTCCGCGAGGGCCTGCCGCGCGTCCGCGTAGCGGGTGACGAGCCAGGCCTCCACACCGCTCGGCAAGGTCGTCCGGTGTACGGGGCTGTGCTCCCTCAGCCAGGCATAGGCGGGGTACGGGTCGGTGGCGAACTCCCAGGTGAAGAGTTCGGGCGGCGGAGTGCGGTTCACACGACGACGGTATCCGGCCCCGTGGCTCCGGTTCTGCCGCAGGCGGCCGCGAGACGAGGCCGACGATCGCCCTACACGAACGAGTGACGGGCCGCCCATTTCCACAGAAAGTGCTCGTACGTGCAGCATATTCTCTTCTGAAAATGGCACCGGCCTCACAGCGCTTGGTAGAGCGCCATGAGGCCGAAACCTTCCCGGCGGTGCGTCAACACCCCGGGGACGGAACAGTCTCGGAGGACTGAACATGCCCATTGTGGCACGCCTACGCCTGCCCACTTCAGCCGTGATCGTCGTGGCGAAGTACGCGCGAGTCTCCACCGGCGAGCAACTCGACGGCTTCGGCCTCGAAGACCAGAAACGGATCTCCGACGGTTGGCTCGCCCGTCATCCGGAGGCCACGGTCTACGACGAGTACGTGGACGAGGCCGTCTCCGGTGCGCTGGAGAGCCGGCCCGAGATGGACCGCCTCGTCCAGGATGCGCGCCGAGGTTGCTTCAACCGCATCCTCGTCCCCGCAGTGGACCGAATCGGCCGCACGGCGCGTGCCGCGTACCAGTGGGCCTGGGACATGGCAGACCTGGGTGTCCACTTCCTCTCGGCCAGTGAGGACATCGACACCAGCACGGAGACCGGATGGTCCCGGTTCATGCGACACGTCACCCTTTCCGAAATGGAGTGGCGGCGCATCAGGGAACGAACATACGCCGGTCGTGAGCTGAAGATCAGCTATGGAGGCTGGCCCGGCGGCCCCGCCCCCTACGGCTACAGGATCGCGAAGGACACGACAACGGTGGGAGGGCGGCAGAAGACGTTCAGTGTTCTGGTCACCGATGACGACGAGTCCAGGGTGCTCTTCGCTGCCACCGAGTTCATTGTCGACCGGGGTATGAACATTTCCGAGGCGGCCGAGGAACTGAACGCGCGGGGGCTTCTCACCCGCAGCGGCGTGCCGTGGGGTGCGGCGAATCTCCGCAACCGCCTGCACAGCGAGACCATCCACCGCGGCTACGTCGTCTATCGCAAGACAAACCGAGGTGCCGGTAAGAACAACACTCGGCTCCACGAAGACGGCAGCCCCGTCCATGGTGACCCGGTCAGGATGGGTGTTCCGCCCATTCTGTCCGAGGAGCGCGCCCGACAGCTCATGGAGACCCTCAGAAGCATCGGGTTCCAGAACGGCCGAATCAACGACCGGATCTATCCCCTGAGCGGCCGGATCGACAGTCTCTGCGGGTCGGTCTACACCGGCACGGGGCGGGGGAGCGGGAAAGCGCGTGGCTACCGCTGTAAGGGCTCGGTCGGGGAAGGGGGTGCCTGTCGAGAGCCGCACTTTGATGCGGCGGAGCTGGAAGCAGCCGTCTGGACCCAACTGGCCGATCTCATGAAGGACAAGGACCAGCTGTGGGCGAGGGTAGCCGAGTGCCTTAGCAGCCCGCAGGGGGACAAGGAGAAGTACGAGAAGCGGGTACGCGTTCTTGCCGACGACATCGCGGTGCGAGAGGACCTCATCCACCGGCAGGTGCCCGCATACCTGGCAGCCGGTATCGATCCCCTTGTGCTCACGGCCGGACTCAAGGCGATGGAGCAGGAGCTGGAGGAGTGCAGAAGGCAGAAGGAATTCGCCGAGCAATGGCTGCAGGCACAAACCGATCACCAGTGGCAGGCGGGGAAACTTGCCGCCCTCGCGAGCGACGCGAGTGAGGGGCTCGACAGCATGACGCCGGACGGGCGCAAGGAGCTGTGCGACTTCCTCAACGTCCGTGTCACACCTCGGGCGATGGGTAAGGCGAGCAGGTCCGGCATCAGGTGCGAGGTCAGGGAGTGGCATCACGAAACGGGGACTTTGGTACCTCCCGACCCGACGGGTGAGGAGTGGGAAGCGGTTCTGGCGATGTTGCGTCGATTTCTCCCCGAGAAGTCGAAGAAGCACTTCATCTCGAAGTACGACATCCGCGTGCAGTTCTCCGGCATGCTCCACAGGTTGCGGAGCGGCTTGCCATGGGGCGAGATGCCGCTTATCTGGGGGCCGATCAACCCCATGAGAGAGCGCCAGCGCTTCTGGTGGAAGCGGGGAGCCTGGCCGGAGATCATGGCCGTTCTGGGAGCGGACCGCCGAGGTGTGGAGGCGTACCGGCATTCAGTGCTGCCGCAGCTCACCGTCACCGTTCAACCGCGTGAGGGTCTGTCGGTGCAGGTGTGCAGTGACGCTCTCGATGCCAGTGCAGCGCTGTGATGCGGCAGGTCCGGCGCTTCTCCGTGGCTGTGGAAAGGGGCATGCGCGGGCGGCTGAAAGTGACACTCTGTCAACCCTGTGACTTTCGCGTGATCTCTACTGCATCGACTTGTGACTCACGTTCGAGTTTCGCTAGGTTCACCGTTCGACTCACCAGTCGCTTGTCAGTCACACGGAAGGCATCTCCCATGGGCTCCGCGAACGGCAGACACCGCCGCCCTCGTCAGGCACCCGCCATCGTGGTCGCCGCAGGCGTCACCGGCTCGGCCATCGCCATCCCGCTGCTCGGCGCGGCAAGCGCACACGCCGCGGACACCGCGACCTGGGACCGGGTGGCCGACTGCGAGAGCGGCGGCATGTGGAGCGCCGACCTCGGCAACGGCTCCTACGGCGGTCTCCAGTTCACGCCGGAGCTGTGGAAGGCGTACGGCGGTGAGTCGTACGCCGAGCGCGCCGACCTCGCCAGCCGCTCGCAGCAGATTGCGGTGGCCGAGCGGGTCCTGGCCGCCAAGGGCCCCAAGGCGTGGCCGAGCTGCGCGGTGATCTCCGGGCTCACCAAGGCCGCGGGCAAGGCGGACGTGGACCCGGGCGACAAGGGCGAGGAGGACCCCGCCCGGGGCGCCGACTCGGGCCTCGACGCCGGTCTCGGCACCGACCCGGTGGACGACGCCTCCTCGGGCTCGTCGGCCACCGCCTCGGACGAGGCGTCCGACGCGGCCACCACGGGCAAGGAGGCCGGCAAGAGCTCCGGCAAGCACGCGGGCAGGAGCGCCGAGGAGAAGGCGGACGCCTCCGCCTCCCCGTCGGGCGACGCTTCGGCCGACCCGTCCGCCGACCCCTCCGGCACCCCGTCCGCCTCGGACGACCCGTCCACCACGCCCTCGGGCGACCCCTCCGCGGACCCCTCGGCCGGCGCGACGGACGACGCGCGGGCGAAGGGCGGCAAGCACCGGGGCGCCCCGGCCGCCGACGACGCCACCGGGACGGCCGACGGGCGCGACACGGGCCGCCACGCCTCGCGGGGCGACGGCGACGCGCGCGACAGTGCCACGGGGCCGGCTGGCGGCACGTACACCGTGCGGCCGGGCGACAACCTCTGGGCGATCGCCGACGCGCAGGACCTGCCCGGCGGCTGGCCCGAGCTGTACGAGGCGAACAGGGCCGAGGTGGGCTCCGACCCGGACCTCATCCTGCCCGGCCAGAACCTCGATCTGGGCCTGGGTGACCTGGCCCCGGACCAGGTCGCCGAGAGCGCCGGATGAGCCGTTAGAGCCCCCTGCGCTTTGGGTGGTTTAAGAGGCCCATGTCCCACTTTTGACCGAGTGAGACATGGGTCTCTTTGCGTGAACTCACGCCCCTTGTCCGGGAGGTCCCGCCGCATCCGTTCCGACCTGCACAAATGAGGGTTCATCGGATGCTCTTACGGGATGATTATCCGGTATGTCCTTCTTTGAATATGACCGGTGGGTGTGATTACGGTCAGAACCGCTCGCACCGCGGGCCCCGTCGACCGTCACGCCGAATCCTGCCGTCGGTCGGAGGGAACAGACGCGAAAGCGCCGTAGGCAGGAGCGGGGGACCCAGGTAGGCGCTGGGCCCGGTCGTCGGGAGACGGGCGGGGCCGGCTAGGGGTGAAGTCGCGCCAGGAGCGCGGCCGGGCAACTCACTTGGCCCGAACCCGACAGCTCACCTCGCAGGCGTCGGTGAGGAGAAGACTCGATGCTGCTCAACCGCAAGGGCAACAAGCACCGCCGCCCCTCCAAGGCCGTCCGTGTCGCGACGCTCGCCGGTGTCGCCGGTGCCGCCGTCGCCGTGCCGCTGATGGGCGCGACCAACGCCTCCGCCGCCTCCGTCGCCACGTGGGACGCCGTCGCCCAGTGCGAGTCCGGCGGCAACTGGTCGATCAACACCGGCAACGGCTACTACGGCGGCCTGCAGTTCTCCCAGTCCAGCTGGGCCGCCGCCGGCGGTACGCAGTACGCGCCCCGCGCCGACCTGGCCACCAAGGCCCAGCAGATCGCCACCGCCGAGAAGCTCCTCGACCTGCAGGGCCCGGGCGCCTGGTCCTGCGCCGGTGCCGGCAACCTGACCAACGACGGTGTCGACCCGGGCGTCGACACCGGCTCCGGTGCCGCGAAGCAGGAGGCCCCCAAGCAGGAGGCCGCCCCGAAGAAGGCCGAGCGCACGGAGGCCCCGGCCACCAACCGCTCCGACCGCTCGGACGCCCCGAAGGCCGCGAAGAAGACGGTCACCACCCCCACCGGCAAGAAGGTCGCCAAGGGTGACGGCGAGTACAAGGTCGTCTCCGGTGACACGCTGAGCAAGATCGCCGCCGAGCACCACGTCAAGGGCGGCTGGGAGCGGCTGTTCAAGCTGAACAAGGACATCGTCCAGGACGCCGACCTGATCTACCCGGGTCAGCAGCTCCACCTGACGAAGTAACGAAGCAACCGCGATCCCTCCTCGCTGATCGCTCAGGCCGCCCCGGCCCGGCACGCACTCTCCCCCCGTGTGTTGCCGGGCCGGGGCACGCCGCATTGAGGCCGCCGGGCACCCGTGAGCGTTCAACTGTTGTAGTTACCAGTCAGTAGTTATCCGGCCTTTCGCTCCGGTATGCCCGCCCTTGGGTCCTTTTTCGTCCCAGGGGACGGGCGGTCGGCCGACGCCGACGGCCGGGCCGGTTAGGCTCTTGTCGCAAGGCCAAAGTGACCCTGCACAATCAGCGTCATATCCCAGAAGGAGATGCCTCGTGCCGTCCATCGACGTCGTCGTAGCCCGGGAAATCCTCGACTCCCGGGGCAACCCCACGGTCGAGGTCGAGGTCGGCCTCGACGACGGCAGCACCGGTCGTGCTGCTGTTCCGTCCGGCGCCTCCACCGGCGCGTTCGAGGCCATTGAGCTTCGCGACGGCGACCCCAACCGCTACCAGGGCAAGGGCGTCGAGAAGGCCGTCCTCGCCGTGATCGAGCAGATCGGCCCGGAGCTCGTCGGCTACGACGCCACCGAGCAGCGCCTCATCGACCAGGCGATGTTCGACCTGGACGCCACGGAGAACAAGGGCTCGCTCGGCGCCAACGCCATCCTCGGCGTCTCCCTCGCCGTCGCCCACGCCGCCTCCGAGGCCAGCGACCTCCCGCTGTTCCGCTACCTCGGCGGCCCGAACGCGCACCTGCTGCCCGTTCCGATGATGAACATCCTGAACGGCGGCTCGCACGCCGACTCCAACGTGGACATCCAGGAGTTCATGATCGCGCCGATCGGCGCCGAGTCGTTCTCCGAGGCCCTGCGCTGGGGCGCCGAGGTCTACCACACGCTGAAGAAGGTCCTGAAGACCAAGGGCCTGTCCACCGGCCTCGGCGACGAGGGCGGCTTCGCGCCGAACCTGGAGTCCAACCGCGCCGCCCTCGACCTCATCATCGAGGCCATCAAGGAGGCCGGTTACGCCCCGGGCAAGGACATCGCGCTCGCGCTCGACGTCGCCGCGTCCGAGTTCTACAAGGACGGCTCGTACGAGTTCGAGGGCAAGTCCCGCTCGGCCGCCGAGATGACCGAGTACTACGAGGAGCTCGTCTCCGCGTACCCGCTGGTCTCCATCGAGGACCCGCTGTACGAGGACGACTGGGCGGGCTGGAAGGTCATCACCGACAAGCTGGGCGCCAAGGTCCAGATCGTCGGCGACGACCTCTTCGTCACCAACCCGGAGCGCCTGGCCCGCGGCATCGAGGAGGGCTCCGCCAACGCCCTGCTCGTCAAGGTCAACCAGATCGGTTCGCTGACCGAGACCCTGGACGCCGTCGAGCTGGCCCAGCGCAACGGCTTCAAGTGCATGATGTCGCACCGCTCCGGCGAGACCGAGGACGTCACCATCGCCGACCTCGCCGTCGCCGTGAACTGCGGTCAGATCAAGACCGGCGCCCCGGCCCGCTCGGACCGCGTCGCCAAGTACAACCAGCTGCTGCGCATCGAGGAGATCCTCGACGACGCCGCGGTGTACGCGGGCCGCTCGGCGTTCCCGCGCTTCAAGGGCTGACGCCCCTCGCGGGTACCCCCCGCCTCCGTCCGTCCCCGCGCCCGGTCACGTACCGTGTGCGGGGACGGACGTCGTAATGGGGAGGCGGGAACATGGCCGTGAAGGACAGGGACCGGTTCTCCACCGCGACCCGGCTGCGGCTGCTCGGTGAGCAGACCGCCGCCCGCGTCTACCGGTCCCAGAACCGGCGCCAGGCCCGCCGCTCCCGGCTCACCGGCCGGGCCGCCTTCCTGGCCCTGGTCGTCTGCTCCCTGGTCGTCGCCCTCGCGTATCCGATGCGTCAGTACGTGTCGCAGCGCGACGAGATCGCCGACCAGCGCAGGCTGGCCCGCGAGGCCGAGGCGCGCACCGAGGAGCTGCGGGACCAGAAGGCCCGGCTCCAGGACGACGCGTACATCAAGCGGCTGGCCCGCGAGCACCTGCACTACGTTCTTCCGGGGGAGACCGGCTACACCGTGGTCGACCCCGACGCGGTCAAGGAGCGCAACGGGAAGCCGGCCGAGACGGACCGGCCCTGGCACTCCAACCTGTGGGACGGCGTGGACAGCGCCGACCGCGGCTGACGGCCGTCCCCATCCCCGTACCTCTGCAGAACCCGCGGTTCGAGCAGTCCGATCAGCACCCTAGGCAGGCATGGAAACGCCCCCTCCCCAGACCGAGCCCACCGTCCCCACCGAGGCGGACATCGCCGCGTTCCAGCAGCAGCTGGGCCGCCCGCCGCGCGGGCTGCGCGCCATCGCGCACCGCTGTCCGTGCGGCAACCCGGACGTGGTCGAGACGCAGCCCCGGCTGGAGGACGGCACGCCGTTCCCGACGACGTTCTACCTGACGTGCCCCCGCGCCGCGTCCGCGATCGGCACGCTGGAGGCGAACGGGGTCATGAAGGAGATGACCGAGCGCCTGGGCAAGGACCCCGAGCTCGCGGCGGCCTACCGGGCGGCGCACGAGGACTACATCGCGCGGCGCGACGCCATCGAGGTCCTGGAGGGCTTCCCGAGCGCCGGTGGCATGCCGGACCGGGTGAAGTGCCTGCACGTGCTCGTCGGGCACTCGCTGGCGGCCGGTCCCGGCGTCAACCCGCTGGGCGACGAGGCGATCGCGATGCTGCCGGAGTGGTGGCGCAAGGGACCCTGCGTGTCGCCGTGCGGCGAGCAGGGTACGGACGAGGGCTGAGGGGGCGGCAGACATGACGCGCGTGGCCGCCATCGACTGCGGCACCAACTCGATCCGCCTGCTGGTCGCGGACGCCGACCCGGTCACCGGGGAGCTCGTCGAGCACGCCCGGCGCATGGAGATCGTCCGGCTGGGGCAGGGCGTCGACCGGACCGGCCGGCTCGCCCCCGAGGCGCTGGAGCGCACGTTCGCCGCCTGCCGCCAGTACGCGGCGGTGATCCAGGAGCACGGCGCCGACAAGGTGCGCTTCGTCGCCACCTCCGCCTCCCGGGACGCCGAGAACCGCGACGACTTCGTGCGCGGGGTGCGGGACATCCTGGGCGTCGAGCCGGAGGTGATCAGCGGGGACCAGGAGGCCGCGTTCTCGTTCACCGGGGCGACCAAGGAGCTGACCGGGCGCGACGACCTCGCGAAGCCGTACCTGGTCGTGGACATCGGCGGCGGTTCCACCGAGTTCGTCGTGGGCGACGACCGGGTGCGGGCCGCCCGGTCCGTGGACATCGGCTGCGTACGGCTGACCGAGCGTCACCTCGTGCGTGACGGCGTGGTCAGCGATCCGCCGTCGCCCGAGGGGGCCGAGGCGATCCGCGCCGACGTGGCCGCCGCCCTGGACCTGGCGGAGGAGACCGTGCCGCTCGCCTCGGCGGCCACGCTGGTGGGCCTCGCCGGGACGGTCACCACGGTGGCCGCGATGGCGCTGGGCCTGGAGGAGTACGACTCCGAGGCGATCCACCACTCCCGCGTCTCCCTGGAGCAGGTCCGGGAGATCACCGCGCGGCTGCTGTCCTCCACCCATGCGGAGCGCGCGGCGATCGGCGCGATGCACCCGGGCCGGGTCGACGTGATCCCGTCCGGTGCGCTGATCCTCCAGGCCGTGATGGAGCGGACCGGGGTGCGCGAGGTCGTGGTGAGCGAGCACGACATTCTGGATGGAATCGCCTTTTCGCTGGCGTGAGCCGGGCGCTCATGCGTCGTCCCGCCCGCACCGTTGAGAGGGCGGGACGTGCCTGGTGGGGCGGCTTTCGGGCCGCCTCGCCACCAACTTCGTGAACTTCTTCACAAGGAATTGCCCACCCCGGGCCCGTCTTCTGCTCCGGATGGGTAGCGCAGGAGGTGAGCGGGGTCACTCCGGGGCCGGACCGACAGGTTCCGGGAGTGTTACGCCCGGGTGGACCGGGAGGCCCCTTCGCCCGGGGCCGAGGGCCAAGGGCCAGCTCGCAGGCGGTGAACAACGTTCACCACTGTAACGGGGTTCCCGGTGCGGGTCATGACCTGGGTCACGTGGGCGGCGAACTATAGCAGAGGGTGGCCACAACCTTGTGAAGGGGCTCACGAGCATGCCCCCCGAGTGGGGTGGATACTCGATGGCATGAGCACCACGGAGCGTCCCAGGATCCTCGTAGTAGGCGGTGGGTACGTAGGTCTGTACGCAGCTCGGCGCATCCTCAAGAAGATGCGCTACGGCGAGGCGACCGTCACGGTCGTCGACCCCCGGTCGTACATGACCTATCAGCCCTTCCTCCCCGAAGCTGCCGCCGGCAGCATCTCCCCTCGGCATGTCGTCGTCCCGCTGCGGCGCGTCCTGCCCAAGGCCGAGGTGCTCACCGGTCGCGTCACCACGATCGACCAGGACCGCAAGGTCGCCACGGTCGCGCCGCTCGTCGGCGAGGCCTACGAGCTGCCCTTCGACTACCTGGTCATCGCGCTCGGCGCGGTCTCCCGCACCTTCCCGATCCCCGGCCTTGCCGAGCAGGGCATCGGTATGAAGGGCATCGAGGAGGCCATCGGCCTGCGCAACCACGTTCTGGAGCAGCTGGACAAGGCCGACTCCACGACGGACGAGGACGTCCGCCGCCGGGCCCTCACCTTCGTCTTCGTGGGCGGCGGGTTCGCCGGTGCGGAGACCATCGGCGAGGTCGAGGACATGGCCCGCGACGCGGCCAAGTACTACACCAACGTGAAGCGCGAGGACATGCGCTTCATCCTGGTCGACGCCGCCGACAAGATCCTCCCCGAGGTCGGTCCGAAGCTCGGGACCTGGGGCCGCGAGCACCTGGAGTCCCGTGGTGTCGAGGTCTTCCTCTCGACCTCCATGGACTCCTGCGTCGACGGCCACGTGGTGCTGAAGAACGGCCTGGAGGTCGACTCCAACACCATCGTGTGGACCGCCGGTGTGAAGCCGAACCCGGCCCTGGCCCGCTTCGGCCTGCCGCTCGGCCCCCGCGGCCACGTGGACACCACCGAGAAGCTCCAGGTGCAGGGCACCGACTACATCTGGGCCGCGGGCGACAACGCCCAGGTGCCGGACATGGTCGGCCGCAAGGCGGGCAACCCCAACGCCTGGTGCCCGCCGAACGCCCAGCACGCGCTGCGTCAGGCCCGGGTCCTCGGCGACAACGTGATCTCCGGGATGCGCGGCTTCCCGCAGGCCGACTACAGCCACGCCAACAAGGGCGCGGTCGCCGGTCTGGGCCTGCACAAGGGCGTCGCGATGATCGTCATGGGCAAGATGAAGATCAAGCTCAAGGGCCGTCTCGCCTGGTACATGCACCGTGGCTACCACGGTCTGGCGATGCCGACCTGGAACCGCAAGATCCGGATCTTCGCCGACTGGACCCTCGCGATGTTCCTCAAGCGCGAGGTCGTCTCCCTGGGTGCCATGGAGACGCCGCGCGAGGAGTTCTACGAGGCCGCCAAGCCGGCCCCCGCGCCGGCCGCCGCCAAGCCCGTGGGCGAGAAGGCCAAGGCCTCCTAGCTCCACCCGGCCGCAAGGCCGCAGTACGACGCCCGAAGGGGCCGTCCGCCATCCGTGGTGCGGACGGCCCCTTCGGCGTATCCGGGTACGAAAGGGCGGCGCGCGGCACGGGCCGCACCCCCGGCGGATGCGTGTGCCGTGCACGCATTTTGCCGTTCCCTTGCCCGGTAGCGGGATGGCCGGGCCGCCGCAGACTGTTGTGGGGGATGTACCACGCCAAGGCGCCCCGGGTGCCGGGGCGTGGTCCGGGACATGTGTGGGCATGTCTGGGCACGTCGGGAAACACCGTCACGGAGGTGTGCGCCATGGCAGACGCCGCATTGCGGCTGACCGCTCTCGCCCAGCAGTTGCTGGGCCAACCCCTACCGGTCCGCGTCCGGGCCTGGGACGGCAGCGAATCCGGACCGCCCGGAGCCCCCGTCCTCGTCATCAGGAACCGCCGGGCCCTGCGCCGGCTGCTGTGGAAGCCGGGCGAACTCGGTCTGGCCCGCGCCTGGGTGGCCGGCGAGCTGGACATCGAGGGCGACCTCTACGAAGCCCTGGACCTGATGGCCGGGCTCATCTGGGAGCGCACCTCCGACGCGCCGGGCGGCCTCCAGGCCCTGCGCGACCCGAAGTCGCGCGCCGCCGCCGCGGACCTGCTGAAGCTGTCCGGGCCCTGGCTGCCGCCCGCCCCGCCGCCCGAGGAAGTGCGCCGCCGCAGCGGTCCCCTGCACACCAGACGCCGCGACAAGGAGGCCATCAGCCACCACTACGACGTGGGCAACGACTTCTACGAACTGGTCCTCGGGCCGTCCATGGTCTACTCCTGCGCCTACTGGGAGGACGCCGGGACCCTGGAGGACGCCCAGCGCGACAAACTCGACCTCGTCTGCCGCAAACTGGCCCTCAAGGAGGGCGACCGCCTGCTGGACGTCGGCTGCGGCTGGGGCTCCATGGCCATCCACGCCGCCCGCGAGTACGGCGCCCACGTCACCGGCGTCACCCTCTCCACCGAGCAGGCCGCCTACGCCCGCAAGCGCATCGCCGACGAGGGCCTGACCGACCGCGTGGAGATCCGGGTCCAGGACTACCGGGACGTCCGCGACGGGCCCTACGACGCCATCTCGTCCATCGGCATGGCGGAGCACGTCGGCTCCGTCCGCTACCGGGAGTACGCCGACGACCTCTTCGCCCTCCTCAAGCCCGGCGGGCGCCTCCTCAACCACCAGATCGGGCGCCGCCCGGAGCGGGACGAGTCGGCGTACGAGATCGACGCGTTCATCGACGCCTACGTCTTCCCGGACGGGGAACTGGCCCCGGTCGGCCGGACCCTCGCCCTCCTGGAGGAGGCCGGCTTCGAGGCCCGCGACGTCGAGGCGCTGCGCGAGCACTACGCGCTGACGCTGCGCCAGTGGGTCGCCAACCTGGAGCGGGGCTGGGGGAGCGCCGTGAAGATGGTCTCGCCCGGCCGGGCGCGCGTCTGGCGGCTCTACATGGCCGCTTCCGCGCTGTCTTTCGAGCGCAACAAGATCGGCGTCAACCAGATCCTCGCGGTGCGCCCGGAGACGGACGGCGCCTCACGCATGCCGCTGCGCGCCCGCGTCTGGAAGGCCGACGCGACCGCCTGAGCGACGTACAGCAGGGACGTACGCACGGAAGGGGCCGGTGTCCGCGGACACCGGCCCCTTCCCTCGTACCGCTCCTGCTACTCGGTCTTGATGGCCGTCAGCATGTTGAGCCTCGCGGCGCTGCGGGCGGGCCACAGGGCTGCGAGCACACCGACCGCACCTGCCAGGAGCAGGAAGACCGCGATCCGGCTCCACGGGATGACCAGTACGTACTGCGGGATGCTCTCGGCGACGGTCTGCCCGATCGCCCAGCCGAGGAACAGCCCGAGCCCGATGCCGACGAGCGCGCCGAACAGCGAGATCACCACCGCCTCAAGGCGGATCATCCGCTTCACCCGGCGACGGTCCAGGCCGATCGCCCGCAGCATGCCGATCTCCTGCTGGCGCTCGAACACCGACATGGCCAGGGTGTTGACGACCCCGAGCACCGCGATGATCAGGGCCATGCCGAGCAGGCCGTACATGATGTTCATCGCGAGGTTGACGCCGCCGCCGAACATGTCCCGGATGTCCTGGCGGTCCATGATGCTCATGCCCGGGTTGTCGCCCAGCGCGTCCACCAGCGCCTGCTCGTTGGCCGCGTTCGCGCCGCCGTCGGCCTTCACCCAGACCTCCTGGATGTCGCCCTTGCCCTCGTGCGGGGCGACGGTGGCGCGGGGGATCAGGACCGGCGAGAGGAACTCGTTGTCCTTGTAGAGCGCGCCGACCTTCAGCGTCTCCTTCTTGTCGTCCCCGTACGTGACCGGGATGGCGTCCCCGGGCTTCCAGCCGTGCGTCTTCGCAGTCTTCTCGGCGACCGCGATCTGCCCCTTCTCCAGGGTGTCCAAAGAGCCCGCGACGGTGTCGACGGTGAGCACCTGCTGCACGTCGCCCGGGGTGACGCCGGAGGCCGAGACGCCCTGCCCGCCGATCGTCAGCCAGACGGCCTGCTGGGGCGAGGCGGCGGTGACGCCCTTGGCCTTCTCCAGAGCTGTCAGCGCCGACTCGTCGAGCGCGTCACCGCTGGCCATCGAGACCATGTAGTCGGCCTTGATGTTGTCCGTGGTCACCTTGTCGACCGCCTGGCCGAGGGTGACGCCGAGCACCGAGATCCCGGTGACGAGGGTGAGGCCGATCGCCAGCGCGGACGCGGTGGCACCGGTGCGCCGGGGGTTGCGGACCGCGTTCTGCGCGGCGAGCTTGCCGGAGACCCCGAACAGCCGGCGCAGCAGCGGGCGCACCAGGGCGATCACCGGGCGGGACAGCAGCGGGATGAGGACGATGACGCCGATCAGCGCGAGGAACGTGCCGCCCCCGACGAGCAGCCGCCCGGACGTCCCGCCCTCGGCCGCGCCGCCGAGGATCCCGGCGGCCCCGAGCAGCGTGATGACACCGCCGATGGTGTTGCGTACGACGAGGGACCTGACGGTGGCCACCGCGTGCGCGCTGTTCATGGCGGCGACCGGCGGGATCTTCGCGGCCCGGCGGGCGGGCAGCCAGGCGGCGAGGACGGTGATCAGGACGCCCACGGTGAAGGCGGCGATCACGGTGACCGGGGAGACGATCAGCGGACCGGCCGGGATCTTGCCCCCCAGCAGGCTCATGGCCGAGCGCAGCCCGACGGCGAGCCCGAGGCCCACCGCGAAGCCGACGACGGAGGCGATGAGGCCGACCACGGCCGCCTCCAGGAGCACCGAGCGCTTGACCTGGCGGCGCGAGGCGCCGACGGCGCGCATCAGGGCCAGCTCCTTGGTGCGCTGAGCGACCAGCATGGTGAAGGTGTTGGCGATCAGGAAGACGCCGACGAAGAGGGCGACCCCCGCGAAGGACAGCAGCAGCCAGTTGATCCCGCTGAGACCCTTCTCGATCTCCTCGGCCTGCTCGTCGGAGCGCGCCTGGCCGGTCTTGGCCTCGGCGTCCTCGGGCAGCAGCGGCTTCACGGCGGTCAGCAGCTGCTGGTCCGAGGCACCGGGCTTCGCGGCGACGGAGACGTCCTTGAACTCACCGGGGCGCAGGAACAGCTTCTGCGCGACGGGGGTGTCGAAGAGGACCAGGCTGCCGCCGGCGTTGACCGCGCCGTCCTGGGTGGTGAAGACCCCGGACAGGGTGTACTCCTTCACCGGCCCGTTGGTGGCGACGCGGACCTTGTCGCCGACCTCGTACTTCCCCTTGTCCGCGGTGTCGCGGTCCAGCGCGATGCTGCCGGGCTCGGTGGGACCCGTGCCGTCGGTGAAGCTGTACGCGGGGTCCTTGCCGTCCTTGCCGGGGGCGAAGTTGGAGCCGCTGTTGGACCAGCCGTTGCCGATCAGCTTGCCGTCGGGGTCGGCGACCCCGGCGAAGCCGTCGACCCGGCCGGTGACGGAGGCGACGCCGTCCAGGGCCCGGATCTTCTCCAGGGTGGCCTCGCCGACGGCTGCCGTCTCCTTGTCGCGCTGGTCGGCGTGGGTGGTGACGGCGACGGCGATGTCGTCGTAGCTCTTGGCCGACTGGTTGCGGAGGGCGTTGCCGAGGGTGTCGGTGAAGACCAGGGTGCCGGAGACGAAGGCCACGCCGAGCATCACGGCGAGGATCGTCATCAGCAGCCTGGCCTTGTGCGCGAGCACATTGCGCAGGGCGGTACGGAACATGTCAGTCAGTCCTGGGTGTCTGCCGGCCCGGGTGAGCAGGTGCCGGAGGAAGGGGTACGAAGCGCCGGTACGCGCCGGTTCAGCTGGTGCGGCCCTTGGCGTCGAACGCCTTCATCCGGTCCAGCACCCCGTCCGCGGTGGGGTGGATCATCTGGTCGACGATCGCCCCGTCGGCCAGGAAGATGACCCGGTCCGCGTAGGAGGCGGCGACCGGGTCGTGGGTCACCATCACCACGGTCTGGCCCAGTTCACGCACGGAGTTGCGGAGGAAGCCCAGGACCTCGGCGCCGGAGCGGGAGTCGAGGTTGCCGGTCGGTTCGTCCCCGAAGATGATCTCGGGCTGGGAGGCCAGGGCGCGGGCCACCGCCACGCGCTGCTGCTGGCCGCCGGAGAGCTCGGTGGGGCGGTGCTTCAGCCGGTCGGAGAGGCCCACCATGTCGATGACCCGGTGCAGCCACTCCTGGTTCGGCTTGCGGCCCGCGATGTCCATCGGGAGCGTGATGTTCTCCAGGGCGGTGAGCGTCGGCAGCAGGTTGAACGCCTGGAAGATGAAGCCGATCTTGTCCCGCCGCAGCTGCGTGAGCTGCTTGTCCTTGAGTGAGCCCAGCTCCGTCTCGCCGATGCGCACCGAACCGCTGCTGAAGCTGTCGAGGCCGGCCACGCAGTGCATCAGCGTGGACTTGCCGGAGCCCGACGGGCCCATGATCGCGGTGAACTCGCCCTGCGGGAAGTCCACGGTGACCCGGTCGAGAGCGGTCACCCGGGTCTCGCCCTCGCCGTAGACCTTGGACAGTTCCGTGGCGCGGGCGGCCACCGCGGTGGCGCGGTGAGCGGTGGACATGGTGGTCACAGCAGACTCCAGGGTGGGGTGCGTACGGGGCGGGGCCCGCCCGGCGGCCCGCCGCGTCGGCGTGGGCCCCCGGGTCAGGGGTACCACTCCATCGTCCCCGCCGGACGGCTCCCGGACGTCACTCCCGGTGCCCGTTCCCGGGGCCCTCTTGAGTCGCATGACCCGCCCCCCGGCGTCCTCCTCGGGTATGACATCCACCTCCGCGCGGCTTAGGGGGCTTTGTTCGGCGCACCTGTGGACCCTCGTGGCACCAGCCGGGCCGCCTTGTCCTCGCACCCCTCCGCCCCACCGTCCGTGACCAGGGACAGCAGGGTCCGGGCCGCGAGCGCCCCGTACGCCGGGATGTCGCGGCTCAGCGCGGTCAGCGGGGGGCGGACGACCCGGGAGAGCTGGGAGTCGTCCCAGGCGACGAGCGAGAGGTCGCCCGGCACGTCGAGGCCCATCTCCTGGGCGACCGAGAGCCCGGCGACGGCCATGATGTCGTTGTCGTACACGATCGCGGTGGGGCGCCCGGGCGAGCTGACCAGGCGGCGCGTGGCGTGCGCCCCGTCCTCGCCGGAGTAGCCCGTGTGCACGACGACCGGCTCGCCGAGGCCCAGTTCGGCGCAGACCTCGCGCTGGGCCCGGTCGCGCAGGGCGGTGTGGTTCAGCTCCGGCATCCCGGCGACCCGGGCGACCGAGCGGTGGCCGAGGGCGGCGAGATACGCGAAGGTGTCGCGGACCGCCGCCGCGTCGTCGGACCACACGGCGGGCAGCGGACCGGACGCGGAGGGGTGGCCGATCGCCACGGCGGGCAGGCCGAGCCCGGCGACGCCGTCGATGCGCGGGTCGGAGCCGCGCAGGTCGGTGAGGAAGACACCGTCCACCCGGCCCTCGCCCCACCAGCGGCGGTAGACCTCCAGCTCCTGGGCCGGGTCCGTGACGACCTGGAGCAGCAGGGCGCAGCCGCGCGGCGAGAGCTCGGACTCGATGCCGCTGATCAGTTCCATGAAGAACGGCTCGACGCCAAGCAGCCGGGCGGGCCGGCACAGCGCGAGGCCCACCGCGTCGGCCCTGGCCCGGGTGAGGGCGCGGGCCGCGCTGTTGGGGCGCCAGCCGATCTCCTGCGCGATGGCCTTGATGGCGGACCGGGTCGCGGGGGAGACGCCCGGCCGGTCGTTCAGCGCGTAGGACACGGCGACCTTGGACACCCCGGCGCGGGCCGCGATGTCGGCGATCGTGGGGCGGTGCTTGGGCATGTGACCTCGCTTAACCGGTTCGTGCAGCGTGCACATCCTAGCCGCCGCGACGGGTCCGCGCGGCCCCCCTTGCCGCCCGTGATCGCGCGACCCGCCTGCGCCCTACACGGAATGGGAGCGCTCCCGCACCCTTGACAGGGGCATGAGGCGGCCTTAACTTCACGGCACTTACCCGGTTCAGTAACTCCGCTCGGCAGGGACGGCGGGGAGAAGGAGGGACGATGGGCACGGGATTCCGGGGACGGATCGCGGCCACGCTCGCCGTGATCGCACTCGCCGCCACCGCGTGCACGGGGGGCGGTTCTTCGGGCGGCACGGGCGGTACCGGCGGTGGGGGAGGCGGCGCTCTTCCCCGTAACGAGACGCTCTACACCACCGGCACCCAGTGGGGGCCGCCCGCCAACTACAACCCGCTGCACAACTGGGACCACGCCACCGGCACCAAGGGCCTCGTCTACGAGACCCTGTTCCACTTCGACCCCAACGCGGGCAAGCTCACGCCCTGGCTCGCCGAGTCCGGCAGCTGGACCGGGGACAAGACCTACGAGGTGAAGCTGCGCCCCGGCATCAAGTGGTCCGACGGCAAGCCCCTCACCGCGAAGGACGTCGCCTACTCCTACGGGATCGGGAAGATCGAGGCGTCCGCCTTCCACAGCCTGTGGAGCTGGCTCTCCGGCGCCGAGGCGGTCGACGCCACCACGGTCCGCTTCACCTTCAAGGAGGCCCGCTACCAGGAGTGGGACTTCACGCTCTACGGGCAGCCCGTCGTTCCCGAACACATCTGGGGCAAGCGTTCCGAGAAGGAGGTCCTGGACGGCGTCAACGACAAGCCCGTCGGCACCGGCGCGTACACGCTCAAGAGCCACACCCAGGACCGGGTCGTCTGGCAGCGGCGCGACGACTGGTGGGGCGTCAAGGCGCTCTCCATGAAGCCCGCGCCCCGCTACATCGTGGACGTGTCCAACCCCAGCAACGAGGTCGTCATCGGCCAGCTCGGCCAGAACCAGCTGGACCTGAGCAACAACTTCCTGCCCGGCGCCGCCTCCCTGGTCAAGAGCAAGAAGGTCGTCTCGTACTACGACGAGCCGCCCTACATGCTCTCCGCCAACACCGCCTGGCTGGTGCCCAACACCACGAAGAAGCCGATGGACGACGCGGCCTTCCGCAGGGCGCTCGCCGCGTCCGTCGACACCGGGAAGATCGTCAAGGGCGTGTACGGGGGCCTGGTCAAGGGCGCCGACCCGACCGGGCTGCTCCCGCAGTGGGACACGTACATCGACAAGGGCCTCGTCGCGAGCGAGGGCTTCACCTTCGACACCGCCAAGGCCAAGCAGATCCTCGCGGACGCCGGCTACAAGGACACCGACGGCGACGGCCTGGTGGAGAACAAGGACGGCTCGAAGATCAGCCTGAAGCTGGCTGTGCCCACCGGCTGGACCGACTGGATGGAGGCCGCGAAGGTCATCGCCTCGTCCGCCAAGGCCGCCGGAATCAAGGTCACCACCGAGTTCCCCGACGCCAACGCCCTCAACGAGCAGCGCGGCAAGGGCAACTTCGACCTCGTCGTCAACAACGAGCGCCAGCTCTCCAGCACCCCGTGGACGTACTACGAGTACATGTTCCAGCTGCCCGTCCAGAAGCAGCAGAACACCGTCAACTTCGGCCGCTACGAGAACGAGGACGCCTGGAAGCTCGTCCAGCAGCTCGGCGCGGTGAAGACCGACGACACCGAGGGCATGAAAAAGGTCATCTCGAAGATCCAGGACATCCAGCTGAAGGAGATGCCCGTCATCCCCCTCTGGTACAACGGCCTGTGGGCCCAGTCCACCACCGGCACCTGGACCAACTGGCCCTCGGACGCGCCCGGAGCGCCCAAGTACGCCCCCGCGATGTGGCGCAACTGGCTGGAGATGGGCGGCTTTGAAGCGCTTACGCAGCTGAAGCCCGCCAAGTGACACGGCAGTTCTGAGAGCGGCCGGCTCCCGAGGGGGCTCTTCCCCCGGCCGGCCGCTCCCATTCCACGACCGCCCCGCCGTGCGCGCCGACCTGACCGCCGACCGTACGGCGGGGCTCTCTCCGGGGAGCCCTCTTGCGCCGCTACTTCGCCCGCAAACTACTCATCTACGCGCTGACCTTCGTCGTCGCCGTCACCGTCAACTGGATGATCCCGCGCTTCATGCCCGGCGACCCGGTCGCCGCCATGGTGGCCCGCGCCCGGGTCTCGCAGCCCGAGGCCGTCGAGGCCATGCGCGCCTACTACAACAACCTCTTCGGCTTCGACGAGCCCGTCTGGCAGCAGTACCTGCACTTCTGGAGCGCCCTCCTCCAGGGCGACTTCGGTCTCTCCATCTGGGTGTTCCCCAAACCCGTCGCCGACGTCCTGCTCGACGCACTCCCGTACACGCTCGGGCTGATGATTCCCGCCGTCCTGCTCAGCTGGTTCGTTGGGAACTGGGCCGGGGCGCTCGCCGCCCGGCGCAAGGTGCTCGACAACACCGTGCTCCCGGCCGGCTATCTGCTCACCGCCATGCCCTACATGTGGATCGCCGTCATCCTCGCCTGGGCGCTCGGCTCCAAGGCGGGCTGGTTCCCGCTCTCCGGCGGCTACAGCCTCGACATCCAGCCCACCTGGTCCTTCGCCTTCGCGACGGACCTGTTCCAGCACTGGGTGCTGCCGTTCCTGTCGCTCTTCCTGGTCGCACTCGGCGGCTGGGCGATCGGCATGCGCAACATGATCATCTACGAGCTGGAGTCGGACTACTCCAACTACCTCTCGGCCCTCGGCGCACCCCAGCGCCTCATCCGCCGCTACGCCTTCCGCAACGCCGTCCTGCCCCAGATCACCGGGCTCGCCCTCCAACTGGGCGTCCTGGTCGCCGGAGCGCTCGTCACGGAGATCGTCTTCGCGTACCCCGGACTCGGCTCGCTCATCCTCGCCGCGATCCAGAACCAGGACTTCTTCCTGCTCCAGGGCGCGTTCCTGTTCATCGTCATCGGCGTCCTGATCGCCAACTTCCTCATCGACATCGTGTACGTCGTGGTCGACCCCCGTACCCGTACCGGCATGGCAGGAGGCCAGTCATGAGCACCGTGCCCGAACCGGCCACCGAACCCGCCGCGCCCTCCGCGCCTGCCGCCCGGCCCGGCCGCGAGACGCTGCACTACGCCGTCCGCAACCCGAAGCTGCTCATCGGGTTCACCGTCGTCGTGCTGCTCCTGCTCGTCGGGATCGTCGGCCCCCCGCTCCTCGACAACGCCGACCCCAACGAGTACGTCGGCCCGCAGGCCGCGCCGCCGGACGGCACGTACTGGATGGGCACCACCACCTTCGGGCAGGACGTCTACGCCCAGTTCGTGCACGGGCTGCGCTCGACGTTCCTGGTCGGTGTCGTCGGCGGGGCCATCGCCGCCGCGATCGCCATGCTCGTCGGCTTCCTGGCCGGCTATCGAGGGGGTGCGGTGGACGAGATCCTCAACATGCTCACCAACGTCGTCCTGGTGCTGCCCGCGCTCGCCGTCCTGCTCATCATCAACGCGTACCTCGGGGTCCGCTCGGTGCCCGTGCAGGGGCTGTTCATCGGGCTCACCTCCTGGCCGTGGGCGGCCCGGGCCATCCGGGCGCAGACCTTCTCGCTGCGCACCCGGGAGTTCGTGGACCTGGCCCGGCTCAGCGGCAGCGGCACCTGGCGGATCATCTTCCGCGAGATCGCGCCCAACATGAGCTCGTACCTCTTCATGATGTTCATCCTGCTGTTCGGCGGCTCGGTCCTGATCGCCTCCTCGCTCGACTTCATCGGACTCGGCCCCACCGAGGGCGTCTCGCTCGGGCTGATGCTCCAGAGCGCCCAGCAGTGGAGCGCCCTCCAACTCGGCATGTGGTGGTGGTTCGTCCCGCCGGGCGCCGGGATCACCGCGATCGTCGGAGCGCTGTACGTCGCCAACGTCGGCCTCGACGAGGTCTTCAACCCCAAGCTGCGGGAGGCCTGACCATGACCGCGACCGCTCTCCGGGAGGTCTGAGCGCATGACCCTGACCGTGACCGACCTCCGGGTCCACTACCGCACCCTGCGCGGTGAGGTGAGGGCCCTGGACGGCGTCTCCTTCGACCTTGCCGACGGGGAGATCCTGGGCCTCGCCGGTGAGTCCGGGTGCGGCAAGAGCACGCTCGGCAAGTCGCTGATCCGCCTCGACGGCCGGATGCGGCACGCCGGCGGCACCGTCACGCTGGACGGCGACGACGTGCCCGTGGCCGACGACCGGGCGATGAACGCCTTCCGCTTCCACCGGATCTCGCTCGTCCCGCAGTACTCCATGAGCGCCCTCAACCCGACCCGCCGCATCGGCCGCATGATCCGCGAGCTGCTGGCGTCGCGCGGCGCGAGCGTGGACACCGCCGAACTGCACCGCAGGCTCGACCTGGTGGGCCTGGACCACGACGTCCTGGACCGCTACCCGATCGAGCTGTCCGGCGGGATGAAGCAGCGCACCGTCATGGTGATCTCCACCCTGCTCGACCCGTCCGTCCTCATCGCCGACGAGGTCACCTCCGCGCTCGACGTCTCCACCCAGCGCGCCGTCGTCGGCGCGCTCACCGGGCTGCGCGACAAGGGCCTGGTCACCAGCATGATCTTCGTGACCCACGACCTCGGGCTCACCTCGCACATCGCGGACTCGATCATGGTCATGTACGCGGGCAAGCTCGCCGAGAAGGCGCCCACGAAGACCCTGACGACCGCGCCCCGCCACCCGTACACCAAGCTCCTGCTCGGCGCGCTCCCCGAGGTCGGGGCCCGGCACGCCGACCGGCCCCTCACGGGCATCGCCGGAGCCCCGCCCTCGCTCCTGAACCCCCCGGCCGGCTGCCGCTTCCGCGACCGCTGCCCCGTCGCGGACGAGCGCTGCGCCGAGGAGCCCCCGGTGACCGAGATCGCCCCCCGCCACTCCGTCGCATGCTGGAAGGCCTGATGCTGACCCTCGACCACGTCACCAAGACCTACCGGGCCGGGGCGTTCGGCGGCGGCTCCGTCACCGCCGTCGACCGGGTCTCCTTCACGGCCGAGCCCGGCGAGGTCGTCTCCCTCATCGGCGAGAGCGGCAGCGGCAAGTCCACCATCGGCCGCATGATCCTCGGCCTCACCGGCGTCAGCTCCGGCACCCTCACCCTGGACGGGCAGCGGGTGCGGCCGGGCAAGGACTTCTACCGCCGCGTCCAGGGCGTCTTCCAGGACCCCTTCTCCTGCTACAACCCGGTCTTCCGCGCGGACCGCGTCTTCGACCTGGTCCGCCGCGCGTACCACCCGGGCGTCCGCGACGCGGAGTGGGCCGACCGCGTCGAGATGGCGGTACGCGATGTGCGCCTGGACCCCGCACAGGTCCTCGGCCGCTACCCGCACCAGCTCAGCGGCGGCCAGCTGCAACGGCTCCTCATCGCCCGCGCCCTCCTGCTCGATCTGAGCTTCCTGGTCGCCGACGAGATCACCAGCATGCTCGACGCCTCCACCCGCATCGACGTCCTCAACCTCCTGGCCGGGCTCAAGGAACGCGGCCTCGGCGTCCTCTACATCACGCACGACCTCGCGCTCGGCACGTACCTCGCGGAGAAGACGGTGGTGCTGCGCCGGGGCCGGGTGGTCGAACGCGGCGACACCCAGAAGGTGTTCGGCAGCCCTCTCCACCCGTACACCCGCACCCTGCTCGCCGCCGTGCCCCGCCTCAACCAGCCGTGGGACCCGCCGGAGCCGGTACGTTCGTGTGCCTTCCACGAGGGGGGTGGCGGCGCCACCACCGACCTGTACGAGACCGAGCCGGACCACTTCGTCGCCTGTGCCCAGCTCCCCGACTGCGGAAGGACCCCCGCGTGACCCTTCGCCACCTGCCCCTGCACGACGGCTGGACGCTCCACCCGGCCGGACCCGTGCCCTCCGGGCTCCCCACAGGAGGCGTTCCCGACGGCATCCCCGCCACCGTTCCCGGCTGCGTCCACACGGACCTGCTGGCCGCCGGGCTCATCGAGGATCCGTATCTGGACGACAACGAGAACCGGCTCGGCTGGATCGGCCGCACCGACTGGACCTACCGCACCACCTTCGACTGGACGCCGGACGGCCACGACCACGCCGCCCTGTGCTTCGACGGCCTCGACACGGTCGCGACGATCCTGCTCAACGGGACGGAGATCGGCCGGACGGCGAATCAGCACCGGTCGTACCGTTTTCCCGTGCGCGATCTTTTGAGCGAGGGTAGAAATACCCTCGACGTAACTTTCACCGCGCCGTATACCTACGCCGAGGAACTCCGCGACCGCCTCGGCGACCGCCCCGGCGCCTACGCGGAGCCGTACGCCTTCATCCGCAAGATGGCCTGCAACTTCGGCTGGGACTGGGGTCCGACGCTCGTCACGTCCGGCATCTGGCGTCCGGTCGCCCTGGAGATGTGGAGCGGTCCGCGCATCGCCTCCGTGAAGCTGCTGCCCGACCTGGACCCGGAGGGCGTGCCGTTCCTGACCGCCGAGGTGGAGATCGAGCACGACGGCCTGGAAGCGGTCTCGGGTTCGGTCGGCGTGGTCGGCGCGGGGTCCCTCTTCATCCTCTCCGAGGACGAGCACCGCGTGCGGGTCAGTCTCTCCGTTCCGCAGGCCGAGCCCTGGTGGCCGCACAGCCACGGCGCACAGCCGCTGTACGAGGTGGAGGTCCGCGTCGGTGACCACGTCCGCCACCTCCGCACGGGGTTCCGGTCCGTCACGCTCGAAGAGGGGGCGTTCCGGATCTCCGTGAACGACCAGCCGGTCTTCGTGCGCGGGGTGAACTGGATTCCCGAGGACTGTTTCCCGTCCCGCCTGACCCGGCAGCAGCTCTCCGACCGCCTCGACCAGGCCGTCGCCGCCCACGTCAACCTGGTCCGGGTGTGGGGCGGCGGGCTCTACGAGAGCGACGACTTCTACGAACTGTGCGACGAGAAGGGGCTCCTGGTCTGGCAGGACTTCCCGTTCGCCTGCGCCGCGTACCCGGAGGAGCAGCCGCTGTGGGACGAGGTGGCGGCCGAGGCGCGCGAGAACGTCACCCGTCTGGCCCCGCACCCTTCCCTCGTCCTGTGGTGCGGAAACAACGAGAACCTGGAGGGCCACGCCGACTGGGGCTGGCAGAAGGAGCTCGGCGACCGCACCTGGGGCCACGGCTACTACCACCGGCTGCTGCCCGGGATCGTCGCCGAGACCGACCCGACGCGCCCGTACTGGCCGGGATCGCCGTACTCCGGCAGCCCCGACGCCCACCCCCAGGACCCGGAGCGCGGCACGATCCACATCTGGGACGTGTGGAACCGCGCCGACTACCGCGCGTACGCCGACCGGGTGCCGCGCTTCGTCGCGGAGTTCGGCTTCCAGGGGCCGCCCGCGTACGCCACACTCCGCCGCGCGGTCAGCGGCCCGCTCGCCCCCGGCGCCCCGCTCCTGGCCCACCACCAGAAGGCCGAGGACGGCGACGCGAAGCTGCTGCGCGGCCTGGGCGACCATCTGCCGCAGCCGGGCCCGGACTTCGACGACTGGCACTGGCTCACCCAGCTCAACCAGGCCCGCGCCGTCGCGTTCGGCATCCGCCACTTCCGCTCCCACGCCCCGTACTGCATGGGCACGATCGTCTGGCAGCTCAACGACTGCTGGCCGGTCGTCTCCTGGTCGGCGGTCGACGGCGACGGCCGCCGCAAGCCCCTCTGGCACGCGCTGCGTGCGGTGTACGAGGACCACCTGATCGCCGTCCGCGACGGCTCCGTCCATCTGGTCAACGACACGGCGGCCCCCTGGGCGGGCACCCTGCGCCTGACCCGGCACGCCCTGGACGGCACGGTCCTGGCCGAGGAGGCCCTGCCGGTGACCACGGCCGCCCGCGCCACGACAAGCGTCCCGCTGCCCGCCTCGCTCGCGACGCCGGCCGACCCGGCCCGCGAACTCCTCGTCGCCCGCCTGGACGACACCAGGGCCCTGCACTTCCACGAGGAGGACACGCGACTCGCCCTGCCGCCTGCGCGCTACGGGGTGACGGTGACCGAGGAGGAGGGCGCCCCGACCCCCACGTACCGCGTCGAGGTGACGGCGGAGACCTTTCTCCGGGACCTCTGCCTCTTCCCCGACCGCCTCCACCCGGACGCCGAGGCCGACACCATGCTTGTCACGCTCCTCCCGGGCGAGAGCACCACGATCCGGGTCACGGGCGCGGTGCTGGAGGACCCGTCCGCGCTGGCGACTCGCCCGGTGCTGCGGTGCGTGAACGACCTGATCGCAACCTAAAATCAGCCACGAGGTGGCGCGCCCCTGGCGATCGGTGGCGCGCCCCTGGCGAAACGACTGTGTCGGTGCGGCGACTTTCCGTCAATTCGCCCGGCACCCCCGCACTGCCGCCATCTTGCCCGGGCATGTGGGTATGCCTCCGACGTGCGCTGACGGGGACTCAAGAGATCGATAAATAAGACAACATCGAGCCACTGTTCGGCTGATCGGACCGAGCCCCCCGGATAGGGTCATGTGCCAACGCGGAGCCGCGCGCCAAGCCCGGATGGTGGAATGCAGACACGGCGAGCTTAAACCTCGCTGCCCCTCGGGGGCGTACCGGTTCGAGTCCGGTTCCGGGCACCATCGCGTAGCAAGTCCCAAGCCATCGGGTACCCGGAACGATCACCTCCGAACCACGCAATCGGCAACCTTCACGAAGCGGCCGCCCCGTTGTCAGTGCCCGGTGGTGTCATGGCCGTACGGATGGCGACGGAACGGGGTGGGGTCGTGGGGACCTGGGGTGCGGGAAACTTTGACAGTGATACCGCGGCGGATCATCTTTCCGGGCTTGTGGGGCGGCTCGTCGCCGAGGTGGGCGAGGCGCTGGGCGGGGATCCCGGGGGGATCGAGCCCGATGAGTACGACGGGGTGGCCGTCCCCTGCAATCTGGAGCTGCTGCTTCTCCTGCACTCGCGCGGCTGGGTCGGTGTGACCCTGCCCGCGCCGGAGGTCGTCCGGGGGTGGCGGGACGCGTACATGGCGGTGTGGGAGCGGACCATCGACGGGCTGGAGCCTGTCGAGGGGTTCAAGGACGAGCGGCGGGCCGTGCTGGTGGCGACCTTCGACCGGCTGGCGGAGGCCGCGGCGGGGCAGCGGGAGTCCACGGGCTGAGAAACGCGGTGGGTCCGGGGCCGCCCGACCGGCAGGTTGGGCTCATGACGGATACGGATCAGTTCAAGCGCGACCTGCGGCTCTATCTCCAGGACGCCCGCGACGCCTTCCTCTGGAAGCTCGACGGGCTGTCCGAGTACGACGTCCGGCGCCCCCTCACCCCCACCGGGACCAATCTGCTCGGGCTCGTCAAGCATGTGACCGGAGCCGAGGCGTTCTACCTCGGGACCGTCTTCGGGCGGCCCGTCGACGCGCCGGGCCTCTGGATCGCCGGGGACGCCGAGCCGAACGCCGATCTGTGGGCCACGGCCGACGAGTCCCGTGAGGAGATCACCGGGCGGTACCGCCGGGTGTGGGCGCACTCCGACGCGACCGTGGAGGCGTTCGGGCTGGACGCGAGGGGCGCCCTTCCCGGGGAGGGCGGGCCGGAGCTCTCGCTGCACCGCGTCCTCGTCCATCTCGTCGCCGAGACCCAGCGCCATGCCGGGCACGCCGACGTCGTCCGGGAGCTGATCGACGGGGCGACCGGGCTGCGGCGCGGGAGCGAGGACATGGCGCCCGGCGACGAGGCATGGTGGCGTGGCCACCGGGAAAGGGTGGAGAGCGCGGCCCGGGAAGCGGGCGGACGTACCGCAGGGTGACCGCGCGCGGCCGGTCCGTTCGGAGAAAGATCCTCCTTCGGCACTAGGCTGATTGCTTTGCCTACCCATTACTCTTGTGGGAAGGCCACGCTGGGTGGCCATGGAGGAGTGAGATGAGGAGCAGCAACCCGGTCTTCTCGCGACGGGGCTTCAGCCGCGACAACGGTTACGCGGGCTTCAACGCGGCGCCGCAGGCCGGGGCCCCCGCAGCGGGTGCCAACCCGTACGCACAGGGCACCGCCCCGAACCCGTACGCGACCAACCCCTACGCCCCCACGGGCGCCCCCGCGCCGGCCCGTACCGGCGCGATGACCATCGACGACGTCGTCACGCGCACGGCGATGACGCTGGGCACGGTCGTGCTCGGTGCCGCGCTCGCCTGGGCGCTCCTGCCGGTGGACGAGGCGAACCTCAACAAGTCGTACGGCATCGCCATCGGCGCCGCGATCATCGCGTTCGTGCTGTCGCTCGTCCAGTCGTTCAAGCGCAAGCCCGTTCCCGCGCTGATCATCGCCTATGCCGCCTTCGAGGGTGTCTTCCTCGGCGTCATCTCCAGCGCGGTCAGCACGTACATCGGGCCCGGCGTCGTGATGCAGGCGGTGATGGGCACCATGTGTGTCTTCGCCGGTGTGCTGCTCGCGTACAAGATGCGCTGGATCCGCGTCACCCGCCGGTTCTACGGCTTCGTGATGGCCGCCGCCATGGGCTTCATGCTCCTGATGGTCGTCAACCTGCTGTTCGCCGCCTTCGGCGGCGGTGACGGCCTCGGCTTCCGCAGCGGTGGCCTCGGCATCCTCTTCGGCGTCATCGGCATCATCCTCGGCGCCTGCTTCCTGGCCCTCGACTTCAAGCAGGTCGAGGACGGCATCGCGTACGGCGCTCCGCGCGAGGAGTCCTGGCTGGCCGCCTTCGGCCTCACCATGACCCTGGTGTGGATCTACCTGGAGATGCTCCGCCTGCTCTCCATCCTCAGCGGCGACGACTGATCGCCCCCGGCGCACGCGTAAGCGGCCCGCGGTCTCCCTCCGGAGGCCGCGGGCCGCTGCCGTCTGTACGGCGATAGGGTCGCGGGGTGCTCGATACGACGCCCCTGATCATCGCCGTGGACCGATTCGCCGACCGGCTGCGCGCCGCCCCGCAGAGCAGGCTGCAGCGGGGAGCGGCGGCCCAGGGCCTCGCCGCCGCGCGTGAGCTGTCGGCGCGGGCCCAGCACGCCGAGGAGCCCGGCCGGGAGCCCAGGGTGATGCCGGACGCCGGGGTCTTCGTCGTCGGCGACCAGCTCGCCGTCGCCGGCCGGGACCTGGCCGTGGCACTGGAAACGGCCCCGTCCGAAGAGCTGGACGAGGCCGTGCGATGCGTCGAGGAGGCGGCCGCGCGGGCCTTCGCGTAGGGCGCGCGGCGCGCAGGGAGGCGGCAGCCTCCCCGTAAAGCCGGGGACCGACGTCGGGGCGGGCTCAGAAGCTCGCTATGACGCGGTCGGCGAGTATGTACACGTTCTCCTTGCCGCAGGAGAACGTCAGCGCGTACGCGCCCGAGACGCCGGAGCCGCCCAGCAGTACCGGGTGCTCGCCCGCGCGCAGCGACTCGGCCAGGCGCTCGGCCGTCTCGCGGTGGCCGGGGGTCATACAGAGCGTCGTACCGTCGGCGAACACGTACACGTCGAGCGTGCCGAGCGGGCCCGGGCGCACGTCGGACAGCTCCGTGCGGCTGTCCGCCAGCTCCTCCAGGCGGTTCACGGTGCGCTCGTGGTCGGTGACGACGGGCGTCTGTACGGGGACGAAGTCCGGGTGCGAGGGGTGGCGGCGGCGGGCCGCGGCCAGCTCGGGGGAGTCCTCGGCGAACTCCGTCTCCGGCAGCTCCGCCAGCTCGGTCAGCTCGTCCAGGGCCTCGGCCGCCTCGATGTCCATCGACTCCAGACCGGCGAAGTCGCTCTGGCGCGGCATGAAGAACGGGGCGTCCTCGCCCAGACCGGCCAGCCCGCCCAGCAGGGACGGGGCGTCGGCGGCGTCGCGCGCCTCCTGCGAGGCCCAGAACGCGCGGGCCTCGGCCAGCTCCCGCTCGCGTTCCTCGGCCAGCGCCTCGGCGACGGCCGCGCGTATTTCTTCGGCGGAGGTGGTGTCGTGACGGGTCTGAGGGGGTACAGCCGCTGTACGGGAGTGACCGTCGGCCAGCTCCTTCCGGAGCGCCGAGACCTGCCTGCGCAGCCCGTGAGCGGCGTGCAGAGCAGCGGCACCCACAGCCGTGGCAGCGGCGGTGGTCAGCAACAGGGCAATAGGCATGGCGCTCACTGACATACTCCCGGTTTCAATCGATCCCCCGACTTCCTACATCAGCTTGTGCCCTGACGGCACCATGTGTCAGTGCATTACGTCACGAAATGGACAGGACTTTGGGCCCTGTGTAAACCGCTGTTGTAGGTGTGACCTGCGCAAACGACTCTCCCCCAGGAGATAGATCACATCCTGGGGGAGATTCGGTCACGGTCGGGGCTCGGTGGCCCGCAGGGCCCCGAAACCCGTTCTGATCAGCTCGGACGCCGGCGTCAGCTCAGACGCTCGATGACCATGGCCATGCCCTGGCCGCCGCCGACGCACATCGTCTCCAGGCCGAACTGCTTGTCGTGGAACTGGAGGCTGTTGATCAGCGTGCCGGTGATCCGCGCGCCGGTCATGCCGAAGGGGTGGCCGACGGCGATGGCGCCACCGTTGACGTTGACCTTCTCCAGCGGCAGGCCGAGGTCGCGGTAGGACGGGATGACCTGGGCGGCGAACGCCTCGTTGATCTCGGCGAGGTCGATGTCGCCGACGGTCAGCCCGGCGCGCTTGAGCGCCTGCTTGCTGGCCTCGACCGGGCCGTAGCCCATGATCTCGGGGGAGAGGCCGGAGACGCCGGTGGAGACGATCCGGGCGAGCGGGGTCAGGCCCAGCTCGCGCGCCTTGGTGTCGGACATGATCACGAGCGCGGCGGCGCCGTCGTTGAGCGGGCAGCAGTTGCCCGCCGTGACCAGGCCGTCCGGGCGGAAGACCGGCTTCAGGCCCTGGACGCCCTCCAGCGTGACGCCCGCGCGCGGCCCGTCGTCCTTGGACACGACGGTTCCGTCCGGCGTGGTCACCGGGGTGATCTCGCGCTCCCAGAAGCCGTTCTTCAGGGCCTCCTCGGCGAGGTTCTGCGACCGTACGCCGAACTCGTCCATGTCCTGACGCGTCACGCCCTTCAGCCGGGCCAGGTTCTCCGCGGTCTGGCCCATCGAGATGTAGGCGTCCGGGACCAGGCCGTCCTCGCGCGGGTCGTGCCAGCTCGCACCGGACTCCTCGGCGCGGGCCGCGGTACGGGCCTCGGCGTCCGCGAAGAGCGGGTTGTGCGTGTCCGGGAGGCTGTCCGAGTTGCCCTTGGCGAAGCGGGACACCATCTCGACACCGGCCGAGATGAAGACGTCGCCCTCGCCGGCCTTGATGGCGTGCAGGGCCATGCGGCTGGTCTGCAGCGAGGACGAGCAGTAGCGGGTGACCGTACAGCCGGGAAGGTGGTCCATCCCCATCTGCACGGCGATGATGCGGCCCAGGTTGTTGCCCTGCTCGCCGCCGGGCAGACCGCAGCCGAGCATCAGGTCGTCGATGTCCTTCGGGTCCAGCTCGGGGACCTTGGCCAGCGCGGTCTGGATGATCGTCGCGGTCAGGTCGTCCGCGCGCAGGTCCTTGAGCGAGCCCTTGAAGGCCCGGCCGATGGGCGAACGGGCGGCAGAGACGATCACGGCTTCGGGCATCACGCGGCTCCATGGGGGCTGAGGGCGGACAGGCTGCCTGAGGGATCCGGCAGACCCGGCGGTACGGCACGACTGCTCTGGAAATTACCCGGACGTAGCGCCCGGGTCACCCGACCCGGCATGTGATGCGGGCCTCTTTTCTAAGCGAGCGCTCAGTCAATGGTCCCCCTTTCCGGGGCGCCCGCTCGGCCGGCGCACCCAGGCGTGCCTCGGTGAACCGTCCGCGTCCGTGTCCAGCCGGTGATCGAGGCGCGTCGATCCCCCGGGCTCCGGGTGCGGGTGGGGATGCGGCTCCGTGGCGGCGGGCAGACGCCGCCGCCTGCGGTGCTTGAGCAGGGCCCAGGGCGCCCGGGCCCCCGTGACCTCCGTTCCGGCCTCCTTGGCCGCCTGGGAGGCCGCCTTGGCCACCGGCAGCATGTCCTCGCGCCGTGCGCCGTCCAGCCGGTCCGACTCCGGCCACAGGCCGAGCACCGCGCACAGGGTCGGCAGCACCGCCATGGACGCGGTCGCGTACCCCTCGGCCGACGGGTGGTAGTTGTCCGGGCCGAACAGCTCCCGCGGGTTCTCCTCGAACTCCGGGCCGAGCAGGTCGCCCAGCGACACCGTGCGCCCGCCCTGCTCCACCGTGCCGATCGTCTGCGCCGCCGCCAGCTGCCGGCTCACCCGCCGGGCCAGCCAGCGCAGCGGCTGGTACACCGGCTCGATCGTCCCCAGGTCCGGACAGGTCCCGACGACGACCTCCGCCCCGGCCGTCCGCAGCCTGCGCACCGCCGTCGTCAGACAGCGCACCGACTGGGTCGCGGGCATCCGGTGCGTCACGTCGTTCGCCCCGATCATGATCACGCACACGTCCGGCGTCCGCGCCGGGTCCGCGAGCAGCAGCGAGACCTGCCGCTCTAGATCGTCCGACCGGGCCCCCGGAAGCGCGACGTTGCGCAGATCCACCGGCCGCTCGGACACCGCCGCGAGCCCCGAGGCCAGCAGCGCCCCGGGGGTGTGCCCGGCCCGCCGCACCCCCTGCCCGGCCGCCGTGGAGTCCCCGAGCAGCCCGAGGCGCAAGGGCTCCGCGGGGCCCGTGAACGCCACTCCGTACCGTCCGTCCGCGCTCGGCGGGACCGGGGCGGTACCCCCGCCCACCTGCCGCTTCGCCAGCTGGACCTCCGCCAGCAGGACGCCCACCGCCGCGGCGCCGAGCAGCCCGATGCTGCCCCCGCCGTAGGCAGCGCCCGCCGCGATCCGCCGTGCCACTCTCGCCGTCGACACAGTCCGGTCCACCTCCTCGTCCCACGTACCGCAGTAGAGCCGTACACAGAGCTACCTGCCCGCTACCGCCCGTCGTTCAATCGCGCCGCCCAATCCCGTGCCCGTACGCATACGCTTGCCGGACCATCTCGGAGACCCCGGAGTACACGGTGCAATTCCACGATTCGATGATCAGTCTCGTAGGCAATACCCCGCTGGTGAGGCTGCGCAGTGTCACGGCCGGCATCCAGGCGACGGTCCTGGCCAAGGTCGAGTACTTCAATCCCGGCGGGTCGGTCAAGGACCGCATCGCCCTGCGCATGATCGAGGCCGCCGAACAGAGCGGCGAGCTGAAGCCCGGCGGCACGATCGTCGAGCCGACGAGCGGCAACACGGGCGTGGGCCTGGCGATCGTCGCCCAGCAGAAGGGCTACAAGTGCGTCTTCGTCTGCCCGGACAAGGTGTCCACGGACAAGATCAACGTACTGCGCGCCTACGGAGCCGAGGTCGTCGTCTGCCCCACGGCGGTCGACCCCGAGCACCCCGACTCGTACTACAACGTCTCCGACCGGCTGGTCCGTGAGACGCCGGGCGCCTGGAAGCCCGACCAGTACTCCAACCCCAACAACCCGCGTTCGCACTACGAGACCACCGGTCCCGAGCTGTGGGAGCAGACGGAGGGGAAGATCACCCACTTCGTGGCGGGCGTCGGGACCGGCGGCACGATCAGCGGCACCGGCCGCTATCTCAAGGAGGCCAGCGGCGGCAGGGTCCAGGTCGTCGGCGCCGACCCGGAGGGCTCGGTCTACTCCGGCGGTTCCGGCCGGCCGTATCTCGTGGAGGGCGTCGGCGAGGACTTCTGGCCCTCCGCGTACGACCGGACGGTCACCGACGAGATCGTCGCCGTGTCCGACAAGGACTCCTTCCAGATGACCCGCCGGCTCGCCAAGGAGGAGGGGCTGCTCGTCGGCGGCTCCTGCGGCATGGCGGTCGTGGGGGCCCTGGAGGTCGCGAAGCGGCTCGGTCCCGAGGACGTGGTCGTCGTCCTGCTCCCGGACAGCGGGCGCGGCTACCTGTCGAAGATCTTCAACGACGAGTGGATGGCGGACTACGGCTTCCTGGAGGACAGCGGCCCCTCGGCGCGGGTCGCGGACGTCCTGAACCACAAGGAGGGGCCGATCCCCACCCTCGTCCACATGCACCCGGAGGAGACGGTCGGCGAGGCGATCGACGTACTGCGCGAGTACGGCGTCTCGCAGATGCCGATCGTGAAGCCCGGCGCGGGCCACCCGGACGTGATGGCCGCCGAGGTCATCGGCTCGGTCGTGGAGCGCGAGCTGCTGAACGCCCTGTTCGCCCAGCGCGCCTCGCTCAGCGACCCGCTGGAGAAGCACATGTCGCCGCCGCTGCCGCAGGTCGGCTCCGGCGAGCCGGTCGAGGACCTGATGGCGGTGCTCGGCGGCACCGGCGCGGCGGACGCGGCGATCGTGCTGGTGGAGGGCAAGCCGAAGGGCGTCGTCAGCCGCCAGGACCTGCTGGCGTACCTGGCGAAGGACGCCCCGGCCGCCGCGAAGTAGCCGGTGGCCGTGTAAGCAGCCGGGTGGCCGCGCCCTTCGCGAAAACGGTACGTGCGTGTCACGTGGGCGCAGCACCGGCTTAACACGGCTCCGGCACATTGGTGGATGTCGGCAGGGAAACCCGCCGGCACCGGAACGGCGACAACGGACTACGGAGCGGCTCCCGGACCTCCACCGTCGCCCGGACGCGTCACCCGGCCCTGACCCGGGCCGCGTCCCTCGCGGGGACCGCTGTCGTCCCGGCCCCTGGGCAACCAGGGGTGCGGCGGTCCCCGCGACTACCGTTCTACGCGCGCAGCTCCGGCGCGCTTCCCTCAGTACCTACGCGCGCAGCTCCGGTGCGTTCTCATCCGCGGCCCAGCTCCCCAGCAGCGCGATGCGCTCGGCGGTCTCCGAACCGGGCTCCGGGGTGTAGACGACCATCGAGAGATCCGGCTCACCGGGCACCGCCAGCGTCTCGTACGGCAGCGTCAGCGCGCCCACCACGGGGTGGGCCATCCGCTTCACGCCGTACGTCTTCGCCTTCACCTGGTGGTCCGCCCACAAACGCCGGAAGTCCTCGCTCTTCAGCGACAGCTCACCGACCAGCGCCGCGAGCTCCTTGTCGTCCGGGTGCAGCCCCGCGTCCAGCCGCAGATACGCGACCGTCTCCGCCGCCACCGCCGGCCAGTCCGGGTACAGCTCCCGCGCCCCCGGGGCCAGGAACGCCTGGCGCGGCATGTTCCGCTCGGCGGCGGACATGCGGGAGAAGCCGGAGAGGGCGTCCCCCAGCGCGTTCCACGCCAGCACGTCCATCCGGCGGCCCAGCACGAAGGCGGGCGCCCGGTCGAACATGTCGAGCAGCAGCCGCAGCCCCGGGCGCACCCGGCGCACCGAAGGGTCCGGTGCCTTACGGGCCCTGGGGCGCGCCACCGTCCGCAGATACGCGTGCTCCGTCTCGTCGAGCCGGAGCACCCGGGCTATCGCGTCGAGCACCGCGTCCGAGACGCTGGGCCCGCGCCCCTGCTCCAGCCGGATGTAGTAGTCGACGCTCACCCCGGCGAGCTGCGCCACCTCCTCTCGCCGCAGCCCGGGCACCCGCCTGCGGCCGTACGAGTTGAGCCCCACGTCCTCCGGGCTGATGCGGGCACGCCGTGAGCGCAGGAAGTCACCGAGTTCGCCGTCCATGGCCCGATCGTAGGAGAACGGTTTCCGCCCAGCCTGGTACTGGCAGACCCAGGAACAACGCATCCCTGGGTGCGAGGACCGGCCCGGCGCAGTGTGGTGCCCGAACCCGAACACCACACCAGGGAGCACCCCATGCAGTACGAGACCCTCGCCGACCGCACCGCCGTCATCACCGGAGCCGCCAGCGGCATGGGCGCGGCCACCGCCCGGCTGCTCGCCGCGCAGGGCGTACGGGTGGCGCTGCTGGCCCGCCGCGCGGAGCGGCTGGAAGAGCTGGCCGCGAAGATCACCGCGGACGGCGGCCGGGCCCTCGCCGTCGCCGCCGACGTCACCGACCAGGCGTCCGTGGACGCGGCGGCGGACCGGGTGCACGCCGCGTTCGGCCCGGTGGACCTGGTCGTCAACGCGGCCGGGGTGATGCTGCCGAACCCCGTGGACGCGGGGCGCGTGGACGAGTGGCAGCGCATGCTCGACACCAATGTGACCGGTGCGCTGCGCGTCATCCGGGCCTTCACCGCGGACCTGGTGGCGGCCGCCGCCGGGGGCCGCACCGCCGACCTGGTCAACATCTCCTCGATCGGCGCGCACATCACGTTCCCCAACTACGCGGTCTACGGCGCCACGAAGGCCGCGCTCACCTATCTGTCGGCCTCGCTGCGCACCGAACTCGGCCCGCGCGACGTCCGCGTCACCAACATCGAACCGGGCCTCACCGACTCGGAGCTGGCCGGGCACGTCGACAACGCGGAGCTCAGCGGCCAGCTGGACGGCATGTTCGAGGCGCTGGGCGGCCTGTCCTCCGACGAGATCGCGGACCTCATCGCGTACACCACGAGCCGCGCCCGCCACATCAACCTGCGCCAGCTGGTCATCCTGCCGACCCGTCAGGCGTGAGGCTCAGTCCTCCCAGTCGGAGTCCGTCCGCCGATTCTCGCGGCTCCGGAACAGCCGCCTGCCGTGCCCGGCCTGGAAGGCGTTGACGCCCACGATCCCGAGCCAGGCCACGACGAGCCCGCCGATGCCCGCGTTCGCGGCGCCGATCGCGGACAGCGGGACGGCCAGGACCAGCGAGACGATGCCGAAGCCGTAGCGCTCGCCGAAGTTCCCGGGCGGGCGCTCCGGGGTGCGCGCGCCCCGCGCGACGGCGGTCCGCTCCTCGGCGAGATGTCGCCGGACCCGGCGGTCGAGCGTGGCGTCGAGCCGCTGCTCCACCTTCTCCAGGAACGACTCGACGAGCGCGGAGTCGTAGTCGGCCCCCAGCTCGCTGCGGGCCTGCAAAGTCGCCTTGAGCTCCCTGTCGAGCTCGGTGTCGGGTGCGTCCATGGTTTTTACGGTACGGAGCCGGGGCCGCCCGGACAGTGGGGCTAGCCCCCCGGTTTCCGGGCTGTTCCGGTGGCCGGTCCGGGGCCGTGAAAGTCGTCGGTAACATCCGCCGCCGCCCGGGCGTGTAACTGATCAGAAGCAACAACACAGGCAGTGGCAGAAGCGGTACTCGGGCAGGGCGAGAAGACGGACGGGGGGCCATGACGGCAGGCAGTGAGGAAGTGGAGGCGTTCGACGCGTTCTACGCGGCGACCGCCAAACGCCTGGTCGCCACGGTGTACGCGATGACGGGCGACTTGGGGGAGGCGGAGGACGCGGTGCAGGAGGCGTATGTGAGGGCCTGGCAGCGGTGGGACAAGGTGTCCGCCTCCGGTGACCCGCTCCCGTGGGTGCGGACCGTGGCGGTGCGGCTGTCGATCAGTACCTGGAGACGGACGCGCGGCAGATTGCGGGCGCACTTCCGGCACGGGGTGCCCGCCGACGTGCCGGGGCTCACCGAGGACCGGGTGGCGCTGATGGGCGCGCTGGAGGAGCTGAACCGGGATCAGCGGCAGGCGGTGGTGCTGCACCACATGCTCGGCCTGCCCGTGGAGGAGGTGGCCCGGGAGACGGGGGCGTCGAACGGCGCGGTACGGACCCGGCTGCACCGGGCCCGCCGGATCCTCGGCGAACGGCTGGCCGACACCCCGGCCGTGACGGGGCGCCGGGTGACACGGGATGCGGCGGCGGAGCGGAATGCCACGGAGCGGAAGGGGCGGGTGCGGCATGGCTGAGGTCGAGGACCTGATCGAGGACGTCGCCCTGCGGCTGCCCGAGGCCGGGGACATCCGGGCCCGGGGGCAGCGGCGGCGCACCCGTGCCCGCGCGGTCCGGGGAGGCGCGGCGGGCGCGGTCGTCCTGGCGGCGGCCGCCGCGTGGGGCCTGCTCCTTCCGGCGGACGGCCCCGAGGCCCGGCAGACGGTCGCCACCACGACGGCCAACCCCTTCAAGGTGGACGGGGTGGTGGTGATGCGCCCGGCCGCCGAGCTCCCGGGGTACGCGACCTGGCACTGGAAGGAGACCACGAGCCTCCCGAAGGGCACCGGACCGAGCAGCGACGCCCTGCCCCAGGTGGGGCTCGACGGCGCCTGCCCCGCCTCCTTCGTCCCGGCGGACGAGCCGAGCCAGCAGCGGTACTCCGTGTTCTACACGGGCAGCGGCCACGCCCTGGCCCAGCACCGGGTCATCGCGTACGACGCGGAAGCGACCGCCCGGTCCCAGGTGACGGCGCTGCGCGGGGCGATGACGCGGTGCGGACTGCACTCCGCGACACCGACCGCGCGGGAGAAGGAGGAGGGCGGCGCGGTGTGGTCCGGCACGGTGGACGACGGCCGGACGCTCCGGGTCACCGTCCGGCGGTGGGAGTCCTGGGTGTCGGTCGAGGAGGTGCTGCAGGGGAAGCCCGCGGGCTGACCGGTCCGGCTCGTCCGGCTGACCCGCCCGGCTGCATATGGACATGCAGACACCTTGCTGGCTGAATGGATTCGTCGGCGCCGGGCCGCGGCGCGGCGGATCTACCGAGGGGACAGGATGAGCGGGAGCAGCCCGGCCGCACGGTTGCAGGAGCTGTTCGAGGGGCGCCGGCTCACGCCCACGCAGCGGCGCATCGCCCACTCGATGGTGCGCAGGGCCGGAGACGCCCCGTTCCTCTCCAGCGTCGAGCTCGCGGAGCTGGCCGGGGTCAGCCAGCCCTCCGTCACCCGGTTCGCCGTCGCCCTCGGCTTCGACGGCTACCCCGCGCTGCGCAAGCACCTGCGCGAGGTCACCCCGGCCGGGGCGGAGGCGGGCGAGGGCGACGAGACGTACAACGAGTACCAGCAGGCGGTGCTCGGGGAGATCGAGAACCTGCGCCACCTGGCCGAACTCCTCGCAGATCCGGGCCCCGTCGAGCGGGCGGGCCGACTGCTCGCCGCGTCCCGTCCGCTACCGGTGCTCGGGCTGCGCGCGGCGTCCTCGCAGGCGCGCGGCTTCGGGTACTTCGCGGCGAAGGTGCATCCGGACGTGCGGGTGCTGGACGAGGGCGGCAGCATGCTGCACGACCGGATCGACGCCGCCCGGCGGGCCGGGGCGACCGCGCTGATCTGCTTCGCGCTGCCCCGCCACCCGCGCGAGGTCGTGGACGCCCTGGCGTACGCGCGCGGCCGGGGGCTCACGGTGGTGTCGGTGGCCGACTCCGCGTTCGCGCCGGTGGCCCGCCACAGCGACCTGCTCATCCCGGCCGCCGTCGGCACCGGCCTCGCCTTCGACACCGCCTGCGCCCCGATGCTGCTGGGCCGGGTCCTCCTGGAGGCCATGTGCGACGCCCTCCCCGACGCCCAGGCCCGCCTGGAGGAGTTCGACGCGGGGGCGGCGGCGCGGGGGCTGTTCGTGGAGTAGTGCGGAATATCCAGCCCGTCCGGCGTGTGACGACGGAACCCCGCGCCCGGGACCGGGGCATGGGGCGGAGACCGGCGACCCGGTCCCGCGCCCCGGCGGCGGAGCCGCCCCCTCAGACCTCCAGGTCCGCCTCGATCTTCTTCAGCTGGTGGCGGGCCATGGCCAGGTTGGCGCGGCTGCCGTCGAGGACCAGGTAGAGGAACAGGCCGTTGTTGCCGCGGGTCTTGAGGAGGCGGATCAGGTGGTACTGGGTGCCCAGGGTGATCAGGATGTCCTCGATCTCGTCCTTGATGCCCAGGTGCTCCATGGTGCGGAGCTTGGCGCGTACGACGTCGGTGTTGCCGGCCGCCGCGACCTCCAGGTTGAAGTCCTTGCCGCCGCCGAGGGTGCCCAGCGCCATGCCGCTCGTGTAGTCCACGAGGGCGACACCGGTGGTGCCCTCGATGGACGACATCGCTTCCTTGAGTGACGCTTCGGTGTTCGCCATGAGTGGTGCTCCCTTTCTCTGACCGGCCACTGCGGCCGGTTCCGTTGCGTGGTGCGGGTGGTGCCGGTGGTTCCGCTGAGGCTCAGGTAGGGCGCTGCGGGAGGGCGCCCGGCTGCTGCGGGGCGCGGGGCGCGGGGGCCGGCTGCGGGGCCCGGGCCAGGGCGCGGTCGATCAGTTCGCCGATGCGGGAGCCGGCCCGGCGGCCCTCCAGATGGAGCCGGCCGACGTTGATCCGGTCCTCGGCGAGCAGGGTCAGGACGGCCTGGGACCCTGCGGCGTACGTTGCGACGTAGCCCGCCTCACCGCGCACGAGCAGTTCGCGGAAGCCGTTCCGCCCGGTCGCCTCGGTCATCCGGATCGCGACGCCGAGCGCGGCGGCGGTGAGGGCGGCGACCCCCTCGGCCTCCACGCCCGGGGTGTCGTGCGCCAGGACGAGCCCGTCGGTGCTGGCCGCCAGCGCGCCCGAGAGGAGCGGGACCCGTGCCCGTAACCGCTGGAGTTCGGCGAGGACGTCCTGCGCTTCGGCTTCGGGCACCATCAGCTGTCTCCTTCCGGCACGCTGTCTGAGCGCGCGTATCACAGGGCCTCCAATGCGTCTCGGAGCCGGCGCAGCAGGGCGACGTCGGGGTCGGCCGTGACCTCGGGGAACGCGATCCGGCCCGGGTCCGGGGCGCCCGGGGCCGCCGGCGCGACCGGCTCGACCAGTCCGGCCGCCGCGAGCCGCCGCAGGTCGACCAGGACGTGGAACGCCGACCTGCCGAGCTCCTGCGCGATGCCGGTGGCCGTGCGCACCCCGTCCACGCGCTCCAGCACGCGGCCCCGGCCCACCGGCACGGGTGCGTCGGACGGCCGGCCCGTCCGCGTCAGTGGGGCGGTGTCCACCGCCGCGTCCGGCCAGATCCGGTCCAGCAACTCGCGGCGCCGCAGGGTCTCGCGCTGCACGGCGTCCACCGGGACCGGCCGCACGGGGCCGATCCAGTGCGCGACCCCGTACCGGAAGCGCGCCGGGGTCCGGGTCGGCGCGAGGGCGAAGAAGGCCGCGTCGTACAGGGCGCCCAGGTGGCACAGCTCCAGCGCGCCGCCCGGCACCCGTCCGCTGTCCACGAGATGCCGGCCGACCCGCTGCCCCGCCCCCGCCTCGGCGACCGCGTCCCACCAGCCCTCGCGGCGCAGCGCACCGCCCCGGGTGAGCAGGACGTCGATCCCGGGCGTCGCGGGGGACTCGGCGTGGACGACCTTGCCGTCGGCGAGGTACAGCGTGCCCCGGTCGCGCATCAGGGCGCCGGTGGCCCGTTCGGCGGCCAGCCGCTGGAGCATCGGGGAGAGCACGGGCGCCGCGGTCTCGTCCGCGAGGGCGGCGGCGGTCATGCGAGGACCAGCCGCTCGGCGATCTCGCCGATGCGTATCCGGGCCAGTGCGAGGTTGCCCTCGGCGCGGTCCAGCCACAGGTGGAGGAAGACGCTGCTGTCGAAGTCCGTCTCCACGAACCGGAGGATGTGGTACCCGGCGCGGGTGGTCACGATGACGTCCTCGACCGGGGGAGCGCTCCCGGTCCCGCCCGCCGCCGGCTCCGGCGAGCCGAGGGCGAAGGCGGGCTGTTCGGCCGCCATCCGGGCCACCTCCGCCGTCTCCGCCGCGGTGGCCTCGTGATCGCCGTTGGGCGAGTCGCCGACGGTGCCGAGGGCCAGACCGCTCGTCCAGTCGACAACGGCGGCGCCCCTGGCACCGGGCAGTCTCATGACGTCGAGCAGGCACTCGTCGATTCCGGGCACGCGGATTCCCCTCCGACACGGTGTTCGGCTGTGACCCTGAGGTTACGCATCGTGCTCTCTCCTGGTGGAGGTTCTGGCATTTTCCATCGGTACATGCGGGCGGGTGGTGGAGAATGCCCCGCCACGTACGGCTTGTGACGTGCCGGGAAGCCTCGCGGCCCCGCCTGTTGACTGGGCGTATTCATCGGCTCAAGATGTGAATAGAAAAATCACAGTCGCGAGGAGGCACCGCCATGTCAGGACCCCGCCCCGTACGGGCGCCGCGCGGTACGGAACTGACCGCCCTGGGATGGCAGCAGGAAGCCGCCCTGCGGATGCTCCAGAACAACCTCGACCCCGAGGTCGCCGAGCACCCCGACAAGCTCGTCGTCTACGGCGGCACGGGCAAGGCGGCCCGCGACTGGCGCTCCTTCGACGCGATGGTCCGTACGCTGCGCACGCTCAAGCAGGACGAGACGATGCTCGTCCAGTCCGGGCGGCCGGTCGGCGTCATGCAGACGCACGAGTGGGCGCCGCGCGTCCTGATCGCCAACTCCAACCTGGTCGGCGACTGGGCGAACTGGGAGGAGTTCCGCCGCCTGGAGGCGCTCGGACTCACCATGTACGGCCAGATGACCGCCGGTTCCTGGATCTACATCGGCACCCAGGGCATCCTCCAGGGCACCTACGAGACCTTCGCCGCCGTCGCCGCGAAGAAGTTCGGCGGGACGCTGGCCGGCACGATCACCCTGACCGCCGGGCTCGGCGGGATGGGTGGCGCCCAGCCGCTCGCCGTGACCATGAACGACGGCGTCGCGATCTGTATCGACTGCGACCCGCGCGCCATCGAGCGCCGCATCGAGCACCGCTACCTGGACGTGAAGGCCGAATCGCTGGAGCACGCCCTCCAGCTCGCCGTCGAGGCCCGCGACGCCCGCCGCCCGCTCTCCATCGGTCTCCTGGGCAACGCGGCGGAGCTGCTGCCCCGGATGCTCGCCGAGGGCGCCCCCGTCGACATCGTCACCGACCAGACCAGCGCGCACGACCCGCTGGCCTACCTGCCGGTCGGCGTCGACTTCGATGACATGGCCTCGTACGCCGCCGAGAAGCCCGCCGACTTCACCACCCGCGCCCGCGAGTCGATGGCCCGGCACGTCGAGGCGATGGTCGGCTTCATGGACGCCGGCGCGGAGGTCTTCGACTACGGCAACTCGATCCGGGGCGAGGCACAGCTCGCCGGATACGAGCGGGCCTTCGACTTCCCCGGCTTCGTCCCCGCCTACATCCGCCCGCTGTTCTGCGAGGGGAAGGGCCCGTTCCGCTGGGCGGCCCTGTCCGGCGAGGCGTCCGACATCCACAAGACGGACAAGGCGCTGCTCGAACTCTTCCCGGAGAACGAGTCCCTGCACCGCTGGATCAGGATGGCCGGCGAGCGCGTCCACTTCCAGGGCCTGCCCGCCCGCATCTGCTGGCTCGGCTACGGCGAACGCGACCGGGCCGGCGAGCGCTTCAACGACATGGTGGCGAGCGGTGAACTCGCGGCGCCGCTGGCGATCGGGCGCGACCACCTGGACTGCGGGTCCGTCGCCTCCCCGTACCGCGAGACCGAGGCCATGCTCGACGGCTCCGACGCGATCGCCGACTGGCCGCTGCTGAACGCCATGGTCAACGTGGCGTCCGGCGCCTCCTGGGTCTCCCTCCACCACGGCGGCGGGGTCGGCATGGGCCGGTCCATCCACGCCGGACAGGTGACCGTCGCCGACGGCACGCCGCTGGCCGGCGAGAAGATCCGGCGGGTGCTGACGAACGACCCGGGCATGGGGGTGATCCGGCACGTGGACGCGGGGTACGACATCGCGGACGCGGTGGCTTCGGACAAGGGTGTGCGGGTGCCGATGCGGGAGGGCGACGCGTGACGGGCCCGGATGCGCCCGGGGGTGGTGCGGGGCCTTCGCAGGGTGCGGGTTCCGTTGTGCCCACCCTCCCCCACAGCCTTGAAGGCGTGGGAGGTGCCCCCCTCGCCCTGCGGAACGAATGCCCACAACAAGGCTTCCAGGCCATGTGGGCTGAGCTTGCGCCCATCGGGCGGCACCCCGACAGCGGGGGGTACCGGCGGTACGCATGGACCGGGGCCGACGCCGAGTGCCGGGAGTGGTTCCGGGCGCAGGCCGAGGTGCGGGGGCTGACGGTCGAGGTCGACCGGAACGGCAACCAGTGGGCCTGGCTCGGAGACCCGCTCGCCGGGGACGCCGTCGTCACCGGCTCGCACCTCGACTCCGTGCCCGACGGCGGCGCCTTCGACGGGCCGCTCGGCGTCGTCTCCTCGTTCGCCGCGCTCGATGAACTCCGCCGCAGGGGAGTGGAGTTCGCCAAGCCGCTGGCCATCACCAACTTCGGTGACGAGGAGGGCGCCCGGTTCGGCCTCGCCTGCGTCGGCTCCCGGCTCGCCGCCGGACAGCTGACCGTCGAGGCCGCGCACCGGCTGCGCGACGCGGATGGCGTCACCCTTCCGCAGGCCATGGCCGCCGCCGGGCACGACCCCGACGCCATCGGCCCCGACCCCGAACGGCTCGCCCGGATCGGCGCCTTCGTGGAGCTCCACGTCGAGCAGGGCCGCGCCCTCGACCTCTCCGGCGACCCCGTCGGCATCGCCTCCGCGATCTGGCCGCACGGGCGCTGGCGATTCGACTTCCGGGGCGAGGCCAACCACGCGGGCACCACCCGGCTCGCCGACCGCCGGGACCCGATGCTCACGTACGCCGAGACCGTCATCGCCGCCCGGCGGGAGGCGGAACTCGCGGGCGCCCTCGCCACCTTCGGCAAGGTCGCCGTCGAGCCCAACGGGGTCAACGCGATCCCGTCCCTCGTGCGCGGCTGGCTCGACTCGCGCGCCGCCGACCAGGACACCCTGGACGCCGTCGTCGCCGCCGTCGAGCGCGCCGCCCGGGAGCACGCGGAGCGGGCCGGCATCGGCCTCGACGTCGTCCGCGAGTCGTTCACGCCCGTGGTCGAGTTCCGGCACGCCCTGCGCGACGAACTGTCCACCCTGCTCGAGGGCTCCGCCCACGCCACCGGGCGCCCGGTCCCCGTGCTCGGCACCGGCGCCGGGCACGACGCGGGTATTTTGTCCGCTTCGGTCCCGACCGCCATGCTGTTCGTACGGAACCCGACCGGGATCTCGCACTCGCCGGCCGAACACGCCGCCGAGGACGACTGCGTGGCCGGGGTCATCGCACTCGCCGACGTACTGGAAGGTCTCGCGTGCCGCTGACGACGGAGGCGACGGGCACACCCGTCACCGAGACGTACTGGCTGTCCCACGCCTGGCTCGGCACCCATGTCGAGCCGGGCGTCGCCCTGGACGTGGCCGACGGGCGGATCGCCCGCGTACGCACCGGAGTGGAAGCGGCCCCGCCCGGCGCCACCGCGCTGCGCGGGCTCACCCTGCCCGGCCTGGCCAACACCCACTCGCACGCCTTCCACCGCGCCCTGCGCTCCACCGTCCAGGTCGGCTCGGGCACCTTCTGGACCTGGCGCGAGACCATGTACCAGGTCGCGTCCCGGCTCACACCCGACAGCTACTACGCGCTCGCCCGCGCCGTGTACGCGGAGATGGCGCTCGCCGGCATCACCGCGGTCGGCGAATTCCACTATCTGCACCACGCGCCCGGCGGCACGCCCTACGACGACCCCAACGCCATGGGCGAGGCCCTGATCGCGGCCGCCCGCGCGGCCGGCATCCGGATCACCCTGCTCGACACCGCCTACCTCTCCGCCGGATTCGGCTCCGGGCCCGACGACCACCGCGAACCCGACCGCCACCAGGCGCGCTTCAGCGACGGGACCGCCGACGCCTGGGCCGAACGCGCCGCCCTCCTCAAGGGCGACGACCACACGGTCATCGGCGCCGCCGTCCACTCCGTGCGGGCGGTCCCGGCCGGGCAGCTCTCCACCGTCGCCCGCTGGGCCGAGGAACGGCAGGCCCCCCTGCACGTCCACCTCTCCGAGCAGACCGCCGAGAACGACGCCTGCCTCGCCGCCCACGGACGCACCCCGGCCCGGCTCCTCGCCGACCACGGCGTCCTCGGACCCCGCACCACCGGCGTCCACAACACCCACCTCACCGACGAGGACATCGCCCTCCTCGGCTCGACGTCCACCGGCACCTGCATGTGCCCGACGACCGAACGGGACCTCGCCGACGGCATCGGCCCCGCGGCCGCCCTCCAGCACGCCGGCTCCCCGCTCTCGCTCGGCAGCGACAGCCACGCGGTGATCGACCTCTTCGAGGAGGCCCGCGCGATGGAGCTCAACGAACGCCTGCGCACCCGCAGGCGCGGCCACTGGACGGCCGCCGCCCTGCTGCGCGCCGCCTCCGCCGACGGCCACGCCGCGCTCGGCCGGCCCGAAGCGGGCGTCCTCGAAGCAGGCGCCCCCGCCGACCTGGTGACCATCGCGCTCGACTCCGTCAGAACAGCGGGACCGGTGCCCCGGCTGGCAGCGGAGACCGCCGTATTCGCCGCCTCCGCCGCTGATGTCCGCCACACCGTGGTGGCGGGGCGCCACCTCGTACGCGACGGACGGCACACGCTGGTGGACGACGTCCCGCAAGCCCTCGCCCAGGCCATCGGCGCGCTGCGGCCCTGAGCGGCAAGGCACCCCCCAGGGCCTGTCCGGCGCACACCCCCCGGCTCCCACGCAAGGAGAGCAGTCCCCCGATGACGACGACCGCCATCACCCACATCTCCGCACTGGTCACCAACGACCCCTCCCTCGGCGACGGGTCCCCCCTCGGGCTGGTCCAGGACGCCGCCGTCGTCATCGAGGGCGACCGCGTCGTCTGGACCGGTGCGTCCAGCAAAGCACCCGCCACTGACAACGCCGTCGACGCGGGCGGCCGGGCCGTGATCCCCGGCTTCGTGGACTCGCACTCGCACCTGGTCTTCGCGGGCGACCGCACCCAGGAGTTCAACGCCCGGATGTCCGGCCGGCCCTACAGCGCGGGCGGCATCCGCACCACCGTCGCCGCCACCCGCGCCGCGACCGACGAACAGCTCTCCGCCAACGTCGCCCGCTACCTCGCCGAGGCGCTGCGCCAGGGCACCACCACCTTCGAGACCAAGTCCGGCTACGGCCTCACCGTCGAGGACGAGGCCCGCGCCCTGCGCGTCGCCGCCCGCCACACCGACGAGGTCACCTTCCTCGGCGCGCACATCGTCTCCCCGGACTACGCCGACGACCCCGCCGGATACGTGGACCTGGTCACCGGACCGATGCTCGACGCCTGCGCCCCGTACGCCCGCTGGATCGACGTCTTCTGCGAGCGCGGCGCCTTCGACGGCGACCAGGCGCGGGCGATCCTCACCGCGGGCCGCGCCCGGGGCCTGCATCCCCGGGTCCACGCCAACCAGCTCGGCCACGGACCCGGCGTCCAGCTCGCCGTGGAGCTCGACGCCGCGTCCGCCGACCACTGCACCCACCTCACCGACGCGGACGTGGACGCCCTGGCGCAGTCGGACACCGTCGCGACGCTGCTGCCCGGCGCCGAGTTCTCCACCCGCGCCGCCTGGCCGGACGCCCGCAGGCTGCTCGACGCGGGCGCCACCGTCGCCCTGTCCACGGACTGCAACCCGGGCTCCTCGTTCACCTCGTCCGTGCCGTTCTGCGTCGCCCTCGCCGTGCGGGACATGGGCATGACCCCGGACGAGGCCGTCTGGTCCGCCACGGCGGGCGGTGCGGCGGCCCTGCGGCGCGACGACGTGGGCCGCCTCGCCCCGGGCGCCCGCGCCGACCTGGTGGTCCTGGACGCGCCCAGCCACGTCCACCTCGCGTACCGGCCGGGCGTGCCGCTGGTCCACGAGGTGTGGCGGGCCGGCGCACGCGTGGTCTGACCTCCGGAAGGACCCCGGAACGCGGAAGGACCTGCCCCGTCCGGGGCAGGTCCTTTCCCGCTGTCCGCGCGCACGGGGGGCGCGGGACGCGTCCTACTCGTCCAGCGTCAGGCCCCTGCGGAGCTTGACCAGGGTGCGCGAGAGCAGTCTCGACACGTGCATCTGGGAGATGCCCAGCTCCTCGCCGATCTCCGACTGCGTCATGTTGGCGACGAACCGGAGCGAGAGGATCTGGCGGTCGCGGCCCGGCAGCGAGGCGATGAGCGGCTTCAGGGACTCGACGTACTCGATGCCTTCGAGCCCGTGGTCCTCGTAGCCGATCCGGTCGGCCAGCGCGCCCTCGTGCTCGTCCTCCTCGGGCTTGGCGTCGAGCGAGCTCGCGGTGTACGCGTTGCTCGCGGCCATGCCCTCCACGACCTCGTCACGGGTGAGGCCGAGGCGGTCGGCGAGCTCGCCCACGGTGGGCGCCCGGTCGAGCCGCTGGGCGAGCTCGTCGCCCGCCTTGGCCAGGTCGAGCCGCAGCTCCTGCAGGCGGCGCGGGACGCGCACGGACCAGCTGGTGTCGCGGAAGAAACGCTTGATCTCGCCGACGATGGTCGGCATCGCGAAGGTCGGGAACTCGACGCCCCGGCTGAGCTCGAAGCGGTCGATCGCCTTGATCAGGCCGATCGTGCCGACCTGGACGATGTCCTCCATCGGCTCGCTGCGGGAGCGGAAGCGGGACGCGGCGAACTTGACCAGGGCCAGGTTCAGCTCGACGAGGGTGTTGCGTACGTAGGCGTACTCCGGCGTGCCCTCTTCGAGGGTCTCCAGCCGGGTGAAGAGCGTCTTCGACAGGGCCCTGGCGTCCAGCGCCCCCACCTCGGTGTAGGGCGGGATCTCGGGAAGGCCCTCGAGTCCGTCGAGCTCTTCGGTGGGTGATTCGGTCAGTCCCTGAGGACATGCCGACGGCGCGTTGGGGGTACGCGGTACGTCGAGCCGGGGTGACATGCGGTCTCCTCCATCGTTCTCGGCATATGGCTGCCGATGCCCATACGTGTTCCTGCGGTGAAGCGGCGCCTCCGAAGCCGGTCGCGTTTTTTGGGGTCCCTCTACCCTTACCCGCTAGCCATGACTCGGTACAACCTCCAATTGCCCGGCTATGTCCGCTTTGTTGAGGTCTCTGGCTACCGCGTGGCGCACGGAACGCGTACTGTTCCAAGAACATCAGTGACAGCTGTGCACGCATCCGCACGTGCGGTGATGCGGACAGTGACGAGCGGTGAAGAGGGACGGGCATGGACCGCGGGACGGTCGGCAGTGCGAACCGGGGTCGGCTTCAGGTCGAGGTCCGGACTGAGGGGCGCAGCGAGGTGGTGACGCCTGTGGGTGAGCTCGATCACCACACGGCGGATCTGCTGCGCGAGCCGCTGGAGAGCGCGGTCGAACACGGGCGTGCGCGCCTGGTGGTCGACTGCTCGCGACTCGACTTCTGTGATTCCACCGGGCTGAACGTGCTGCTCGGTGCCCGCCTGAAGGCGGAGGCAGCCGGGGGAGGGGTTCATTTGGCCGCGATGCAGCCCGTGGTGGCGCGGGTCTTCGAGATCACGGGGGCCGAGGCGGTATTCACCGTTCACGCGTCCCTCGCGGAGGCCCTGGAGACCTGACCGGGCCGCGCTCCGGCGTCCCCGGCCGCCTCGTCCGTCGCGTGGGTTACGCGATCCGCGAAGCGGTAAGGGGTGTCGTCTCGGTTCGGCCGGGCAGGAGATCTTGCGGCGAGCCCGGGCGGCCTGGCTCTCCGTGCCCGTGCGGTTCCTGTATCAGTGTCCGTATCGGTATGCGTATCGGTATTTGTAGTCGTATCTGTTCTGTTCAATGGTTCGTGTCCGTCCAAGGGCGACATGGTGAATCGGTGAGGTGAAGCGCTGATGAGCACCACCCGGCAGCATCCGCCGGGCGACCTCGGCCGCGAGCCGGAGGGCGCGGGCGTTTCCTCCGCCGAGCCCGTCCGGCCGGCCGAGGCCGCCGAGCGGCAGTGGCGCACGCTGTCGTTGCGGGAGGCCACCGGCATCGTGCCGACGGCCCGTGATTTCGCCCGTCAGGCTCTCCACGACTGGGGCTGGCTCCCCGGGTCCAGCGCCGACCGCCGCGCCGCCGCGGAGGACGTCCTGCTGGTCGTCTCCGAGCTGGTCACCAACGCGTGCCTGCACGCGGGCGGCCCCGACGAGCTCCGGATCGCCCGCAGCGCCAAGGCGCTCCGCGTGGAGGTCGCCGACGGCGGTGCGGGCCAGCCCGCGCCGCGCACGCCGCACCGGGCCGGGCGGCCCGGCGGCCACGGCATGTTCATCGTGCAGCGGCTCTGCCTGGACTGGGGAGTCGTACGGGTGCCGGGCGAGCCCGGCAAGACCGTGTGGGCGGAGCTGGCCGCTCCGGCGTAACGGCCCGGCACTCTCCGGACGTACGGAAGGGGCCCCGCACCGACGCGTCGGTGCGGGGCCCCTTCCCGTTTTCCGTACGGGATACGGAATCAGTGCACGTCGCCCATGTGCTGGGCGACCTTCTTGCGGTACATCCAGATGCCCACACCGGCGATGAGGGCGAGGACCACCTCGAAGACGACGGAACCCGTGGTGTTCAGGTCGACGCCGATGGGCGGAGCCGTGAGCAGCCCGGTCAGCGAGTCGCCCGCGGTCACCGCGAGGAACCACACGCCCATCATCTGCGAGCTGTACTTCGCGGGAGCCATCTTCGTGGTGACCGACAGGCCGACCGGCGAGAGGCACAGCTCCGCGACGGTCTGGATGAAGTAGATCGCCACCAGCCACATCGGGCTGACCTTGCCGCCGTTGGCGGCGGTGTCGATCAGCGGGATGAGGAAGACCGCGAAGGAGATGCCGATCAGCACGAGGCTGGAGGCGAACTTGACGGCGGTGCTCGGCTCCTTGCCGCGCTTGTTCAGCCACAGCCAGCCCGAGGCGACCACGGGGGCGATCGCCATGATGAAGATCGGGTTCAGCGACTGGTACCAGGACGTCGGGAAGTCGAAGCCCAGCAGGTGGTTCGTGGTCGAGTTCTCACCGAAGATCGACAGGGTCGAGCCGTTCTGGTCGTAGATCATCCAGAAGACGGCGGCGACCACGAAGAACCAGATGTAGCCCGAGAGCTTGGACCGCTCGGTCGTCGTCAGCTCCTTGTCGCGCTTCATGCGCGCCAGGACCGCGACCGGGATGACCAGACCGGCGATGCTCAGCGGCACCGTGGACCAGTCGGCGAAGTTGCCGGTGACGGCCATCAGGCCGTAGACGACGGCCGCGACGATCAGCCAGATCAGGCCCTTGCGCAGGGCCGACTGCTTCTCCTGCTCGGTGGCCGGCGTCGAGACGACGTCGCTCTGCGGGCTCAGGTGGCGGGTGCCGAGCATGAACTGGGCGAGACCCAGGGCCATGCCGAGCGCCGCGAGCGCGAAGCCGAAGTGCCAGTTGACGTTCTCGCCGACGGTGCCGATCGACAGCGGGGCGAGGAAGGCGCCCACGTTGATGCCGATGTAGAACAGCGTGAAGCCACCGTCACGGCGCGGGTCCTCCGGGCCGTCGTAGAGGTGGCCGACCATCGTGGAGATGTTGGCCTTCAGCAGCCCGGAACCGAGCGCCACGAGCACCAGGCCCGCGAAGAAGGTCACCGAGTTCGGCACGGCCAGCGTGATGTGCCCGAGGATGACGACGGCGCCGCCGATGGCGACCGTCTTGCGCGGTCCCCAGAAGCGGTCGGCCATCCAGCCGCCGGGCATGGCGAGCAGGTAGACCATCGCCATGTAGACCGAGTAGATCGCCGTCGCCGTGGTGGCGTTCATGTGCATGCCGCCGGGCGCGATCAGGTACAGCGGGAGCAGTGCCTTCATGCCGTAGAAGCTGTATCGCTCCCACATCTCGGTCATGAAGAGCGTGGCCAGGCCCCGGGGGTGGCCGAAGAAGGTCTTCTCGCCACCAGCGGTGCTCGACGGGTCCTTCGTCAGGCTGGACGCCATGATCGATCCTTGTGTGCTCGGGACGCGGCGCCGCTGAGAAGCGGGTACGCGCCCGGTGGGGGGAGGCCGGCACCGCCGCGGGTACGCCCTTCCGCGACGGGATCCACACCCGGAGCGCCGTCATCGGCGGTCCGGGCCCGGCCCACAGGTCATTCACTGAACTTCCGGGCCGGCGGGTACCGGCCCCGCACACAAAAGAGACCCTTGGCGCTCAGAGCTGCCCAAAGGTCCTTGAGTAGTGCAATAGGCGTTGGGACACCATACGACACGACAGAGCCCGATATGAAAGGACTTGAGACATGGATCACAGGTCCAGGGGCAACCACACTCGCATATTCGAAGGTCCTACCGGTAACGGCACCCAGTCCCGCAGGGCTCCTGGATCGCCTCCCTAGCCGTCCGCCGCGCGGACTACCATCAGTGCATGACCCGTGTACTGCTCGCCGAGGACGACGCATCCATCTCGGAGCCGCTGGCCCGCGCCCTGCGGCGGGAGGGTTACGAGGTCGAGGTGCGGGAAGACGGACCGACCGCGCTCGACGCCGGACTCCAGGGCGGCATCGACCTGGTCGTGCTCGACCTGGGGCTGCCCGGCATGGACGGCCTCGAAGTCGCCCGCCGGCTGCGTGCCGAGGGTCACACCGTGCCGGTCCTGGTTCTGACCGCCCGCGCGGACGAGGTGGACACGGTCGTCGGGCTCGACGCGGGCGCCGACGACTACGTCACCAAGCCCTTCCGCCTCGCCGAGCTCCTCGCCCGGGTCCGGGCCCTGCTGCGGCGCGGCGCCACCGAGCCCGCCCCCCAGCCCGCCACGCACGGCGTCCGCATCGACGTCGAGTCGCACCGGGCCTGGATGGGCGAGGAGGAGCTGCAGCTCACCGCGAAGGAGTTCGACCTCCTGCGGGTCCTCGTCCGGGACGCGGGCCGGGTCGTCACCCGCGACCAGCTGATGCGCGAGGTCTGGGACACCACGTGGTGGTCGTCCACCAAGACGCTCGACATGCACATCTCCTGGCTCCGCAAGAAGCTCGGCGACGACGCGGCGAACCCGCGCTACATCGCCACGGTCCGGGGCGTCGGCTTCCGCTTCGAGAAGAGCTAGGACCTGTAGCGTCCCTGCTGTCCGACCTGTCCGACCCGAGCCGACTGACGTACAGAAGCAGGCATGCGCCGACGACTGATCAATTCGACCCTCGCCGTCGTGCTCGTGGTGATCGCCGTCTTCGGCGTCTCCCTCGTCATTGTCGAGACCCGCACCATCAGCAGCAGCGCCCAGGAGAGCGTCGACTCCGAGGCGCTGCGGCTGATCAGCGTCATCGAGAGCCGGCTCCTGGGCTCCGAGCGGATCAACCCCGCGGTGCTGGCCGAGCAGATCGACGACAAGCGCTACGCCCTGGTCAAGATGCCGGGACGCGCCCCCATCGAGGTCGGCGAGCGCCCCGGCGGCAGCGTGATCACCGCCACCGAGACGGGTGAGAACGGCGAGACGGTCACCGTCGAGGAGTCCCGCTCCGCCGTCACCCGCGAGGTCGGCCGCACCCTGATGATCATCGGCGCGGTGGCGCTGCTGGCCATCGTCTCCGCCGTCCTCCTCGCCGTACGCCAGGCCGACAAGCTGGCCTCGCCGCTCACCGACCTCGCGGAGACCGCCGAACGCCTGGGCTCCGGCGACCCCCGCCCGCGCCACAAGCGGTACGGGGTGCCCGAGCTGGACCGCGTCGCCGACGTCCTGGACTCCTCCGCCGAGCGGATCGCCCGGATGCTCACCGCCGAACGCCGGCTCGCCGCGGACGCCTCCCACCAGCTGCGTACGCCGCTCACGGCCCTGTCCATGCGGATCGAGGAGATCTCGCTGACCGACGACCCGGAGACCGTGAAGGAGGAGGCGCACATCGCCCTCGCCCAGGTCGAACGGCTCACGGACGTGGTGGAGCGGCTGCTGACCAACGCCCGGGACCCCCGGACGGGCTCGGCGGTCGTCTTCGACCTGGACGAGGTCGTCAAGCAGCAGATCGAGGAGTGGCGCCCGGCCTACCGTGGCGAGGGGCGCGCCATCGTCTGCTCCGGCAAGCAGGGACTGAGCGCCGTGGGCACCCCGGGCGCGGTCGCCCAGGTCCTGGCCGCGCTGATCGAGAACTCGCTCATGCACGGCGGCGGTACGGTCGCGCTGCGCACGCGGGTCACCGGCAACCAGGCGGTCATCGAGGTCACGGACGAGGGCCCCGGCGTCCCGGCGGACCTGGGAGCCCGGATCTTCGAGCGGACCATCAGCGGCCGCAACTCCACGGGCATCGGCCTCGCGGTCGCCCGCGACCTCGCCGAGGCGGACGGCGGCCGCCTGGAACTCCTTCAGCAGCAGCCCCCGGTCTTCGCCCTCTTCCTGAGTCGCATGGCCCAGCCGAGAGAGGAACCGGAACGCCCGGTGCGGTAATGCCGGCTACCGACGCGCCGGATCCACCTCGACCCGCACCGCGGGCGCGGGCACCGTCACCAGGGCCTCTTTGTCGGCAACGCCCTCCGAAGGCGCGGGCAGCGCCTTGAAGACCCACGTCCGGTAGGACCAGAAGCGGAACAGCGTCGCGACGCCGATCCCGACGATCTTGAAGACGTTGCTCTGGACCGGGGTGTCCCAGCCGAACCCGTACGTCGCCACGTACAGCACGCCGGTCTCGATCACCGCGCCCACCGCGCTGAACAGCAGGAACAGGGTCAGCTCACGGGTGCGGCCGGTCTTGTCGCGGTCGCGGTACGTCCAGTGGCGGAAGCCCACGTAGTTGCAGAGGATCGCCACGAACGTGGCGAGCAGCCCGGCCCGCACGGTCGGGATCTCCGTGTACCGCCACAGCAGGTTGGACACGGCGATGTTGACCACCAGGCCGACCACGCCGACCACGCCGAACTTGGCGACCTCCCGGGCCAGCAGCTCCAGCCGGGCCCGCAGTGCGCCTCGCTCGCTCATGTGATCGCTCAGTCCGTCCGTAGGTCCCGCTCCATGTTCCGTCAACCCGGCCATGCTAACCAGGACACCCGCCGGACGCCTGTGCGTACGCGAACGTGTGAGGTGGGCCCCGCCCCCGGCCACGGGCGCGGGCGGGCGGTGCGGATACCCTGGGGGCGTGACGTTCCCGGTAGTCGGCATGGTCGGTGGCGGTCAGCTCGCCCGTATGACCCACGAGGCGGGCATCCCCCTCGGCATCAAGTTCAAGCTCCTCAGCGACACCGCTCAGGACTCCGCGGCCCAGGTGGCGGGTGAGGTCGTCGTAGGCGACTACCGCGACCTGGAGACGCTGAGGGCCTTCGCGCGCGGCTGTGACGTGATCACCTTCGATCACGAGCACGTGCCCACCGAGCATCTGCGGGCCCTGGAGGCGGACGGCATTCCCGTGCGCCCCGGCCCCGACGCTCTGGTGCACGCCCAGGACAAGGGGGTGATGCGCGCGAAGCTCACCGAGATCGGCGCGCCCTGCCCCCGCCACCGCATCGTGAAGGACCCGGCCGACGTCGTGGCCTTCGCCGCGGAGGGCGGTGGCTTCCCGGTCGTCCTCAAGACCGTGCGCGGCGGCTACGACGGCAAGGGCGTCTGGGTGGTCCGCTCCGAGGCGGACGCGGCCGAGCCGTTCCGGGCCGGTGTCCCGGTGCTCGCCGAGGAGAAGGTCGACTTCGTACGGGAGCTGGCGGCCAACATCGTCCGCTCGCCGCACGGCCAGGCCGTGGCCTACCCGGTCGTCGAGTCCATCCAGGTCGACGGCGTCTGCGACACGGTGATCGCCCCGGCGCCCGAGCTGGACGAGGGCCTGGCGGGCGAGGCCCAGCAGCTCGCGCTGCGCATCGCCTCCGAGCTGGGCGTCGTCGGGCACCTCGCGGTCGAGCTGTTCGAGACCCGCGACGGCCGCATCCTGGTCAACGAGCTGGCCATGCGCCCGCACAACTCCGGCCACTGGACCATGGACGGCGCGATCACCTCGCAGTTCGCCAACCACGTCCGGGCGGTCCTCGACCTCCCCCTCGGCGACCCGCGCCCCCGCGCCCCCTGGACGGTCATGTGCAACGTCCTCGGCGGCGACTACCCGGACATGTACCAGGGCTACCTGCACTGCATGGCGCGCGACCCGCAGCTCAAGATCCACATGTACGGCAAGGACGTGAAGCCCGGCCGCAAGGTCGGCCACGTCAACACCTACGGCGACGATCTGGCGGACGTGCGCGAACGCGCCCGGCACGCGGCCGACTACCTGCGAGGAACGATCACCGAATGACTTCCCCCGCCTCCGCCGCCCCGGTCGTCGGCATCGTCATGGGCTCGGACTCCGACTGGCCCGTCATGGAAGCGGCGGCCAAGGCCCTGGACGAGTTCGGCATCCCGTACGAGGTCGACGTCGTCTCCGCCCACCGCATGCCCCGCGAGATGATCGCGTACGGCGAGAACGCGGCGGGCCGCGGCCTCAAGGCGATCATCGCGGGCGCGGGCGGCGCCGCCCACCTGCCCGGCATGCTCGCCTCGGTCACCCCGCTGCCGGTCATCGGCGTGCCGGTCCCGCTGAAGTACCTGGACGGCATGGACAGCCTGATGTCCATCGTCCAGATGCCCGCCGGCATCCCCGTCGCCACGGTCTCCATCGCCGGGGCGCGCAACGCCGGTCTGCTGGCCGTCCGCGTCCTGGCCGCCGCCGACCCCGAGCTCCAGGGCCGGATGACGGAGTTCCTGGGCGACCTCAACGACCAGGCCACCGAGAAGGGCAAGCGGCTGCGCCAGAAGGCGGCGGGCGCGGAGTCCTTCGGCTTCGGAAAGTAGGCACCATGACGGACCGACTGGACCGGTCCCGGGAACTCCTCGCCGAGTACCCGGTGGTCGACGGCCACAACGACCTGCCGTGGGCGCTGCGCGAGCAGGTCGACTACGACCTGGCCGTACGCGACATCGCCACCGACCAGTCGGCCCACCTGCACACCGACATCCCCCGGCTCCGCGCCGGGGGCGTCGGCGCCCAGTTCTGGTCCGTCTACGTGCGCTCCGACCTCGCGGGCGACGCCGCCGTCAGCGCGACGCTGGAACAGATCGACGTCGTCGCCGAGCTCCTGGAGCGCTACCCGGCCGATCTCCGGCGCGCCCTGACCGCCGACGACATGGAGGCCGCCCGCGCCGAGGGCCGGATCGCCTCCCTGATGGGCGCCGAGGGTGGCCACTCCATCGCGAATTCGCTGGGCACCCTGCGCGGGCTGCACGCGCTGGGCGTCCGCTACATGACGCTCACCCACAACGACAACATCGCCTGGGCGGACTCCGCGACGGACGAGCCCGGCGTGGGCGGCCTCTCGCCGTTCGGCCACGAGGTCGTCCGCGAGATGAACCGCACCGGCATGCTGGTCGATCTCTCGCACGTCGCGGCGACGACCATGCGCGACGCGCTCGCCACCTCCGAGGCGCCGGTGATGTTCTCGCACTCCTCGTCGCGCGCTGTCTGCGACCACCCGCGCAACATCCCCGACGACGTCCTCGCGCAGCTCCCGGCCAACGGCGGCATCGCCATGGCCACCTTCGTACCGAAGTTCGTCCTGCCGGAGGCCGTCGCCTGGACGCGGGCCGCCGACGAGAACCTGCGCGCGCACGGGCTGCACCACCTGGACACCACCGAGCGCGCGATGAAGCTGCACGCCGCGTTCGAGGCTGCGACCCCGCGCCCCGTCGCGACCGTGGCCACCATCGCCGACCACCTCGACCACATGCGCGAGGTCGCGGGCGTCGACCACATCGGCATCGGCGGCGACTACGACGGCACCGCGTTCCTCCCGCAGGGCCTGGAGAGCGTCGCCGGCTACCCGAACCTGATCGCGGAGCTGCTGCGCCGGAACTGGTCCGCCGCCGACCTGGCCAAGCTCACCTGGCAGAACGCCGTACGGGTGCTGCGCGCCGCCGAGGACGTGGCGCGGGACCTGCGCACCCGGCGCGGCCCGTCCCACGCCACGATCGAACAGCTGGACGCCCCGGCGGCCTGAGCCACCGGGGCGCCCTTCTCAGCAGGTTTTCAACAGGCGCAGAGGCAGAACGGGTGCCCCGCCGGGTCCGCGTAGACCCGGAAGGTGCGCTCCCGGTCGTCCGCCTCCAGCACCGTCGCGCCCAGCGCCAGCACCTCCCGCTCCGCCGCGTCCAGGTCGTCCACGGTCAGGTCCAGGTGGAACTGCTGCGAGGCGTCGGCGCTCGGCCACTTCGGCGGTACGAAGCCGGGCGCGGCCTGGAAGGCGAGCGGGGCGCCCGCGCCTCCTTTGAGGTCCACCCAGTCCTCCTGCTGCTCGACCGTGCCGCCGATCAGCGCCGCGTAGAAGTTCGCCAGGGCGATGGGGTCGGGGCAGTCCAGGACGACGGCACCCACTGCGGCCAGGGCCATGTTTCCTCCTCGGGCAGAGTACGGACAGGCCCTAGTGTGCCCCGGTGTCAGGCCGTCGGGCGCCCCATCGCGCGGAAGGTCCAGCCGGCCTCGCGCCACGCGACCGGGTCGAGGGCGTTGCGCCCGTCGAGGATGATCCGGTGGCCCGCGACCGCGCCCAGCGCCTCCGCGTCCAGGTCGCGGAACTCGCGCCACTCCGTCAGGTGCAGCACGACGTCCGCGCCGCGCACCGCGTCGAGCGCGCTCTCCGCGTAACCGAGGGTGGGGAAGATGCGGCGGGCGTTCTCCATGCCCTTCGGGTCGAAGACGGTCACCTGGCCGCCCTGGAGGTGGATCTGGCCGGCCACGTTGAGCGCGGGCGAGTCGCGTACGTCGTCCGAGTCGGGCTTGAAGGTGGCGCCCAGCACGGCGACCCGCTTGCCGAGGAAGGAGTCGCCGCCCACGGCCTCCCGGGCCAGCTCGACCATGTGGCCCCGGCGGCGCATGTTGATCGAGTCGACCTCGCGCAGGAACGTCAGCGCCTGGTCGGCGCCCAGCTCACCGGCGCGGGCCATGAAGGCGCGGATGTCCTTGGGGAGGCAGCCGCCGCCGAAGCCGATGCCGGCCCGCAGGAACTTACTTCCGATGCGCTCGTCGTGGCCGATCGCCTCGGCGAGCTTCGCCACGTCGCCGTCGGCGGCCTCGCAGACCTCGGCCATGGCGTTGATGAACGAGATCTTGGTCGCCAGGAAGGAGTTGGCGGCGGTCTTCACCAGTTCGGCGGTCGGGTAGTCCGTCACGACGAACGGGGAGCCCTCCGCGACCGGGACGGCGTACACCTCGCGCAGCAGCTTCTCGGCCCGCTCACTCGTCACGCCGACGACGATCCGGTCCGGGTGCAGGGTGTCGTCCACCGCGAAGCCCTCGCGCAGGAACTCCGGGTTCCAGGCCAGCTCCGCGTCCGCGCCCACGGGGGCCAGCTCCGCGAGGCGGGCGGCGAGGCGGGCGGCGGAGCCGACGGGCACGGTGGACTTGCCGACGACGAGGGCGGGGCGGTTGAGGAGCGGCGCGAGCGAGTTGAAGGCGCTGTCGACGTAGGACATGTCACAGGCGTACTCGCCGTGCTTCTGCGGAGTGTTGGTGCACACGAAGTGCACGTCGCCGAACTCCGCCACCTCCTCCCACGAGGTGGTGAACCGCAGCCGTCCCGTGGCCCCCTCGATGCCCGCGACGTGCCGCTGGAGCATCTCCTCCAGGCCCGGCTCGTACATCGGGACCTTGCCGGCCGACAGCATCTCGATCTTCTCCGGCACGACATCGAGACCCAGGACCTCGAAGCCCAGCTCCGCCATGGCCGCGGCGTGTGTGGCGCCGAGATAGCCGGTGCCGATCACGGTGATCCTGAGGGCCATGGAGTGCTCCTGTGAGATGCGGACGGACATGCGGTGAACGAGCATAGTCCCGCCTGTCGGACCTCCCCTTTCCGGCTGTCGCGCAGCTCACGGCCCGAGCGCGTATGCCGGGGGCGGGCCGAACGCATAAAATTGGGTTACTTAACGGTAGTTAGCACCCTGGGGAGTGAGCGTCTTGGCGGGTTCGACCGATTTCGACCTGTACCGTCCGGCTGAGGAGCACGAGATGCTCCGTGAGACGGTGCGTGCGCTCGCCGAGGCGAAGATCGCCCCGTTCGCGGCCGCGGTCGACGAGGAGGCCCGCTTCCCGCAGGAGGCGCTGGACGCCCTCACCGCCGCCGATCTGCACGCGGTCCACGTACCGGAGGAGTACGGAGGCGCCGGCGCCGACGCGCTCGCCACGGTCATCGTGATCGAGGAGGTGGCCCGCGCCTGCGTGTCCTCCTCCCTGATCCCGGCCGTGAACAAGCTCGGCTCGCTCCCGGTCGTCCTGTCCGGCTCCGAGGCCCTGAAGAAGAAGTACCTGGGCCCGCTGGCCAAGGGCGACGGCATGTTCTCGTACTGCCTCTCCGAGCCGGACGCGGGCTCCGACGCGGCCGGCATGAAGACCCGCGCCGTGCGCGACGGCGACTTCTGGGTCCTCAACGGCGTGAAGCGCTGGATCACCAACGCGGGCGTCTCCGAGTACTACACGGTCATGGCCGTCACGGACCCGGAGAAGCGCTCCAAGGGCATCTCGGCCTTCGTCGTGGAGAAGTCCGACGAGGGCGTCTCCTTCGGCGCCCCCGAGAAGAAGCTCGGCATCAAGGGTTCCCCGACCCGCGAGGTCTACTTCGACAACGTCCGCATCCCCGCCGACCGCATGATCGGCGAGGAGGGCACCGGCTTCGCCACCGCGATGAAGACCCTGGACCACACCCGCATCACCATCGCGGCCCAGGCCCTCGGTGTCGCCCAGGGCGCGCTGGACTACGCCAAGGGTTACGTCCAGGAGCGCAAGCAGTTCGGCAAGCCGATCGCGGACTTCCAGGGCGTCCAGTTCATGCTCGCCGACATGGCCATGAAGCTGGAGGCCGCCCGCCAGCTGACGTACTCGGCCGCCGCCAAGTCCGAGCGCGTCGACGCCGACCTCACGTTCTTCGGCGCCGCCGCCAAGTGCTTCGCCTCCGACGTCGCCATGGAGGTCACCACGGACGCGGTCCAGCTCCTCGGCGGCTACGGCTACACGCGGGACTACCCGGTGGAGCGGATGATGCGCGACGCCAAGATCACCCAGATCTACGAGGGCACGAACCAGGTCCAGCGCATCGTGATGGCGCGCAACCTGCCGTAACGGGACGTCTTTCGTACGAGCGCGCAGCCCCCGGCCGTGATGCCGGGGGCTGTCGCATGTGTGCGGTGATCAACTCCGCGTGAGGCCGTTGCTAGGCTGCGGGCGTTGGCCAGTGCATCACAGTGGGGGAGCGGGCCGATGGACGTGACGGATGTCTTCGAGCCGCTTCAGGCGAACGACCCGGCCGAGGTGGCCGGCTACCGGCTCGCCGCCCGGCTCGGCGCGGGCGGCATGGGCCGGGTCTACCTCTCGTACGCCGAGGACGGCCGGGCCGTGGCGATCAAGGTCGTACGCCCCGAGCTGGCGGACGACCCGGACTTCAGGGGGCGGTTCGGCCGGGAGATCCGGGCGGCCCGGCGGGTGCGCGGCGCCTGCACGGCCGAGCTGATCGACGCCGACGCGGAGGGCACGCCGCCCTGGCTGGCCACGCTGTACGTGCCCGGCCCCTCGCTCACCCAGGCCGTGGCGCGGCAGGGCCCGCTGCCGGTGTCCGCCCTGCTGTGGCTGATGGCGGGCATGGCCGAGGCGCTCCGGGCCATCCACGCCGAGGGCATCGTGCACCGCGACCTCAAGCCGTCCAACGTGCTGCTGGCCTCCGACGGGCCGCGCGTGATCGACTTCGGCATCGCGCTGGCCGCCGACGCGACCTCGTACACCACGACGGGCCACCCGATCGGCACCCCCGCGTACATGGCCCCCGAGCAGGCGTCCGGGGAGGGGGCCACCGCGGCGAGCGATGTCTTCGCCCTGGCCCAGACGGCGGCGTTCGCGGCGCTGGGCAAGCCGCTCTACGGTGACGGCCCGGGCGTCTACGTGCTGTACCGGATCATCCATGACCAGCCCGACCTGACCCTGCTGCCCGAGCCCCTGCGCCCACTGTTCGCCCGCTGCCTGGCCGCCGACCCGGCCGAGCGGCCCGCCCCGGCGGAGATCGTGGAGTGGTGCCGGCAGCGGCTGGGCGAGGAGGCCGACGCGGACGGTGCCCCCGCCGTGTGGCGGGAGATCAGCGGTCCGGAGGTCACGGTTCCGGCCCCGGTGCCGGAGCCCACCCCGGTGCGGACGGACCCCTGGGCCGGGCCGCCGCCGGTACCGGTCGATCGCGGGGCGCGCAGGCGGCGCGTCGCGCTGGTGTCGGCCGTCGGCGTGGTGAGCGCGCTGCTGGTCCTCGGCCTGGCCTGGCAGGCGATGGGGCCCATGGGCGGGGGCGAGCACCGGGCCGGCGCGGAGGCGTCGGAGTCGGCCACCCGGTCGTCGGGGGCGAGGAAGACCACGACGGAATCGGCGGGCTCCCCTTCGGCGGGCAAGGTCACCGAAGAGCGGACCGCACCGAGCACGTCGCCCACGCCGAGGGAGCCGCAGGCCGAGCCGTACGCCCTGGTCACGGTGGACGCGAAGCACTCACTGAACCTCGCGGATCCGCGCAAGGAGCTGGGCGGCGACAAGGGCGACATCCGCTTCAGCTGCGAGTCGGTCGGGTGCGAGCTGAAGAGCGATACGAGCGTCTTCATGCCCATGGACGACAAGCCGGGCACCACGCTCGACGAGTGCCGCCTGTTCCTCCCGCACAGCAAGATCCATAACCTCCCGCTGGCGGCCTCGGCGAACGGGAGCGAGATCTGCGTCATGAACGCCTCGGGGGACATCGCGCTGTTCGTGATCGCGACGAAGTCGACCGCGATACCCGAACTCGCTTTCCTCCAGGGTGACCTGACGGTCTGGCGGGACGCGGTCTAGCACCTGGGGAGTGTCTTGTCGATCAGGCGCGGACCCGGCCATGATCGGCAAGACACCCCCTAGGCCTCGCCCTTGCGCCGCACCATCTCCCCGATCCACACCGGCGCGTACGGCGACGTGCAGCCCTTGGGCGTCGGGTAGTCCTTCAGCACACCCAGCCGCTCGCCGATGTCCAGCGCGCGGGCGCGGTGCTCCGGGTGCTCGATGCCGATCTGGGCGAGGCAGGTGTTCATCGCCCACTGAAGGCGGTCGGGGGCGCCCTGCATCCCCGCCTCGATGACGTCGAGCAGCGCGCTTAGGTCCAGCCCGTCGGGCCGTTTCACGACCCGGTCGGCGGTCAGCGCCCACCCGGCGCTCGCGACGACCGGATCGGGGTCCTCCGTCCAGGCGAGCCGCAGCTCCTCCGCGTGGGGGCTCTTCTTCACCACGTAGCCCACGAGCCAGTCGTGCACCTTGGGCGCCCGCGCCTCGCGCAGCATGCGGTCCAGCTCGCCTTGCGTGTACGCCTTCGGCCGGCAGACCAGCAACGCGACGAGCCGCGCGGCGGTGTCGTCGGTCCCCCACAGCTCGACGGCCAGCTCCTGCCGCTTCCCCAGCCGCTTGGCGAGGGCGCGCAGCTTGGTCAGGTTCACCCCGTGGTCGTCCCCGTGCCGCGCGTTGACGGCGCGGGCCTTGGGATCGTCCAGCGCGGCGAGCTCGGCGAGGACGTCGGTGGCGGTTGCTTCCGTCATGAGGCGCGGAAGACCTCCTCGGCGGAGGAGGCCGTCGCGGCGCGCTGGAGCCATTCGCGCAGGAGCTGCGGGTCGGTGCAGGTGGCGATCTTCTCGCGGTCCGCGTCAGTGAGGGCGATGCCACGTACGCCGAGAAGCAGCAGGAGACCTTCCGCCCGGCCCTCCGCTCGGCCTTCCGCCCTGCCCTCGTCCCGGATCTCCTCCGACATGAAGGACTTGTAGAAAGAGGTGTCCACGGCCACCAGGTTCCTCCACTGTTGTGCGGCCGGACGACTGCCCAGGCCCTGTGCGGTGAGTATGGCACCGACATCGGGATTGTCGGCATACCGGCAAAAGTCGCCCAGGCCTGGGTGCGGAAGTCGCTGTCAGACGGGATAGAGCGTGTGTCGTGACGAGATCTGGTCGGGGGTGAGCCCGTCGATGGTCATGTTTCCCGTCCAGAGTTGGTCACGATTGGCGTACGTCGATTCGAACCGAACGCGCTTGCCGCCGGGTTTCAATTCCCATCCGCGCTGATGGAACTGGGCGATGCGGCCGCTGCCGCACACGAACGCCCGAGTGGCTTGAGTGAGCACCCACTGGGCAAGTTCGGTCTCGCCTGCGGCAGGACGCCCGCAGTGACGGGCCATCTGCCACAGGCGGTCCCACTCGATCCCGGGAGTCAGCGGGCCGACAACGGCGATGTCTCCGATTCGGCGTTCGTCGTGGTGGTGGGTTGCGTACCCGAAGACGACGCCGAACATGACGTACACCGTCACTCTGCTGCTGCCGGTTACCCCGTCGCCGGACGCCGTGGGTGGCACCTTCGCTCAGCAGCCGTCGCCGTCGCCGCAACAGGCTGGAGGGTTGCATTCTCCCGCGACGCCCCACAGCCGCTCGTCGACGTAGAAGCCGGCCGCCCTCACTCGCTCCGCCACTGAGCCGATCAGCGGGCGTGTGCGGACGGTGGCTCCCGGTTCATGGTCCAGGAAGTAGCCGAACTGCTCCTGACACCAGGCGGCGTAGGCGCGGGTGTGCAGCGCGAAGGAATGCCAGCCAGGGTCGACGATCCGGGACGGGGACATGTCGAACGCCCGGGCGTCGCCCATGACCTTGAGAAAGGCGAGGGCCTGGTCCACGACATTGCGCGCCGTGCTCATCTCGTGTCCGTACTCCGTGGCGCAGAAGCCGGCCACCTTCTCGAACAGTTCGGGATCGAGGAGATCCCGCCCGCGTCGCAGGGCGACAGGAATATTTACCGTGGTTGTCATGGTGCACCCTTCGTCACTTCGTGAGTCGACGCCTCATCGTGACTGGGTGCGGGGCCGGTTTCTAGGTGGTTTCCTGTTCGCGCAAAAGGTCGTCCCGGATGCGTCCCACCAGCGCACGCATTCCTTCACCGGAACAGGCGGACGCGCTGAAACCCTCGAACTTGGACACGTACAGGGCGATGTCCCTGGGGTCGGTCACCACCATTTCCGCGTGGATCGTTTCGATGGCGACAGTGCGGTCATCCTTGATCGAGAACGAGTGCCCCGGGAAATCATGCTGCGGGGCAGATGACTCGACGACTCTGATATCCACATGGGGCAGCCGAGATGCTGAAATGATCCGGTCGAGCTGCCCGACGAGTACCAGAGGCGGAACGATCCGCCATCGGAGAACCGACTCCGTGATGATGAAACGGAACGTCTTTCCTTCCGAGTACAGGACACTCTGCCGTGCCAGTCTTGCGCCGATCGTTCGTTCCAGCTGTGCTTCGCTCAAGCACCGCCGAGCGAAGACCGCCCGCACGTACTCGGGCGTCTGGAGCAGGCCAGGGACGAGGGAGGGCTGAAAGAGGCGCAGCACGGTGGTCTGTGATTCGAGTGCCTGAACCTGTTGCTGTTTGCGGCTGTAGCCCAGCCGCCGGATCAGCCGCCAGGCCGTGGCTTCTGTCGCTGCTTCCCTGGCCGCGACCATGTACTCGGCCTTCACTTCATCCGATACGCCCATGGCGGTGAGGATGCAGTCGACGTCGGTGACGCTCGGCGCCGTGTTCCCGTTCTCGATCTTCGACAGCTTGGACCGGGACATGGCAGCGCCGCGGGCAACCGCTTTGGCTTCGAGTCCGGAAGACTTCCGCAGTTCCCGCAGCGCTGGTCCGAGGCTGTGTTTGTTCACTCGCCGTACTTCGCCCACCACTCGGTGAAGGGGACGGCGTGCTCCATCGCCTTGTCCCTGAACGTCAGGTAAGCCGGCAGTTGGTCTGATCCGAGGAACTCGGCGCCGCTGTACCTGCCGTCCTGGGTGTAACGCATCGCTCCGACAGTTCGCTCGTCGAACATCCAGAAATCTGGTGCCTCAGCGATGGGGTTTTCCTGGACGGTGGTATCCAGGATGTAGAACTCCTCGCCGACAGTCATGTTGCGGCGGTATCCCCAGGACAGTTCGAAGCGTAGGTAGTCCGTCAGCGGGCGAGCGAGGACATGTACGCGATAGATCCGCTTCCCCGACCGGACCGCGTTTTCGACCGTAGTGATCCAGCCGGCGGTTCTGTAACTCTCCGGCTGCGGCTCTCCGGCCAGAAATGCTTCGTATGCCTCCACTCCGCCTGATTTGCTGTAGTCGTCCAGAGTCTCAAGTCGGAACGCTTCCCGCTCGAAGTCTTCGAGCCAGGCCCCGAGGGACTTAGATGAGGTTGTCACGCACAGCCTTTCGGATGAGCTCGACCGGAATCTCCACCAGCGCCTCGTGAGCGGGAACACTGAGTCCGTGGTCGGCTAAACGGTCTCCCTGGACGGCAAGTGTTCCCCGGTCCGTGGCGTAGATCGCAGGGCACTCGCCCTCGTCGCACTGGCCAACCAGTCGTGTCAGCTTCACGGAGTCTCCTTATGGACGAGTGCGGTGATCCGATGCTTGCTGTCCCGTTGCCCGGGAGCAAGAGGGTTGAGTTTCCGTTACTGGAAACCGCCGGTCCGGCAGTCGCGGCACTGGCCCGGTTCCGGGGCGCGGAAGGCTCGGTTGCAGTCGTCGCAGTTCTGGAGGGGGATGACGGTGGGCGGCGCGGACGGGGCCGGGAGCGGGGGTGGCAGGAGGGCCGTGACGCGGTGGTGGAGGAGGCGCGCCGGGTGGGTGAGCGGGGCCGGGAGGTCCGTCGTGAGGGCCCGGCGGATGGCGTCGGGGTGTGCGTCCCGTTCGAGCCAGGCAACGACGCCCGGGGTGAGCGCGGCGACATCCGCCTCGGAGAGCGTCAGCACGGGCGCGTGGCGGCGGAGGTCCGCGAGGAGCAGAGCGGCGGTCCGGTGCAGGGCGTTGGCGGGTGGGGTGGGCCGGGGGTGCTGCTGCGGGGGCGGGGGCGGGGGCGGCGGGGCGGGCGGCGGAGTCGTGGCGCGCGGGGCCTCATACGGCACCGGCGGCGTCGGGGCCATCGCGTACGGCCGGTTGTGCGACTCCGTACGCGTGCGTACGCGGCCGTCCCGCAGGCGGACGCGGATGCGGCGCAGGTAGCCCGCCGCCTCCAGCTCGCGCAGCGCGGCCGCGATCCGCATCTCGCTCTCCGGGAAGCGCGCGGTGAGGACCTTGACGCCGATCTTCGCGCCCTCGGGCAGCGACTGGATGTGCACGGCGAGCCCGATCGCGAGGAGGGACAGGTCTCGGTGCTGGGCGAGGTGGTTGCCGATGACCGTGAAGCCGGACGTGTGGCGGGAGTTGACGTGGATGACACCGGAGGTCGGTGTGACGTCGCCGGGAGAACCAGGCGGGGCGCACGGGGGCGCGATAGCCTGCTGGGCAGTCATCGGGAAGGCTCTTCTTCCTCGGTGGTCAGGCCCCGGCTGGGATTGCAGGTCCCGGTCGGGGTCGACGCGTGTCTGGGGTTGTTGCCGGGAGCATATGCCCGACAACCGACCCCAAATCCAGCTCAGTTGCCATTTGTCACCCGCGCGAGTGATCGGCGTTCGGACGGGGTTCGGGTGGGGTGGGGTTGGGTTCTTTCCCTCGGTTCTTTCAAAGCATTTGGCGTCGTGGCGCACCGGGTCGCGGGCTTCCGCGTCGTGGCGCACCGGGTCGTGGAAACCCACGACCCGGTGGCCCGCGCCTGCTTACGGTGAATGTCCGGCGCTTGTCCAGCGTTGTCCCGGCTGTCCGGCGTGACGGGTGGGGACGGTCATCGGTTGGGGAACAAAGGCACGCGCGTCGGAAGTGGGGTACGGATGAGCGCCAACAGCGAGACGGACGAACACGGTTGGGACGTCGATCCCGAGGACGAGTCGGGCGCGGCGGTGGTCGCCGCCGTGGGCCGCCAGCTCAAGGCGTGGCGCGAGGCGGCGGGGATGCGGGCGGCGGAGTTCGGAGTGCTGATCGGGTACGGGGAGGACCTGATCTACAAGGTGGAGGGCGGCAGGCGCATCCCCCGGCCCGAGTATCTGGACAAGTCGGATGACCTCTTGGGCGCGCACGGCAAGATCGCTGTGATGAAGCAGGACTTGGCGGTGGTGCGGTACCCGAAGAAGGTTCGGGAGCTGGCGAAGATGGAAGCCCAGGCGGTGGAGCTGGCGGCGTACCACCACCACAACATCAACGGCCTGCTACAGACCGAAGGGCACATGCGGGCCCTCTTCGCAGGGTGGCTGCCCGCGTACACGCAGGACGAGCTGGAGCGCGTGGTGGCCGCGCGATTGGCACGGCGGGCGATCTTCGACCGCGAGCCGGGCCCTGCGCTCAGCTTCGTGCAGGAAGAGGTGACGCTGCGCCGCCCTGTTGGGGGCAGGATGGTATGGCGAGAGCAATTGGAACACCTACTGGAGGTGGGGCAGTTGCGGAATGTGTCGATCCAGGTTGTACCGACCCACCGCGAGGAGCACCCTGGGACTGGCGGTCTGATCGAGGTCCTGAAGTTTCCCGACGGCAGCGCTGTAGGACGCTCGGAGGGGGCTTTCAGCGGCCGCCCGGTGTTCGATCCGAAGCAGCTCAGGATCCTGGAGTTGCGCTATGGGATGATCCGGGCCCAGGCCCTCTCTCCAAGGGAGTCACTGGCCTTCATCGCGCAATTGCTGGGAGAGACATGATCGATAAGCCCTCTGGCGGGGAAGCCGCGTGGTTCCGGAGCAGCTACAGCAGCAGTGGTGACGGAAACGACTGCGTCGAGGTCGCGGCGGCCCGGGACGCCGTCCTCGTACGGGACTCCAAGAACACGCAGGGCCCAGTGCTCGCCTTCGAGGAGCGTGCATGGGCTGACTTCACGTCGCACACAGCGAAGGGCTGATGTTGACATGGCTGACGGGCTGACGTGGTTCAAGAGCAGCTACAGCAGCAGTGGCAATGAGGCCGACTGCGTCGAGGTCGCGGCGGCCCCCGGCGCCGTCCTCGTACGGGACTCCAAGGACGCGGACGGCCCCCGTCTCGCCCACCCCTCGCGCGCCTGGGCCGCCTTCGTCACCTACGCGGCCCAGGCCGCATGACGCGCCCCCATCTCCCCACCACCGAGGCCGCCGTCACCGCCGTACGGGAAGTCGCCGAGGCGTACAACCTGGAAGTGACGGTCACCGACGACATCGGGGCCGACCAGACCTCCCGGCGGGCGTCCGCGGGGGCGTTCGCCGTGGTGGACGCGGACGGGTCGCTGCCGCACGAGGCGTTCATCGAGCTGGGCGGGGTTCCGGCCGTCACCGTGCAGGTCTTCCCGGAGGACGACGCGCGGATCACCGTCGACGGGGTGGTCTTCGAGGACGTCCCCAGGGACTCCGTGCCCGCGTTCCTGCGGTCCGTGTACGGCGGGATGGCGTACGTGAAGGGCCGGTTCTTCCCGCCGGGGCAGTGGCTCGTCGTGCCGTTGCCCGGGGACGAGACGTACAAGGAACTGGTGCCGCGCGCCATGCTCAGCCCCTGGCTGTCCCGCAACTTCCGCAGTGCCTGAGGGCCCTGAGGACATCGGGAGCCTCACCCGGCTCTTCGACGCGCTCGGCGCCGAGGACCCGGAGGGGTGGGCCGAGTCCGAGGCCGAGGAGGGGCTGCCGCAGCTCGCCCGGTTCCGGTTGCTGCGCACGGTGTGGCAGGACATCGACGCCTGGAGCACCACCGCGTCCGACTGGGTCGCCGCCTACCGCAGGGACGGGGCGGCGGGTGGCGCGGTCGAGCGGGCCGTGCGGCTCGGGCTGACCGCCGAGGACCTCGGCGAAATCGCCCGCGAGGTCGCCCGGGAGACCGCCTTCGCGTTGCTCCAGGGGCTGGACGATCCGGACCGGGGCGACGAGCCGGACGAGGTGGCGGGGCGGTTGCCCGGATGGTTCCTCGGTGAGAACTCCGTGCGCGGCGGACCCACAGGGCGCATACTCAACGCCCTGCACGAGGACCTGAACGAGACCGAACCGCAGACCCCGACCAGCCGTACCGGAGGCGACACCGTATGACCGCGTTCGACGTGATGGAGCGGCGGATATGGGGCGGGCGGGCCGACGTCTACGCCCGCACCGCCGCCCGGCTCTGCGTCCGCACCGTGCCCGCCCTGCTGGACGCCGCCGGGGTCGGGAAGGGGACGCGCCTCCTCGACGTGGGGTGCGGCAGCGGCAACGTGACAGCCGCCGCCCTCGGGCGCGGCGCGGCCGTCCGGGCCGTGGACGCCGAGCCCGGCATGGTCGAGGCGACCCGGCGCGCGGCGCCCGGGGCCGAGGTACGCTCCGGGATGCTGCCCCAGCTGCCGTACGCCGACGGGGAGTTCGACGCGGTCGTCGCCAACTTCGTGATCAACCACGTCGGCCGCCCCCTGGAGGCGCTGGTCGAGATGCGCCGGGTCACCCGCCCCGGCGGCACGATCGCGGTCACCATCTGGCAGCTCCCGGGCGCCCCGGGCCAGGCACTCGTGGGCCGCGCCGCCCAGGCCGCCGGACTCACCCGGCCCGACTGGATGGCCACGGTGGACGAGGAACGCAACTTCGCGCGCACCCCGGACGGCCTCGCCGCACTGCTCACCGCCGCCGGCCTCGGAGACGTACAGAGCACCACCCACACCTGGGACCACCGCGCCGCCCCCGACGACTGGTGGGCGGGCCCCGCCGCCGGAATCGGCGCGATCGGCACCCTGCTCACGAACGCCGGCCCGGAGGGCGTGGCAGCGGCCAAGCGCGAGTACGACGCACTGTGCCGCGAATTCCTGTCGGAAGACGGCCTGTTGACGCTGCCGCACGCGGCGGTACTGGCTCAGGGCAGGGCGTAGAAGGTGCCCGGCTGCCAGGGCGGCGGGTCCGCGACGACGCTCTCCAGCCGGGCCCCCGCCAGCAGGCAGTCCAGGGCCCAGCGGTTCGCCGAGTGGGCGATCAGGAGGACCTGGCCCCCATCCCACTCGCCCGCCAGATCCCGCAGGAACGCGGCCGTCGCCTCGACCACGTCCCGGTAGCTCTGACCGCCGCCGGGCCACGGGCGGTCGATGTGGCGGGTGCGCAGGGGGTGCAGGACAGCGGTCGGGGCGCCGTTCAGCTCCCCGTAGTCGCATTCACGCAGGCGCGCGTCCTGGCGGAGGACCGGGGAGCCCTCACCTGCGAACGCGATGCGGGCCGTCTCCACGGCACGGGCCAGGTCCGAGGTGTAGGCGGCATCGAGCCCCGTGCCGCGCCGCCGGTCGCCCAGTTCGGCGGCCTGGCGGCGTCCGGTCGGGGAGAGCCGCCCCGGCAGCCACCCCGTGGCGATGCCCGCCTCGTTGTCGGTGGTCGTGGCGTGCGACTCGTACACGATCCGGACAGGCATGGGGCGGCTCCGCATCGGGGGAAGAGGCGCGGGTACGCGCCCCTCAGTTCTCCGTGACCGTGACCTTCTCGTCGTTCTTCAGCTGCTCGACCAGCTTCTTCACCTTCGCCTTGTCCCAGGCGAGGTTGGAGCCCACGTTGCCCGCGATCGGGATGTTCATCGACGTGCCGTCGCCGCCGGTGACGCCCTTCATCGCGAAGAACATCTTGCCGAGCGACCAGAGCGACATGTCCTTGTCCACGATCAGCGTGTCCAGGCCCGCACCCATCGTCGGGTACAGCTTGAACGGGTTGACGATCGTGGAGAAGGTCGCCGTCTGGCCGGCCAGGGCCGCGAGGAACTTCTGCTGGTTCTTCGTACGGTCCAGGTCCGAGGTGAAGGCGTGGCGGGTGCGGACGAAGGCCAGGGCCTGCTGGCCGTCGAGGGTCTGCTTGCCGGCCGGGAAGTCGGCGCCCGACCACTTGTCCTTGAAGGCCTTCGGGATGTCCAGCTCGACCCCGCCGATCGCGTCCACGATCTTGGCGAAGCCGCCGAAGCCGATCTCGACGTAGTGGTCGATGTGCAGGCCGGTGTTGAACTCGACCGTGCGGACCAGCAGCTCGGGACCGTCCGTGGCGTACGCGGCGTTGAGCTTCGTCGTCTTGCCCGTGCCCGGGTACTTCTTGCCGGACTCGGAGCCGATGAACGACGGGATCTCGACGTTCGAGTCACGCGGCAGCGAGACCAGCGTCGGGCCGTTGTCACCGGTGTGCAGGATCATCATCGAGTCGGTCCGCTTGCCGTCGGCCGAACCCGTGTGGAGCCGCTTCTTGTCCTCGGACGTCATGCCCTCGCGGCTGTCCGAGCCGACGATCAGGTAGTTCGTCCCCTTGCCCGCGTCCGGCCGCTCGATGACCTTCGACAGGTCGACGGCGCGGTTCAGCTTGGAGTCGGCCCAGAAGTACGTGCCCACGGAGACGCCGAGCAGCGCGACGACCAGGACCAGCGCGCCGATCCGGATCCGGCGGCCCCAGTTGGGCGCGGGGCGGGGACGGCCCTGGGCGGGGCCCCGGTCGTCGCCGCCGTGACCCGCGCCACGGCCGCCGCCGTACACCTGGCCGGTGTTGTAACCACTGTCGTACTGCGGGTTGCCGTCGTCGTAGCCCGAGGGCTGCTGCGGCACCGGGCGCTGCCTCGGCGGCGCGGGGCGCTGCGGCGGCGGGGCCGGGCGGCGCTGGACGTGCGGCATCGAGCGGGCGCTCTCGGGCCGCTCGCTCGCGCTGCCCTGCCCGTAGCGGTTACCGCTGCGGTTGTCGTCGGTCCAGCCGTCGGGCCAATCGTTCATACGGACCAGTGTGCCGTCCGGGACGGCCCCTCTTACAGGGCGGGAGGAAAATCGCACCAGGGCTGTTGCGAAGCTGATGCATTGCGACGGCGTTCCGGCCCCCGCATAAGGTGGACGCCATGACAGATCAGGCTCCGCGCCCGGAGAGCGACATTCCGGCCAAGCCCACCGCGGCCTCCCGGACCACCCTCAGCCACATCATGACCGGCAGCGACACCAATCTGCTGGGGACCGTGCACGGCGGCGTGATCATGAAGCTGGTCGACGACGCGGCGGGCGCCGTGGCCGGCCGGCACTCCGGCGGCCCCGCCGTCACGGCCTCGATGGACGAGATGGTCTTCCTGGAGCCGGTCCGCGTCGGCGACCTCGTGCACGTACGCGCCCAGGTCAACTGGACCGGCCGCTCCTCCATGGAGGTCGGCGTCCGCGTCATGGCCGAGCGCTGGAACGAGTCGACGCCCGCGACCCAGGTCGGCAGCGCGTACCTGGTCTTCGCCGCGGTCGACGCGGACGGCCGGCCCCGCCCCGTACCGCAGGTGACCCCGGAGACCGAGCGCGACAAGCGGCGCTACCAGGAGGCCCAGATCCGCCGCACGCACCGCCTGGCGCGGCGCCGCGCGATCCGGGAGCTCCGCGAGAAGCGGATCGCCGAGGGCATCGAGGACTGACGGCGCGAGGCCGGCCGGGAGGCGCGGGGCTCACCGCCCGCACGCCTCACGGGCACACCACCTCGTCCCCCTTCACCGCCCCGAACCTGCCCGGATCCGGCTCCTCCGCGTGGACCCGCTCGACCTTGGTGTAGTCCTCGCCCGCCGTCACCCGCATCGTCGCCCCCTGCCCCGGCACCGCCCGCAGCTCCGCCCCCGGCAGCGCCGCCGCCAGGGTCTTCGCGGACCGGTCCCAGCGCGGGTCGAACGTGACCAGGGTGTGCTTCAGCTCGTGCTGCGGTGCGGTGAGCGGGGCCCGGGTCGTGTCGAAGCCGGTGGCGTGCAGCGCGTCGTCGACCTTGGAGCCCAGGCCGTCCTTCGCGGTGCCGTTGTAGACCTGGACGCGGATCTGCTTCGGCGGGACGTCCACCTTCTTCGCGGGGGCCTTCGCGGCGGGCCGGGCGGTGGTCAGTGGTTTGTCCTCGCGCAGCGCGGTGAACAGCTGCTTCGACTTCACCGGGTCCCACTTCACCGTGGAACCGATGCCCTTCACCTGGTACGCCACATCGCCCATCGGCACCGAGGCGAACTCGGACGACGCGGGGGAGAAGCCCCGCATCGCCTGGCCGAGGGAGAGCATCTGCTCCGTGTCGAAGCCCCGGTCGGCCCGTACGGACTTCAGCATGGTCGAGGCGACCTCGCGGAACTTCACCGGGTTCAGCAGCACCCCGCTGCTCGTCGCCTGCTTGATCAGCGCGGCCATGAACCTCTGCTGGCGCTGCATCCGGCCCAGATCGGCGGCCCCGTCGATGTGCCGGGACCGTACGTACTGGAGCGCCTGGCCGCCGTCGAGCGTATGGGTGCCCGGCGCGAGGTCCAGGCCGGTGTAGGAGTCCTTCAGCGGGCGGGCCGTGCAGATCTTCACACCGCCGAGGGTGTCGACCGTGGTCATGAAGCTGGTGAAGTCGACCTCCAGGTAGTGGTCGATCTTGACGCCGGTCATGTGCTCCACGGTGCTCACGGTGAGGCCGGGACCGCCCTCCGCGTACGCCGCGTTCAGCTTCACCGGGTGCGCCGCGTGCTCCTCGCCGGTCGTACGGTCCCGATGGGCCGGGATCTCCGCGTAACTGTCGCGCGGCAGGCTCACGACGCTGGCGCGCTCCTCGTCGGCCGACAGGTGCACCAGCATGATCGTGTCCGTGCAGTGGCACGGCTCACCGCCCAGCCGGTACTTCCGCTTCTCGTCCTTGGTGATCTTGTCGCGGCCGTCGGTGCCGACCAGCAGCAGATTCATGCCCCGCCCTCCCGCGGGCCGGTTCTTCATGTCCTTGAACGGGTCGACGCGGTCGATCCCGCTCTCCAGGTTCGTCACGACCGCGTGCCCGATCCCGCCCGCTCCGAGCACCAGGACCGAGAGCCCGGTCGCGACCCGCATGCCCCAGCGCGGCCGCTCGTCCTGCTTTCTCCGCCGCCGGCGCCGCGCGGGCGCGGGGCGGGGCCGGGCGGGACGGGGGGAGCGGTGCGGCGTGGGCACGGGGAGACACCTCCGCGGTGCGAGGGGGACCGTTCGCACGGTAGGCCCATACGATCCTCATCCCGGGAGGCCACCCGGCGGCGCGCGCCGCTGTCCCCCATTCGCGGTAACGTGGCGGCCGAATACCGCCTGGTGGGGTACGAGCCCCCGGCGCCCCCGAGGACCACCCGAGGACCACATGTCTGCCGCGCAGCCTCCCGCCGTCTCCGTGATCATGCCGGTGCTCAACGAGGAGCGCCATCTCCGTAACTCCGTACGCCACATCCTGGAGCAGGAGTACGCGGGCGAGATGGAGGTCGTGATCGCCCTCGGTCCGTCCACGGACCGTACGGACGCGATCGCCGCCGAGCTGGTCGCGGAGGACCCCCGCGTCCACACCGTGCCGAACCCCACGGGCCGCACCCCCGCCGCCCTCAACGCCGCGATCAAGGCGTCGAGCCACCCGATAGTCGTCCGCGTCGACGGCCACGGCATGCTCTCGCCGAACTACATCGCGACCGCCGTCCGGCTCCTGGAGGAGACGGGCGCGCAGAACGTCGGCGGGATCATGCACGCCGAGGGCGAGAACGCCTGGGAGGACGCCGTCGCGGCGGCCATGACCTCGAAGATCGGCGTCGGCAACGCGGCCTTCCACACCGGCGGCCAGGCGGGCCCCGCCGAGACCGTCTACCTGGGCGTCTTCCGCCGGGAGGCGCTGGAGAAGGCCGACGGGTACAACGTCGAGTTCATCCGCGCCCAGGACTGGGAGCTGAACTTCCGCATCCGCGAGTCCGGCGGCCTGATCTGGTTCTCGCCCGAGCTGCGCGTCCAGTACCGCCCCCGCCCCTCCGTCCGGGCGCTCGCCAAGCAGTACAAGGACTACGGCCGCTGGCGCCACGTCGTCGCCCGCTACCACGCCGGCTCCATCAACCTGCGCTACCTGGCGCCCCCGACCGCCGTCGTCGCCATCGCGGCCGGCCTCGTGGTGGGCGCGGCGGTCACCCCGTGGGCGCTGATCGTCCCCGGCGGGTACGTCGCGGCGATCGTCGCGGGCTCCCTCCCGGCGGGCAAGGGCCTGTCGCTGAAGGCCCGCGCGCAGATCCCGGTCGCGCTGGCGACCATGCACATGTCCTGGGGCTACGGCTTCCTGACGAGCCCGCGCGCGCTGGCGAAGAAGGTCATCGCGAGCCGCCGCCCGGCCATCGCCGAGCCGGGCGCGCCCGTGGCCTGACCCGGGCAGACGACGAGAGGGGGCGCCCGGCCGGACCGGGCGCCCCCTCTCGCGTACCGCCTGTCAGCTCTTTCCGTCCCACCGGTAGACGGAGTAGATGTCCATGCACTGGCTCTTGTCGGCGGCGTTGATGTCGTCCGCGCCGTCCGGAAGGTCACCCGCCTCGACCTTCGGGGCCTTGTACACGGTGCCGTCGCGCCAGTCCGCACCGACGACGACGGTCAGCCCGCCGGCCTTCGGGTCGGCCTTGACCGAGGTCGTCGGGAGGCCCAGCGCCTTGGCCACGGACAGCGCGTCCGACTTGCCCTGGTCCCCGTCCTCCTTCGCGTACCGCACCACCGTGTCCTTGAGCGGCTCGGCGTCCTGCGAGGTCTCGGCCTCGGCGAAGCCCTTGCCGTGCAGGAGGTCGGCGATCTCGGTGGCCCGCCCGTCCTTGGGCGCCTGGCCGACGCCCGTGCCGTTCACCACCGAGATGCCGAGGGTCGCCGGAGCGGCCGCCGGGGGCCCGGAGGGGGTCGAGGACTTCTTCTTCTCCTTGCCGTTCTTGTCAAAGGCGACGTCCTCACGGACCAGACGCCACAGGGCGTCCGCGGACTTCTCGACGGGAACGAGCTTGTTCCGGTCCTGCGACCACTCGGCCGTCGGCATCGTCGCCATGGTGATGCGGTCGATCGGCACGCTCTTGAGCTGCATCGACAGGTCGTAGAGCTTCTTGACCGAACGGATCTCGTCGGAGACCTGGAGGGCCTTGGTGGCCGTCTCCGCGAGGTCCATCAGCCGTCCCGCGTCCGACCAGAGGTTCTGCTTCTTCAGCGTGCGCAGCATGGAGTTCATGTACATGTGCTGCGCCTTGGCGCGGTTCTGGTCATTGCCGAAGGCGTGCCGGGTACGCAGCCACTGAAGCGCCTGCTTGCCCTGCACCGTGTTCGTGCCCGCCGGGAGCTTGAGGCCGGAGCCGCCGGGAACGAGGCGGGTGGGCTTGTCCCACACCCCCGTCTTCACGCACACGTCGACCCCGCCGATCGCGTCCGCCATGGCCACCACGCCCGCGAAGTCGAGCATGATCCAGTGGTCGATGTAGACGCCGGTCAGCTTCTCCCAGGTGGTCAGCGTGCAGCCGGGACCACCGCGCTGGAGGGACTCGTTGATCGGACTGTTCTCCGTCGCGGGGTACTTCTGACCGGTCTCGGAGTCCGTGCACTCGGGGATGGGGAGGATCGTGTCGCGCGGAATGCTGACCAGCGAGGAGTTCTTCCGGTCCGCCGAGATGTGCAGCAGCATCTGGACGTCGGCCCGGGGCTTGTCCCCGACCGTGTCCTTGCTGCCGCCGAGCTTCACGTTCTCCGCGCTGTTCCGGCTGTCCGAGCCGATCAGCAGGATGTTGAGCGGGCTCTCGCCCTTGGCGTTCGGCGCGGTCTTCTTCACACCGCTCTCGCCGCCGCTGCGGGCGCTGCTGCGGATGTTGTTGTTGAGGTGCCGGTAGTAGAGGTATCCGGCGGAGGCGGTGCCCAGGACGAGCACCGCCATGGATATCGCTATCCACTTGAACACCCGGCGTTTCCGGGACTTCTTCGCAGCCCGTTTACGTGACTTGCCGCGCCGGTGGCTCGCGCGGCCACCCGCGGCGTCGCCCGTCCCGGCGTCACCGTCGCGCTCGCCGACGCCCTCGTCCCCGCCCTGCCGGCGGGAGTGCGTCCGCGACCGCGTCCCCTCCCCGGGCGTGCTGCTCCGTCCCACCAGGACCCCCCTGCTGCTCAGACTCGTATGGTGCGGTGACGTGGTGTCACTTGGAGCACCCCGCGGATGCGGCGCTGGACTTCTCGATGTCGATCTTCTTCGGCGCCGTGATGGGCGTACCGGCCGCCTGGAAGTCCTTGCCCAGCGTCAGCACCATCGCCTGAAGTCCCTCGGCGTCGGTGGTGCCCGGCTTCATCGCGGAGCCGGGCAGGCCCATCATCTCCGCGAGGGCACGTGCCTGGTCCGCCTGGTTCGGGGCGTACTCCAGCGTCGTCTTGGCGATCTTCTCGGGCGCGTTGGCCTTGTTGGTGGACTTCGGGACGCCCTTGGTGTTCTGCAGCCAGGTGACCGTCTGCTGAGCACCGCCGGCGACGTCTCCACCGTTGTACACATCGACCCGGACGTCGGCCGCGGCCGCCTTGGTTCCCTTGAGGAGCGCGTCCTGCTTGCTCTTGGCCTTCTTCTTCTGCGCGGCCACCTCGGTGAGCGAGGTGTCGTCGCGGAGCATCGAGAACAACTGCTCGGCCTGGGTGGGGTGCGGGACGACCGTGACGGGCGTGGGCTCGTCGGGGTTGTCGATCACCGGCATGGTGACGAACGTGATGTTCTTCGTGTCCGTCTTGGTGATCTCCTTGGCGAGCGTGCTGAGTTTCTTCACGTCGCCGATGGCCTTGTCGACGGTCAGCGCCTTGGTCGCCGCGTCCGCCACCTTGAACAGCTTGGTCGGGCTGGTCAGCGTGTCGTCCGACTTGGCCTGCTTGATCATCGAGCCCATGAACTGCTGCTGGCCCTTGATCCGGTCGAGGTCGCTCTCGTTGGAGTAGGCGTGTCGCGTCCGTACGAACGCGAGCGCGTCCTCGCCCTGGACCTTGTTGGGTCCCGCGGGCAGCTTGAGGTGGGACTTCGGGTCGTCGATGGCGTGTTCGAGGCAGATGTTGACGCCGCCGACCGCCGTGGACAGGGTCTTCACCGCGTTGAAGTCGACCATCATGAAGTGGTCGATCTTCACCCCGGTCAGCTCCGTGACCGTCTTCATCGTGCAGCCGGGGTCGCGGCCCGCCTCGCCGAGGCTCCGGTTGAAGCGGACGTGCTCGATGCCCGGGATGTCCTTCACCGAGCCGTCCTCCTGCTTGGAGTTGCACTCCGGGATGTCGGTGATGAGGTCGCGCGGGATGCTCATCGCGGTGGCGTTGGTGCGGTCCTCGGAGACGTGGAACAGGATGTTCGTGTCCGCGTGGCCGACGCTGCCCTTGTCGCCGTAGCCCTCGTTGCCCTTACCGGTGCGTTTGTCCGTACCGATGATCAATATGTTGATCGGGGCGTTGGCGGTGACGACGTCCTTGTTGCCGGCGTCGCCGATGTCCACGGTGTTGATGTTGCCGTTGAGGCGCTGGTAAAGCCAGTAGCCACCGGCCGAGACGCCCACCAGCACGAAGGCCATCACGCCGCCCGTCCACAGCAGCGCCTTCTTCTTGCGCGACTTGGGGGCCTTGCGCTTACGGCGGCCCGGACCGGCGTCGCCGGGGGCCGGCCGCTCCTGGCCGCGCGGGCCGTTCGCCGACCGCCGCCCGCCCTGGCGCGGCACCTCGGTGGTGCGTCGCGGGGATTCGTCGGCGGGCGCGCGGCGAGGGGTGCCGGACGGCCCGCGCCGGGCCTGGGGGACCGAGGGCCGGGTGGAATTCCCTCCGGAGTGGTTCAGTCGCAGTTCGTAATCGCCGGTGTCCGGGTTGAGAACCCACTGGTCTGCGGGATCCATGTCTTCAGCCCGCCCACGGCTTTGCGCATCCACGGTTGCTCGAGTCCTCCGTCGGTGCCACGCGAGGCGCCTCCCCCGAAAAGGCGCTCAGTCTTTCTCTCCAGAAGTGCGCGGCCGGACGGCCGGTAGCACCGGATCGCGTCACACTATCCGTCTCATTCGGCGTCCAGCGACGCGCGTGACACATTCCACGGCCCTTACAACCGGGCATTCTTCCCATTGCGCGCGGAATGTTGGTCTCTGTTTGGCCATTGCTTTACTGCTTGCACAGGTCGGTCGCGGCATTGTTCCCCGAATACGTGGGTGTGGGTGACGGCCCCGAGGCGTCGGCCGAGTCCGGATTCTTGTCGTCGCTCTTGTCGTCGCTCTTGAGCTTGTCGGCGGGCACCACGGCGACCGGCTTGTCGTCGCGGAGCTGCTTGAAGAGCTTGTCCGCGTCCGGCTGCACCAGTTCGTCCCGGTTCCGGTCCAGGTGGTACGGCTGCCGCGGCACCGTCAGGAACTGCACCTTCTCGGTGGGGACGTCACGCATGCCCCGCACCAGGTCGTAGAGATCCTTCAGGCTGTCCAGGCCCGGGTCCGTGGTCAGCGCCTTGGTGGCCGCGTCGAGCACCGGGTAGAGCCGCGTCGGGTTGAGCAGGACGCCGTTGCTCTGCACCTTGTTCACGAGCGCCCCCAGGAACTGCTGCTGGCGGTCCATGCGGTCGGTGTCGCTCCCGTTGCCGAGCGACTTCCTGGCCCGTACGTAGCCGAGCGCCTGCTCCCCGTTGAGCTTGTGGCGGCCCGCGCCGAGCTTGAGGTGGGCGTCCTTGTCGTCGACCGGCTCCTTGAGGCAGATCTCCACCCCGTGCACCGCGTCGACCATGTCCTTGAAGCCGTTGAAGTCGATGACCATGTGGTGGTCGATGCGGATGTCCGTCATCTTCTCCACGGTCCGGATGGTGCAGGCGGTCCCGCCCATCTCGAAGGCCCAGTTGAACTGCGCGAACTGCGCCCGGGTGGTGGTCTTGTCGGCCTTGTGGCAGGCCGGGATGTTCACCATCAGGTCGCGCGGGATGGACATCGCGGTCGCGCTCTTCCGGTTCGCCGCCAGGTGCAGCAGGATCGTCGTGTCCGAGCGCTGGCTGCCGCCGTCGTCGCGGCCGTACTTGCGGTTGTCGCCGGCCCGGCTGTCCGAGCCGATCAGCAGGATGTTCTCCGCGTCGTGCACGACGGAGACCGGCCGCTCCTTCTCGTACGCCTTCAGCTCGGCCGCCGCCGAGGTGTCCGTCCGGATGTTGCCGTCCAGCTTCTTGTACAGCCACCAGCCGACGCCCGCCGCGACGAGCACGAGGAACGAGAGGCCGAGCGCGGTCCAGCGCAGCCAGTGGCGCTTGCGCTTGACGGTGATGTCGAGGCCCGCGCCCCCGTCCCCGCCCTCCGCCGGTTCCTCCGGGGCGGGCCCGGGACCGCTGCCGGACCCGCTGCGGGTCTCACCGCCAGGGGCGGCCGCCGCTTCGGGCGTGCCCTTTTCGCCGGATCCGCCCTCTTCGCCGGGCGGCGGTGCGTCCTCCGGTGTCCGGTCCTCGCCCGCGGCCGAGTCGTCGGGGTCGCCCGGAGTGCCGGAGCTTTCGGTCACGTCTGCGTCCATCCTTCACGTTCGGCGGCGCGCTGGGCCGCCGGTCGCAGAAGTAGACGGCTGAACCTCACGCTTGGTTGTGCCTCGGCTGGTCTGTACGGCAGATCATGTACCGGAGTTGAGCGCCGACACGGGGGACTCGGCCCACGATGGGCCGGACGGGTGCCCCGCTCATGCCGCTTGTCATACCGGTCCCGGGCACTGTCACACCGTCAGCGTGACGCGCTCGCTCTCCACCCGCTGCGCCAGCGCCTCCGCGCCGAGCCGGTCGAGGTGGCGGCACAGGACCACGGAGCCCCCGGTCGCCAGCGGCGCGTAGAGCCCGGCGGCGAGCCCGTCCCAGGTGTCGTACGTACGCCCCGTCAGCAGCCGTGAACCGGCGCCCAGGCCCAGCGCCGCACCGTCCTCGCGCCCCCGCGCCACCAGCTCCGCCGCCGTGAACGAGACCCCGCCCACCGTCAGCGCCGGCGCGTCCGGGTCCACCGGGGCGAACGGCGCGAACCGGTCGCCCTGCCCCGGCACCTCCACCGCGTAGTCCGCGAAGCCCTCGGGCGCCTGCGGGAACCGCCCGCCCAACGGGCGCAGTGCCAGGGCGATCCGCTCGCCCCGGCAGGCCCGCGCCGCGTCCAGTGTGTCCGGGCCGGAGACGACCAGGTCGGCGGCGGCCGGGTCGCCCTGCACCTCGGCGACCACGCCGACCGAGGCACAGGCCAGCAGCCAGACCGCGGACTGCCAGTGCGCGGGGAGCAGCAGCGCGAGCCGGTCGCCGGGCTCGGCCGCCAGATCGCCCTGGAGCAGGTTGGCGGTCTTGGCCACCCAGTTGGCGAAGGTGGCCACCGACAGCTCGACGCGCTCCCCGGTGGCGTCGTCGTAGAAGGTGACCAGAGGGCGGGCCGGATCCGCGGCGAGCGCGGAACGCAGCAGGTCGGCAGGGGTGCGGTCGCTGGCGTTCATGGGCGGAAGCGTACGCGGCCGCGTACACCGCCCCTTCGGACGCGCAACCGAATGCCCGGGAGCGCGTCTCTACAAGGAACCGGGACCGCCGTCCGAAGGCGCGCCACACCCGTCTGCATACACTGGCCAGCCGTAACGACGCCCGGCCCCAGCAGGAAGCGAAGACAGTGCTGTGACAGAGGCAAAAGAAGCGATCCTCCTGGTCGGCGGCAAGGGAACCCGGCTGCGCCCGCTCACGGTGCACACGCCCAAGCCCATGGTTCCGGCGGCGGGCGTCCCCTTCCTCACGCACCAGCTGGCGCGTGCCCGGGCCGCCGGGGTCGAGCACATCGTCCTCGCCACCTCGTATCTCGCCGAGGTCTTCGAGCCGTACTTCGGCGACGGCTCCTCGCTCGGCCTGCACATCGAGTACGTCACCGAGCGCGAACCGCTCGGCACCGGCGGCGCCATCCGGAACGTCGCCCACCGCCTCGCGTCGGGTCCGGAGGAACCGGTCCTCATCTTCAACGGCGACATCCTCACCGGGCTCGACATCCGGGCGCTGGTCACCTCGCACGCCGACTCCGGCGCCGATGTCTCCCTCCACCTGACCCGGGTCGAGGACCCGCGCGCCTTCGGCCTCGTGCCGACCGACGACACCGGCCGCGTCACCGCCTTCCTGGAGAAGCCGCAGACGCCCGAGGAGATCGTCACCGACCAGATCAACGCGGGCGCGTACATCTTCCGCCGCTCGGTCATCGACACCATCCCGGCCGGCCGCCCCGTCTCCGTCGAGCGCGAGACCTTCCCCGGCCTCCTCGCCGACGGCGCCCACCTCCAGGGCATGGTCGACTCCACGTACTGGCTGGATCTCGGCACCCCGCAGGCGTTCATAAGGGGCTCCGCCGACCTGGTGCTCGGCCGCGCGCCCTCCCCGGCGGTGCCGGGCCGCTGCGGCGACCGCCTCGTCCTGCCGACCGCCTCGGTCGCCCCCGACGCCAAGCTCTCCGGCGGTACGGTCATCGGCGACGGCGCGGTGATCGGCGCGGGCGCCCGGATCGACGGCTCCACCGTCCTCGCGGGCGCGGTCGTGGAACCCGGCGCGGTGATCACGGACTCCCTGGTCGGCGAGCGCGCCCGGATCGGCAGCCGTACGGTGCTGGCCGGCGCGGTCGTCGGCGACGGCGCGGAGGTGGGCGCCGACAACGAGCTCCGCGAGGGCGTCCGCGTCTGGTGCGGGGCACACCTCCCGGACGCGTCGGTGCGGTTCTCCTCGGACGAGTGAGCGACCCGGCGGCTCCGGCCCGTACGCGGACCGGGTGGCCGGAAATCGCCGTACCCTCGACAGGCAGCCCCGACGACCGAGGACCTCTTCCGTGGCAGGACGATTCGCTCCCCGCAACGCCCGGCGCGCGCCCGTCCCGCACCAGGCGGCGGCCGTGCCCGTACCGGCGCCGCAGACCCGTGTCTGGACCCCGCCGGGCCCGCTCGACCTGAGGCTCGTCCTCGGCCCCCTGCGCCGGGGCCCCGCCGACCCCACGTTCCGGATGGTCGCCGACGGCTCCGTCCGCCGGTCCAGCCGCACCCCCGAGGGCCCCGGCACGCTCCACGTCGTCGCCCGCGACGGCCGGATCGAGGCGTCCGCCTGGGGGCCCGGCGCGGAATGGCTGCTGGACCAGCTGCCCACGCTGCTCGGCGAGGGCGACGACCCGGCGGCCTTCACCCCGCGCCACCGCCTCCTCGCCCAGACCCAGCACCGCCGCCCCGGCCTGCGGCTGCTGCGCACGGGTCTGGTCCTGGAGTCGCTGATCCCGTCGATTCTGGAGCAGAAGGTCACGACGGACGAGGCGTACCGCGCCTGGCGCCTCCTGGTCCGCCAGTACGGGGAGCCCGCGCCCGGCCCGCAGGAGTACGGCCTCTACGTCATGCCGGACGCCCGCACCTGGTCGCTGATCCCGTCCTGGGACTGGCACCGCGCGGGCGTCGACAGCAAGCGCTCGGCGACGATCCTGCGCACGGTCCGGGTGGCCCGCCGCATGGAGGAGGCGGCCGCGATGGACCTCCCCGACGCGCTGACCCGCCTCCAGGCCATCCCGGGCATCGGCCCCTGGACGGCGGCGGAAACCCTGCAACGCTCCAACGGCGCCCCGGACGCGGTGACGGTCGGCGACTTTCACCTCCCCGGCATCGTCGGCCACGCCCTGGCCGGCAACCGGAACGCGGACGACGAGGAAATGCTCGCCCTCCTGACCCCGTACGAGGGCCAACGCCACCGAGCAACCCGCCTGATCCTGCTCTCGGGCGCGACACCACCGAGGAGAGCGCCGCGCTTCCAGCCGAGGGACATCGCGCGGCTGTAGCGCTTTCGCGCGGCCGGGCCAAAACCCAGCCCGCAGAGGCGTGAGCGGCCGGGCAAAATCAAGCCCGTCCGGCGATTGAGGACCGGGGTCCGGGGCAGAGCCCCGAAACCCCCCGCGGCCGCGCCAAGCTCACCGCACCACGACGAAGTCCTCCGCGGCCCGCACCACCCGCGGCCCGGGGGCCGAAACCGCGTGCCCCACGGCCACCGCCCCCAACGGATCCCAGGACTCGGGCAGTCCCAAAACGTCCCGCACCACATCCCGGCAGAACATCGTCGAGGACACCCACGCGGACCCCAACCGCTCCCCGGCCAGCGCCACCAGGAAGTTCTGGATCCCCGCCCCCGCCGCGACCACGAACATCTCGCGCTCCGCGCCGTCCCGCCGCTCGTCCCCGTACGCGTGCGAACCGTCCATCACCATGCACGGCACCACCAGATACGGCGCCCGCCGCAGCACATCGCCCCGCCGCACCCGCTTGGCGACCGACTCCTCGCTCTTGCCGTCGCGCCGCAGATCCGCGATCCACGCGTCCCGCATCGCGTCGAGCAACCGGGTCCGCGACTCCGGGGACTCCAGCAGGACGAACCGCCACGGCGTCGTGTGGTGCGGCGCCGGCGCGGTCACGGCGGCGGCGACCGCACGCCGTACCGCCCCCGGATCCACCGGCTCGTCCGTGAACTCGCGCACCGTACGCCGCTGCGTCACCGCCTCCCGGACCGCCTCCGAGGTCCCCAGCCGGAACATGTCGTCGGCCGCGACCCGGACCATTGCCCGGGCACCCTGCTCGTCCGCCGCGTCCACGACGTGGCCGAGCCCGCGCACGACGGCGACGGGCAGCCCGTCCGTCTTGCCCTTGACCAGGTCACCCGCGGCGGCCAGCTCGTCGGCGGTGGCGATCACGGTCGCGTTCAGCGGATTGCCGTGCGCGTCCCGCCCGCCCCGCAGGTCGTCCAGCACCCGCACCCCCGCCGCACCGATGGCGACATCGGTCAGCCCGTTGCGCCAGGGCCGCCCGAAGGTGTCCGTGACGAGGACGCCGACCTCGACGCCGAGCTCCGCCCGCAGCCCTTCCCTGATCGCCCGGGCCGAGGCGTCGGGGTCCTCGGGGAGCAGCAGGACCGTCCCGGCGGGGGTGTTCGACGCGTCGACACCGGCGGCGGCCATGACCAGGCCCTGCCGGTTCTCCACGATCCGCAGCGGACCGCGCCGCGCCACCACCCGTACCGTCTCGGCGTCTATGGCCGCTTCCCGGTCGGTGGCCTCGGTGATCCGGCCCTCCGCCTTGGAGACGATCTTCGAGGTGACGAGCAGGACGTCACCGTCCACGAGCCCCGGTTCGCAGGCCGCGATCAGCTTCGCGAGGTCGTCCCCGGTCCGTACCTCGGGCATCCCGGGCAGGGCCCACACCCGGTAGGAGGGCGCGTCGGCGGCGCTCACGCGCGGACCTCCCCGGCGAGGGCCAGCGCCTGCCGTGCCATCTCGGCGGTGGCGGCCACATCGGTCATCATCAGCGGTACGGACCGGCAGCGGATGCCCGCCGACTCCACCCGCTCGACGGCGCCCGCGTCCACGGTGTCCACGAGCCAGCCGTCGAGCAGCCCGGACCCGTAGTGCTCGGCGACGGCGGCGGCGGTCGACTCGACGCCCACCGCCGCGAGGACCTTGTCGGCCATCCCGCGCACCGGCGCGTCACCGACGATGGGGGAGAGGCCGACGACCGGCACCCCGGCCTCGGCGATGGCCTCGCGGATGCCGGGCACGGCGAGGATCGTGCCGACGGAGACGACCGGGTTGGACGGCGGGAAGAGGATGACGTCGGCCCCGGCGATGGCCTCCAGGACCCCGGGCGCCGGCTTCGCCTGCTCCGCGCCCACGGGCACGATCGCCCGCGCCGGCACGGCGGCCCGCAGCTTCACCCAGTACTCCTGGAAGTGCACGGCCCGGCTCTCGCCGTCCTCCTCGATCGCCACGTGCGTCTCGACGCGGTCGTCGGACATGGGCAGCAGCCGGACGCCGGGCTTCCAGCGGGCGCAGAGCGCCTCGGTGACGGCGCTGAGCGGATAGCCCGCGCCCAGCATCTGCGTACGGACGATGTGCGTCGCGAAGTCGCGGTCGCCGAGCCCGAACCACTCGGGGCCCACGCCGTACGCGGCGAGCTCCTCCTTGACCCGGAACGTCTCGTCGGTACGCCCCCAGCCCTGTTCCTCGTTGATGCCACCGCCGAGGGTGTACATCACGGTGTCGAGGTCGGGGCAGACCTTGAGCCCGAACAGATGGATGTCGTCACCGGTGTTGCCGATGACCGTGATGTCCGCGTCGGGCGCGGCCTCCTTGAGACCCCGCAGGAAACGAGCACCACCGATACCGCCGGCCAGAACCACAATGCGCATGCGAAACAGTCTGTCAGGCGAAGCCTGATCCTTGTCGGGGTGGTGGCGGGCGACGGGTGGGACTGTCAGGAGCTCTGCGGCTACGGGACGGGGGTCTTTCAGGCCGTGGCAGCCGCCGGGGCACACTGCGCGGCGTGCATCGGCATGTCGGTGAGGCCCGGGTAGTAGACGTGGAGGCTGACGGCCGGTTCCAGGGAGTCGTTGACGACCTCGTGGACGTAGCCGGGCGCGAAGACGCGCTGCGCGCCCGCGCCCAGCGTCCGCTTCCCCCGGTCCGTACGTTCGGTCAGCTCGCCGTCGAGCACGGTCAGGACGCCGGAGGACGGCCCGTGGTCGTGCAGCCCGCTGCCCTGCCCGGGCACCCAGCTCAGCAGCCAGACCTCGTAACCGGGTCCGGTGCGCAGGCGGTGGTACCAGCGGGTGGTGGCGTCGTACCGGACGAGCGGTGCCCACCGGTCGCGGTCGGCGGCGATGGTACGGGCGAGGCCGACGAACTCCGCGACGGTGGCGGGGTGTTCGGGGGCGGGGCGGAGAAGGTGCTGGACCTCCAGGAGGTCGCCGGCGATCTGGAGGTCGCTGTCGCTGCTGTTCATGGAGCGTGGTTCCTCGGCGGGGTGCGAGTGCGGCGTGCGGTGCGGGGCTCGTCGCGAGGTCCGGGAGCGCCGGCGGCCGGAAAGCCGGTGGGGCCGGGCGGGGGGAGGGGCGGGACGAGCGGTGCCGGGCCGGAGCGGAAGGGCTACGACGGCGTCGGCGGCATCAACAGCTGAGACAGCTGGAACAGCAACAGCGAGCCTGGACAGCGCTGCGGAACCCACGGGCGCGGGTCGCGTGCATCGCTGAGGTCACTGGCATGACATCAAGGAGAACCGGAGAGCCACCCGGTGTCAACCCAATGCCCGGTTTGGTGGCAATGTTTCACCTCATCCGGTTACTCCGCCCGGAGAAAGGTTTTAGCGGCCTCTGGCGGGGACAGGTGGCGCAACAACCGCGCTGCCAAACGTGAGCGCGGCACCGTGACCCGAATGTGATCTTGGTCGCTTCAGTGATCGAATCGAAACGTGTCCGCGTCCGCAGCGGTTTGTCTCCATGGCGGGCGAGGGTGCGGTAGCGCCCATGGCATATGTCAGGTTTTTGGTGATTTGAACACTTACCGCATACGGTTGGTGCCGCAGAGTGAATACCGGGGCCAATAGCAGATCCGGGCTTGACCAGCCAGAGCTACACGCTTGTAATTTCACCCGTGTCGTTCGGCCGATTCGGTAACGGCCGCATCACGGGACGCAAGAGACAGACGAGGGGCGCACATGACCGAGCTGTTCCAGCAACTGCTGGTCGAGGACGCGGACGAAGAGCTCGGCTGGCAGGAGCGCGCACTGTGCGCCCAGACCGACCCCGAGTCCTTCTTCCCCGAGAAGGGTGGATCGACCCGCGAGGCGAAGAAGGTCTGTCTCGCCTGTGAAGTCCGGTCCGAGTGCCTGGAGTACGCCCTCTCGAAGGACGAGCGCTTCGGCATCTGGGGCGGCCTCTCCGAGCGCGAGCGCCGCCGCCTGAAGAAGGCAGCGGTCTGAAGAAGCCCGCGGCCCGACCGGTCCGGCAGACCCGGTCCGGCCCACCACGCACGACATCACGGCCCGCCTCCTGCACCCGCAGTCGGCGGGCCGTCGCCGTACCCGCGCAGCGCCGCACTCATGCCCCGGCACCCGGAAATCCGCGTCGGCCGCTACCCCCTCGCGCCCTCGTTCAACCGCTCCGCGCCACTCCGGTTACCCCTACCGTTAGTGTGGGGCCCCGTCCGAGACGCGCCAACGACCAGACAGAGCGCGCGTGTACACCGATGCAGCCCCCGGGGGGACGTCCCCCGGACCCGGCCGGAGGGCCCGTACCTCGATGTCCGTGCACAGCCAATCAACGGCGCCGTACGCGGCCGCCGCCGCCCCCGAGTTCCCCCGGCATGTCGTCACCGCCGTGCTCGTCTCCCACGACGGCGCACGCTGGCTGCCCGACGCGCTCGCCGGGCTGCTCGGCCAGGAACGCCCCGTACAGAACGTCGTCGCCGCCGACACCGGCAGCGCCGACGACTCCGCGCGCCTGGTCACCGAGGCCCTCGGCGCCGACCGCGTCCTGCACCTGGCGCGGCGCACGAGCTTCGGCACCGCCGTGGACGAGGCGAGCCGCACGGCCGGCGTCCTCACCCCGGACGACCTGCCCTACCTGAAGCGGCCCAGCGGCTGGGACCCGGTCACCCGGACCTGGCGCGACGAGGCGTACGAGATGCCCGAGCTGCCGCACGGCGAGCCGGTGCAGTGGCTCTGGCTGCTCCACGACGACTGCGCGCCCGCGCCCGACGCCCTCGCCGAGATGCTGCGCGTCGTGGACAACGACCAGCACGCCGCGATCGTCGGCCCCAAACTGCGCGGCTGGTACGACCGCCGCCAGCTCCTCGAAGTCGGCGTCTCCATCGCCAACAGCGGCCGCCGCTGGACCGGCCTCGACCGCCGCGAGCAGGACCAGGGCCAGCACGACCAGGTCCGCACCGTCCTCTCCGTCTCCACCGCGGGCATGCTCATCCGCCGCGACGTCTGGGAGGAGCTCGGCGGCTTCGACCGCAGGCTCCCGCTCATGCGCGACGACGTCGACCTGTGCTGGCGCGCCCACATGGCCGGCCACCGGGTCCTCGTCGCCCCCGACGCCGTCCTGCGGCACGCCGAGGCGTCCGCGCGGGAACGCCGCCCCATTGACTGCGCCGGCCGCAGCGTCGCCAGCCCGCACCGCGTCGACAAGGCGGGCGCCGTCTACACGATGCTCGTCAACGCCCGCGGCAAGAAGCTGCCCTGGGTGATGCTCCGGCTCGTCCTCGGCACCCTGCTGCGCACCCTCGCCTACCTCGTCGGCAAGGTCCCGGGCCAGGCCCTGGACGAGGTCACCGGCCTTCTGAGCACCCTGCTGCGCCCCGGCCGCATCCTCGCCGCCCGCCGCGCCCGGGGGAAGGGCGCCGTCGACGCCGCCGAGCTGGGCGGCCTCTTCCCCGCACCCGGCGCCACCATCCGCGCCACCGTCGACCAGGTCGCCGGAAACTTCGGCGGCGGCTCCGACACCGACGGCTCCCGGCACGGCGCCGTCGAGTCCGGACCGGGCGGCGACGACGCCGACTACCTGGAGATCGACCAGTTCGCCCGGCTGAAGAAGGTCGGCCGCAAGCCCGGCCCGGTCCTCTTCGCCCTGCTCCTCCTGGTCTCCCTCGTCGCCTGCCGCGACCTCATCGGCGGCGGCGCGCTGGCCGGCGGCGCCCTGCTGCCCGCCCCCGGCGACGTCTCCGACCTGTGGGCGCGGTACGCGGACGGCTGGCACGCCGTCGGCACCGGCGGCACCCAGACCGCGCCGCCCTACCTCGCCGTCATCTCCGCCCTGTCCGCGCTGTTCCTCGGCTCCACCGGCTTCGCGCTCACCCTGCTGCTCGTCTGCTCGGTCCCGCTCGCCGGACTCACCGCGTACTTCGTCACCCGCCCGCTGCTGCCCTCGCGGCTCCTGCGGGCCTGGGCGAGCGTCGCGTACGCCTTCCTGCCCGCGGCGACCGGGGCCCTGGCGACCGGCCGCCTCGGCACCGCCGTCCTGGCCGTCCTGCTGCCGCTGATCGCGCGCACGGCCGTCTCCGCGCACGGCATGCGCGCCTCCGGCGACGCCCGCGGCAGCTGGCGCGCCACCTGGGCGTACACCCTGCTCCTCACCCTCGCCATGGCGTTCACGCCGATCGTGTGGCCGCTCGCCGTGGTCCTCGGCCTCGGCGTCCTGGTGCTGCGGCGCGGCGACATCACGGCGTACGCGCTCCGCTTCCTCGCCGCCGTCGGCACCCCGGTCCTGGTCCTCGCGCCCTGGTCGCTCTCCCTGCTGAGCAGCCCGTCCGCGTTCCTGAAGGAAGCCGGACTGGAGACCGGTACGGGCTCCGCCTCGGCCCTGGACCTCCTCGGCATCAGCCCCGGCGGGCCCAAGGCCGCGGGCGGCGTCCTGCTGCTCGGCATCGTCCTTGCCGCGCTGGCCGCCCTGCTGCGCGGGGAGCGCCAGTTCGCCGTCCGGACCGCCTGGGCGGCCGCCCTGGTCTCCCTCGCGTTCGCCGGGCTCGCCAACGGCTCCGGCTGGGCCGGGCCCGCGACGCTGGTCTACGGCGCCGCCCTCATCGCCGCCGCGCTCGTCGGCGCGGACGGCGCCCGCATCCGCGTCGCCGAACTCAGCTTCGGCTGGCGCCAGCCGGTCGCCGCCCTGATCGCCCTCGCGGCGGGCGTGGCCCCCGTGCTGGCCGCCGCCGGGTGGATGCTCGGCGGCGCGGCGGGCCCGCTGGAACGCCGCGACCCGGTCCAGGTGCCCGCGTTCGTCGCGGAGGAGAGCGGCACCCGCGACCAGCCGCGCACCCTGGTCCTGGGCGGCACCTCGTCCGCCTCCGTCGACTACACCCTCGTCCGCGGTTCGGGCGCCCGGCTCGGCGACGCGGAGCTGGCCGAGGCGCAGGGCGGCAACAGCCACCTCGACAAGGTCGTCGCCAACCTGGTCGCCGGGTCCGGCGCCGACCAGGGCAGCCAGCTCAGCGGCTTCGCCATCCGTTACGTCCTCGTGCGCGACGGGGCGCCCAAGCAGATGAGCCGGGTGCTCGACGCGACCCCGGGCCTGAGCCGGCTCAGCCAGCTCGACGGCAGCGCCCTGTGGCGGGTGGACCGGCAGGTCGCCCGGATCATGATCGTCCCGTCCGCCGCCGGGGACGAGCAGCTTCCCGTCGGCTCCCAGCCGGTCGAGGCGCACACCAAGATCCCCGCGGGCGGCTCCGGCCGGGTGCTGCGGATCGCCGACGCGGCCGACCCCGGCTGGCAGGCCACGCTCGACGGCCGCGCGCTGACCGCCAAGACCGTCGACGGCTGGGCCCAGGGCTTCGAACTGCCCACCGAGGGCGGCACCCTGGACCTCACGTACGAGGAGCCCTTCACCCACACCGTGTGGGTCTGGGCGCAGATCGCGCTCGCCGTGGTCCTCGTGGTCATGGCCCTGCCCGGCCGCCGCCGCGAGATCGACGACGACCTGCCGGAGGAGGCCGAGGCGGTCGCCGCCGAACCGGTCGCCGGAGAGGGCCGCCGCGCCCGCAGGCTGCGCGCCGCCGCCCTGGCCGAGAGCGAGGCCGCCGAGGGCGGCCCCGAGCAGCAGGAGGCGGAGGGCGCCCCGGAGCTGGACGAGACCGGCGAGCAGCCCGCGTACGTTCCCGCCCAGCAAGGCCCCGAAACCGGCCCGGCGGCCCCGGCCCAGGCCCCGGCCGCCGAGGACGACGACGACAACGTCTTCGTACCGCAGCAGCAGTACGGCGACTGGGACGACGGGCAGGGCCAGTACCAGGACCCGGCCTATCCGCAGTACCAGGACGGCGCTCAGTACCAGGACGGCCAGTACCAGGACGGCGCCCCGTACCAGGACCCGCAGTACGCCGAGGGGCAGCAGCAGCAGCCGGACACCGGCGGCTACGACCCGTACGGCTATCCGCAGTACCAGCAGGGCCAGTACCAGGACGGCCAGTACGTGGGCCCCTACGACCCGCCCGCGTACGACCCGCAGTCCTATGACCCGAACGGGTACGGCCCCGAGGCCGGGCAGTACGGCGAGCAGCAGCCGTACGACCCGCAGAACCCCGAGAACCCCGCCCCGGGCCAGAACCCGTGGCCGACCGGTAACGCATCGCGAGGCGAGTCCGAGTGAAGTCCACCAGCGCCCTGTCCCTCATCGCCGGAGCGGTTGCCCTGGCCGCCGTCACCGGGTTCGCCGCGCTCAACGAACCGTCGGGCGGCAGCACGGCCGAAGCGAGGACGGCCACCCGGCTGCCCGTCGAACGCACCAGCCTGCTCTGCCCGGCGCCCGGCCTCTCCGACCTCTCGGAGACGGCGTACACGGCCTTCACGCCGTCCGGCGGAAGCGGCGGCTCCGCCACGGCCGGCGCCGCCGAGCTCCTGTCCTCCGCGAAGGACGACGAGGCGAGCACCGACGACAAGTCCGACGACAAGGACAAGAAGGACAAGGACAAGAAGAGCAAGAGCGAGAAGGACAAGGCGGACAAGCCGGTGGTCTCCCTCAAGGAGCCCGGCAAGCCCGCCACCGGCAAGGCGTCGGGCGCCGACTCACCCGCCCTCATCGGCACCGCGACCGGCCGCCTCGCCCCCGGCTGGACCGCCCAGCAGACCACCACCATCGAGGCGGGCGACGGCCGCGGCCTGCTCGGCATCAGCTGCACCGTGCCCGACACCGACTTCTGGTTCCCCGCGGCGAGCACCGCCAAGTCCCGCGAGGACTACGTCCACCTCACCAACCCGGACGACACCGCGGCCGTCGCCGACATCGAGCTGTACGGCCCGGACGGCTCCCTCAAGTCCGACGTCGGCGAGGGCATCACCGTCCCGGCGGGCTCCGGCGTCCGGGTCCTGATCTCGACGCTCACGAGCAAGGCCGCCGACGACGTCACCGTCCACGTCACCACCCGTACGGGCCGGGTCGGCGCGGCCGTCAGGGCGGCGGACGACGAGACCGGCAGCGACTGGCTCACCGCCTCCGCCGAACCGGCCGGCACGGTCGTGCTGCCCGGCATCCCGGCGGACGCGAGCTCGGTACGCCTGGTGGCCTTCGCCCCCGGCGACGACGACGCCGACCTCGGCATCAAGCTGCTCGGCAAGACCGGCGCAGTCACCCCGGCCGGTCACGAGGAACTGCACGTCAAGTCGCACATGACCGCCGGGATGGACCTCAAGGACATCACCCGCGGCGAGGCGGGCTCGCTGATGCTGGTGCCCTCCGAGAAGGGCCGGGCCACCCCGGTCGTCGCCGCCCTGCGCGTGGTCCGGGGCAAGGGCGACAAGCAGGAGGTCGCCTACATCCCGGCGACCGCCCCGGTGGGCGCGCGCGCCACCGTCGCCGACAACCGGTCCAAGGGCTCGGTCCTCTCCCTCACCGCCCCCGGCGCCGCTGCGACCGTCAAGGTCACGGCGTCGGCCGGCAGCGGCGGCGGTACGCCGGTCAGCAAGACGTACAAGATCGCGGCGGGCACGACCACGGCGGTCACCCCGCCCATGCCGACGGGCCTCAAGGGCACCTACGCCCTGACGGTCGAGACTCAGTCGGGCGGCCCGGTGCACGCCGCGCGCACGCTCACCGAGACGGTGAACGGCATCCAGATGTTCACCGTGCAGACGATGCCGGACGACCGGGGCACGGTGGAGGTCCCGGCGGCCCGTCAGGACCTGTCGGTGCTGGACGACTGAGCGGGAGGGGCGGGAAGGGCGGCGGCCGGGAGGGCCGCTACTCCTGCCCGTAACGGGGATCGACCGACTCGGGCGCCAGCCCCAGGAGCTCCGCGACCTGCTCGACCACGATCTCGTGGACGAGCAGGGCGCGCTCGTCACGGCTCTTGGTGCGCAGCTCGACGGGGCGCCGGTAGACGGTGATGCGGGCGGGCCGGCCCTTCTCGGCGGAGACCGCGGCACCCAGCGGAACCGTCTCCTCCGCCGTCTCCGGCACCTCCAGGACGACGAAGTCGACCTCCGCCAGCTGCGGCCAGCGCCGCTCCAGCCGCTCCACCGAGTCCTGGACGAGATCGCGGAAGTTGTCCGCGCGGCTCGTCGACAGCGGCACCTGCGGCGGGGCGACGGGCCCGCGCATGCCTCGGCCGTGTCGGTCCCGGCGCCGCGGACGCGGCTCGGACGGGCTGGGCGGTACGGAACTGTCCATCACCGACGCAGCCTAACCCCCGGCGGCCCGCCCGGCCGGAGGGCGAGCGCGCCCACGCCGCCCTGTCCGCTCTTGAGCGATCCGGCCACACCGGAGCCCGTTTCCGGCCCCGCTCGCGACCGCCGGGCCGACGCCTTGTGAAAGGTTCGCGGCCCAGCGGTGACCGGAATCGTTGCCGTCAGGGCCCTCGCCCTCTCCTCCCGCGCAGGTCAGGGGAGTTGCCCGGGGGGCGCGTGTGCCGGACGTCACAGGGCGACACGGAGGGGTGAGCCGGGGGAGAGTCGTCGCAGCCCGCTCAAGAGTGCGGTACCGTCCAACATCGTGAGCCCTGTACGTCGCTGTTCGCGCACCGCGTGCGGCCGCCCTGCCGTCGCGACACTGACGTACGTCTATGCCGACTCGACTGCGGTCCTCGGCCCGCTCGCCACCTACGCCGAGCCCCACTGCTACGACCTCTGTGCCGAGCACAGTGAGCGGCTGACCGCGCCACGGGGCTGGGAGGTCGTCCGGCTCTCCGACCCGTCCGCGCCCAGCCGCCCCAGCGGCGACGACCTGGAAGCGCTGGCCAACGCCGTACGGGAAGCCGCTCGCCCGCAGGAGCGCGGCGACGGCACCCAGGGCGGCGGCCGCCGGACCGCCGACCCGATGGAGGTAGCCCGCAGGGGTCACCTCCGCGTCCTGCGCTCACCCGACTCCTGAGGGACCGCCGGCCGCCCGGTACGTTGGGCGGTCCGAAGCAACCCCCTGGAGGACCGGCCCGTGACCGCAGACCTGTCGCAGCTCGTGAAGGCGTACGACGTGCGCGGAGTCGTGCCCGACCAGTGGGACGAGGAGCTGGCCGCACTCTTCGGGGCGGCCTTCGTCGAGGTGACCGGCGCGGACGCGATCGTGATCGGCCACGACATGCGCCCCACCTCCCCGGCCCTGTCCGGGGCGTTCGCCGGCGGCGCGGCGGCGCGCGGTGCCGACGTCACGCTGATCGGCCTCTGCTCGACGGACCAGCTGTACTACGCGTCCGGGGCGCTGGACCTGCCCGGCGCGATGTTCACCGCCTCGCACAACCCCGCGCAGTACAACGGCATCAAGATGTGCCGGGCGGGCGCGGCGCCGGTCGGCCAGGACACCGGCCTGGCCGAGATCCGGACGCTGGTGGAGGAGTGGTCCGAGAAGGGCACCCCCGAGCCGGTCGCGACCCCGGGGACGGTCACCGGGCGCGACACCCTCACCGACTACGCCGCCCATCTGCTCTCCCTGGTGGACCTGACGGCGATCCGCCCCCTCAAGGTCGTCGTGGACGCGGGCAACGGCATGGGCGGCCACACCGTCCCCACGGTCTTCGCCGGGCTGCCCGTGGACCTGGTCCCCATGTACTTCGAGCTGGACGGCACCTTCCCGAACCACGAGGCCAACCCGCTGGACCCGAAGAACATCACGGACCTCCAGGCCCGCGTACTGGCCGAGGGCGCCGACCTGGGCCTCGCCTTCGACGGCGACGCGGACCGCTGCTTCGTGGTGGACGAACGGGGCGAAGGCGTCTCGCCGTCGGCGATCACCGCCCTGGTCGCGGCCCGCGAACTGGCCCGCAACGGCGGCCGGGGCACGATCATCCACAACCTGATCACCTCCCACTCCGTCCCCGAGGTCGTACGCGAACACGGCGGCACCCCCGTCCGCACCAGGGTCGGCCACTCCTTCATCAAGGCCGAGATGGCCGCCCACGGCGCGATCTTCGGCGGCGAGCACTCGGCCCATTACTACTTCCGCGACTTCTGGAACGCCGATACGGGCATGCTCGCCGCCCTCCACGTACTCGCTGCCCTCGGCGGCCAGGAGGCCCCCCTCTCGTCCCTGGTCGCCCAGTACGACCGCTACGCCGGGTCGGGCGAGATCAACTCCACGGTGGACGACCAGCAGGCCCGCACGGCGAAGGTGGCAACCGCCTTCGCCCACCAGGAGAACGCCACCACGGACACCCTGGACGGCCTCACGGTGACCACCCCCACCTGGTGGTTCAACCTCCGCCCGTCCAACACGGAACCCCTGCTGCGCCTGAACGTGGAGGCGGACGACGAGGAGACGATGGCCAGGGTGAGGGACGAGGTACTGGCCCTGATCCGCGCATAGAGCCCGCCCGCCGGCGCAAGATCCAGCCCCGCCGGCGTTTGAGGCGCGGGGCCCGGGGCAGCGCCCCGGTTTCGGGAAGGGGCGGGTAGGGGACAAGGCCCGCCGCAGGCGCACCCCACCCACCCCGCACCCACACCGCACCACAGACCACCCCGCCCCCACGACACGCACCCCACCCCGCCCCAGCGGTAGGCTGAGCCCGCCCCCCCAAAGGGCCCCCAACAACAGACCGCCCGAAGGGAAACCCCATGCCGCTCGAAGCCGGCCTCCTGGAGATCCTGGCCTGCCCCGCCTGCCACGCCCCCCTGGACGACCAGACGGCAGCCGACACCCCGGAACTCATCTGCACCGGCACCGACTGCGGCCTCGCCTACCCCGTCCGGGACGGCATCCCCGTACTCCTCGTGGACGAGGCCCGCCGCCCGGCGTAACCGGCTCAACCGGCGAAAGCGGCCCGCAGCGGCCGCCCCGCACCCGCACCGGAGGACCGCCCCATGCTCGACGAGTCGTTGCTCGACGCCCCCGACGCCCTGGCCCGAGCCGACCGCCGCGACCTGCTCCGCGGCGCCGCCGAGGCCGGGGCCCGGGTCCGCACCGCCGTCCGGCACGCGACGGAGGCCGGGATCACCGAGCTGAAGGCGGAGGGCCGCCCCCGCGCCGTCCTCGTCGCGGGCCCCGGCACCGCCGCGACCGGCGTCGCGGACCTGATCGCCGCACTCGCCGGCGCCTCCGCCCCGGTCACCCGCATCCCCCCGACCGGTGTCGCCCCCGCCCCCGGCGCACTCCGCTGGACCCTGCCCGGCTGGGCCGGCTCCGTGGACCTGCTGCTCATCGCCACGGCGGACGGCTCCGAACCGGGCCTCGCCCTCCTCGCGGAGCAGGCGTACCGCAGGGGCTGCACGGTCGTGGCCGTCGCGCCCCTGCGTTCCCCGCTGCGGGAGGCGGTCCACGGAGTGCACGGCCTCGTCGTCCCGATGGCCTCCGCCCCGCACGGCGAGTACGACGCCGAGACCTCGACCGCGGGCCCCGGCACCCTCTGGGCCCTGCTCACCCCGCTCCTCGCCCTGCTCGACCGCGTCGGCCTGGTCACCGCCCCCGCTGACGTGCTCCAGAGCGTCGCGGACCGCCTGGACCGCACGGCGGAGCGCTGCGGCCCGGCCATCGCCACGTACAGCAACCCGGCCAAGACCCTCGCCGCCGAACTCGCGGACACCCTCCCGCTGATCTGGACGGAGGGTGAGGCGGCCGGCCCCGTCGGACGTCGGTTCGCCGCGGTTCTCTCGGAGCTCTCGGGCCGCCCGGCCCTCGCCGCCGCACTCCCGGAGGCGCTGCCGGCCCACGGCGGCCTGCTGGCGGGCGCCTTCGCCGCGGGCGCGGACCCGGACGACTTCTTCCGCGATCGCGTCGAGGAGTCGGAGCCCCTGCACGCCCGCGTGGTGCTGCTCCGCGACCGCCCGACCGGCGGCCTCAGCGCCGCCCCCGCCGCCCGCGAACTGGCCCTCGGCCACGACACCGCGATCAGCGAGCTCGAACCGGAGGAGGGCAGCACCCTCGAATCCCTCGCGGAACTGCTCGCCGTCACCGACTTCGCCGCGGTCTACCTGTCGCTCGCCTCGACGGCCGGTGCCTGAACACCCCGTACAACGTCAAGACAGCGCGGCGACACCGCACCGCACACAGCAACACAAGGACTGATCCATGGACCGGCTCTCCAACACCGTGCGCCCGTATGCCTGGGGCTCGACCACCGCGATCCCCGCCCTGCTGGGCGTCGCCCCCACCGGCGAGCCGCAGGCGGAGATGTGGATGGGTGCCCACCCGGGCGCCCCTTCCCGGATCGCCCGCACCGAAACCGGCACCGCCGAGCAGTCCCTCACCGATGTGATCGACGCCGACCCGGCCCGCGAACTCGGCACGGCGACCGTTGAGAAGTTCGGCTCCCGCCTGCCCTTCCTCCTCAAGCTGCTCGCCGCGGGCGCCCCCCTCTCCCTCCAGGTGCACCCGAACCTGGACCAGGCCAGGGCGGGTTACGCGGACGAGGAGAGCCGGTCCGTCCCGATCGACGCCCCCCACCGCACGTACAAGGACGCCAACCACAAGCCCGAGCTGATCTGCGCCCTCACCCCCTTCGACGGCCTGTGCGGATTCCGCCGGCCCCTGGAGGCGGCCGAGGCGATGGAGGGCCTGGGCGTCGACTCCCTGAAGCCGTACGCGGACCTGCTCCGCGCCCAGCCCGAGGAGGCCGCGCTGCGCGAGGTGCTGACGGCGATCCTCACCGCGGACCCGGACGAAATGGCCGAAACGGTGACCGCCGCAGCGGCCGCCGCCGAGCGGATCGGCGGCGCCTACGCCCCGTACGCCCGCATCGCCCACCACTTCCCCGGCGACGCGGGCGTCATCGCGGCCATGCTGCTCAACTACGTACGGCTCCAGCCCGGCGAGGCGCTGTTCCTCGGCGCCGGCGTCCCGCACGCCTACCTCGACGGCCTCGGCGTCGAGATCATGGCCAACTCGGACAATGTGCTGCGCTGCGGCCTGACACCCAAGCACATCGACGTCCCCGAACTCCTGCGGATCGTCCGCTTCGAGGCGACCGACCCGGGCATCCTCCGCCCGGAGGCGTCCCCGTCGGGCGAGGAGCTGTACGAGACGCCGGTGGACGAGTTCCGCCTGTCCCGCTTCGACCTGTCACCCGGCGCCGCCCCCGCCGACCTGACCGCGCACACCCCGCAGATCCTGCTGTGCACGGCGGGTGCCCCGAGCGCGGGCGACCTCGCCCTCGCACCCGGCGAATCGGTCTTCGTACCGGCCGGCGAGCGGGTAAATGTGTCCGGAGCGGGCACCCTGTTCCGTGCGACAGTGGTGGCCTGACGCACCGTCCGTGACGACGGCTGCAACAATGTGCCGCCACACCGCGGCCGTCGGAGCCGCAGACCGAAGAAGGGACACCAGGCACCCATGAGTGCGTCAGGCGGAACCAAGGCGATCGTGGCGGCACTCGGCGCCAACCTCGCGATCGCAGTGGCCAAATTCGTGGCGTTCCTGTTCAGCGGCTCCTCGTCGATGCTCGCGGAGAGCGTCCACTCGCTCGCCGACTCCGGCAACCAGGGCCTGCTGCTCCTCGGCGGCAAGCGGGCCCAGCGCGAGGCCACCCCGCAGCACCCCTTCGGCTACGGCCGCGAGCGCTACATCTACGCCTTCCTCGTCTCCATCGTCCTGTTCTCCGTCGGCGGCATGTTCGCGGTCTACGAGGGCTACGAGAAGATCCGGCACCCCCACGAGCTGGAGGCCTGGTACTGGCCGGTCGGGGTCCTGGTCTTCGCGATCATCGCCGAGGGCTTCTCCTTCCGTACGGCGATCAAGGAGTCCAACGAGACCCGCGGCTCGCTCAGCTGGACGGACTTCATCCGCCGCGCGAAGGCCCCCGAACTCCCCGTCGTACTCCTCGAGGACTTCGGCGCGCTCATCGGTCTGGTCCTCGCCCTCGCCGGCGTCGGCCTGGCCCTCGGCACGGGCAACGGCGTGTGGGACGGCATCGGCACCCTGTGCATCGGCATCCTGCTGATCGCCATCGCGCTCGTCCTGGCCGCCGAGACCAAGTCCCTGCTCCTCGGCGAGGCCGCTGGCGCCGACCAGGTCGAGAAGATCAAGGCCGCTGTGGTCGACGGCGACACCGTCACCGGAATCATCCACATGCGCACGCTCCACCTCGGCCCGGAAGAGCTGCTGGTCGCCGCCAAGATCGCGGTCCAGCACGACGACACCGCCGACGAGGTCGCCAACGCCATCAACGCCGCCGAGTCCCGCATCCGCGCCGCCGTCCCGATCGCCCGGGTGATCTACCTGGAGCCGGACATCTACAACGCGGCGGCGGCAGCGGCCGGCACCAACCCGGCCAAGGCCCCCGGCGGCACCCACACCACCCCCGGCCCGGAAGCCCCCGAACCGGGCGCCGCCGAGCCGGGCGCCGAGGCGACCGACACCCCGGCGGGCACGGAGGACACCGGCCCGACGGAATCCGGCCACTGACCGCACCGGACCCGCCATCGCGTACCCGACACAGCCGCTCCCGCCCCGGACCCGCCCCGGTGGACTGGGAGCGGCTGCGCCGTTCGGTGTAGATTCGACGGCAGTGTCAGACGTCGCTGCTGATGGCGGTCGATCGGTCCGTACGCCGGACCGGCCGAGGGAGAGAGGGCCTCCGACGGACTGCGCTGCGAGCGCCCGGGCATTCGTGTGCCCGCCGCCGCAGAGCCGCCCTACCCACCCTCGACTCCACCACGAGGAGCAGCCCGTTATGACGACGGTCGCCAACCGACAGGACTTCAAGGTCGCCGATCTCTCCCTCGCCGCTTTCGGGCGCAAGGAGATCACCTTGGCCGAGCACGAGATGCCCGGTCTGATGTCGATCCGCAAGGAGTACGCCGCCGCGCAGCCGCTGGCGGGTGCCCGTATCACCGGTTCGCTGCACATGACCGTGCAGACCGCCGTGCTGATCGAGACCCTGGTCGCCCTCGGCGCCGAGGTCCGCTGGGCCTCCTGCAACATCTTCTCCACCCAGGACCACGCGGCCGCCGCCATCGCGGTCGGCCCGGACGGCACGCCCGAGGCGCCGGCGGGTGTGCCGGTGTTCGCCTGGAAGGGTGAGTCGCTGGAGGAGTACTGGTGGTGCACGGAGCAGGCGCTGACCTGGCCGAACACCCCCACCGGTGGTCCGAACATGATCCTGGACGACGGTGGCGACGCCACGCTCCTGGTCCACAAGGGCGTCGAGTTCGAGAAGGCCGGCGCGGCCCCGGACCCGGCGACGGCGGACAGCGAGGAGTACGCGCACATCCTCACGCTCCTCAACCGCACGCTCGGCGAGTCCCCGCAGAAGTGGACGCAGCTGGCCTCCGAGATCCGTGGCGTCACGGAGGAGACCACCACCGGTGTCCACCGCCTGTACGAGATGCACCGCGACGGCACCCTCCTCTTCCCCGCGATCAACGTGAACGACGCGGTGACGAAGTCGAAGTTCGACAACAAGTACGGCTGCCGCCACTCGCTGATCGACGGCATCAACCGCGCCACCGACGTCCTGATCGGCGGCAAGACCGCCGTCGTGTGTGGCTACGGCGACGTCGGCAAGGGCTGCGCGGAGTCTCTCCGGGGCCAGGGCGCCCGCGTGATCATCACGGAGATCGACCCGATCTGCGCCCTCCAGGCGGCGATGGACGGCTACCAGGTCGCCACTCTCGATGACGTCGTCGCGCAGGCCGACATCTTCGTCACGACGACGGGCAACAAGGACATCATCATGGCCTCGGACATGGCCAAGATGAAGCACCAGGCCATCGTCGGGAACATCGGCCACTTCGACAACGAGATCGACATGGCCGGTCTGGCGAGGATCGATGGCATCGTCAAGGACGAGGTCAAGCCGCAGGTCCACACCTGGACGTTCCCCGACGGCAAGGTCCTCATCGTCCTCTCCGAGGGCCGCCTGCTGAACCTGGGCAACGCGACCGGCCACCCGTCGTTCGTCATGTCCAACTCGTTCGCGGACCAGACCCTGGCCCAGATCGAGCTGTTCACGAAGCCCGAGGAGTACCCGACCGACGTCTACGTGCTGCCCAAGCACCTGGACGAGAAGGTCGCCCGTCTCCACCTCGACGCCCTCGGCGTCAAGCTGACGACGCTCCGCCCGGAGCAGGCTTCGTACATCGGTGTCGAGGTCGACGGCCCGTACAAGCCCGACCACTACCGCTACTGATCGCCTGACCGGCCCGGAACCGGCCGGACCTCGAACAGGTCCGGCCGATCCGGTCCGGTACCGGGCGCTCAGCGCGGCCCGGGCCGACCAGCAGCAGTGACGAACGCAGGCCCCCGCACCCCCGTGTCGGGGGCCTGCGCCGTACCGCACCCGCACGAGCCGAGGACTCGAAGGACCCCATGCCCCGCGGCCGATATTCGCTCCACGACGTCCACGACCACACCCCTCTCGGCGAAGAACACTTCCACTGCGCGCCCGGCCCGTCCGGCTGGCGCTACATCTCCCAAACGACCGCCCCGTCCGGCAGTCACCTGGGATCCGTCGACCTCACCCTCGATGAGCTCGGCCGCCCCCTCCGACTCGAACTCCATTCCACCGACTGGCAGGTCCGCGGTGCCGCCCTGGAGGGCCTCACCTGGGTCCGTACCGACCCGACGGGCACGCACGCCACCGAAGGCAATGTCCGCGCCCACGCCTTCAACGGCACGTCCCCCGCATTCCTCGTCGCGACCGCTCGTCTGCTGCGCCTCACCCCCGCTTCCCCCGAGACCCGCGTCCGGGTCGTCACCTTCACGGACCCGGTCCTCGCCCCCCGTACCCTCGACCAGTCCTGGGCCCTGGTGAACAGTGAAGCGCACCCCACTGACAACGGCCCCCTTATGGTGGACGAATACCAGGTCAGCGCCCTGGACACGGGCGAACGGCACACGATCCACCTGGCCGGCGACGTGGTGCTCTCCGCCCCCGGCATCGAGCTCGAAGACCTGGAATCCCCACCCTCCGAACGCTGACCTCAGGCCGGCGGCACGAACCCGGTGGCAGGCGGACGCCCCGCCCCCTCGTCGGCCGTACCGGCACGAGGGCGTACGGCATCCTCGACCGTTCGTACGCGGACTTGAGGCTCCGGTGCGATCCGCGTCGGCCCGGCATGGGCGACCTGCCACGCCCTTTGCGCGTCCCGCACCTGCCGCTCGTGCACCACGGCGGCCAAGTAGGCGGCGGCCGGGACGCCCGGCGGAGGCGGAGCCCCGGTGCGCGCGGCGACCTCCCCGCCGAGCCGTTCCGCCATGGCCCTGCCCACGGCGGCGTCGAGCTGATGCATCCGCGTCAAGTACTGCCGTACCGCGAGCCACAGCTCATCCGGAACCGCCGACAGGTCCAGCCCGGCGAACCGCCCGATCAGCCACGGCGGAGGCGGCGGAACGGCCGCGGCCCGCCCCGCCGGCACCCGCTCCCGTACGACCAGCGTCCCCGCGAAAACGTCCCCGAGCCGTCGGCCACGCGCCGAGACCAGCGACGCGACGACGGCGACGACCCCGAACGTCAGCAGGATCTCCACGACACCCATCGCCCCGCGCACGAGGGCGTGACGGAACCGGATGGGCCCTCCGTCGTCCCGCACGACCCGCAGCCCGCACGCCAGCTTCCCCAGCGAACGGCCGTGGCTCAGCGTCTCGACCGCGATCGGACCGCCCACCGGGACCAGCAGAAAGGCGGCGACGGACACCGCGGCCCAGGCGGCGTCGTCCAATGAGCCACTGGCGAAGGCGAGCCCCAGCACCACCAGACCGAAAGCCGTACCCACCACGACCAGATCGATGGCCAGCGCCAGCGCACGGCTCGGCAGCTTCGCCGGCCGGAGCCCCAGCACGACCGCGTCCCCGGTCACGAGTTCACTCATCGCCCCACCCCTCGTCCACAGGCCCCTGCCCGGCGGTCCCACAGTCTGCCAAGCTGACCCACGACGCCACAGCCGTACGACCCGGTACGCACCCATGCCTGGAGCAGCAGCCGCCCATGGACCTTGATGTCTTCGTCCACACCCACCGCGTCGAGTGGGACCGGCTGGACCACCTCCTGCGCCGAGGGCGCCGGCTGACGGGCGCGGAGGCCGACGAGCTGGTCGATCTCTACCAGCGCACGGCGACCCATCTCTCCCTCATCCAGTCCAGTTCCTTCGACCCCCTGCTCGTCGCGCGGCTCACGCAGCTGGCCGCGCGCGCCCGCTCCGTGGTGACCGGCACCCGCAGTGCGTCGTGGCGCGACGCCGCTCGGTTCCTCACGGCGGGATTTCCGGCCGCGGTCTACCGCTCACGGCACTGGTGGATACCGACCGCCGTCCTCTCGACGCTCCTGGCCGCGCTGATGGGCTGGTGGATCGGCACGCACCCGGAAGTCCAGTCGGCCATCGCGGCCCCGGAGGACCTGCGCCGCATGACGGTCCCGGGCGGCGAGTACGAGACGTACTACTCCAGCCATCCGGCGACCTCCTTCGCCGCCCAGGTCTGGACGAACAACGCGCAGGCCGCAGCCATGTGCCTGGTCCTGGGCGCGTTCCTCTGCGTGCCGGTGCTCTGGGTCCTCTTCGTGAACGTGGTCAACCTGGCGGTCGGCATCGGCCTGATGTCCTCGGCGGGCCGCCTCGACACGTTCCTGGGTCTGATCCTCCCGCACGGGCTGCTGGAGCTGACCGCCGTCTTCGTGGCCGCCGGCACCGGTCTGCGCCTCGGCTGGACCGTCATCGACCCGGGCCCGCAGACCCGACGTGCGGCCCTGGCCCAACGGGGACGCGCCGCGCTAGGAATGGCCATCGGCCTGGCGCTGGTGCTGTTCGTCTCCGGCGTGATCGAAGCCTTCGTGACCCCGTCCGGCCTGCCGACCTGGGCCCGCATCTCGCTGGGCACGGGCGCCGAGCTGCTGTTCCTTCTGTACGTCTACGTGCTCGGCGGACGTGCGGCCCGCGCCGGCGAGGCGGGTGACCTGGATGCGGTCGAACGAAGCGCCGAGGTGCCGACCGCCGCCTGATGTGCATCCGGCCTCGCTGACCTGCTAGTCTCCTCCTCGCCCCAAAAAACCGTTGACACGGTGAAGCGGGGGAGGTAGATTTAAACGGTTGCCTCGAACTAGACGGTTCGGGTTCAACCAGCTAATATCTATCTCGCTCTCACCGGAAATCGAATTTCCGCAGAGCCATTCGATTCCCACCTTCTGAAGTTGAAGCCGATTAGGTTCGGTCGAAACGCTTCTGATAAAGTCGGATCAGCCGAAAGGCAAGGCCACTTCAACGGCCGCCGGAATCAAATTCGAACCGGAAACGGAACGAAATGAGTCTGGTAAGGTTGAAACCGCCGAAAGGCAAAAAGAAAGGCCCGCTTCGACCGGGAATCGGACACGAAAGAGTCTGATAGAGTCGGAAACGCAAGACCGAAGGGAAGCGCCCGGAGGAAAGCCCGCAGGGGTGAGTACAAAGGAAGCGTCCGTTCCTTGAGAACTCAACAGCGTGCCAAAAGTCAACGCCAGATATGTTGATACCCCGGCCTGCTTCGGCAGGTTGGTGGTTCCTTTGAAAGTCCTGCCGAGTCATTGACTGGGTAGGCAAAACACAGCGAGGACGCAGTGGACGACGGGTCATATTCCGACCTTGTTCGTTCCGCTCTCGTGATGTGTCTCCCGATTACGGGAAAACATTCACGGAGAGTTTGATCCTGGCTCAGGACGAACGCTGGCGGCGTGCTTAACACATGCAAGTCGAACGATGAAGCCCTTCGGGGTGGATTAGTGGCGAACGGGTGAGTAACACGTGGGCAATCTGCCCTTCACTCTGGGACAAGCCCTGGAAACGGGGTCTAATACCGGATAATACTTTCTCCCTCCTGGGAGAAGGTTGAAAGCTCCGGCGGTGAAGGATGAGCCCGCGGCCTATCAGCTAGTTGGTGGGGTAATGGCCTACCAAGGCGACGACGGGTAGCCGGCCTGAGAGGGCGACCGGCCACACTGGGACTGAGACACGGCCCAGACTCCTACGGGAGGCAGCAGTGGGGAATATTGCACAATGGGCGAAAGCCTGATGCAGCGACGCCGCGTGAGGGATGACGGCCTTCGGGTTGTAAACCTCTTTCAGCAGGGAAGAAGCGAAAGTGACGGTACCTGCAGAAGAAGCGCCGGCTAACTACGTGCCAGCAGCCGCGGTAATACGTAGGGCGCAAGCGTTGTCCGGAATTATTGGGCGTAAAGAGCTCGTAGGCGGCTTGTCACGTCGGTTGTGAAAGCCCGGGGCTTAACCCCGGGTCTGCAGTCGATACGGGCAGGCTAGAGTGTGGTAGGGGAGATCGGAATTCCTGGTGTAGCGGTGAAATGCGCAGATATCAGGAGGAACACCGGTGGCGAAGGCGGATCTCTGGGCCATTACTGACGCTGAGGAGCGAAAGCGTGGGGAGCGAACAGGATTAGATACCCTGGTAGTCCACGCCGTAAACGTTGGGAACTAGGTGTTGGCGACATTCCACGTCGTCGGTGCCGCAGCTAACGCATTAAGTTCCCCGCCTGGGGAGTACGGCCGCAAGGCTAAAACTCAAAGGAATTGACGGGGGCCCGCACAAGCAGCGGAGCATGTGGCTTAATTCGACGCAACGCGAAGAACCTTACCAAGGCTTGACATACACCGGAAAGCATCAGAGATGGTGCCCCCCTTGTGGTCGGTGTACAGGTGGTGCATGGCTGTCGTCAGCTCGTGTCGTGAGATGTTGGGTTAAGTCCCGCAACGAGCGCAACCCTTGTTCTGTGTTGCCAGCATGCCCTTCGGGGTGATGGGGACTCACAGGAGACTGCCGGGGTCAACTCGGAGGAAGGTGGGGACGACGTCAAGTCATCATGCCCCTTATGTCTTGGGCTGCACACGTGCTACAATGGCCGGTACAATGAGCTGCGATGCCGCGAGGCGGAGCGAATCTCAAAAAGCCGGTCTCAGTTCGGATTGGGGTCTGCAACTCGACCCCATGAAGTCGGAGTTGCTAGTAATCGCAGATCAGCATTGCTGCGGTGAATACGTTCCCGGGCCTTGTACACACCGCCCGTCACGTCACGAAAGTCGGTAACACCCGAAGCCGGTGGCCCAACCCCTTGTGGGAGGGAGCTGTCGAAGGTGGGACTGGCGATTGGGACGAAGTCGTAACAAGGTAGCCGTACCGGAAGGTGCGGCTGGATCACCTCCTTTCTAAGGAGCACTTCTTACCAAGCTTTGCTTGGTCAGAGGCCAGAACACCGGCGAATGTTCGGTGCTGGTAGCTCATGGGTGGAACGTTGACTACTCGGCACGACAAGTTGTTTGTCACTAGTACTGCTTCGGCGTGGAACGTGTAGGAACAACTGGTCGGGTCGGGCACGCTGTTGGGTATCTGAAGGTACGGGCTCGTTTGAGTCTGTCCTTCGGTTGCCGGCCCCAGTGAACTCGCCCGTGAGGGTGGGGTGGTGGGTGGCTGGTCGTTGTTTGAGAACTGCACAGTGGACGCGAGCATCTGTGGCCAAGTTTTTAAGGGCGCACGGTGGATGCCTTGGCACCAGGAACCGATGAAGGACGTGGGAGGCCACGATAGGCCCCGGGGAGCTGTCAACCGAGCTTTGATCCGGGGGTGTCCGAATGGGGAAACCCGGCAGTCGTCATGGGCTGTCACCCGCTGCTGAACACATAGGCAGTGTGGAGGGAACGAGGGGAAGTGAAACATCTCAGTACCCTCAGGAAGAGAAAACAACCGTGATTCCGGGAGTAGTGGCGAGCGAAACTGGATGAGGCCAAACCGTATGCGTGTGATACCCGGCAGGGGTTGCGCATGCGGGGTTGTGGGATCTCTCTTTCATAGTCTGCCGGCTGTGAGACGAGTCAGAAACCGTTGGTGTAGGCGAAGGACATGCGAAAGGTCCGGCGTAGAGGGTAAGACCCCCGTAGCTGAAACATCAACGGCTCGTTTGAGAGACACCCAAGTAGCACGGGGCCCGAGAAATCCCGTGTGAATCTGGCGGGACCACCCGTTAAGCCTAAATATTCCCTGGTGACCGATAGCGGATAGTACCGTGAGGGAATGGTGAAAAGTACCGCGGGAGCGGAGTGAAATAGTACCTGAAACCGTGTGCCTACAAGCCGTGGGAGCGTCGCGCATCGAGCTTGCTCGGTGCGTCGTGACTGCGTGCCTTTTGAAGAATGAGCCTGCGAGTTAGCGGTGTGTAGCGAGGTTAACCCGTGTGGGGAAGCCGTAGCGAAAGCGAGTCCGAATAGGGCGTTTGAGTTGCACGCTCTAGACCCGAAGCGGAGTGATCTAGCCATGGGCAGGTTGAAGCGGAGGTAAGACTTCGTGGAGGACCGAACCCACCAGGGTTGAAAACCTGGGGGATGACCTGTGGTTAGGGGTGAAAGGCCAATCAAACTCCGTGATAGCTGGTTCTCCCCGAAATGCATTTAGGTGCAGCGTCGTGTGTTTCTTGCCGGAGGTAGAGCACTGGATAGGCGATGGGCCCTACCGGGTTACTGACCTTAGCCAAACTCCGAATGCCGGTAAGTGAGAGCGCGGCAGTGAGACTGTGGGGGATAAGCTCCATGGTCGAGAGGGAAACAGCCCAGAGCATCGACTAAGGCCCCTAAGCGTACGCTAAGTGGGAAAGGATGTGGAGTCGCAGAGACAACCAGGAGGTTGGCTTAGAAGCAGCCACCCTTGAAAGAGTGCGTAATAGCTCACTGGTCAAGTGATTCCGCGCCGACAATGTAGCGGGGCTCAAGCGTACCGCCGAAGTCGTGTCATTCCAGCATGAAGGGCTAACGCCTGTTGGGATGGGTAGGGGAGCGTCGTGTGCCGGGTGAAGCAGCCGCGGAAGCGAGTTGTGGACGGTTCACGAGTGAGAATGCAGGCATGAGTAGCGATACACACGTGAGAAACGTGTGCGCCGATTGACTAAGGGTTCCTGGGTCAAGCTGATCTGCCCAGGGTAAGTCGGGACCTAAGGCGAGGCCGACAGGCGTAGTCGATGGACAACCGGTTGATATTCCGGTACCCGCTTTGAAACGCCCAGTACTGAATCAGGCGATGCTAAGTCCGTGAAGCCGGCCCGATCTCTTCGGAGTTGAGGGTAGTGGTGGAGCCGACGAACCAGACTTGTAGTAGGTAAGCGATGGGGTGACGCAGGAAGGTAGTCCAGCCCGGGCGGTGGTTGTCCCGGGGTAAGGGTGTAGGACGCACGGTAGGCAAATCCGTCGTGCATATAAGTCTGAGACCTGATGCCGAGCCGATTGTGGTGAAGTGGATGATCCTATGCTGTCGAGAAAAGCCTCTAGCGAGTTTCATGGCGGCCCGTACCCTAAACCGACTCAGGTGGTCAGGTAGAGAATACCGAGGCGTTCGGGTGAACTATGGTTAAGGAACTCGGCAAAATGCCCCCGTAACTTCGGGAGAAGGGGGGCCATCACTGGTGATCCGATTTACTCGGTGAGCTGGGGGTGGCCGCAGAGACCAGCGAGAAGCGACTGTTTACTAAAAACACAGGTCCGTGCGAAGCCGTAAGGCGATGTATACGGACTGACGCCTGCCCGGTGCTGGAACGTTAAGGGGACCGGTTAGCTGCTCTTCGGGGTGGCGAAGCTGAGAACTTAAGCGCCAGTAAACGGCGGTGGTAACTATAACCATCCTAAGGTAGCGAAATTCCTTGTCGGGTAAGTTCCGACCTGCACGAATGGCGTAACGACTTCTCGACTGTCTCAACCATAGGCCCGGTGAAATTGCACTACGAGTAAAGATGCTCGTTTCGCGCAGCAGGACGGAAAGACCCCGGGACCTTTACTATAGTTTGATATTGGTGTTCGGTTCGGCTTGTGTAGGATAGGTGGGAGACTTTGAAGCGGCCACGCCAGTGGTTGTGGAGTCGTCGTTGAAATACCACTCTGGTCGTGCTGGATGTCTAACCTGGGTCCGTGATCCGGATCAGGGACAGTGTCTGATGGGTAGTTTAACTGGGGCGGTTGCCTCCTAAAGAGTAACGGAGGCGCCCAAAGGTTCCCTCAGCCTGGTTGGCAATCAGGTGTTGAGTGTAAGTGCACAAGGGAGCTTGACTGTGAGACCGACGGGTCGAGCAGGGACGAAAGTCGGGACTAGTGATCCGGCAGTGGCTTGTGGAAGCGCTGTCGCTCAACGGATAAAAGGTACCCCGGGGATAACAGGCTGATCTTCCCCAAGAGTCCATATCGACGGGATGGTTTGGCACCTCGATGTCGGCTCGTCGCATCCTGGGGCTGGAGTCGGTCCCAAGGGTTGGGCTGTTCGCCCATTAAAGCGGTACGCGAGCTGGGTTTAGAACGTCGTGAGACAGTTCGGTCCCTATCCGCTGTGCGCGTAGGAATATTGAGAAGGGCTGTCCCTAGTACGAGAGGACCGGGACGGACGAACCTCTGGTGTGCCAGTTGTTCTGCCAAGGGCATGGCTGGTTGGCTACGTTCGGAAAGGATAACCGCTGAAAGCATCTAAGCGGGAAGCCTGCTTCGAGATGAGTATTCCCACCCTCTTGAAGGGTTAAGGCTCCCAGTAGACGACTGGGTTGATAGGCCAGATGTGGAAGCCCGGTAACGGGTGGAGCTGACTGGTACTAATAGGCCGAGGGCTTGTCCTCAGTTGCTCGCGTCCACTGTGTTAGTTCTGAAATAACGAACAGCCGTGTTTTCATCCGGTTGGTTCAATTTCATAGTGTTTCGGTGGTCATTGCGTTAGGGAAACGCCCGGTTACATTCCGAACCCGGAAGCTAAGCCTTTCAGCGCCGATGGTACTGCAGGGGGGACCCTGTGGGAGAGTAGGACGCCGCCGAACAATCATTGTGGGAAAGCCCCGTGCCAGTTGGCACGGGGCTTTTCTGCGTTCTCGGCCAGTTCAAATCGGCCGGACCGCCCCCGCCGCCCGGACTACAGGCGCCCTGCTGCTTTGAGTGCCAGATAGGCGTCGGCGAGAGAGGGTGCGAGATCGTCCGGTGGGGCGTCGACGACCACCACACCGTGGCTACGGAGCCGGTCCGCGATGCGGCGACGTTGAGCCTGGGCCTCGACACCGGCGGCCGCCTCGTAGATCGCGTCCACTGTGCCGCGCGCACCGGCCATGTCCGCGATATGTGGGTCACTCACCGCCGCGACCAGGACGGTGTGGCGCTGGGTGAGCTGGGGCAGTACGGGCAGCAGCCCCTCCTCGACGGGACCCGCGTCAAGGCTCGTCAGGAGCACAGCGAGCGAACGCCGGGGCGCCTGCGCGAGGGCCGCAGCGACGAGCCCTCGCGCGTCGGTCTCCACGAGCTCCGGCTCCAACGGTGTCAGGGCATCGACCACGGCCGGCAGGACATCTCCGGCTGCCCGGCCCTGGACCCTTGCCCTCGTACGGCGGCTGTAGGCGAGGAGGCCGACACGGTCGCCGGCGCGAGTGGCGAGTGCGGTGAGGAGCAAGGTCGCGTCCATCGCCGCATCGAGCCGGGGCACATCGCCGACCCGGCCCGCCGAAGTGCGGCCGGTATCGAGGACGACGAGGACATGCCGGTCGCGTTCCGGGCGCCAGGTCCGCACGGCGACCGCCGACTGACGGGCGGTCGCTCGCCAGTCGATCGACCGGACGTCGTCGCCGGGCACGTAGGCGCGCAGGCTGTCGAACTCCGTGCCCTCCCCGCGAGTGAGAACGCTGGTACGACCGTCGAGTTCCCGCATTCTGGCGAGCCGCGAAGGGAGATGCTTCCGGCTGGTGAACGGCGGAAGGACGCGCAGCGTCCAGGGCACGCGGTGGCTGCCCTGGCGTGCGGCCAGTCCCAGGGGCCCGTACGAGCGGACGGTGATTTGCTCGGCCCGGCGGTCACCGCGGCGGGTGGGGCGCAGAAGCGTGCTGATGCGCCTTCGCTCGCCGGGCGGGACGGTCAGCTCGTGGCGGGATGCGGCCGGCTCCGTTCCGGGCAGCCAGCTGCTGGGTGGCCATGCATCGCGGAGGTGTGCCCGCAGCGGGCGTCGGGAGGGGTTGACTACGGTGAGTTGCACTTCTGCCCGGTCGCCAAGTCGAACGGATGTATCACCGGATCGGGTGAACTGAAGCGTTCGCACTGGCGCGGCCAGGGCATAGTCGCACAGAATTGCCAATGAGAGCGGGGCATTGACCGCGAGCATTCCCGTCCAGCTCGGGGCCGCGATGCCTACAGGGAGTGATCCCAGAGCCGCCAGCAGGGCGGCGCGTCCGGTGAGGGCCACGGTTCATCGCCTCACCGGGGTACGGGGACTTGGGCGAGCACAGCGGTGATGACGGAGTCGGGGGTGACCGCTTCCATCTGGGCTTCGGGGCGCAGTTGGATGCGGTGCCGGAGCGTCGGGAGGGCCAGGGCCTTCACATCGTCCGGGGTCACATAGTCGCGGCCGGTGAGCCAGGCCCAGGCTCGGGCGGTGGACAGCAGGGCAGTGGCTCCACGGGGGGAGACACCGAGAGAGACCGAGGGGGAATCACGCGTGGCACGACAGATATCGACTACGTAGCCGGCGATTTCGGGGGAGACGGCCGTCCCGGCGACCGCGGCGCGGGCGGCTTCGAGGTCTGCGGGTCCGGCGACCGGGCGTATGCCTGCGGCCTTCAGATCACGGGGATCGAATCCGTCGGCATGGCGGGTCAGGACAGCGACCTCGTCCTCACGCGTGGGCAGCGGGACGGTCAGTTTCAGCAGGAACCGGTCCAGTTGGGCTTCCGGGAGGGGGTACGTGCCCTCGTACTCGACCGGGTTCTGCGTCGCGGCGACGAGGAAGGGGTCGGGCAGCGGGCGGGGCATGCCGTCGACCGTGACCTGACGCTCTTCCATCGCCTCCAGGAGGGACGACTGCGTCTTGGGCGGGGTCCGGTTGATCTCGTCCGCGAGAAGGAGGTTGGTGAAGACGGGGCCGGGCTGGAAGGAGAACTCGGTCGTGCGCGCGTCATAGACGAGGGAGCCGGTGACATCGCTCGGCATCAGGTCGGGTGTGAACTGCACCCGCTTGGTGTCCAGTTCGAGCGACGCGGCGAGGGCTCGGACCAGCAGGGTCTTTGCCACGCCGGGGACTCCCTCCAGGAGGACGTGCCCTCGGCAGAGCAGGGCGACGACGAGCCCGGTGACGGCGGGGTCCTGGCCGACCACGGCCTTGGTGATCTCGGAGCGCAGCGCTTCCAGGGCGGCGCGGGCTGCGTTGTGGGTGTCGACGCCGGCGGGCCCGGCGGTTCCAGTTGTCCCGGTGGGCGCGGGCGGCGGGGCGCTCATGAGGTGCGGACCTCTCTTTCGAGGGAGTCGAGTTGGTCGGCCAGAAGTACGAGGGCTCTGTCCTCGGAGGGCGCGGGGCCGAAGAGGAGATCGCTGAGGTTTCCGTGTGCCGGGCCGAGGCGTGCGGACAGAGCGGGGAGGAGCACTGCGGGGGAGTGAGCGTCCCCGGGGGAGACGCCGGCGAGTGGTGCCAGCTTGGTGCGGGTGGCGTGGCGGAGTGACGCGGCGGCGCGATCGCGGGCGTTGGCCCTGCGGCTGAGCCGGGCTCGGCCTTCGGTGGACTCGGAGGCCCGGATGGCAACGGGCAGGCGCTCGTTGACAAGGGGGCCCAGGCGGCGGGCGCGCCAGACCGCTGCGAGCACGGCGGCGACGGCGAGTTGCAGTGTGCCCCACAGCCAGCCGGACGGGATCAGCTCGATGAAGCTGCTCCGGCCGTCTGCGGTGCCGGTGTTGGTGGTGTCGTCGGCCGTGCTGCCGGTGGCGGAGGGATCGGTGAGCGAGGGGAGGTACCAGACCAGATGAGGGCGAGAACCGAGGAGTTGCAGGGCCAAGGACGCGTCGCCCTGGTGGTCGAGGCGCTCGTTGTACAAGAAGTCGGGGGAGCCGAGCAGGACGGTGTCGCCGGCTGCGGGCTCGCGTACGAGGAGCATGGAGGGCAGGCTCCCCGCGGGGTAGCAGCCATCGGTATCAAGGCCCTCGGCGTCGTAGCGGATGCCGCCCGTTTCGACGGCTCCGGCTCTCCGGGCCGCGGGCAGGGAGCAGTGCGGGGGCCGTGCGACCACGGGGGCGGCGGACTGTGCCCGCACACCGGGGGCCAGGGTGTCGAGGGAGGGGGAATCGGCGCCCAGGAGCACGGTGCGGCCGGTCGTGCCGGTGGTCGCTGTGCGCAGAGCCCTCTGCTGGTGGGGCGTCAGCAGGTTGGGGGCGGTGACCAGGAGGGTTGTGTCGGGGCCGGTCGCGGACGTGGCGTCGTGGAGGGTGGTGGCGACGCGGACGGATACGCCGTGCTCCTTGAGGAGTTCGGCGATGGCCCTGCTGCCGTAGCGATCCGCCGAGCGGGGGTCGAGGCGGCCGTGCTGGTCCCCGGAGCGGGCGGCCGCCAGGGCTGTCGCGGTGACGACGAGCAGGAGGACGGCGAGCAGCACTCCGCGGGAGCGGCGCCATATCTCGTGAGGCGTGACGGATATGGAGGTGGACGAGGCGGGCGGGGCGGTGGCCGGTGTCATTCGACGGCCTCCTCGCGGGCACCGGTCAGTCGCGGGGTGGCGGTTTCGACGGCGCGGTCGAGGTCGACCAGAGTCAGGTGCGCCGTCCGGTCGGCGGAGCGGCCTCCGTATGTGACGTCATCGAAGACCCGGGCCGCCGCCCGTAGCCGTGTGTCGTACGTGGGGAGGGCGCGGCCCGCCTCTGCGGCCGCTTCGTCGGCGGTGCGTCCGGGGCGGGGTTCCAGCAGGGCCCGTTCTTCGAGCGAGCGGACGAGGGCCCGCATCCGTTCCTGGACGGCCTGGTTCCAGCGGCCGGCGGCCGCGTGGGCCTCGGCGGCGGCACGGTGCTCCGCGGCGCTGCGGGGACCGTGTGCGAAGAGTGCTTCGGCGGACCTCCGGCCGGGCTGTCGGGCGCCCAGCCGCCACCGGAGCGCGAGGGCCAGGGCGAGGACGATCAGGACGAGAACGATCAGGCCGGCGGGCCCGCCCGGTGCGGCGACGGAGGCTGCGGAGACGACGTCGGCGAACCAGGTCCACAGGTGGTCCAGGCCGGGCTGGAGGGGGTTCGGGTCGTTCTCGTGGTACGCGCCCTTGGACAGTTCGCGGCGGGCCGCCTCACGGGCGGGGAGGCGGCCGGTGTCCACGGGGGCGCCGCCGCTCGCTCGTACCAGTAGCCGTGCTGCCGCGTCGCCCGCCCCCGGCACGGTGTCAGTTCCTGTTGTCGAAGCCGGGCAGGCCCGCTGCCTTGGCCAGGTCGAGGTCGAGCGCTTCGCGGCGGATGCGCTGGTCCACGTAGAGAAGGGCCATGACGCCGGCGGAGAGGGGATACGTGATGGTGGCGGCGACCACGTCACCGATGGCGGAGATGATCAGGAACGGCCAGCCGAAGTCGGCGCCTTCCCCGGAGACGAAGGAGCTCAGCGAGCCGTCGTCCATGCCCACCGCGAGGAGACCGAAGGGGATGCCGACCACCAGCCCCACGATGAGCGTCAGCAGCCCGGTCAGGGCGAGAACGCCGAACGTCCGCCACCAGGCGCCACGGACCAGCTTCGCGGAGCGTCGCATGGAGGTGGCGATCGGCTGCCGCTCCAGCATCAGCGCGGGCGCGGCCAGGCTGAACCGGACCGACAGCCAGAGGAAGAGGGCCGTCGCGGCGAGCAGCCCGAGGAAGGTGAGACCGGCTCCCGCCGTGTCGCCGATCAGGAACCCGGGGAGGATGCCGGCGGTCATGATCGCTCCGCCCATGACGGCGAGCAGGAGGGTCAGTCCCAGCAGGGAGAGCAGCCGGGGGCGGGCTTCGGCCCAGGCCTCGGACAGGGTGACCGGGCGGCCCAGCACCGAGCGGCTGATCACCACGGTCAGCACCGACGTGGTGAAGATCGTCGCCAGCATCGAGACCATCAGGGGCGGGGCGAGATCGAGGAGGCTGTAGCGGAGCGACTCGGTGGCCTGGCGCAGCGCCTCGGAGCCGGTGGCGTTCTTGTCGACCGAGGGAGGGTCGGGCACCAGGAAGCGCTGGATGAGGAGGATGGCGGCCTGGGCGATCACCGAGACCGCGAGCGTGATGCCGAGGACCGTGCGCCAGTGGGCGCGCATGGTGGAGACGGCGCCGTCGAGGATCTCGCCGATGCCGAGCGGCCGGAGCGGGATGACGCCGGGCTTCGCCGCCGGCGGCGGACTGCCCCAGCCGGATCCTTGCGGCGGTGTGCCCCAGCCGGATCGCTGCGGCGCGTTCCAGCCGGGGCCCGTGCCGGAACCGGGGCTCTGTGCCCGGGTGCCCCAGCCCGAGTGGGGCTGCGGGGCGGTGCGGCCGGTTCCGGTGGGGCTCGGAGGGGACCACTGACCGGCGGGCGGCTGCTGGGCGGCCCAGGTTCCCGAGGGGGCGGTGTCGTCGGCCGGTTCGGAGGGGCGGGGGATGCCCGTTTCGGGGCGGTCCGTGTCCCGGTCCGCCTTCTCCTGGCCGTCGGCCTCCTGACGGCCAGCTTCCTGACCTGCGACTTGTCGGCCTGCCGCTTCCCGGCCCGCCGTTTCTCGGTCGGCCGCTTCTCGAACCGGTGCTTCTCGGTCGGCCGGTACCTGGTGGTCCGAGGTGCCGTTCGACTGCTGGTCGTCGGAGGGGGCGGATCCGGGCGAGGCCCAGCCCGGAGTGTCGTTCATTGTCGCTCCTTCGCGGTCCTGTCCGCGCGTCGCGGCGTCAGGCTGGCAGCCATCGTGCCACGCGTCGATGCCGTCCGGGCCTGGCCCTGTGACCGGCTCGTGCCTTCAGGTCCGGGCGGGTCACCGGGCAGACTGGGTGGATGGCTGATCAGGACGCGCAATCGCCGGTGGGCAGCGAGCCCAACGGACTACCGTCAATTCGCTGGGACGAGCCTCCGGAGGGCCCCGTGCTGGTGCTCCTCGACCAGAGGCGGCTGCCCGCGGAGGAGACGGAGCTGGTGTGCACCGATGTACCGGCTCTGGTGGACGCGATCAGGACCCTCGCCGTGCGAGGGGCGCCTCTGCTGGGGATCGCCGGTGCCTACGGTGTTGCTCTGGCCGCGGTGCGGGGCTACGACGTGGCGGAGGCCACCGGGCTCCTGGAGCGGGCGCGCCCCACCGCCGTGAACCTGGGATACGGCGTGCGCCGGGCCGCTGCGGCGTACTGGGCGGCGCTCGACAAGGGGGCCGGTCAGGATCGGGCGGGGGCGGCCGCGCTGGCGGAGGCCAAGGCGCTGCACCGGGAGGACGCCGAGGCCAGCGTGCGGATGGCCGGGCACGGGCTCGCCCTGCTGGACGAGCTGGTTCCGGGCGGGGGCCACCGGCTGCTGACCCACTGCAACACGGGGGCGCTCGTCTCCGGGGGTGAGGGCACCGCGTTCGCGGTGGCGCTCGGGGCCCACCGGGAGGGCCGGCTGAGGCGGCTGTGGGTGGACGAGACCCGTCCGCTGTTGCAGGGTGCCCGGCTGACCGCGTACGAGGCGGCGCGCAACGGCATGCCGTACAGCCTGCTCACGGACAACGCGGCGGGGTCGCTGTTCGCCGCGGGGGAGGTGGACGCCGTGCTGATCGGGGCGGACCGCATCGCCGCGGACGGGTCGGTGGCCAACAAGGTGGGGAGTTATCCGCTGGCGGTGCTCGCCAAGTACCACCACGTACCGTTCATCGTGGTGGCGCCGACGACGACCGTGGATCTGCTCACGGCGGACGGGGCGTCCATCACCGTGGAGCAGCGTTCCGGTCGGGAAGTGACGGAGCTCACAGTCCCGCCGTTCGGGGTCGGGGACGAGGAGACGGGCGGAGTGCTCGTCGCCCCGGTGGGGACCCAGTCGTACAACCCCGCCTTCGATGTCACGCCGCCGGAGCTGGTCACGGCGATCGTCACGGAAGAAGGCGTAATCTCGCCGGTCACGGGGGCCGGGCTGGCAGAGCTGTGTGCCAGATCATCGCAGGTAACGATTAGCTAATGGGATGATGTCGTTTATGAAGGGACGCGTCCTTGTCGTCGACGACGACACCGCACTGGCCGAGATGCTCGGGATTGTGCTGCGTGGTGAGGGTTTCGAGCCGTCGTTCGTAGCGGACGGCGACAAGGCACTTGCTGCATTTCGAGAGGCGAAGCCGGACCTGGTCCTGCTCGACCTCATGCTGCCCGGTAGGGACGGCATCGAGGTCTGCAGGCTGATCAGGGCCGAGTCGGGTGTGCCGATCGTCATGCTCACTGCCAAGAGCGACACGGTTGACGTAGTGGTGGGCCTGGAGTCCGGGGCCGACGACTACATCGTCAAGCCGTTCAAACCGAAGGAGTTGGTGGCCCGGATCAGGGCTCGTCTGCGCAGGTCCGAAGAGCCGGCCCCGGAGCAGCTGACCATCGGGGACCTGGTCATAGACGTCGCCGGGCACTCGGTGAAGCGGGACGGGCAGTCCATCGCCCTGACGCCGCTGGAGTTCGACCTGCTGGTCGCGCTCGCGCGCAAGCCGTGGCAGGTCTTCACCCGTGAGGTGCTCCTGGAACAGGTCTGGGGCTACCGGCACGCGGCGGACACCCGCCTGGTCAACGTGCATGTGCAGCGGCTCCGCTCCAAGGTCGAGAAGGACCCGGAGCGGCCGGAGATCGTGGTGACCGTCCGAGGTGTCGGTTACAAGGCCGGACCGAGCTGACATGTCCCTGGGTAGCACTGCTCCGAAGCCCGGGGAGCCGGGAGTCCGTGCGGAGCGGGCTGCCGGTTCAGGGCACATCTCGTCCCCCGTCGAGCGCTTCCTGCAGGGCGGCCGGTTGTTCCAGGACCGGGCGCCCGGCGGGCCGCTGCCGCGGTTGCTGATGCGCTGGGTGCGGCGTCCGCTGCTGCCCGCCGTGCGGCTGTGGCGTCGCAACCTCCAGTTGCGGGTCGTCGCGGGCACGCTGCTGATGTCGCTCGGAGTGGTGCTGCTGCTCGGCCTCGTCGTGATCGGGCAGGTGCGCAACGGCCTGCTCGACGCGAAGGGCAAGGCGGCCCAGACACAGGCCGCGGGCGGGTTCGCGGCCGCCCAGGAGAAGGCCAACGCGCCGCTCACCCCCGTCGCCGGCCAGGGCGACGACGGGGCGGACGGTACGACCGAGAACAACTCCTGGCGCACCGAGCTGGTCGACCAGCTCGCCAGTGGCGGCAAGAACGCCTTCAACGTGGTGGCGCTCAGTGCCGACGAGGGCGCCCGCGCGCCCCGTGTTTCGGGGAACGTCAAGGCGGCGAGCATTCCGCAGAGCCTGCGGGACGCGGTGAACAAGGGCCCCGGCGCCTTCCAGACGTATGTGCTGATCCAGTACGAGGACGGGCAGGAGTCCCAGCCCGGTCTCATCGTCGGCAAGCGCCTCTACGACATCGACCGCGACCCGTACCAGCTGTACTACGTCTTCCCGCTCACGCAGGAGGAGAAGTCCCTGACCCTGGTCAAGGGCACGCTGGCGACCGCCGGCCTGTTCGTGGTGGTGCTGCTGGGCGCCATCGCCTGGTTCGTGGTGCGCCAGGTCGTCACCCCCGTACGCATGGCCGCGGGCATCGCCGAACGGCTCTCCGCCGGGCGACTCCAGGAACGGATGAAGGTCACCGGCGAGGACGACATCGCCCGGCTCGGCGAGGCCTTCAACAAGATGGCGCAGAGCCTCCAGTTGAAGATCCAGCAGCTGGAGGAGCTGTCCCGGATGCAGCGGCGGTTCGTCTCGGACGTCTCGCACGAGCTGCGTACGCCGCTGACGACGGTACGGATGGCCGCAGACGTCATCCACGAGGCGCGGGTCGACTTCGACCCCATCACGGCCCGGTCCGCCGAGCTGCTGGGCGACCAGCTCGACCGCTTCGAGTCGCTGCTCTCGGACCTGCTGGAGATCAGCCGCTTCGACGCCGGCGCCGCCGCGCTGGAGGCGGAGCCGATAGACCTGCGGCAGGTGGTGCGCCGGGTGATCGGCGGCGCCGAGCCGCTCGCCGAGCGCAAGGGCACCCGGATCCGGGTCGTCGGCGACGAGCAGCCGGTGATCGCCGAGGCCGACGCGCGGCGCGTCGAGCGCGTCCTGCGCAACCTCGTCGTCAACGCCGTCGAGCACGGGGAGGGGCGCGACGTGGTCGTGCGCCTGGGCGCGGCCGGCGGAGCGGTCGCCGTCGCCGTCCGGGACTACGGAGTGGGGCTGAAGCCCGGCGAGGCGACCCGGGTCTTCAACCGCTTCTGGCGGGCCGACCCGGCCCGGGCCCGGACCACCGGCGGCACCGGCCTCGGCCTCTCCATCGCGGTGGAGGACGCCCGGCTGCACGGCGGCTGGCTCCAGGCGTGGGGCGAGCCCGGCGGCGGTTCGCAGTTCCGGCTGACGCTGCCGCGTACGGCGGACGAGCCGCTGCGGGGCTCGCCGATACCGCTGGAGCCGGAGGACTCGCGGCGCAACCGGGAGAGCCGGGAGCGGGCCGAGGACGCCTCCGCCACGGGAACCTCCGGTACGAACACCGGCACGGGCGGCGGGCACCGGCTGCTGGCCGTGCCCTCGCAGCACGCCGGTACGGGCCGTGCCCCGCTGCCCGGCCGGGCAGCCGTGCCGGCCAGGACCGCGCCCGTGTCGGTGCACCCGGCGGCCCTGCCGGGCAACGGGGCACGGGTGGTGCCGCGTCCCTCGGAGGAGCGGCAGACCGGTCACAACGACTCTCCGGGGCGCGAACCGGGGCGGGAGGACACGATCCGTGAGGACTGACCGCCGTCAGGGCGGCCGTGGGCGTGTGGTGGGGGTGACCGTGCTGGTCGGGTGCGGTGCGCTCGTGCTGTCGGCCTGCGGCTCGATGCCCGTGTCCGGGGACATCAAGGCCGTCGACGCCTCGCAGCCCGGCGACTCCCAGGTGCAGGTGTACGCGGTCGCCCCACGCGACGGCGCCACCCCGAATGAGGTGGTGGACGGCTTCCTGGAGTCGATGACCAGCGACGACTCCGACTTCCGGACGACGCGCAAGTACCTCACCAAGGAGGCGTCGCGCCGGTGGAGGCCGAGCGCGGAGACCACCGTGCTGGCCAAGGCGCCGAACCGGAGCGACCGTCCGGTCAACGACCACGACCGCTCCACGACCGAGGTCATCTACACCCTGACCGGGGAGCAGGTGGCGACGGTCGACGAGCAGAACGCGTACCAGCCGCTCGTCCCCACGGACTACTCCCGCACGCTCCACCTGGTGCGGGAGAAGACGCCGGAGGGCAAGGAATGGCGCATCGACTCGGTGCCGGACGGCCTGGTGCTCGGCCAGTCCGACTTCAAGCGGCTGTACCGCTCGGTCAATAAGTACTACTTCGCGACCGGGGGGTCCGACGCGGACGCCCCGCTCGTCGCCGACCCCGTCTACCTCCGCAACCGGACCGACCCGGCGACCGGGATGGACACGGTGACGCAGGCGGTCCGCAGTCTTCTGCGAGGTCCGACCGACTGGCTGCGGCCCGTCGTCGCCTCGCGCTTTCCCAAGGGGACGGGCCTCGGGAAGAGCGTCGTCTCCCTGACGCCCGACGACCGCAACGTCCTGAAGGTCCCGCTCAACAAGAACGCGGACGGGACCGGGCAGCGGGACTGCCGGATGATGGCCTCGCAGGTCCTCTTCACCCTCCGGGACCTGACCTCCGCGCGGGTCGAGCAGGTGGAGCTGCAGCGTTCCGACGGTTCGCCGCTGTGCGTGCTCGACGCGGACCAGGCCGAGGCGTACGCCCCCGACGGCTCCTCGGGCGGACCCGACAGCCAGTACTTCGTGGATGCCAAGGGCCGGGTGGAGCGCATCCCGGGCAGCACCAGGGGCAGCGGCGAGCCGGAGCCGGTGGCCGGTCCCTTCGGCGACGGCGCGCTGAAGGTGAGCGCGGTCGGCGTGGCCCGGGACGAGCAGTCGGCCGCGGCGCTCTCCCAGCACAACGAGTCGCTCTACGTGACCTCCATCGCCGCGGACGGCGAGCTCCCCGTACCGGCCCTGACGAGCAAGGCGGCCGACCCCGCGGACCGGCTGACGGCGCCCAGCTGGGACGGCCGGGGTGACCTCTGGGTCGCCGACCGCGACCCGGCGGACTCCAGGCTGCTGAGGCTGCCCCACGGCACGGGCAAGCCGCAGGAAGTGACCGTGCCGAGCCTGGGCGGCAGCCGGATCGCCGGGCTGCGGCTCTCCTCGGACGGGGTGCGCATAGCGCTGCTGCTGACGAAGGACGGCCATACGACGCTGAAGATCGGCAGGATCGAGCGGCTCGGCCCGCAGGAGGACGACCAGGTCTCCGTGGTCGACCTGCGTCAGGCGGCGCCGCAGCTCGCGGACGTGACGGCGGTGTCCTGGTCCGGCCGCAGCCGCCTCGTGGTGGTCGGCAAGGAACAGGGCGGCGTACAGCAGGTCCGCTACGTGCAGGCGGACGGCTCGACGCCCTCCTCGGGCGTCCTGCCCGGGGTGAACCAGGTGCTGGCCATCGCCGCCGCCGACGACGAGCAGCTGCCGCTCATGGCGGACACCTTCGGCGACGGGATAGTGAAGCTGCTCCCCGGCGACAACTGGCAGACGGTCCTCAAGGAGGGCTCGGCGCTGGTCTACCCGGGCTGACACCGCCGCCCGCCGGAGTTTTCCACAGGGGTGGCCCGCCGGCTCCGGGAGGCGCACAGTTGAGGTGTGCGGGGGTGGTGGCGCGAGATCAGCGGGCTCGTCCTTCCGGTGGCCTGCGGTGGCTGCGGCAGGGCGCGGACGGAGCTGTGCGAGGCGTGCGGCGCGCGGCTGTACGGCGGAGCGCCGCGCCGGGTGCGGCCCTCGCCGGAGCCCGCCGGGCTGCCGGTGGTGCATGCCGCCGCCGGATACGAGGGCGCGGTGCGGGCGGTGCTGCTCGCCCACAAGGAGCGCGGTGTGCTCGCGATGGCGCGTCCGCTCGGCCGGGCGCTGGCGGGTGCCATACGGGCCGGAATCGGGCGGGATCCGGACGGGCGGCTGCTGCTGCTCGTACCGGTGCCTTCCGCGCGCCGGGCGGTGGCGGCGCGCGGACATGATCCGGCGCGCCGGATCGCGCTGGCGGCGGCCGCCCAGCTGCGGCGGACGGGCGTTACGGCGACCGTCGCCCCGGTGCTGCGGCAGCGGCGGGCGGTGGCCGACCAGTCGGGCCTGACCGCGGCGGAGCGCGGGGCCAACCTGGCCGGGGCGCTGGACGTGGCGCCCGGGAGCGGGCGGCTGCTCACCGCCGGACGGGTGGTGCTGGTGGACGACCTGCTGACCACGGGAGCCACGCTCGCCGAGGCGGCCCGGGCGGTCGGTGCGGCCTGCGGGCGGGCGGGGTCCCGCGTGCGTGACGCGGCCGTGGTCGCGGCGCCCCCTTTGGCCTTCGACGCAGCGTGTCCCGCCGGCCGGGAAATAAACCGGAACTGGAACTGAACTTGCATCGTTGCAGGTAGTGAGTGGGTAAAAAGACCTGAACGGAGGTACGTGCGAGTAGCGGGTGCCGACAACCGTCCGAGCAGGCTATGTTCGGGTGTGAGGAATGGTGAATGCCGGCCCTCGACGAATGCACCATCAGGTTTCGGGCAGGCGACCCACCAGTGGTTCGGAAACCGGAAATCCGGTGGGGTGGAAACCCCTCCGGCTGGGGAGGAGGAGGTGGAAGTCACCGAGTCCGCGGTCCCGGCCATCACCGGGACCAGGTGCAAAAGGGAGATGCTCCGCCGCCGAGCGGAGCGATCCGGGAACGGAGTTCTGCGTGGACATCGTCGTCAAGGGCCGCAAGACCGAGGTGCCCGAGCGGTTCCGCAAGCACGTGGCCGAGAAGCTGAAGCTGGACAAGATCCAGAAGTTCGACGGCAAGGTGATCAGCCTCGACGTGGAGGTGTCCAAGGAGCCGAACCCTCGTCAGGCAGACCGCTCCGACCGGGTGGAGATCACGCTCCGCTCGCGTGGACCGGTCATCAGGGCAGAAGCGGCCGCAGGCGACCCGTACGCAGCGCTGGACCTGGCCACCGGCAAGCTGGAGGCCCGGCTGCGCAAGCAGCACGACAAGCGCTACAGCCGCCGGGGCTCGGGGCGCATTCCCGCTGCCGAGGTCGGAGAGATGGTGCCGGACGCGGCATCCTTCAACGGTGACGGCGAGCTGATTTCCGACGAGACGGCACAGCCCGTACCCACCACCAGGATCGGTTCGCTCGAGGTGCAGGGCGAAGGTCCGCTGGTGATGCGCGAGAAGACGCACGTCGCGGCGCCCATGTCGCTCGACCAGGCCCTCTACGAGATGGAACTGGTCGGACACGACTTCTATCTGTTCGTGGACAACGAGACGAAGGAACCCAGTGTCGTCTACCGGCGACACGCCTACGACTACGGTGTCATCCACCTGAGGACCGACCCGCTGGCCGCCGACGAGGCGGGCGGCGCGGGCGGCGCGCTCGGCGGCTGACGCCACCATCGAGTGGTGCCCCTGGAGCGTCCGTACGCCCCCAGGGGCACCCGTCTGTCGCCAAGTCATCACCGCACTGCCGTCCCGGCATGAAATCATGGCGGCCCAAGCCAATCGGTGCTCTGTGAACTGCCGTTGGCGGACCGTTCGTGAATTTCAGGCCGTGGCCTTCAGGGGGAGGAACGATGGCGGACACCTTCGGGCCCGTGCGCGACGCGAGTGATGCCGAGGATCCCGCACGCGACCTTGGCGGTGCGGACCGGGACGGCGGCTACCGCAAGGAGCCGATCCGGGTCCTGGTGGTGGACGACCACGCGCTCTTCCGCAGAGGGCTGGAGATCGTCCTCGCGCACGAGGAGGACATCGAGGTCGTCGGTGAGGCCGGGGACGGCGCCGAGGCGGTCGACAAGGCGGCCGACCTGCTCCCGGACATCGTGCTGATGGATGTGCGGATGCCCCGGCGAGGCGGAATCGAGGCCTGCACGTCGATCAAGGAAGTGGCTCCCAGTGCGAAGATCATCATGCTGACGATCAGCGACGAGGAAGCCGATCTCTACGAGGCGATCAAGGCCGGGGCCACGGGTTATCTCCTCAAGGAGATCTCCACGGACGAGGTGTCCACCGCGATTCGCGCGGTCGCCGACGGGCAGTCCCAGATCAGTCCGTCGATGGCGTCGAAACTGCTCACCGAGTTCAAGTCGATGATCCAGCGCACCGATGAACGCCGGCTGGTCCCGGCGCCCCGGCTGACCGAACGGGAACTGGAAGTCCTCAAACTGGTCGCGACCGGCATGAACAATCGCGATATCGCGAAGCAACTGTTCATTTCCGAGAACACCGTGAAGAACCACGTCCGCAACATTCTGGAGAAGCTCCAGCTCCACTCCCGGATGGAAGCGGTCGTCTACGCGATGCGGGAGAAGATCCTGGAGATCCGGTGAACCGGCGCGACGGCCGGCGCACCGGGCGCGGTCAGGCCAGCAGGCGGGCGATCTCCGCCGAAAGCGGCCCGCGCAGCTCCGGAGCCTCCACACGCTCCAGCCGGACGTCCGTGCAGCCGACCCAGGAAGCCGCCTCCACCAGGGCCTGAGCCATCGGTGCCACGGCCTTCGCGCCCGCCAGGGACACCTGCCGGGCGATCAGCGTCGTCCCCTCACGGGCCGGGTCGACCCGGCCCTGAAGCTTCCCGCCCGCCAGCAGCGGCATCGCGAAGTAGCCGTGGATCCGCTTCTGCTTGGGCACGTACGCCTCGAGGCGGTGGGTGAAACCGAAGATCCGCTCGGTCCGCGCCCGCTCCCAGACCAGCGAGTCGAACGGCGACAGCAGCGTCGTCCGGTGCCGGCCCCGGGGCTCGGAGGCCAGCGCCGCCGGGTCCGCCCAGGCCGGCTTCGACCAGCCCTCCACGGTCACCGGCACCAGCCCGGAGTCCGCCACCACGGCGTCGAACTGCTCGCCCTTGAGACGGTGGTAGTCGGCGATGTCCGCCCGGGTGCCCACGCCCAGCGACTGACCGGCGAGCGCGACGAGGCGGCGCAGGCACTCCGCGTCGTCCAGGTCGTCGTGGAACACGGTGTCGGGCAGGGCGCGCTCCGCGAGGTCGTAGACCCGCTTCCAGCCGCGCCGCTCGGTGCACACCACCTCGCCGTACATCAGGGCCCGCTCGACGGCCACCTTCGAGGCGGACCAGTCCCACCACTCCCCGCCGTTCTTCGCGCCGCCCAGCTCCGTCGCCGTCAGCGGGCCCTCGGCGGTCAACTGCTTGATGACGGTGTCGTACGCGCCGTCCGGCAGGTCGTGGGACCACTGCGGCCGGGCGCGGTAGGCGCGGCGGCGGAACGCGAAGTGCGGCCACTCCTCGACGGGCAGGATGCACGCCGCGTGCGACCAGTACTCGAAGGCGCGGCCGCCCGACCAGTACGCCTCCTCGACCGTGCGCCGCCCGATCGCGCCCAGGCGCGCGTACGGGATCAGCTCGTGCGAGCGGGCCAGCACCGAGATCGTGTCCAGCTGTACGGCGCCGAGGTGGCGCAGCACCCCGGGCACCCCCGACCGGCGGTCCGGTGCGCCCAGGAAGCCCTGGGCCCGCAGGGCTATTCTGCGGGCCTGGTCGGCGGAGAGTTCGACTGCGGGTGGCTGCACAGACGTCATGCTCCGCACTCTAGGGGGCGGCACTGACACCGCCCGCCGGAACGTACGGGGCGGTGCCCGGCAGACCCAGGTCCGCGGGGAGCAGCGCGCCCACCCACGTATCGCGGCGTACGCCCTTGTTGAGCAGGCCCGAGCGCTGCTCGCCCTCCATGCGGAAGCCTGCGCGCAGCGCGACGGCCCGCGACGGGGCGTTGCCGATCTCCGCACGCCACTCCAGCCGGTCGCAGCCCAGCGAGGTGAAGGCCCAGCGGGCGGCGCACAGGACGGCCTCGGTCATGTAGCCGCGGCCGCGCCGCTCCTTCGCGGTCCAGAAGCCGATCTCGTACGTGCCCGAAAGGGTGCGGCGGTTGACGCCGAGCGCGCCCGCCAGGGCCCCGTCCTCACGGGTCCGCACGGCGAAGTTGTACATGGAGCCGTCCCGCCAGCCCTCGGGGCACATCCGCTCGGTGAAGAACTCCGCGTCGGAACGGTCGTACGGCGAGGGGACGACCGTCCAGCGCTGGATCTCCGGGTCCTGGCACTCCTCGTACACCGCGTCGGTGTCGTCGGGGGTGAAGGGTCGCAGCAGCAGGCGGTCGGTGGTGAGGGCGATCGGTTCGATGGCTTCCATGAAGGGATTCTGGTGAGGTGCCGGTGAGGACGCGAGTACTTTTCGTGATTCCCCGGCACCTTCGGTGCCCTTCGTCCGTTGACTCTGAAGGGCACCGCGGGGAGAACGCGGTGGCAGCCCTCCCGGCGCGGCGGGGTCCTCGCTTACGATGACCGTTGCGGTGGGGCCCACCTGCCGTGCCCGTGCCAGCGTCCATCACACGACCCGTGCCCAGGCCCGACCGGCAAGGAGACCAGCCTCAGTGTCCGTCTTCAACAAGCTCATGCGTGCAGGCGAAGGCAAGATCCTGCGCAAACTGCACCGCATCGCGGACCAGGTCAGCTCCATCGAAGAGGACTTCGTCAACCTCTCCGACGCCGAGCTGCGGGCGCTCACCGACGAGTACAAGGAACGGTACGCGGACGGCGAGAGCCTGGACGACCTGCTTCCCGAGGCGTTCGCGACCGTCCGCGAGGCGGCCAAGCGTGTCCTCGGCCAGCGCCACTACGACGTCCAGATCATGGGCGGCGCCGCGCTGCACCTCGGCTATGTGGCCGAGATGAAGACCGGTGAGGGCAAGACCCTCGTCGGCACGCTGCCCGCGTATCTGAACGCCCTGTCCGGCGACGGCGTCCACCTGATCACGGTGAACGACTACCTGGCCTCGCGTGACTCCGAGATGATGGGCCGGGTCCACAAGTTCCTCGGGCTCGACGTCGGCTGCATCATCGCGAACATGACTCCGGCCCAGCGCCGTGAGCAGTACGCCTGCGACATCACGTACGGCACGAACAACGAGTTCGGGTTCGACTACCTCCGCGACAACATGGCGTGGTCGAAGGAAGAGCTGGTCCAGCGCGGCCACAACTTCGCGATCGTGGACGAGGTCGACTCGATCCTGGTCGACGAGGCCCGTACGCCGCTGATCATCTCCGGTCCCGCCGACCAGGCCACCAAGTGGTACGGCGACTTCGCCAAGCTGGTCACGCGCCTCACCAAGGGCGAGGCGGGCAACCCGCTCAAGGGCATCGAGGAGACCGGCGACTACGAGGTCGACGAGAAGAAGCGGACCGTGGCGATCCACGAGTCCGGTGTCTCCAAGGTCGAGGACTGGCTCGGCATCGAGAACCTGTACGAGTCGGTGAACACCCCCCTCGTCGGGTACCTCAACAACGCCATCAAGGCCAAGGAACTCTTCAAGAAGGACAAGGACTACGTCGTCATCGACGGCGAAGTCATGATCGTCGACGAGCACACCGGCCGTATCCTCGCCGGCCGCCGCTACAACGAGGGCATGCACCAGGCGATCGAGGCGAAGGAAGGGGTGGACATCAAGGACGAGAACCAGACGCTCGCCACGATCACCCTGCAGAACTTCTTCCGCCTCTACAACAAGCTCTCCGGCATGACCGGTACGGCGATGACCGAGGCCGCCGAGTTCCACCAGATCTACAAGCTCGGCGTGGTGCCGATCCCGACGAACCGGCCGATGCAGCGCGTCGACCAGTCGGACCTGATCTACCGCACCGAGGTCGCGAAGTTCGCCGCCGTCGTGGACGACATCGCGGAGAAGCACGAGAAGGGGCAGCCGATCCTCGTCGGCACCACCTCCGTCGAGAAGTCGGAGTACCTCTCGCAGCAGCTCTCCAAGCGCGGTGTCCAGCACGAGGTGCTCAACGCCAAGCAGCACGACCGGGAGGCGACGATCGTCGCCCAGGCCGGCCGCAAGGGCGCGGTGACCGTCGCGACGAACATGGCCGGACGAGGCACCGACATCAAGCTCGGCGGCAACCCGGACGACCTCGCCGAGGCGGAGCTGCGGCAGCGCGGGCTCGACCCCGTCGAGCACGTCGAGGAGTGGGCCGCCGCCCTTCCCGCCGCGCTGGAGAAGGCCGAGGAGTCCGTGCGGGCGGAGTTCGAGGAGGTCAAGGACCTCGGCGGGCTCTACGTGCTGGGCACCGAGCGGCACGAGTCGCGCCGCATCGACAACCAGCTGCGCGGTCGTTCCGGTCGTCAGGGCGACCCGGGCGAGTCCCGCTTCTACCTGTCGCTCGGCGACGACCTGATGCGGCTGTTCAAGGCGCAGATGGTCGAGCGTGTCATGTCGATGGCCAACGTGCCGGACGATGTGCCGATCGAGAACAAGATGGTGACGCGGGCCATCGCGTCCGCGCAGTCGCAGGTCGAGCAGCAGAACTTCGAGACGCGTAAGAACGTCCTGAAGTACGACGAGGTGCTCAACCGGCAGCGTGAGGTCATCTACGGCGAGCGGCGCCGGGTCCTGGAGGGCGAGGACCTGCAGGAGCAGATCCGCCACTTCATGGACGACACCATCGACGACTACATCCGCCAGGAGACGGCGGAGGGCTTCGCCGAGGAGTGGGACCTCGACCGGCTGTGGGGCGCGTTCAAGCAGCTCTACCCGGTGAAGGTCACCGTCGCCGAGCTGGAGGAGACCGCCGGGGATCTGGCCGGGGTCACGGCGGAGTTCATCGCCGAGTCGGTCAAGGAAGACATCCACGAGCAGTACGACGAGCGGGAGAAGACGCTCGGCTCCGAGATCATGCGTGAGCTGGAGCGGCGTGTGGTGCTGTCCGTCCTGGACCGCAAGTGGCGTGAGCACCTCTACGAGATGGACTACCTCCAGGAGGGCATCGGCCTGCGGGCCATGGCCCAGAAGGACCCGCTGGTCGAGTACCAGCGCGAGGGCTTCGACATGTTCAACGCCATGATGGAGGGCATCAAGGAGGAGTCCGTCGGCTACCTGTTCAACCTGGAGGTCCAGGTCGAGCAGCAGGTCGAGGAGGTGCCGGTCGAGGACGCGGCGACCTCGCTGTCCAAGGAGGACGCGGTGCCGGCCTCGCGGCCGGAGATCCGGGCGAAGGGGCTGGACGCTCCGCAGCGGCCGGACCGGCTGCACTTCTCCGCTCCCACGGTTGACGGGGAGGGCGGGGTCGTCGAGGGCGACTTCGCGAACGGGGACGGGGCCGGGGTCGGTGCCGGGTCGGAGTCGGACGGGCTTACTCGGGCGGAGCGGCGTAAGGCGCAGAAGTCTTCTGGGGGGCGGCGGCGTAAGAAGTAGCTTGCGCTGACGTTGTGGGTTGGCGGCTGGGCCGGGCACCGGGTGGTGTCCGGCCCAGCCGTGTTCGGGGTGGGGTGCGGGTGGGGGCGCCTGCGGCGGGCGTGTTCCCCTACCCGCCCCTTCCCGAAACCGGGGCGCTGCCCCGGACCCCGCGCCTCAAACGCCGGCGGGGCTGGGAGATTGCGCCTGGGCCGGTTGGGAGGCCCTTGCGGGTGCCTGTGTGGCCCTGTGCGAGCCTCCTGGGCCCTGTGTGAACCCTCGGTCGCCTCTGGCCCTTTTGCGGGCCCCTGGCCCCTTTGTGTGGGGCTCGCCCCGGCGGGCCCCGCGAGCGCCCGGCTCGTCCGCTCACCGGGTTCGCATCGGTGTGTTGCCCAGTTCCACCGCCGCGCAGCGCCAGCGCAGGTCCGCGCCCTGTTCCAGGCGGAAGGCCATGGCCCGGACCTCCTCGCCCGCGGCGATGCTGGCGCAGGCCTCCACTACGCCGGGGGCCGGCTGGGCGCCTCGGCACATGCGGATGACCGGGCGGGTGCCTCGGGTGCGCAGGGGTGTCGTGGGGGCCAGTTCGGCCAGCTGGTCGTAGGCGTCGCCGATCGTGTGGCCCAGCATCCAGTGGACCGGGCGCTGGCCGCTCAGGACCGCGAGCAGGCGTTCCGCGAACCAGTGGTGGGGGCGCATGCGCCTCGGGACGCGGTGGCGCTGGGCGGGTACGGCTTCGGGCCTGCGGGTGTCCTTGCGGCCTGCGGGCCGGGTCCTGTTCGTGGTCATCTGTCGCCCCCGTGCTCCAGAGGCCCGGTTTTACCGGGCGGTAACTTCTGTTGGTGATCTTCTACGGGGGCGTCGGATTTGTCGCAAGTGTCGGGGAGGGGAGCCGGGGTGCGGTGGGATTCACCTGTCCGGGTGGCGGGCGGGTGATGGGGCGAGCGGGGGCCGGGGCGGGCAGGGTGAGTGGGCGGCGTGAGGTGGACGGGGGCCGGGGGATACGCGTAACCCCAAAGGGGGACGTCGCACGTATCCTGAGGGCGTCTCCGACTACGAAAGCGGCCGAGCCATGCGCGTGTACGTACCCCTGACCCTCGCCGGGCTCGCCGCCGCGCACCGGGCCGGTGAGCTGGGGCCCGGTCCGCTCACCGCCTACGCCGTCACCCCGGCGCTGCGCGAGTGGTACGTCTCCGACGACATCGAGGAGCTGGAGTACGCGGCGCTCAACCGGGCCGCCTCCGCCTCGCTGCGCCTGATCGCCGGGGACCCGCAGGCCGCCCGGCGCCGCGTCGTCGTCGCCGTCGACGTGCCGGACGGGGCCGCCGTCGCCGACCCGGACCACATCCTGGACGCCTCCTCGCTCGGCGAGGTCACGATCGCCTCCGCCGTGCCGCTGGCCAAGGCCGCCGCGGTGCACGTCGACTCCGACGACGCGGACCAGGACGTCACCGCCGCCGCGGCCGCGCTCGGGGCGGCGGACCTCGGGGACGACGACGCGCAGTTCACCGTCGACGGCGCCGAGGACCACGAGCTGCTGTGGTTCGGGGTGCAGGAGATCCCCGGCCTGATCGGGTAGGCGAGGGCGTTGTCAGTGGAGGCGAGTACCGTTTCCGGCATGGGGATCGCACCGGGGGAACACCACCGCACGCATCTGGTCTGGGACTGGAACGGCACGCTGCTCGACGACAACACCGCCGTCGTCGGCGCGACCAACGCCGCGTTCGGGGAGGTCGGCCTGGCGCCGATCACCGTGGAGCAGTACCGGGAGATGTACTGCATCCCGATACCCCGGTTCTACGAGCGGCTGATGGGGCGCCTGCCCACCGACGCCGAGTGGGAGCGGATGGACGGGATCTTCCACCGCCACTACACCGAGCAGCGCGACGCCTGCGGGCTCACCGCCGGGGCCGCCGAGCTGCTGGCCGGGTGGCAGCTGACCGGGCGCAGCCAGTCGATCATGAGCATGTACCGGCACGAGGAGCTCGTCCCCGTCGTGCGCGGTTTCGGCATCGAGCGGCACTTCGTCCGCGTGGACGGGCGCACCGGCCCCTCCGGCGGCAGCAAGTCGGAGTACATGCGGCGGCACCTCGCGGCCATGGACGGGATATCCCCGCAGCACACGGTCGTCATAGGTGACGCGGTGGACGACGCCGTGGCCGCCGCGCACGCCGGTGCCAAGGCCGTCCTCTACACGGGCGGTTCGCACAGCCGTGCCAGCCTGGAGAAGGCCGGTGTCCCCGTCGTGGACACGTTGACCGAGGCGATCGCCCTCGCCGAGCAGCTCACCCGGTAGCCGGACGAGGGTTTCGGACGACGCGTTCGCGCTGTCCAGAGTGTCAAATTTCGTGGGCTTCTTTTGTACACATCCGGATCGTGACGGTCACCGGTGCGGGCGAGATAGCCTGGTGCCGTGATCAGCGCGATATGCCTCGGGGGCAGTGAAGCCCCCGGCCCGCGCCCGGAGCGCCACCGTGCCCGGGCTGCCTCGGCTGATCCCTCCCGCCCGGACCGGCCACTGGAAACGGCCGATACGGTCCCGGCGGTCTCTCATCGCGGCATAGCGTCGACCCCGACCGGAAACCCCGCGTCGTGGCGTTACGCCGACCTTTTCACCTACGTCACGCAACGGCGCGCGACAGGAGCCAGAGGACATGCAGACCAAGCTGGACGAAGCCAAGGCCGAGCTGCTCGCACGGGCCGCCAAGGTAGCTGACAACAGCCCGGGCGGTGGTGTCGGCGGGCCGGACGGTGCCCCCCGGGTGCACGTCGCGTCCGCCGGGGCCGACGGCTCGGGGGCCGGGCAGGAGCACTCGCGCCAGGACGTCCTGCTCTCCTACCTCCAGCGCTACTACCTGCACACCGCCCCCGAGGACATCGTGGGCCGGGACCCGATCGACGTCTTCGGTGCCGCCTCCTCCCACTACCGGCTGGCCGAGGAGCGCCCCCAGGGCAAGGCGAACGTCCGGGTGCACACCCCGACCGTCGAGGAGAACGGCTGGACGTGCAGCCACTCCGTGGTCGAGGTCGTCACCGACGACATGCCGTTCCTGGTCGACTCCGTCACCAACGAGCTCTCCCGCCAGGGCCGCGGCATCCACGTCGTGATCCACCCGCAGGTCGTCGTCCGCCGCGACGTGACCGGCAAGCTGGTCGAGGTCCTGACCGACGGCACCCGCCGGGACGGCGGCAAGGGCCCCAAGGACGCCAAGGCGGGCCTGCCGCACGACGCGCTGGTCGAATCCTGGATCCACGTCGAGATCGACCGCGAGACCGACCGCGCGGACCTCAAGCAGATCCAGCAGGACCTGCTGCGCGTCCTGTCCGACGTACGGGAGACCGTCGAGGACTGGGAGAAGATGCGGGGCGCGGCGCTCCGGATCGCCGACGACCTGCCCGGCGAGCCGCTGGACGACCTCGCCGACGACGAGATCAACGAGGCCCGGGAGCTGCTGCGCTGGCTCGCCGCCGACCACTTCACGTTCCTCGGCTACCGCGAGTACGAGCTCCGGGACACCGACTCGCTGGCCGCCGTCCCCGGCACCGGACTCGGCATCCTGCGCTCCGACCCGCACCACACCGAGGACGAGGCGCACCCCGTCAGCCCGTCCTTCGACCGGCTGCCCGCCGACGCCCGTGCCAAGGCCCGCGAGCACAAGCTCCTCGTCCTGACCAAGGCCAACAGCCGGGCGACCGTGCACCGCCCCAGCTACCTCGACTACGTCGGCGTGAAGAAGTTCGACGCCGATGGCAACGTCATCGGTGAGCGCCGCTTCCTCGGCCTCTTCTCGTCCGCCGCCTACACCGAGTCCGTGCGCCGGGTGCCCGTCATCCGCCGCAAGGTCGCCGAGGTGCTGGAGGGCGCCGGGTTCACGCCCCACAGCCACGACGGCCGCGACCTGCTCCAGATCCTGGAGACCTACCCCCGCGACGAGCTGTTCCAGACGCCCGTCGACCAGCTGCGCTCGATCGTCACCTCGGTGCTCTACCTCCAGGAGCGGCGCCGGCTGCGCCTCTACCTGCGCCAGGACGAGTACGGCCGCTACTACTCCGCGATCGTCTACCTGCCGCGCGACCGCTACACCACCGGTGTCCGGCTGCGGCTGATCGACATCCTCAAGGAGGAACTGAACGGCACCAGCGTCGACTTCACGGCCTGGAACACCGAATCGATCCTCTCCCGGCTGCACTTCGTCGTCCGCGTCCCGCCCGGCAGCGAGCTGCCCAGCCTCACCGACGCCGAGACCGACCGCATCGAAGGCCGCCTGGTCGAGGCCGCCCGCTCCTGGGCCGACGGCTTCCAGGAGGCGCTGAACGCCGAGTGCGGCGAGGAGCGCGCCGCCGAACTGCTCCGCCAGTACGGGCACTCCTTCCCCGAGGGCTACAAGGCCGACCACTCGGCGCGCGCCGCCGTCGCCGACCTCGTCCACCTCGAAGCGCTCAAGGAGAACGAGCGGGACTTCTCGCTCAGCCTGTACGAGCCGGTCGGCGCCGCCCCCGGCGAGCGCCGCTTCAAGATCTACCGCACCGGTGAGCAGGTCTCGCTCTCCGCCGTGCTGCCCGCCCTCCAGCGGCTCGGCGTCGAGGTCGTCGACGAGCGCCCGTACGAGCTGCGCTGCGCCGACCGTACGCACGCCTGGATCTACGACTTCGGGCTGCGGATGCCGCAGGCCACCGCCAACGGCGGCTACCTGGCCGACGGGGCGCGCGAGCGCTTCCAGGACGCCTTCGCCGCCGTGTGGACCGGCGAGGCGGAGAACGACGGCTTCAACGCGCTGGTGCTGAGCGCCGGGCTCGACTGGCGCCAGGCCATGGTGCTGCGCGCCTACGCGAAGTACCTGCGCCAGGCCGGTTCCACGTTCAGCCAGGACTACATGGAGTCCACCCTCCAGAACAACGTCCACACCACCCGGCTGCTCGTCTCGCTCTTCGAGGCCCGGATGTCGCCGGGCCGCCAGAGCGCGGGCACGGAGCTGACCGACGGGCTCCTCGAAGAGCTCGACGGGGCCCTCGACCAGGTCGCCTCGCTCGATGAGGACCGCATCCTGCGCTCCTTCCTCACCGTCATCAAGGCCACCCTGCGCACCAACTTCTTCCAGCACGCGGACGACGGTGAGCCGCACGCGTACGTCTCGATGAAATTCGACCCGCAGTCCATCCCGGACCTGCCCGCGCCCCGCCCGGCGTTCGAGATCTGGGTCTACTCGCCGCGCGTCGAGGGCGTTCACCTGCGCTTCGGCAAGGTCGCCCGCGGTGGCCTGCGCTGGTCGGACCGGCGCGAGGACTTCCGTACGGAGATCCTGGGCCTGGTCAAGGCGCAGATGGTGAAGAACACCGTCATCGTGCCGGTCGGCGCCAAGGGCGGCTTCGTCGCCAAGCAGCTGCCCGACCCGTCCGACCGGGACGCCTGGATGGCCGAGGGCATCGCCGCGTACCGCACCTTCATCTCGGCGCTCCTCGACATCACCGACAACATGGTGGCCGGCGAGGTCGTCCCGCCCAAGGACGTCGTCCGGCACGACGAGGACGACACGTACCTGGTCGTCGCCGCCGACAAGGGCACCGCGAAGTTCTCCGACATCGCCAACGAGGTCGCCGTCGCGTACGGCTTCTGGCTCGGTGACGCGTTCGCCTCCGGCGGTTCGGCCGGTTACGACCACAAGGGCATGGGCATCACCGCCCGGGGCGCCTGGGAGTCCGTCAAGCGGCACTTCCGCGAGCTCGGCCACGACACCCAGACCGAGGACTTCACGGTCGTCGGCGTCGGTGACATGTCCGGCGACGTGTTCGGCAACGGCATGCTGCTCTCCGAGCACATCAGGCTCGTCGCCGCGTTCGACCACCGGCACATCTTCATCGACCCGAACCCGGACGCCGCCACCTCCTACGCCGAGCGGCGCCGCCTCTTCGACCTGCCGCGCAGCTCCTGGGCCGACTACGACAAGGACCTGATCTCCGCGGGCGGCGGCGTCCACCCGCGCAGCGCCAAGTCCATCCCGGTCAACGCCCACATCCGCGAGGCGCTGGGCATCGAGGCCGGGGTCACCAAGATGACGCCCGCCGAGCTGATGCAGGCCGTCCTCAAGGCCCCCGTCGACCTCCTCTGGAACGGCGGCATCGGCACGTACATCAAGTCCACCGCCGAGTCGAACGCGGACGTCGGCGACAAGGGCAACGACGCGATCCGCGTCAACGGCGCCGACCTGCGCGCCAAGGTCGTCGGGGAGGGCGGCAACCTCGGTGCCACCCAGCTCGGGCGCATCGAGTTCGCCCGCGACGGCGGCCGGATCAACACCGACGCGATCGACAACAGCGCCGGGGTGGACACCTCCGACCACGAGGTCAACATCAAGATCCTGCTCAACGGGCTGGTGCGGGACGGCGACATGACCGTCAAGCAGCGCAACAAGCTGCTCGCCGAGATGACCGACGAGATCGGGCACCTGGTGCTGCGCAACAACTACGCGCAGAACACGGCCCTGGCCAACTCGGTCGCGCAGGCGCCCTCCCTGCTCCACGCCCAGCAGCGCTTCATGCGGCGGCTCGGTCGCGACGGCTACCTCGACCGGGCGCTGGAGTTCCTGCCCACCGACCGGCAGATCCGCGAGCTGCTGAACGCCGGCAAGGGGCTCACGCAGCCCGAGCTGGCCGTGCTGCTCGCCTACACCAAGATCACGGCGGCGCAGGAGCTGATCGGGACCAGCCTGCCGGACGACCCGCACCTCCAGAAGCTGCTGCACGCCTACTTCCCGGAGCAGCTGCGCACGCGCTACTCCGAAGCGGTCGACGGGCACGCCCTGCGGCGCGAGATCATCACCACGGTGCTGGTCAACGACACGGTCAACAGCGGTGGTTCGACCTTCCTGCACCGGCTGCGGGAGGAGACCGGGGCCTCCATCGAGGAGATCGTGCGCGCGCAGTTCGCGGCCCGCGAGATCTTCGGGCTCGGCGAGGTCTGGGACGCGGTGGAAGCCCTCGACAACAAGGTCGCCGCCGATGTCCAGACCCGGATCCGGCTGCACTCTCGGCGGCTGGTCGAGCGCGGTTCGCGCTGGCTGCTGGGCAACCGGCCGCAGCCGCTGGCGATCTCCGAGACGGTCGACTTCTTCCGCGACGGTGTCGAGCAGGTCTGGGCGGCGCTGCCGAAGATGCTGAAGGGCGCCGACCAGGAGTGGTACCAGGGCATCCTGGACGAGCTGACCGAAGCGGGCGTCCCGGACGAGCTGGCGCAGCGCGTCGCCGGGTTCTCCTCCGCCTTCCCCACGCTCGACATCGTGGCGATCGCGGACCGTACGGGCAAGGAGCCGCTGGCCGTCGCGGAGGTGTACTACGACCTCGCGGACCGGCTGGGGATCACGCAGCTGATGGACCGGATCATCGAGCTGCCGCGGGCGGACCGCTGGCAGTCGATGGCGCGGGCGTCGATCCGCGAGGACCTGTACGCGGCGCATGCGGCGCTGACGGCCGATGTGCTGGCCGTGGGCGACGGGGCGTCGTCGCCGCAGGAGCGGTTCGAGGCGTGGGAGGACAAGAACGCGGCGATCCTGGCCCGGTCGCGGTCGACGCTGGAGGAGATCCAGGGGTCGGACGCGTTTGATCTGGCGAATCTTTCGGTGGCCATGCGGACGATGCGGACGTTGCTGCGTACGCACGCCTAGGCTGCGACGCGGGTGGGGTGGGCGGCTGCGGGTTCGTGGCCGCTCGCCCCTTTGTCCTCAATCGCCGGACGGGCTCAAAGGATGCCCTCAAGCGCCGGGCAGGCTTGATGTGGCCGGCGCTTGAGGGCGTTGTGCGGCTATCGCTTCTTCGTGAAGCGTTCGTACTCCGCCATGACTTCCTTGGCCGGGCCGTCCATGCGGAGGGTGCCGGACTCCAGCCACAGGGCTCGGTCGCAGGTTTCGGTGATGGACTTGTTGTGGTGGCTCACCAGGAACACCGTGCCGGCCTGTTCGCGCAGTTCGAGGATGCGGGCCTTGCTGCGTTGCTGGAAGCGGGCGTCGCCCGTGGAGAGGGCCTCGTCGATCAGCAGGACGTCGTGGTTCTTCGCGGCGGCGATCGAGAAGCGGAGGCGGGCGCCCATGCCGGAGGAGTACGTGCGCATCGGCAGGGTGATGAAGTCGCCCTTCTCGTTGATGCCGGAGAAGTCCACGATCTCGTCGTAGCGCTCCCGGATCTCCGCCCGCGTCATGCCCATCGCGAGGCCGCCCAGCACCACGTTGCGCTCGCCGGTCAGGTCGCCCATCAGCGCGGCGTTGACGCCGAGCAGCGAGGGCTGGCCGTGGGTGTGGACGCGACCCTTCGAGGCGGGGAGCAGGCCCGCGATCGCCTTCAGCAGGGTCGACTTGCCCGAGCCGTTGGAGCCGATCAGCCCGATCGCCTCCCCCTTGTACGCGGCGAAGCTGACGCCCCTGACGGCGTGCACCTCGCGCACCCCCGGGGCCTGCCGGCGCGACGCGATCCGGCTCAGCGCGGAGGTGGCGCTGCCCCGGCCGGTACGGGCGCCGTTGACCTTGTACGTGATGTGGACGTCGTCCACGACGACCGTCGGGATCAGGGAATCAGCCACGTCCGTAACTCTCCTCGGCCTTCCAGAAGTAGACGAAGCCGCCCGCGCCGCACACCAGCGCCCAGCCGGCCGCGACCGCCCAGACGTGCGGGGGCAGCTGGTTCGCGCCGAAGCTGTCGATGAGCGCGAAGCGCACCAGGTCGATGAAGACGGCCGCCGGATTCAGTTCGAGCGCGAGCTTCACCCAGTCCGGCACCCGGTCGCCGCTCAGCATCGTGTCCATGCTCCACATCACGCCCGACGCGTACATCCAGGTGCGCAGCACGAACGGGGTGAGCTGCGCGATGTCCGGGGTGCGCGCGGCGAGGCGGGCCATGACCATCGAGATGCCGGTGTTGAACACGGCCTGGAGGGCCAGCGCGGGGGCGGCGAGCAGCCAGGCCGGCTGCGGGTACTGCCCGAAGGCCAGCAGGATCAGGACCAGCGCGCCCAGCGAGAACAGCAGCTGCTGGAGCTGTTGCAGGGCGAGCGCGATCGGCAGCGAGGCGCGCGGGAAGTGCAGCGCCCGTACGAGCCCGATGTTGCCGCTGATCGCCCGCGTGCCGGCGGTGATCGAGGAGCTGGTGAAGGTCCAGATGAAGACGCCCGTGACCAGGAACGGAACGAAGTCCGGCACACCGTGCTTCGTCTTCATCAGGATGCCGAAGATGAAGTAGTAGACCGTCGCGTTGAGCAGCGGGGTCATGATCTGCCAGACCTGGCCCAGCTTCGCCTGGCTGTACTGGGCGGTCAGCCTGGCCGTGGCGAAGGCCGTGATGAAGTGCCGCCGCCCCCACAGCTGACGTACGTACGCGCGCAGCGAAGGCCGCGCGCCGCTCACGGTCAGCCCGTGGCGCTCGGCCAGCGCGGCGAGCTCGCCGGAGCCGTACACGGGCGGGGAGAGGGGCGGCGGGCTGTCCACCGGGGCCGGGGCTGTTGTCTGGCTCACCACGATCGCTTTCGACGGGAGGCGGGCAGGCGGGGGCACGGCGTGCGGGCGGGAAAGACGCGCCCTGCGACGGGACGGGACCGTATCGTCGCAACGCCGAGGGTAGGACGTACTCACGTCGGAACGCAACCGTTTCGTCGTCGCGGACTATGATTCCGCCATGACCACCGACCCCGGAAGCCGCCGCCGAGCCCCGGCGGGAGCCGCCGTCCTGCGCGAGGACGTGACCGACGCCATCCGCAGCGCGGTGTTCGCCGAGCTCGCCGCGGTCGGGTTCGCCCGGATGTCCATCGAGGGCATCGCCCGCCGGGCCGGCGTCGGCAAGACCGCCGTCTACCGGCGCTGGAAGTCCAAGCTGCACCTGGTCCTGGACCTGGTCTCGGCCGTCGCCGCGCAGGGCATGCCCGCCCCCGCCACCGGCTCCCTGTACGGGGACGTGCGCGCGGTCCTCGAACTGGCCGCGTACGCCCTGCGCCACCCGCTGGCCTCCCAGGTCATCCCGGACCTCCTGGTCGAGGCGGCCAGGAACCCGGAGATCTCCGACGCCATCAAGGCCGCTCTGCTCGACCCGCAGCAGGGCGTCGCCGCCGTGGTCGTCCGGGACGCCGTCGCGCGCGGCGAGCTGCCGCCCGGCAGCGACCCCGACCGCGCCCTCGACCTGATCGTCGGCCCGCTCTACTGGCGGCTCGCGGTGGTCCGGGGCGAGCTGCCCCCGGGCTATCTGGACGACCTCGCGGCCTCCGCAGTGGCGGCGCTCACACAGGGTGCCGACCCCGCCGGGTGAGGGCTCGCGGGGGTGTGCCAGCGTGCTTGTAGGGGTCACCCTTCGATCGGTTAATCTGGTGGGCGGGCCGCCCACCGGGCCTTCCGGAGCATGTGCACGGGGCGAGCACGGTGCAGGCGCAGTCACTCGTTCGGGACCGTAACCGGTGACCCCCGACCGCCTCTGCGGTTGAGCCCTACGGATAGCCAGGCCCTTGATGAACGGACGTGCTCAACATGCCGCCACGGCTCAGTGTCGTTGTCCCCGTCTACAACGTGGAACTCTTCCTGACGGACTGTCTGAAGTCCCTCGCGGAGCAGACCATGACCGACCTCGAGGTGGTGATGGTCGACGACGGGTCCACCGACGGCAGCGCCGCGCTGGCGGCCGAGTTCGCCGCGAGCGACGACCGCTTCAAGCTGGTCAGGCAGAAGAACGGCGGACTGGGGCACGCCCGTAACACCGGCTTCCGCAACGCCCACCCGGAGAGCCGCTACCTGGCCTTCTGCGACAGCGACGACATCATCCCGCCGAACGCCTACGAGCTGCTGGTCGAATCGCTGGAGGAGACCGGCTCGGACCTGGCGTCCGGCAACGTCCTGCGGCTGCGCGCCGGCGGCAAGCTGGTGCAGTCGCCGATGTTCCGCAAGCCGATGGCCACCACGCGCAAGCGCACCCACGTCTCGCGCGACCTGGACCTCCTCGGCGACCGCATCGCCTGCAACAAGGTCTTCCGCCGCTCCTTCTGGGACAAGCACGAGTTCGCCTTCCCGGTCGGCGCGCTGTACGAGGACATCCCCGTCGTGCTGCCCGCCCACTTCCTGGCCGGCTCGGTCGACATCGTCAAGGACCCCGTCTACTACTGGCGCGACCGCCCCGGCTCCATCACCACCAGCCGGGCCGTCGTCCGCGGCATCCACGACCGCGTCGCCCACGTCCAGGGCGTCTCCGAGTTCCTGGCGGAGAACCGCACCCCCGCCGACAAGAACCACTACGAGGCCCACGCGCTGGCCAACGACCTCTGGTACTTCATGGAGGTCCTGCCGGACGGTGACCAGGAGTACCGGGACGCGTTCCTCACGTACACCAACAAGTTCATCGACCAGGTCGACCCCTCGGTGCTCGACGGGCTGCCGCTGCGCCTGCGCGTGATGTGGTACCTGGTGCGCGAGCACCGCATGGACGAGCTGCTGGCGCTGCTCCTCCAGGAGAAGCGGGAACCCGGCGCGTTCGAGGTCAGCGGCCTGCGCAAGCGCGTGGCCCACTACCCCGTGCTCACCCGGCCGCTGCCCGCCCCCGTGGCGCGCGTCGGCGACCGCGACCTGCCGCTCGCCGCCCGGCTGCGCGACGCCCAGTGGCGCGACGGCAAGCTGCACCTCAGCGGCTACGCGTACATCCGCAACCTGCCGGTCAGCTCCGGGGCCAGTGAGTTCCGGATCGGCTGGCTGCGCGCCGGCCGGCGCCATGTCGTCCCGCTCCGGCTGCGCCGCACCGACGAGCCCGAGGCCACCGCCCGCTCCCGGCAGAGCCTGCACGACTACCACCGCGCCGGCTTCGAGACCTCCGTGGACGCCTCCAAGCTCCGCATCCAGGGGGACAGCGGCCCCAAGCAGCTCACCTTCCAGTTCCAGGTCGGCATCGCCCGGGGCGGTCTGCTGCGCCGCTCCTTCCCCTCGGTCCGCGAGGCGTCCGTCGCTCCGCCCGTCCACCGCCCCGACGGCGACCACCGCATCGCTTCCGCCTTCGAGGGCGACAAGCTGGTGCTGCACTCCGAGCGCGTCGACGCCCGCTTCGAGACCCACGGCCCGGGCGAGCGGCCCGGCACCGTCAAGGTCTCCGGCGTGGTCCGCGCCCGCCTCGTCAAGGACGAGCTGACCCTGGTCCTGACGCACGGCGCCAGCAAGACCACCGTCGAGGTCCCCGTCACCGTGGGCACCGGCGCGGGTGCCGGCTGGAACCGCTTCACCGCCGAGCTGCCGCTCGCCGCGGTCGAGGAGAACCGCCCCGCGGGCGAGGACGCCCCGAAGAACGTCGCGTACAGCATCCACCTCGTCGGTACGGGCCTGAAGGCGTCGCTCGACGCCCCAGGCTCGGTCCACCCCGGCCGCTACCCGCTCGCCGACGGGCCGGACGGCGGCCGCCGCGAGCTGGCCCTCACCGTCAGCGCGCGCGGCAACCTGGTGATCGCCGACCGTCCCGTGCAGCCCGCCGTCGAGCTGGCCAGCTGGACGGACGACGGCCGGCTCTTCCTGGAGGGCACCTACCCCGAGGACCCCGAGCACCCGGTCGAGCTGATCGCGCAGAACAGCGCCCACCGCGAGGAGCAGGTCTTCCCGGTCGAGTTCACCGGCCCCGAGAGCGCCCGCCGCTTCCGGGCCGAGCTGCGGCCGGACGCCGTGGAGGGACCGGGCGGTGCCGTGCCGCTCGGCGAGGGCAACTGGTACTTCTTCTTCCGGGACAAGGGCGCCGCCGACGAGAGCGGCGACCGCGCGCTGCGGCTCCCCGCCTCCGCCTTCCACACGCTGCCCGCCACCCGCACGCTCGGCGGCCGCGACTACACCCTGGAGCGCCGCTTCGGCGACCAGCTCCTCGTCGTCTCCGGCTCCGTGCTCAGCGCCGCCGAGCGCGGCCCGCGCGCCAAGCGCCTGCTGAGCGAGGCGTACGCGGCCCAGCGCTCCGAGCCGCTGCGCGCCGCCGCGCTCTACAGCACCTTCGACGGCCGCCAGTACTCGGACTCGCCGCGCGCGGTGTACGAGGAGCTGGTGCGCCGGGGCACCGAGGTGGAACACATCTGGGTCGTCCGCGACCAGCAGGCGATCGTCCCCGAGGGCACCACCGCCGTCGAGCAGGGCTCGGCCGCCTGGCACGAGGCGCTGGCCCGCAGCCGCTACATCGTCACCAACACGCAGCTGCCCGAGTGGTTCGTGCGCCGCGAGGACCAGACGGTCGTCCAGACCTGGCACGGCACCCCGCTCAAGCGCATCGGCCTCGAACTCGCGGGCACCGCCCAGGCGAACGCCGGGTACATCGCGACCCTCGCCGAGCGGGCCAGGCAGTGGAACTTCCTGGTCTCGCCGAACACGTACTCCACGCCCGTCCTGCGCCGCTCGTTCGGCTTCGAGGGCGAGGTGCTGGAGTGCGGCTACCCGCGCAACGACATCTTCCACGCCGCGGACCGCGCCAAGGTCGCCACCGCGGTACGGGAGAAGCTGGGCATCCCGGCCGGCAAGCGCGTCGTCCTGTACGCACCGACGTGGCGCGAGGACCAGCGCCTCGGCGGCGGGCGCTACTCGCTCGGCCTGCAGCTCGACCTGGCCGCCGCCGAGCGCGAACTCGGCGAGGACACGGTGCTCCTGGTGCGCCGTCACTACATGGTCACCGACCGGCTCCCGGACAGCGGTACGGGCTTCGTCAAGGACGTCTCGCGCTACCCGGACGTCGGCGAACTCATGCTCATCAGCGACGCCCTGGTCACCGACTACTCCTCGCTGATGTTCGACTTCGCCCAGACCGGGCGGCCGATGCTCTTCCACACGTACGACCTGGAGCACTACCGCGACACGCTGCGCGGGTTCAGCTTCGACTTCGAGAAGCGGGCGCCCGGACCCCTGATCCCGGGCTCCGACGACCTGATCGCCGCGCTGAAGGACCCGGAGAAGGCCATCGCCGGACACGCCAAGGCGTACGAGCAGTTCCGGCACGACTTCTGCGACCTGGACGACGGCCGGGCCACCGCCCGCGTGGTCGACCGCATGCTGTAGCCGCCCCTGAGGGAGCCACGACGCCCGGCCGGTCCGCACCGGCCGGGCATCGGCGTGTCCGGGGCCGCTGTTTACGCCACGGTGACGATTCGCTGCGTCGCATAGCGTCGCCGCCTTGCTACGTTCTGCTTTCATGGGTATCCGAATGTGGGGCGAAACGGACGTGCGGCAGGCCAGGGCCGCCGTGCTCGTCGCGGCGACCGCGGGCCTCCTCACCCGCATGATCATCGCGGCCAACTCGCCCGGCCCCGCCGACGTGCGGATCTTCGCGGGGTTCGCGAAGGCCATCACCGGGTACGGCCCCGTCCGCATCTACGCGCACCCGCTGCCCGGGCTCCCCGTCTACAACCACCCGCCGCTGGCCGGGTGGATGCTGCTGGGCCTCGACCGCCTCACCGAGCTCGGCTTCTCCTTCGCCACGCTGATCCGCGTCCCCGCGTCGGCCGCCGACTTCGCCTGCGCGGTCCTCGTGTTCGAGATCGTCCGCCGCCGCGCCACCGTGCGCACCGCGATGCTCTGCGGCATCGGCGTCGCCGTCAGCCCGGTGCTCATCGCGACCTCCGGCTACCACGGCAACACCGACGCCGTCGCCGTCGCCTTCGCGCTGGCCGCCGCCCACCTCCTGGCCGACCGGAAGGCGCCGCTCGCGGCGGGCCTCGCGGCGGCGCTCTCGATCAGCGTCAAGTTCATCCCGGTCGTGGTGATCCCGGCCCTCTTCGTGACCGCGCTGCGCGGCGGGCGGCCGGTCCTGGTCCGCTTCGCCGCCGGGTTCGCCGGGGTCACCGCGCTCGTGTGGGGCCCGGCGCTGCTGACCGTGCCCCTGGACCTGACGCACAACGTCCTGGAGTACGCGGGCGGCAGCTACCGGCTCTGGGGGCTCGTCCGGTTCGCGGACGTCCTCGGGATGCCCGAGCCGGTCATCGCCTTCATGCAGGGCGGCGGCCACTTCCTCTTCGTGCTGCTCTGCGTGGCCGCCGGGATCCGGCTCGCCTGGCTGCGGCCCGCCGAGGCGCCCGGCGTCGTCGCCGTCACGCTGGGGCTGCTGCTGCTCCTGTCCACCGCGTCCGGACTCCAGTACCTGACCTGGGCCGCCGCCGGGATGTTCGTGCTCGGCCCGGTCGAAGGGTTCGCGTACAGCGCGGTCGTCGGCCTGGTCGCCGTCCTCGGCTACAGCGGGCGCTCCGCCGTGCGCTGGAGCGAGCCCGTGCTGTACCTGGGCGCGGCCGGCTGGTTCGTCCTGGCGGCGGGCCTGCTCACCGGCGCCCGCCGCATCCTCGCCACGCCCCCGGACGCCCTCCCCACCGAGCGGGCAACGGTCTCCGCACCCCGTACGGAATTCCGCTCCTGCTCCACCGTCGACTGATCCCGCAACCCCGTCCCCGACCGCAACTGGAGAACGCCCCGTGAAGGAAAGCCCGAGCCCCAGGATCGGCATCCTGGTGGTCGCGTACAACGCGGAGACAACGCTGGAGAAGACCCTCGACCGGATCCCGGAGGACTTCCGGTCGCGGATCGAAGAGATCCTCATCCTCGACGACGCGAGTCACGACGCCACCTTCACGGCGGGCTGCCGCTGGTCGCAGGCCGAGGGCATGCCCCGTACCGTCGTGATGCGCCACACCAAGAACCTCGGCTACGGCGGCAACCAGAAGGCCGGATACGCGCTGGCCGCCGAACACGGACTCGACATCATCGTGCTGCTGCACGGCGACGGGCAATACGCCCCCGAGCTGCTGCCCGAGATGGTCGCGCCGATCGAACGCGGCGAGTGCGAAGCCGTGTTCGGGTCCCGGATGATGACGTCCGGCAGCGCGCTCAAGGGCGGCATGCCGATGTACAAGTGGCTCGGCAACCGCATCCTCACCCGGCTGGAGAACGGCCTCCTGGGCTCGGACCTCACCGAATTCCACTCCGGCTACCGCGCGTACAGCGTCGCCGCCCTCAAGCAGCTGCCGGTCGACCGGAACACCGACGCCTTCGACTTCGACACCCAGATCATCGTGCAGCTGCTGAACGCGGGCATGCGGATCAAGGAGATCCCCGTCCCCACCTACTACGGCGACGAGATCTGCTACGTCAACGGCATGAAGTACGCCAAGGACGTGGTCAAGGACGTCCTCGAATACCGGCTGGCCGTCAAGGGGTTCGGGACCTGCCGGTGGATCCCCAAGCCCGTCGAGTACGCCTTCAAGGAGGGCGACGGCTCCTCGCACGCGGTCATCCTGGACAAGATGCGCGCGCTGCCCCCCGGCCGCGTCCTCGACCTCGGCTGCTCCGGCGGGCTGTTCGCCGAGCGGCTGGAGTCCCTGGGCCACGAGGTGACCGGCGTCGACTACGTGGAGGTGCCCGGCGTCCGCGACCGGTGCAGCCACTTCCACCTCGCCAACCTGGAGGAGGGGCTGCCCGCCGAGGCCGGGAGCGGCTTCGACTACGTGGTGGCCGGTGACGTCATCGAGCACCTGTCACGCCCCGAACGCGTCCTCGCCGAGGCGGCGTCCGTGCTGCGGCCGGGCGGCCGGATGCTGCTGTCCGTTCCCAACTTCAGCCACTGGTACTCCCGGCTGCGGGTCGCCGTCGGCGCCTTCGACTACGACCGCCGGGGCATCCTCGACGAAACGCATCTGCGCTTCTTCACCCGGGCCAGCCTGCGCCGCACCGTGCGCGCCGCCGGCTACGACGTCCTCGAACTCTCCTCCACCGGCGCGCCGTTCTGGTCGCTGCTCGGCCGGGGACCGCTCGCCGCCGTGCTCGGCGGGGCGTCGAGGCTGCTGACCCGCGTCCGGCCGACGCTGTTCGGCTATCAGCACGTCGCGCTGCTCACCCCGCACGCGGCCGAGACGATCATCGCTGGAGAGCACGTCGATGTACAGGACATCCTCAACCGACAGTACGTCCCCGCCGACCGGGTCGGTGTCTGAGGCGCCCCGCCCCGGACCCGCGCCCGCCCGGGCGCCCGAACCCCCCGCCCCCGCAGTCAGGAGCAAGTCCTTGACCCTCCCCAGTGTGCTGCTGCTCCTCTTCGCCGTGTTCTCGTCGGCGGGCGGCCAGATCATGCTCAAGCACGGGATGAAGGGCGCCGCGGCCGCCGCCGGGCGCGACGGCGGGTCCGTCGCCCTGCGTGCCGCGGGCAGCCCCTGGGTGGTGTTCGGGCTGCTGGTCTTCGCGGTGTCCGCGCTCGCCTGGATGACGACGCTGGCCAAGGTGCCGCTCTCCGTCGCGTACCCCTTCAACGCGCTCGGCTACCTGCTGATCGTGCTGGCCGGGGCGACCGTGCTGCACGAGCGGACCTCGCTGTGGACCTGGGGCGGCTCGCTGCTCGTGGTGGTCGGCCTGATCACGGTCATGGCCGGTCAGCAAAGTTAGAGACGCCACGCCGAGGGGCCCGCCGCCGGAACGTTCCGGTGACGGGCCCCTCGGCGTCGTACGGGTCGGTCGTACGGCTAGGCGTCCTCGCCCAGCAGCACGCGGCGCACCACGCGCTCGGCGGCGCGGCCGTCGTCGTACGGGCAGAAGCGCTCCTTGAACGCCTTCAGCAGCGCCTCGTTCTCCGGGCTGTTCCAGCTGCCGTCGGTGAAGATCGCCGCCAGCTCGTCCGTGTCCGTGGCCACGGCACCCGGCGTCTCGCCCGGCTGCCCGGACAGCAGGTCGAAGACGACACCGCGGACCGTGCGGTACGTCTCCCAGTCCGGGGCGAGGATCACGATCGGGCGGTTCAGGTGGGCGTAGTCGAACATCACCGAGGAGTAGTCGGTGACCAGCGCGTCCGCCGCCAGGCACAGGTCCTCGACGCGCGGGTACGTGGAGACGTCGATGACCGACGCGTTCTCCGGGAGGCCCGAGCCGCCGTAGAAGTAGTGGGCGCGCATGAGGACCACGGTGTCCGGGCCGACGGCCGCGCAGAACCGGTCCAGGTCCAGGCGGTTGGTGAAGCCCGCCTCGTAGTCGCGGTGGGTCGGCGCGTAGAGCACGGCGCGCTGGCCGGGGCGGATGCCCAGGTCCTCGCGGATCTTGGCGATCTGCTCCTCGGTGGCCGTCGCGAAGACGTCGTTGCGCGGGTAGCCCGTCTCCAGCGGGCGCGCCGCGCTCGGGTAGGCGCGGGACCACACCTCGGTGGAGTGCGGGTTGGCCGAGACGCTCCAGTCCCAGCGGTCCACGCGCTTCAGCAGCCGGTCGAAGTTGAGCCCCTGGGCGGCGGCCGGGTAGTTCTGCTGGTCCATGCCCATGATCTTCAGCGGGGTGCCGTGGTGGGTCATGACATGGATCTGGCCGGGGCGCTTGACCAGGTGGTCCGGGAAGTTGACGTTGTTGAAGAAGTACGTGGCACGGGCCAGCACCGACCAGTAGCGGCGGGTCCCGGGCACCACGTAGTCGATGCCCTTGGGCACCGAGTCCACGTTCTTCTTCGACACCACCCACACGCCGTGGATGTCGGGCGCCAGCTCCTTGGCCTTGCGGTAGATCGCCTCGGGGTTGCAGCTCACGCCGCGGTTCCAGTAGGCGGCGTACACGGCCAGCTTCGGGTCCAGGGGCAGCTTGCGCTGCGCCTTGTAGTAGCGCTTGGTGAACTGCTTCTTCGCCTTGGCGCGGGCCGTGCTGGGCGCGGCGCGCAGGCTGCGGCGGGTGGCGAGCGCGGTGTCCAGAGCGCCGAGCGCGGTGTACTTGCCGCCGCCCATCAGCTGCGGGCGCAGCCCCTTGGCGCCGCCGGGGAACTTGAAGCCCTCCGGGCGGTGCGCACCGTGGAAAGCGCCGACCGCGCCGACGTACTGCCGGCGGCGCTTGGTCACCGTCGGGTACGCGGCCAGCAGTTCCTGCACCGCACGGTCGAAGAGGAGCCCGCGCACGTCCTTCAGGGCCGGGCGCGCCTCCACGAAGGTCATCAGCGCGTCGTACGCCTCGACCAGCTCCAGCGGGGTCGAGCCCGTCCGGGGCTCCACGTCGTCCACGAGGGCGGGCAGGTGGCGCTGCTGGCGGTGCTCGACGCAGGCGGTGCCCAGCGTGGCCACCGATGCGGCGACGGCGACGGTCGCCAGCGCGTACATCCGCTCGCCGTGCGGGCCCGGGCCGAAGGTCACCGTCTCGCGCTCCAGGAGGGCGCGGCGGACCGCGCGGTTCCAGGAGACCGGGGCGATGTCCAGGAGGTCCGGGCGCTTCGCCAGCGTGAACGGGCCCTCGGGCATGCCTTCCAGCTTCTCCAGCGACCGCGTCGAGCGGACCTTGCCGCGGAAGGGGCGCTTCTGGTGTCCGAACAGCAGCACGTCCGGGTCGCCGGTGGCGTCCAGCCGGTCCGCGACTGCCTGCAGCGCGCCGGGCAGCTGGACGTAGTGGCCCTCCAGGAAGAGGACGTACTCGCCGGCGGCCTCCTCGATCCCGGCGTTGCGCCGGCCGTGCGCCCCGGCGCCCGGCTCCAGGTGCACGGCCCGGACGCGGCTGTCGCGCGCGGCGAACTCGTCCAGGACCAGGCCCGAGCCGTCCGGAGCGCCGTCGTCCACCCCGATGACCTCGATGTCCGTGAACGACTGCGAGAGCACCGACTCCAGGCACTCGCGCAGGCTTCCTCGGGCGCGACGGACAGGGATGATGACACTCAGCCGGGGCATACGGACTCTTTCTCGGACTGTGCGTACTGGGAGAGCACACAGCGTACTGGGGCGGGCTCCGCAGGACGGGTCAGGGGGCGGGCGGGCGTACGAAGGCCGAAGAGACGGGCGCGTCGGGCCCGTGAGCGGTCGACCGCGCGGCTGATGAAGGCCCCACTTATCATACTACCCGGGACAGTAAGTGAACCTTGGGCAATACGGGGCGCGCGGGCCCATGACGGGCGCCCGCCAGGCCCGCGACCAGGGGCGTCACACGGCTGCGGGGCACCCCCGCCGGCCGGCCGGAGTGCCCCGCTCTGTGACGCAACCGCTACTTGACCGCCCCCGCCATCACGCCGGAGACGAACTGGCGCTGGAAGGCGAAGAACACCGCGAGCGGGATCACCATCGAGACGAAGGCGCCCGGCGCCAGCACGTCGATGTTGTTGCCGAACTGGCGCACCTGCTGCTGGAGCGCCACCGTGATCGGCGGGGACCCGGAGTCCGCGAAGATCAGCGCGACCAGCATGTCGTTCCAGACCCACAGGAACTGGAAGATCCCGAGCGAGGCGATCGCCGGACCGCCCAGCGGCATCACGACCCGGGTGAAGAGGCGTATCTCACCCGCCCCGTCCAGCCGCGCGGCCTCCAGGAGCTCCCGGGGGATCTCCGCGAAGAAGTTGCGCAGCAGGAAGATCGCGAACGGGAGCCCGAACGCGGTGTGGAAGAGCACCACACCGAGCGTCGTCTCGAAGATCCCGATCTCGCCGAACAGCTTCGACACCGGGATCAGCGCCACCTGTACGGGGACCACCAGCAGCCCCACGACCAGCAGGAACCACCAGTCGCGGCCGGGGAAGTCCATCCAGGCGAACGCGTATCCCGCGAGCGAGCCGATCACCACGACCAGCAGTGTGGACGGCACGGTGATCATGACCGTGGAGAGCAGGGAGTCCGTGATCGCCGAATTGTCGAGCAGCCGCGAGTAGTTGTCGACGGTCAGCTCGGAGGGGGCGGTGAAGACCTGCCACCAGCCGGTCGACGCGATCTTGTCCGGGCTGCGCAGCGAGGAGAGCAGCAGCCCGATCGTCGGCATCAGCCAGAACAGGGCCACCAGGACCAGGACGGCCCGCATCACGCCGCCGCCGGCCCGTGCCGCGATCCGTGCGCCCAGCGACCGGGTCGCCGTCGCCGAGGGTGTCGTCATCGGCGCCCCTCCTTCCGTATCCGCCTGATGTTGAAGAGCATCACCGGGATCACCAGCAGCAGCAGGAGTACGGCGATGGCGCTGCCGACCCCGAGATCCGCGTCCGTGCCGAACGAGGACCGGTACAGCTGGAGCGCCAGCACGTTGGCGTCGTCCTGGGACGAGCCCGGCGCGATGATGAACACCAGGTCGAACACCTTCAGCACGTTGATCATCAGCGTGACGAGCACCACCGCGAGGACCGGGGCGAGCATCGGCACCGTGATCCGGCGGAACACCTGCCACTCGTTGGCCCCGTCCACCCGGGCCGCTTCGAGGAGTTCACGCGGCAGACCGGCCAGGCCCGCCGCGATCAGCACCATCGCGAAGCCCGCCCACATCCACACGTAACTCCCGATGATCCCGGGCGTCACGAGCGTCGGGCCGAGCCAGTCCACTCCGTTGTACGGCTCCCGGAAGTTGGAGGCGGGGAGGCGCAGTTCGGCGCCGTCCGCCGCGGCGGGCAGCGTGAACGTGCCGTCCGCCGCGGCCTTGGCGGTCGCGACGACCTCGCCGCCCTTGACGGCCTCCACCTTCAGGCCCTTGAGCCCGAGCTCCTTGGCGTCGATGACGTTGGGCTTGCCGCCGCCGCCCTTGGTGAAGTCCAGCCACGCGGTGCCGGTGATCGCCCCGTCCCCGGCCGCTGCCGCTGCCTTGGCCGGTTGCGCGTCGCCGGGCATCTTCGCCGGGAGCACCCCGACGAGGGGCAGCAGGGCGGGCTGCCCGGCGTGCACGGTCGCCTTCGTCACGAAGGTCCCGCCGCCCGCAGCCTTGAGCGGGGCCACGGGCAGCGGATGCGCCTTCGGGAAGCCCGCGGACTCGGCGAACGTGTCGTGCACGCCCACCCACACCGCGTTGGCCACCCCGCGCTCCGGCGCCTGGTCGTACACCAGCCGGAAGATGATGCCCGCGGCCAGCATGGAGATCGCCATCGGCATGAAGACGATCAGCTTGAAGGCCGTGCCCCAGCGGATGCGCTCGGTCAGCACCGCGAAGATCAGCCCGAGCGCGGTGGAGACCGTCGGCGCGAAGACCACCCAGATCGCGTTGTTCTTGACCGCCGTACGGATGGTGTCGTCCGTGAACAGCGTCTTGTAGTTGTCGATGCCGGCGAAGCCCGTACCCGCCTGGTCGAAGAACGACCGGTAGACGGAGTACACGATCGGGTACACGACGAGCGCCCCGAGCAGCACCAGCGCGGGCAGCAGGAAGAGCGCCGCGATCACCCGGCGGGTGCCGGTCACGCTCCGGGGCGCGCGCCCCGGGGTCCCGGCCGGGGCGGCCTTCCTGGGGGCGGGCACTCTGGGCCCGCCGGACCGTTGCCTGTCGGCGGGGAGCGCCTCGTCGGCGCCCCCCGCTGCCGCTGTCGTCATGCCGTCAGCTCTTGTACGCCTTGGCCGCGTCGGACTCCAGTTTGGCTTGAGTCCCCGCGATGTCCTTCGGGTTCTTCAGGAAGTCCTGGAGGGTCTTCCACTCGCCCTTGCCGGGCGTCCCGCCGAACGACTGCGGCGCCTGGTCGGACATGTCGAACCGGACGGCCTCCCCGGCGGCGATCAGCGCCTTCGCCATCGTGCGCTGCACGTCGTTCGGGTACGCGGCCGGGTCCAGGGTCTTGTTCGGTGAGATGAACCCGCCCTGCTCGGCGGCGATCTTCGCGGCGTCCGCGGAGGCCAGCCAGGTCAGCAGCGCCTGGGCGCCCTTGCCGTCCTTCAGCGCGATGGCCGCGTCGCCACCGGTCACCACGGGCGACTCGGCGCCGACCGCGGGGAACGGGAAGACCTTGGCGTCCGTGCCGATCTTCGCCTTCGTCTGCGCGATGTTGACGCCGACGAAGTCGCCCTCGTAGACCATGGCGGCCTTGGGCTGGTCGCCGCCGGTGAAGGTCTGGGTGACCGACGCCGGGAACTCGGTCTGGAGCGCGCCGTCCGCGCCGCCCGCGATCAGGGACGGCTTGCCGAACAGCTGGGCCAGCGTGGTCAACGCGTCCTTGACGGACGGGTCGGTCCACTTGATCTTGTGCTGGGCGAGCTGGTCGTACTTCTCCGGGCCCGCCTGCGACAGATAGACGTTCTCGAACCAGTCGGTCAGCGTCCAGCCGTCCGCGCCGCCGACCGAGACCGGGGTGACACCCGAGGCGGACACCGTCTCGGCGGTCGCCAGGAAGTCCTTCCAGGTCTTCGGCTCGCTCGCGCCCGCGTTCTCGAACGCCTTGGTGTTGTACCAGACCAGCGACTTGTTGGCGGCCTTGAAATACACCCCGTACTGGGTGCCGTCCACCGCGCCGAGGTCCTGCCAGACCTGCGCGTAGTTCTTGCTCAGCTGGGCCTTCGCCTCGGCGCCGACCGGCTTCGCCCACTTCTTCGCCACGGCCTGCTGGATCGCCCCGACCTGCGGGATCATCGCGACGTCCGGCGGCTGCCCGCCCGCGATCTTCGTACCGAGGAAGTTGACGATCGGGTCCTGCGCCGGGACGAACGTCACCGTCGCGCCGGTCCGCTTCTCGAACTCCTTGAGGACCTTGACGAAGTTGGCCTGTTCCGGACCCGTCCAGACCGCGGCGACAGAGAGCTTCTCACCGTCCAGTTTCGGTAAGGCGACGGTCGGCGTGGAGCCCTTGCCCGTCGTGGAGCCGCCTTCGTCCGGCTTCTTGTCTCCGCCGTCACCGTCGCCGCCGCAGCCGGTGAGGGCCAGCGCGCCGATGGCGCTGAACACCACGGCCGCTCTGCGAATCCGTAGGGTTGTGCGCATTCCTGCCCCGTCTCTCTGTCCGCGTGCGCCCGCCGGGCGCCGGATCGGGTCGGGAAGCCAGCGCTGCCGGTCGTGCGTCACGTCGTCGTGTGCGCACAGTCCTATGCCCGGCGTCCCGCTGCCGCAATACCGTCCTCGGCCCCAAGTCGTTGATCGTGATGCCCTCGTGACGTGAGGTCAGTGCAGGTATCCGGCCATTGGGGGACGATCGGGCCGCCCTGTTCCGGCCCCGCGCGGGGTCGTTCGAGGGCGGCTCCGGCGTGACTCGGGCGCGGCTGGGACGGCCTTCAGGTGGACAGGGGCGCGAGGGGGAGTGCGTTCACCGAACGCGCCGCCCGTTCCAGGGCGCTGGCGAGCAGCGCCAGGTCCGTCGGCCCGTTGCCCAGCTCGCGGACCGGGCGGCGGGTGGGCGGGTCGCCCATCCGCTCCCACTCCAGCGGGACGACCGTCGGCCGCAGCGTCGCCGTCCGCGGGATGCGGCCGGTCACCCTGCCCCCCTGGAACGGCGTCACCCGCCCGTCCGGATGCCCCAGCCGCCCCCGGCCCGGCGCCGGTTCGTCCGGCGAGGGCGGGACCGCGGGCGGATCGAGCACGATGCGCAGCCGCGCGCCGCGGGCCAGCTCCGTGTCCTCCGTGCGGTCGGGGCGGGCCGAGGCCGCGACCAGGTGGATGCCCAGCCGGCCGCCGTCCCGGGCCACCGCCTCCAGCGCCCGCACCACCGAACCGGCCGCCGGGCGGCCCGGGCTCCCGAGCGCCGGGGCTATGAGCGCGTCGTAGTCGTCCACGAGCACCACGAGTCGGGGCAGCGGCGAGGGGCCCGGGTCCACGGGGCGGCCCGCCCCCGGGCGCAGGCGCAGGGTGCCGCTGAGGGGCGCCTCGATGTCGCCGCGCTGTTCGGGGATGGGCGCGGCCGTGTGCCCGTCCTCGTGGCGGCTGTGCCACTCGGCGAAGTCCAGCTCGCCGAGGAGCTCGGCCCGCCGCTTCACCTCGCCGCCCAGCGCCTGGGCGAACTCCCGCATCCGGACCGGGTCCGAGGCCACCAGGTGCGTGAACGCGTGCGGCAGTTCCGTGCACGGCCCCAGCGACTCGCCGCGCTCGCCCCCTGCCCCGTCGACCAGCACGATGCCCAGCCGGTCCGGCCGGGCGGCGGCCGCCAGCGATGCCGCGACGGCCCGCAGCAGCTCGGTCCGCCCGCTGCCGCCGGGGCCCTCGATGAGCAGGTGCGGCCCCTCGTCCGCGAGATCCACGCTCACCGGCCCGCGCGGCCCGGCCCCGAGCACGACGACGGGCCGCCCGGCATGTACGGCCGGCCGCGGGACGGTACGCGTGGCGGTCTGCGTCCCCGTTCCCCCGGTGTCGCCGCCCCGCGCGGCGACCTGGGGCCCGTCGGCCTGCCGGGGACCGCTGACCCGGGTGCGGCCGGAGCCGGTGGTGGCGCTGTCGGGATACGCCGTGCGGCCCGAGTCGCCCGTGGTCGTGCCCGGGTACGGGGTGCGGCCCGGGCCGGTCGTCGTGCTGTCGGGGTACAGGGTCCGGCCGGAGTCGCCGGTGCCGGTGCGGGGGTACGGGGTGCGGCCGGAGCCCGTGGTGGCGCTGTCGGGATACGGGGTGCGGCCGGAGTCGCCGGTGCGGGGGTACGCCGTGCGGCCCGAGTCGCCCGTGGTCGTGCCCGGGTAAGGGGTGCGCCCCGAGCCCGTCGTCGTCGCGGACGGGTACGCCGTGCGGCCCGAGTCCGGCGCTTCCGCCGCCGTGCGTTGCGCGCCCACCCGGGGCGCCGCGCGGTCGTCCGCCGTGGACGCCCAGCGGGCCATCAGGGAGGCCGGGGTGGCGCGGGCCAGGCCCAGCTCGTCCAGGAGGCGGGCGGACGGCGGGAGCGCCACCGGCACCTGGCGGCCCGGCAGCGCGGCCGAGCCCTCCGCGCGCAGCGGGGCAAGCGCCCGGGCGAACCGCTGGGCCCAGTGCGCCGACACCGCGTCCACGGAGGCCACCGTGCCGTGGCCGGCTGCCCGGCCGCCCGCCGTGCGCAGCAGCCGCAGGGCCGTCGCCACGTCACCGCTCAGCATCCCGACCGCCCCGCACTCGCGGAAGGCGATCGACGCGTGGCACGCGGCCTCGTACGTCGCGGCGACCGGCGAGGTGGGCGTCGCGGCCGGGGTCTCGGCCAGACAGATCAGATGGACGCCCGCCGCCGCGCCGGCCGCGGCCAGCCGGGCCGTGTGCTCGCGGAGGACCGCCGCGCCGGGGTCGCCGTCGAGGATCACCACCGTGAACGGGCCCTCGTGGGCACGGGCGGCCTCGGCGACCGTGGCCGCGTCCTGGCTCGCCCAGCCGGGGCCGAGGGGCCCGTCGTCCAGCCGGCGGACCAGCTCGGCGGTGCGGGCGAGCGCCTGGTCGCGGTCGTACGCGACGAGCAGCCGGCAGTCCTGGCCGTGCATCGGGCGCAGATGGGGCAGCCAGCCCAGCCAGGCCCACTCGCGCCGCCGCTCCTCCGTGGTCCGCGCCCGGTCCGTGCTGATCAGCACGATCTCCAGGTCGGCGGGGGAGTGCAGCGCGGCCAGCTGGGCCACGGCGGACCGGGCGAGCCCGGCCAGCCGCTCCCGGGGCCCGGCGAGCCCCAGCGACCCCGCCTCGCGCAGGCTCACGGTCACCGGCACGGCGGGCAGGTCGGCCCGGTCGGTGGTGCCCAGCCGGACCACCAGCGCCTCCGGGTGCGCGGGATCGCGCTCCCACAGCCGGGGGCCCGGGCCGAGCGCGGTCAGCAGGACGGCGGCCGGATCCGGCCAGGTGCCCTCGGGGGCGGTGGGCAGCGAGGTGAACGTCTCGGGGGCGGCCGGGACCGGCTCGGCGGGGGCGCTCGCGGGCACCGGTTCGGCCCGGGCGCCCTTGAGCCGTCGGGCCCAGGCCCCTATGCCGCCGCGCCGGGGCGCCTCCTGCTCCGGGAAGCGGCCCGGATGCCCGGCGGAGGACCCGGGCCTGGCCGCGGGCTCGTCGGGGGCGGGCCGGTCGTGGGCGGGCCGGGCGGCCTCGGGGGCCGGGGCGGCCGGCGGGGCCGGGACCCGGGCCACCCGGAGGTGGCCCTCGCCGTCCGGGGTCGTCGGCAGCGCCGGAGGGCGCGCGCCGGAGGCCAGCCGGAGCGTCGACTCGCCGAGCCGCAACAGCGCCCCCGGGGCCAGCCGGACCGGCCGGTCGTGGACCTCGGACCCGTCCAGCGAGGTGCCGTTGGTGGAGCCCAGGTCCGCCACCGCGACCCGGCCGTCCTCGGAGACCGTCACCTCGCAGTGCAGCCGGGACACGTCGGGGTCGTCCAGCGGGACATCGGCCTCGGCCGAGCGGCCGATGCGGACCGTGCCGCCGTGCAGCAGATGGACCCCGCCCGCGTCGGGACCGGCGACCACTTGCAGCTGGGCGGGGACCGCGTCGTCCGCGGTCTCGTCCTCGCCGGGCGCCTGGAGCGAGAGCACCGCGCCGTCGACCAGGGGCGGCTCCCCGAGGGCACAGCGCTGGGCGTCCAGCCGCTCCCGGCCCGCGAAGAGCACCACCGCACCGCTGCCGAGGGAGCCGTCGGGACCGGCGACGGCCATGGCCAGGCCCGAGGCGACGGAGGCCAGCGCCGTCCCCGCGGGGGCGGTGACCAGCACATCGCAGGCGCGCGCCGGGGTCTGGCCGCTGGGCGGCGCGAGGACGGTCAGCCGGATCTGCATCGCCGTCAGCGGTCCCTTCTGCGCGCGGTGCCGGCCGGGGAAACGCCCTGTGATTCCCCCCACCCGGCACGGACGCGTCGTCCGGTACAGGTTCGTCACGCACCGCGGGGCTCCCGACCCCGCAGTCGTGCTCCAGGCATCCTCGCACCTGCCACTGACAACACGCCCGGCGGTCATCAGTTAGTGATCTTGAAACGTCTGCTGTGGCCCCAAAAAGTGCGCCATGACCGGTTTCCCGGCACCCGTCCTGGCAACCATCGGCGCCGGACGGACGTCTTCCCCCGGTACCCGGACCCGGCCGCCCTTCCCCGTACAGCCTCTAGAGTGGGCCGGAAACTCCGGGGGTACCCGGGATCCATCCCCCACGACCAGCAGGGAGCGCATGACGTGCGGCCGGTAGGCAGCAAGTACCTGCTCGAGGAGCCGCTGGGACGCGGCGCCACGGGCACCGTCTGGCGCGCCAGCCAGCGCGAGGCGGCGGGCGCCGAGGCGGCCGTGGCCGGCCGGCCCGGCGAGACCGTGGCGATCAAGGTCCTCAAGGAGGAGCTGGCCAACGACGCGGACGTGGTGATGCGGTTCCTGCGGGAACGCTCCGTCCTGTTGCGGCTGACTCACCCCAACATCGTGCGCACCCGCGACCTCGTGGTCGAGGGCGACCTCCTCGCCCTCGTCATGGACCTGATCGACGGCCCCGATCTGCACCGCTACCTGCGCGACAACGGCCCGCTCACCCCGGTCGCCGCCGCGCTGCTCACCGCGCAGATCGCCGACGCGCTCGCCGCCAGCCACGCCGACGGCGTCGTGCACCGCGACCTCAAGCCCGCCAACGTGCTGCTCGCCGACCCCGACGGCGCGATGCGCCCGATGCTCACCGACTTCGGCATCGCGCGCCTCGCCGACTCGCCGGGCCTGACCCGGACCCACGAGTTCGTCGGCACCCCCGCCTACGTGGCGCCGGAGTCCGCCGAGGGCCGCCCGCAGACCTCCGCCGTCGACATCTACGGCGCCGGCATCCTGCTGTACGAGCTGGTCACCGGCCGCCCGCCGTTCGCCGGCGGCACCGCGCTCGAAGTCCTGCACCGGCACCTCAGCGAGGAGCCGCGCCGCCCCAGCACCGTGCCCGAGCCCCTGTGGACGGTCATAGAGCGCTGCCTGAGCAAGGACCCGGACCGCAGGCCGAGCGCGGAGAACCTGGCCCGTGGCCTGCGTACCGTCGCCGAGGGCATCGGGGTCCACGCGAGCGCCGCGCAGATCGCCGCCGCCGACGGGGTCGCCGCGCTGCTCGCGCCCGACCCGGCGCCCACCGCCGTACCCGAGATCCCCGGCGCGGCCGACCCGACGCAGGTCCTGCCGAGCAACGCCGGCTCGTACGACCCGAACGGGGTCACCAGCGTCCTGCCGCACAACGGCGTGCCCGGTGGCGGCTCCCAGGCCGACCCGACCGCCGTCATGCCGCCCGTGCCGCCGCGTCCCGACGGCGACCCGCGCCCCGAGGACCCGCACCCCTGGCAGTCCCAACTCCGGGCCGCGCGCGACCGCAACGAGCAGACCCAGGTCCAGTACCTCGACCCGAGCGAGGACCCGCTGCGCCGCCGCCCGCAGCGCCGCCAGCAGCAGCCCCCGCAGCAGCCGCGCGACCGGCAGCCCGGATACCAGCAGCCGCAGCAGCCCCAGCACCAGCAGTACGCGCAGCCCCAGCGGCAGCAGCAGTACCAGCCGCAACCGCAGCAGCAGTACCAGCCGCCGCAGCGCCAGCAGTACCAGCCGCAGCCGCAGCCGTACGCGCCGCCGCAGCAGCCCCAGCAGCCGCAGCGCGCGCCCCGCGAGCCGAGGCAGCGCAGCGCCAACCCGATGAAGATCCCCGGGCTCGGCTGCCTCAAGGGCTGCCTGTTCACGCTGGTGCTGCTCTTCGTGGCGAGCTGGCTGATCTGGGAACTGACCCCGCTCAAGGACTGGATCGGCCAGGGCCAGAGCTACTGGCACGCGATCACCGACGCCGTGACCACGGTGAAGGACTGGATCTCCGAGCTGGGCGGCAGCAGCGGCTGACCCCGCCCGGAGGCGTACAACTCTGTAGCTATATCGACTTCCGCGGACCAATTCCGAGGCAATTCGCCCGCAGAAGCGAAGGTTGGCGCCAACCACGGCACGCGGGCCCCCGATCGCCGCGTAACTTTGTCGACCGGGGGTTGTTGGGGTCCATCGCCAGCCGCTGAGGGAGCAGTCTTGGCACGGAAAATCGGCAGCCGGTACACCGCCCACCAGATACTGGGGCGCGGCAGCGCCGGCACGGTGTGGCTCGGGGACGGCCCCGAGGGCCCCGTGGCCATCAAACTGCTCCGCGAGGACCTGGCGTCCGACCAGGAGCTCGTCGGCCGGTTCGTCCAGGAGCGCACCGCGCTCCTCGGCCTGGACCATCCGCACGTCGTCGCGGTCCGCGACCTCGTCGTGGACGGCAACGACCTCGCCCTCGTCATGGACCTGGTCCGGGGCACCGATCTGCGCACCCGGCTCGACCGCGAACGCCGGCTGGCCCCCGAGGCCGCCGTCGCCGTCGTCGCGGACGTCGCCGACGGCCTCGCCGCCGCGCACGCCGCCGGGATCGTCCACCGCGACGTCAAGCCCGAGAACATCCTGCTGGACATGGAGGGGCCGCTCGGCCCCGGCAACGCCCACCCCGCGCTGCTCACCGACTTCGGCGTCGCCAAGCTCATCGACACCCCGCGCCGGACCCGGTCCACCAAGATCATCGGCACGCCGGACTACCTGGCCCCCGAGATCGTCGAGGGCCTGCCGCCGCGCGCGGCCGTGGACATCTACGCCCTGGCCACGGTGCTGTACGAGCTCCTCGCGGGCTTCACGCCCTTCGGCGGCGGTCACCCCGGCGCGGTCCTGCGCCGCCATGTCACCGAGACCGTGGTCCCGCTCCCCGGCATCCCCGACGAGCTCTGGCAGCTGCTCGTCCAGTGCCTGGCCAAGGCCCCCGCCTCCCGGCTGCGCGCCTCGGAGCTGGCCGCCCGGCTGCGCGAGCAGCTGCCGCACCTGGCCGGCATCCCGCCGCTCGACGTGGACGAGCCGGACGAGGAGCCGGAGGCCCCGCAGGGCTACGACGAGCAGCAGTACACCCCGTCCGGCGACGAGCCCCGCAGGCGCGGCGCGGTCCCGCTGGTGCCCGGCTCGACCCCGGACTCCAACCGAGACACCCACACGAGCATGCGCGTCCCGGCCCCCGACGAGCTGTCCGGCGGCCCCCGGGGCACCGCCCGCGCCCCGCGCGCCCCCGGCCGGCCCCGCCCCGGCTCGGCGCGCAACAAGTCGGCCGCCGTCCGCAAGCGCCGCCTGACCCTGGGGGCCGCGGCCCTCGTGCTGGTGGCCGGACTCGGCGCGGCCGGCTGGCTCGCCCTGAGCGGCGACGACGCGGACCCGGGCCCGCAGGACACCAGGAACTCGGCCCCGGCACAGCCCTAGGGGGTGTCTTGCCGATCATGGACGGGTCCGCGACGCCTGGCACGGCACCTCGCGGCGTTGCCGAAACGCCCCGATAGCTCCTGCCCCGAGCTCTCAACTCCGTTCGAGCAGGGGAGACCCCGGCCGAGACGCTCCGGCGCCTTGCGAGGCACCGCACCAGACGCCGCGGCCTGATCCGACCCTGATCGACAAGACACCCCCTAGGCCGGGTCCCGGAAGCGGTGATCCGGCAGCCCGAGGAACGTACGCGCCGACAGCCGTTACGCTGGACCCGTGGCAGTCGTCGATATTTCCGAAGAGCTGAAGTCCCTCTCCTCGACCATGGGGTCGATCGAGGCCGTCCTGGACCTGGATGCGCTGAGGGGAGACATCGCCGTGCTCGAGGAGCAGGCGGCCGCCCCGTCCCTGTGGGACGACCCCGAGGCGGCGCAGAAGATCACCAGCAAGCTTTCCCACCTCCAGGCCGAGGTCCGCAAGGCCGAGGGCCTGCGCAGCCGGATCGACGACCTCGAAGTCCTCTTCGAGCTCGCCGAGGCCGAGGGCGACGCCGACGCGCTCGCCGAGGCGGAGACCGAGCTGGAGTCCGTCCGCAAGGCGCTGGACGAGATGGAGGTCCGCACCCTCCTCTCCGGCGAGTACGACGCCCGGGAGGCGCTGGTCACCATCCGCGCCGAGGCCGGCGGCGTCGACGCGGCGGACTTCGCCGAGCGGCTCCAGCGGATGTACCTGCGCTGGGCCGAGCGGCACAACTACAAGACCGAGGTCTACGAGACGGCGTACGCGGAAGAGGCCGGCATCAAGTCGACCACCTTCGCCGTCGAGGTGCCGTACGCCTACGGCACGCTCTCCGTCGAGCAGGGCACCCACCGCCTGGTGCGCGTCTCGCCGTTCGACAACCAGGGCCGCCGCCAGACCTCCTTCGCGGGCGTCGAGGTGCTGCCCGTGGTCGAGCAGACGGACCACGTCGAGATCGACGAGTCCGACCTGCGCGTCGACGTGTACCGCTCCTCCGGCCCCGGCGGCCAGGGCGTCAACACCACGGACTCCGCGGTGCGTCTGACCCACCTGCCGACCGGCATCGTCGTCTCCTGCCAGAACGAGCGCTCGCAGATCCAGAACAAGGCGTCCGCGATGAACGTCCTCCAGGCGAAGCTGCTCGAACGCCGCCGCCAGGAGGAGCAGGCCAAGATGAACGCCCTCAAGGGCGACGGCGGCAACTCCTGGGGCAACCAGATGCGCTCCTACGTCCTGCACCCGTACCAGATGGTCAAGGACCTGCGTACGGAGTTCGAGATGGGCAACCCGGAAGCGGTCTTCAACGGCGAGATCGACGGCTTCATCGAGGCCGGCATCCGCTGGCGCAAGCAGAACGAGAAGTAGGCCGAGAAGCGCCGCAACTCCCCCTGGAACAAGGCGCATTGGCCCGGAACGGCCTTGACGTTCTCCGCGACCCCCGGCGAGGGTGCTGGAGCAGGCCGACGAGAACGGCTCCAGGGGGTAGCGGTACATGACGAAGAAGACGCGCATCCGTGTCGCGCGGACGGCGGCGGGCGCGGTGATCGCCGCGGGCGCCTCACTGACCGCCGCGGGCGCGGCGCAGGCCGTCGGCAGCGGCGTCGCGGGGGTGGAGACCGGCGCACGGCCCACCGCCGAGCCGGGGCCGGGGGACGAGGACCCGGGCGACGACGGAGACCCGTGCAGCCCGCTCGACCCGCGCTGCGGTCCCTCGGACCCGCCGGCCACCCCGTCGCACCCGTCGGTCCCGCCGACCGGCCCGGCGAAGCCGAGCGACCCGCCCTCGACGCCGGAGGACCCGCCCTCGACGCCCGCGCAGCCCTCGGCCACCCCCACGAAGGGCCCGACGCGGTCGGCGGACCCGGGCAAGGGGCCGAGCGATACGGGTAGCGGCGTGGGGCAGATCGGGGTCTCGGGCGGCGGTGGCAACACCGACACCGACTCGGCCGGGAATCAGCCCGTGGAACAGAGCAAGGGCAAGGACGAACTCGCCGAGACCGGCGCGGGCGGGACCGGATTCCTGCTGGTCGGCGCCGCGACGATGATCGCCGGCGGCATCGGCTTCCGTGTTCTGGCAGGCCCCGTGCGGGGCCGTACGGCCGCCTAGGAGGCGCTACACGGTCTGGTGGGCCAGGAGAGCCAGGGCGGTCAGGAGCACCACGAGGAGCGCGGCCAGCGCCACCGGGCTGATCCCGGCGAAGGGCCCCTGCCCCTGCTCCCGCATCCGCTCGCGGCTCGCCCGGCACACGGGGCAGCGACCCTCGGTGACGGGCGCCGCGCAGTTCGCGCACACCAGTCGGTCGTAGGTCATGCGCTTTCCTCCTCCCGCGCGGCGGAGCCGCACAAGCCATCTCTCCGCACAACGCTCACGGAAACGCAACCGTTCCCCTACCACTGTGCCAGCTCGCGGCCGGATCGGCCCGCCCCGCCGTCACACCCCGGGTCCCTTCCCCGCCGCGCCGCCCCGGAATCGGGGCCGTTTCACCGTAAATCACCCATCCCGGTACGCGTGCCTGCACGGCTCAGCCCGGTTCGCGTATGGTCACGCTCACCTACTCCCGGCCGACCGTGGTGCACCCGTGATCCGATTCGACAACGTCTCCAAGACCTACCCGAAGCAGAGCCGTCCCGCTCTCCGGGATGTGTCGCTCGACATCGAGAAGGGCGAGTTCGTCTTCCTGGTCGGCTCGTCCGGCTCCGGCAAGTCCACCTTCATGCGGCTCATCCTGCGCGAGGAGCGCGCCAGCACGGGCGCCGTGCACGTCCTGGGCAAGGACCTCGCGCGCATGTCCAACTGGAAGGTGCCGCACATGCGCCGCCAGCTGGGCACCGTCTTCCAGGACTTCCGCCTGCTGCCCAACAAGACCGTCGCGCAGAACGTGGCGTTCGCCCAGGAAGTGATCGGCAAGCCGCGCGGTGAGATCCGCAAGGCCGTGCCGCAGGTCCTCGACCTCGTCGGACTCGGCGGCAAGGAGGACCGGATGCCCGGCGAACTGTCGGGTGGTGAGCAGCAGCGCGTGGCGATCGCCCGGGCCTTCGTCAACCGGCCCATGATGCTGATCGCCGACGAGCCGACCGGCAACCTCGACCCGCAGACCTCCGTCGGCATCATGAAGCTGCTGGACCGGATCAACCGGACCGGCACCACCGTGATCATGGCGACTCACGACCAGAACATCGTCGACCAGATGCGCAAGCGCGTCATCGAGCTGGACAAGGGCCGTCTCGTACGCGACCAGGCGCGCGGCGTCTACGGCTACCAGCACTGAGCACCCAGCACTGAAAGGACGCCATGCGCGCCCAGTTCGTCCTGTCGGAGATCGGCGTCGGCCTCCGTCGCAACCTCACGATGACCTTCGCCGTCGTCGTCTCCGTCGCCCTCTCGCTCGCCCTGTTCGGCGGCGCGCTGCTCATGCGCGAGCAGGTCAGCACGATGAAGGACTACTGGTACGACAAGGTCAACGTCTCCATCTACCTCTGCGGCAAGGGCGACGCGGAGACGGTGGTCCAGTGCGCCAAGGGTGCGGTCACCAAGCAGCAGAAGGACCAGATCGAGAGCGATCTGAACAAGATGGACGTCGTGGAGAAGGTGATCTACGAGTCCTCCGACGAGGCGTACAAGCACTACCAGGAGGAGTTCGGCGACTCCCCGATGGCCGGGAACATCACGCCGGACCAGATGCCGGAGTCCTTCCGGGTCAAGCTCCACGACCCCACCAAGTACAAGGTCGTCGCGACCGCCTTCGCCGGGCGGGACGGGGTCCAGTCGGTCCAGGACCAGAGAAGCATCCTGGACAACCTCTTCGGACTGATGAACGGCATGAACGTCGCCGCGCTGTTCGTGATGGCGCTGATGCTGGTCATCGCGCTGATGCTGATCGTCAACACCGTGCGCGTCTCCGCGTTCAGCCGCCGCCGGGAGACCGGGATCATGCGGCTCGTCGGCGCCTCCGGCTTCTACATCCAGGCGCCGTTCATCATGGAGGCCGCCTTCGCCGGTCTGATCGGCGGTGTGCTGGCCTGCGTCATGCTGCTGGCCGGGCGCTACTTCCTGATCGACGGCGGTCTCGCGCTCAAGGACAAGCTGAACCTGATCGACTTCATCGGCTGGGACGCGGTCCTCACGAAGCTGCCGCTGGTGCTGGCGATCGGTCTGCTGATGCCCGCCATTGCCGCTCTCTTCGCGCTGCGCAAGTACCTGAAGGTGTGATGTGTGCCCCGTGAGGTGCGCGCCCAACGTCCCCTGCGCCTCCGGGGCGTTGTCCTAGAATCGGCGCCATGTCGGACCCCGGATGTCGCATCGGGCCCCGCGGTCTGCGCCGCGGGGCGGCCCTGACGCTGGTCTTCGCCGGCGTCCTCGCCACCGGGGCCGCGACCGGCGCGCTGCCCCGCGGCGAGGCGCAGGAACCCCCGGTGCACCCCCGGTCCGTCGCCGCCACCGCCGACCGCGACGAGGTGGCCGAGGCCGCCGCCGACGCGGTCGCCGACGGCAAGTCCGGTACGGAGGCGGCCGAGGAGGTCGTCAGCCGCAGCGGCGACCGCTGGGGCGCGGTCTACGACGAGCGCGAGTACCAGGAGTTCGAGGAGTCCCTCGGCGGCACGTACACCGGGGTCGGCCTCGCCGCCCGGCGCTCCGCCGACGGCCAGGTCGCCGTCGCCCGCGTCCAGCCCGGCAGCCCCGCCGACCGCGCGGGCATCCGCTCCGGCGACCTGCTCCGCACCATCGACGGCCGCCGCGTCGACCGGCTGCCCGTCTCCGACGTGGTGGCCCTGTTGCGCGGCGACCGCACCGGGGCGAAGGCCGGGAGCACGGTCAGCCTCGGCGTCCGCCGGGGGTCCGCCACCCGGACCGAGACGCTGAGCCGGGCCCGGCTGACGGTCGAATCGGTGACCGTGCGCCGGGTCGGGGCGCAGCGCTCGGGTCCGTCCGGGGCGGTGCGCATCGCGGTCGCCTCGTTCACCAAGGGCTCCGGGGCGGCCGTGCGCGACGCGGTCCGGGACGCGCCCGCGGGTGCCGGGGTGCTGCTGGACCTGCGGGGCAACCCGGGCGGACTGGTCACCGAGGCGGTCACCGCGGCCTCCGCCTTCCTGGACGGCGGCCTGGTCGCCACGTACGACGTGCACGGCGAGCAGCACGCCCTGTACGCGAAGCCGGGCGGCGACACCGGGCGCCCCGTCGTCGTGCTGGTCGACGGGGGGACGATGAGCGCGGCCGAGCTGGTGACGGGGGCGCTGCAGGACCGGGGCCGGGCGGTCACGGTCGGCTCGCGGACCTTCGGCAAGGGCTCGGTGCAGATGCCGAGCAAGCTCGCGGGCGGCTCGGTGGCCGAGCTGACCGTGGGCCACTACCGGACACCGGCGGGCCACGGGGTCGACGGCAAGGGCATCACACCGGACCTCGCGGTGAGCGCGCGGGCCCAGGAACGGGCCGAGACGGTATTGAGTGGCCTCGGGGGTGGGTCGTAGTGCGAAAATGGCCGCACTATGGCTAAGGAAAAGGACACCGGGCGCAAGCTCATCGCGCAGAACAAGAAGGCGCGCCACGACTACACCATCCTCGACACCTACGAGTGCGGGCTCGTGCTCATGGGGACCGAGGTCAAATCGCTGCGCATGGGCCGGGCGTCCCTGGTCGACGGCTTCGTCCAGATCGACGGCGGCGAGGCGTGGCTGCACAACATCCACGTCCCGGAGTACGTCCAGGGCACCTGGACCAACCACTCAGCCAAGCGCAAGCGCAAGCTGCTGATGCACCGGGCCGAGATCGACAAGCTGGAGGCGAAGTCGCAGGAGACCGGCCACACCATCGTGCCGCTCTCGCTGTACTTCCTGAACGGCCGGGTCAAGGCCGAGATCGCGCTCGCGAAGGGCAAGAAGGAGTACGACAAGCGGCAGACGCTGCGCGAGAAGCAGGACAACAGGGAGACGAACCGCGCCATCGCGGCGGCCCGCCGCCGTCAGCGGAGCGCCTGATCCGGAGCCGGCGCCCCGCCGCCGGCCCGTCCGCCAGGAATACGCTGGCATCGTCGTGCGTTGGTCACGTACGATGGCAACGCACCCCACGGAGGGTGTGGCACCACCTTGAAAAATCAACATGGGGATGATCGGTTTCGACAGCGGATGTCGAAGCAGGGGAAGCGAGTCGAGGAAGCGGCAATGATCTCGTAAACCATATGTCGCAACCAATAATCGCCAATTCCAAGCGCGATTCCTCCGCCTTCGCCCTCGCTGCCTAATTAGCAGCTAAGCGAAGACTCTGCGGAGTGTCAGCCCGGGGGTGATCCCGACCCGGATCCTGGCATCATCAAGGGATCTAAACTTCTGAGTCCGGTCACGGGTCTCAGAAGGAAATCAAACAGTGACTGGGCCTGTCGGAGGCTTGTCCGCGTGACCTCCGAGGCCGAGAAAAGCGTAGCGGACTGCACTCGGAGAAGCCCTGGTTCCGCACCGTTGGACGCGGGTTCGATTCCCGCCATCTCCACAAATTCCCATGTGGGCGAGGACCCCGCTGCCACCCGGCAGCGGGGTCCTCGTCGTTTCTGCGTCCGGGTGTGCCGGGAGGCCGGGCGTGCGCTACATTCATGGACCGGGTGCACTGTGGTAGGGGGCGCGTGGACAGGGTGGGGGCCCGTCCGGCGGCACACAACCGGTCAGTTGCGCGCACCCGATCCTGAGTGGGGGAAGTGCGTACACCAGTGGAAACTTGGCGTGAAGGTGCCCATGCGGGGCACACACACGAGCCGAACGAAGTCACCATCCAGCTGGACGGAATCGGACGGCAGCTCTCCGAGCTGCTACCGGAACCATCCGCTCCGGACGACTCCGACGGCCCCGTCTTCGTGGACGAGAGCGGCCGGCGCGGCAAGACGCTGCGCCGCCTCGGCTGGGTCCTGGCCGCGGTCTTCGTCTGTTACGCGACGACCCTGGTCGTCGCCGTGCTCGGGGGCAATTCCAGCGCCCCCGGACTCCCGCTGACCGGTCAGGAACAGCAGGTCACGGACACCACCGGGAACGAATCGACGGCCCCGGAAGCCGGACTTCCCACCGGCGGGTCCCCGGACCCCGCGCAAGGACAAGAAGGCGCCAACTAGATGACCACCCCTGCCCCCCGGGGCAGGCGCAACTCCCACAGGAAGAAGCAGACCCGCCGGCGCAGACTTCCCATGCGCTACATGCTGCCGCTCCTGTTTCTCGTTGCCCTGCTCGCCATGCTGATGCTGCGTGGCTACGTGCACAGCGAAATCCTGGCCGACCACCGCATCCGGCCCCCCGTCGCGACCGACCGGGTGCCGGATCAGGTGCTGGAGGGCGGGCCGGTCATCGACGCGCGGTCCACCACCGAGCCCGCGAAGACCCTGCGCATCCCGGACCACCGGATCGTGCTGACCTTCGACGACGGCCCGGACCCGGAGTGGACGCCGAAGGTGCTGGACGAGCTGAAGAAGTACGACGCCCACGGCGTCTTCTTCGTCACCGGCACCATGGCCTCGCGCTACCCGGACCTGGTCGAGCGCATGGTCAGGGAGGGGCACGAGGTCGGGCTGCACACCTTCAACCACCCCGATCTCTCCTACCAGTCCACCAGCCGCATCGACTGGGAGCTGTCCCAGAACCAGCTGGTGCTGGCCGGTGCGGCGGGCATCCGCACCTCCCTCTTCCGGCCGCCCTACTCCTCGTTCGCCGACGCCATGGACAACAAGTCCTGGCCGGTCACGCAGTACATCGGCAGCCGCGGCTACCTCACCGTCGTCAACAACACGGACAGCGAGGACTGGAAGCGGCCGGGCGTCAGGGCGATCATCAAGCGGGCCACGCCCAAGCACGGCAAGGGTGCGATCGTCCTCATGCACGACTCCGGGGGGAACCGGTCCCAGACCGTCACCGCCCTGGGGAAGTTCCTGCCGAAGATGCAGAAGCAGGGATACACGTTCGACAACCTCACCGACGCGCTCGGCGCCCCCAGCGCGCACTCCCCGGTCACCGGTTTCGACCTGTGGAAGGGCAAGGCGTTCGTCTGGGCCGTGGGCGTCTCGGAGCACATCACCGATGTGATGGTGGCCGGGCTCGCGGTGATCGGGGTGCTGGTCTTCGCCCGCTTCGGGCTGATGCTCGTGCTGTCCTTCGTCCACGCCCGCCGGGTCCGCGGACGCGGCTTCAGCTGGGGCGAACCCGTCACCCGCACGGTGACCGTCCTGGTGCCCGCGTACAACGAGAAGAAGTGCATCGCGAACACGGTGCGCTCGCTCCTGGCAAGTGACTATCCGGTCGAAGTCATCGTGATCGACGACGGCTCCACGGACGGCACCGCGGACATCGTCCAGCGGATGCGGCTGCCCAACGTCCGGGTGGTCCGCCAGCGCAACGCGGGCAAGCCCGCCGCCCTGAACAACGGCATCGCGCACGCCCGCAACGACATCATCGTGATGATGGACGGCGACACGGTCTTCGAGCCGACCACCGTCCGCGAGCTGGTGCAGCCCTTCGGCGACCCGCGCGTAGGGGCCGTCGCCGGCAACGCCAAGGTCGGCAACCGCGACTCGCTGATCGGCGCCTGGCAGCACATCGAGTACGTGATGGGCTTCAACCTCGACCGCCGCATGTACGACGTGCTGCGCTGCATGCCCACCATCCCCGGCGCGGTCGGTGCCTTCCGGCGCCAGGCGCTGGAGCGGGTCGGCGGCATCAGCGAGGACACCCTCGCCGAGGACACCGACGTCACGATGGCCCTCCACCGGGACGGCTGGCGCGTCGTCTACGCGGAGAACGCCCGCGCCTGGACCGAGGCGCCGGAGACCGTGCAGCAGCTCTGGTCGCAGCGCTACCGCTGGTCGTACGGCACCATGCAGGCGATCTGGAAGCACCGCAAGGCGGTCATCGAACGCGGGCCCTCGGGCCGGTTCGGCCGCGTCGGACTGCCGTTCGTCTCGCTGTTCATGGTCGTCGCCCCGCTGCTCGCCCCGCTCATCGACGTCTTCCTGCTGTACGGGCTGGTGTTCGGGCCCACCGAGAAGACCGTCGGCGCGTGGCTCGGCGTCCTCGCGGTGCAGCTGGTGTGTGCCGCGTACGCCTTCCGGCTCGACCGGGAGCGCATGACCCATCTGCTCTCGCTGCCCCTCCAGCAGGTCCTGTACCGGCAGCTCATGTACGTGGTGCTGCTCCAGTCCTGGATCACCGCTCTCACCGGCGGCCGGCTGCGCTGGCAGAAGCTGCGCCGCACCGGGGTCGTGGAGGCGCCCGGCGCCATGCCGACCCAGCGCCCGCGCACCCAGGACCGGAGGCCCGTCGCATGACGTATCCGAGCGGACCTTCCGCGTCCCCGCACCCGCCGCAGGACAACGAACAGACCATGGCGCTGCGCGTGGTGCTGCCCTCGCCCGCCGCCGGGCCCGCCCCGGCCGAGGCACCGGCCCCCGCCCTCGCCCCCGCCAAGGCCGGCAGGGACCGCTATCTCGACCTGCTGCGCGCCATCGCGCTCGTCCGGGTCGTCGTCTTCCACCTCTTCGGCTGGGCCTGGCTGACCGTCGTCTTCCCGTCCATGGGCGTCATGTTCGCCCTGGCCGGATCGCTGATGGCCCGCTCGCTGGCCCGGCCCGCGTGGAGCGTGATCCGGAGCCGCGTCCGCAGGCTGCTGCCGCCGATGTGGGCGTTCTGCGCCGTCGTCGTCCCCGTGGTCTTCCTGCTCGGCTGGAAGCCGGTCCGCGAGGAGGGCATCTGGTGGTTCCTCAAGCTGGGCTGCTACATCCTGCCGGTCGGCACCCCGCCCTTCCCCTGGGAGAACGGCTCCGAGGGCGGCTGGCTGGAAACCTCCTGGGCCGAACAGGGCATCGGGCCGCTCTGGTACATCCGCGCCTACCTGTGGTTCGTCCTGGCCTCCCCGCTGCTGCTCAAGGCGTTCCGGAAGCTGCCCTGGGTCACCCTGCTCGCCCCGATCGGGCTCACCGCCGTCATCGGCACCGGACTGGTCACCGTGCCGGGCGCGGCCGGTGAGGGCCTGGTGGACTTCGCGGTGTTCGGCTCCTGCTGGATCCTCGGCTTCGCGCACCACGACGGGCTGCTGAAGGCCGTCCCGCGCTACCTCGCCGTGTCGCTGGCCGCGATGCTGATGGCCTTCGCGCTGTGGTGGGGCGCCCACCACCTCACCGAGGAGGGCTGGAACCTGGACGAGATCCCGCTCGCCCAGGCCACCTGGTCGCTCGGGTTCTGCATGATCCTGCTCCAGTACGCCCCCTCCTGGCGGGAGCTGCCGGGGCGGCTTGCCGGATGGGACAGCCTGGTCACCCTCGCCAACAACCGGGCGGTGACCATCTATCTGTGGCACAACATGCTGCTGATGGCCACCTTCCCGATCATCGACCTGCTCTGGGACGTGCCCTGGGTCGGCGACCACCTCGGCACGTACATCGACCGCGCGAACAACGCGTTGGCGCTGATCATCGTCTGGCCGCTGATCGGGCTGGCGATCCTCGCCGTCGGCTGGGTCGAGGACCTGGCGGCCAGGCGCCGCCCGAGGCTCTGGCCCAACGGCGCCGCCCGCGCCCGTACGTAACCGCGCTCTCACCGGGCCGGCACCGGCCCGGTGAGAGCAAGGTTGCCCACAGGTCACCTCGCGGCACGGCACCGAAACGCGCGCTTCCTAGGTTCGGGACGACACCCCGACCACCCGTGGAGGCGCGTGATGGCAGGCCGTTGGATCGAGCACTGGGACCCGGAGGACGAGACCTTCTGGCGGGACACCGGCGAGCGCGTCGCCCGCCGCAACCTCTGGTTCTCCGTCCTCTCCGAGCACATCGGCTTCTCCATCTGGACCCTGTGGTCGGTGATGGTGCTCTTCATGGGGCCCGAGTACGGGATCGACCCGGCCGACAAGTTCTTCCTGATCTCCACCGCCACCCTCGTCGGGGCCGTCGTCCGGGTGCCGTACACCTTCGCGGTCGCCCGGTTCGGTGGCCGGAACTGGACGGTGTTCAGCGCGCTCACCCTCCTCGTGCCGACGATCGCCGCCCTCGTCGTGATGGAGCCGGGCACCTCGTACGGCACCTTCCTCGCGGTGTCCGCGCTGACCGGCATCGGCGGCGGCAACTTCGCCTCGTCCATGACGAACATCAACGCCTTCTTCCCGATGCGCAAGAAGGGCTGGGCGCTCGGGCTCAACGCGGGCGGCGGCAACATCGGCGTGCCCGTCGTGCAGCTGGCCGGGCTCCTGGTCATCGGGACGGCCGGGGCCACGCACCCCAGGATCGTGCTCGCCGCGTACATCCCGCTGATCCTGCTCGCCGCCGGATGCGCCGCCCGCTACATGGACAACCTGGCGCCCGTGCGCAACGACACCGGGGCCGCGAAGGAGGCGGTGCGCGACCGCCACACCTGGATCATGGCGGTCCTCTACATCGGAACCTTCGGCTCCTTCATCGGCTACAGCTTCGCCTTCGGGCTCGTCCTCCAGACCCAGTTCGGCCGGACCCCGCTCCAGGCGGCCTCGCTCACCTTCATCGGACCGCTGCTCGGCTCGCTGATCCGGCCGGCCGGCGGCCGGCTCGCCGACCGGTACGGCGGGGCCCGCATCACCCTCGTCAACTTCGCCGCCATGGCCGCCGCGACCGGCGTGGTCGTATACGCCTCCCGGATCGCCTCGCTGACCGTGTTCCTCGTCGGCTTCACCGCCCTGTTCGCGCTGTCCGGGCTCGGCAACGGGTCGACGTACAAGATGATCCCGGGCATCTTCCACGCCCGGGCCGTCAGCCAGGGGCTGCGCGGCGAGGATGCGGCGGCCCGGGGGCGGCGGATCTCCGGGGCCGCGATGGGGCTGATCGGCGCGGTCGGCGCGCTCGGCGGGCTCGCCATCAACCTCGCCTTCCGGCAGTCCTTCCAGACCTCCGGCGCGGGCACGGCGGCCTTCTGGTCCTTCCTCGCCTTTTACGCGGTGTGCTCGGCGCTCACCTGGTCGGTATACCTTCGCCGCGCCGCGGCCGTACCGGCGAAGCCCCTGCTCGGCCATGCGGGGGTGTGATGATGGACGGGCGGTGCCGGGCGACGTAACGAGCGGGAAATACAGCTGAACCGGGCCTGTCACGCGGCATTGGCAGGCTCGGTCCTCCGCACCATCGAGCAGCAGCGGGACGAGAGCCGGGTAGACCTCATGCACGACGGACAACACGACGGCCGACAGCCGGACGACGCACCGCACGGGCCCCTCGCGGGCTTCACGGTCGGGGTCACCGCCGCCCGCCGGGCGGAGGAGCTGGGCACGCTGCTGCGGCGCCGGGGCGCCACCGTGGTGCACGCGCCGGCCCTGCGGATCGTGCCGCTCGCCGACGACGGCGAACTGCTCGCCGCGACCGAGCAACTGGTCGCCGGGAAGCCCGACGTGGTCGTCGCCACCACCGCGATCGGCTTCCGCGGCTGGATCGAGGCGGCCGACGGCTGGGGCATCGGCGACCGGCTCCTGGAGACCCTGCGCGGGGTCGAACTCCTGGCGCGCGGCCCCAAGGTGAAGGGCGCGGTCCGCGCCGCCGGGCTGACCGAGGCGTGGTCCCCGGCCTCCGAGTCCATGGCCGAGGTCCTGGAACGGCTCCTGGAGGAGGGTGTACAGGGCCGCCGCGTCGCGCTCCAGCTGCACGGCGAACCCCTCCCCGGCTTCGTGGAGGCGCTGCGCGAGGCCGGTGCCGAGGTGGTCGGCGTCCCCGTCTACCGCTGGATGCCGCCCGAGGACATCGCGCCCCTGGACCGGCTCCTCGACCTCACCGCCGCCCGCGCCCTGGACGCGCTCACCTTCACCAGCGCCCCGGCGGCGGCCTCGCTGCTCGGCCGCGCCGAGGAACGCGGACTGCTCACCGAGGTCGTCACGGCGCTGCGCGGCGACATCGTGCCCGCCTGCGTCGGACCGGTCACCGCCCTGCCGTTGCAGGCGCGCGGGATCGACACCGTCCAGCCGGAGCGCTTCCGGCTCGGCCCGCTCGTCCAGCTGATCTGCCGCGAACTCCCCGCCCGCGCCCGTACGCTGCCCGTCGCCGGACACCGCGTCGAGATCCGGGGCCACGCCGTTCTGGTGGACGACGAGCTGCGCGCGGTCCCGCCCGCCGGGATGGCCCTGCTGCACGCCCTGTCCCGGCGCCCCGGCTGGGTGGTCTCGCGCGCCGACCTGCTGCGCGCCCTGCCCGGCAGCGGCAGCGACGAGCACGCGGTGGAGACCGCCATGGCCCGGCTGCGCACCGCGCTCGGGGTGCCCCGGCTGATCCAGACCGTCGTCAAGCGCGGCTACCGGCTGGCGCTGGACCCGGCGGCGGACGCCAAGTACGCGGGGGCCTGACCGGCCGGATAGCGTGCCGGGCATGATCGATGACGCTCACCCGCTCCACGCGGGGATACGGCTGCGCCCCCTCAGGCCGTCCGACGCCGCGTCCTGCGCGGAGGCGCTGACCCGCAGCCGTGCCTACATGCGGCCCTGGGAGCCCCTGCGCCCCGAGTCCTTCTACACCGAGGAGGGCCAGAGCCGACGGCTGGCCGCGCTGCTCGCGGAGCGGGAGGCGGGGCGCGTGATGCCCTGGGTGCTGAGCGACGCGGAGGACCGGGTGGTCGGCGGCTTCAATCTCAACGCCCTCGTGCTCGGCGCCTTCCGCAGCGCCGTCCTCGGCTACTGGGTGGACGTGGACCTCGCGGGCCGCGGGCTGGCCACGGCCGCCGTGCGCAGGATCTGCGAGCTGGCGCGGGACGAGCTGGGACTGCACCGGGTCGAGGCGGGCACCGTGCTGGACAACACCGCGTCCCAGCGGGTCCTCGCCAAGTGCGGGTTCGAGGAGTTCGGGATGGCCCGGGGCTACATGCACATCGACGGCGAGTGGCGCGACCACCGCCTCTTCCACCGCCTCCTGCACGACGGACCGGTGACCGGGGCGAGGAACTAGACCGGCCGTGTGTGGACGTGGCCCTCGTGCGGCCACGGCGGGGTCGGGGGCAGCACCCCGGTGAGCGCGTACCCGGCCTTCTCCGCGACCCGGCACGAGGCCGCGTTGTCCACCTGATGCAGCAGTTCGAGGCGTACGAGCCCGGCGTCGGCGAACGTCGCGGCCGCCCAGCCGGACAGCGCTTCGAGGGCGCGCGGGGCGATGCCCCGGCCCCGGGCGGGCGCGATCGTCCAGTAGCCCACCTCCGCCGAGGGCGCGCCGGGCTCCGGGAACGACAGGGCCACATTGCCCACCGGACCCGCCCCGAGCTCCGGGTCCACCACCGCGAAACTGTGCCGCAGCCCGGTCGCCCGGCCCTCCTCCTGGGCCCGCAGCCAGTGCGCGGCCGCCTCCTCGTCCGCCACCGGCGCCCGCGATCCGGCCTGCACGGCGGGGTCGCGGTACGCGTCGAGGAGCACCCCCAGATCGCCCGGCCGCCAGGGGCGCAGCACCAGGGAACCGGCCGTCGGACAGGTGTCGCGCGCACGGGCGTTCATCGGCTCATCGTACGAGGGTGTTCGAACGGCCCCCCGGCAGGTGCGCGAAGGGCCCCCGTCGCATAGGGTTGACGGCTGCCCAGTGCACGTCAGAAGGGGGCCTCGGTGGCCGCGCAGGATGCCGCTGTCGATTCGTTGCGGGACCGGGAAATCGGTGTCGAGCAGGAACATCTCGACCGGGTGTACCACCGTCTTGAGGAGAAGATCCACGAGGCGGAATTTCTCATGGACGACGCCGTCAAACGCGGCCAGGTCGGGACGCCGGGGGCGCTCGCCGAGCGCGACGCCCAGGTGTTCCGCGCCGGAATCCACCTCAACCGGCTGAACAGCGAGTTCGAGGACTTCCTCTTCGGGAGGATCGACCTCCTGCTCGGCAAGGACGGCGAACGCGGCCCGGACGGCGCGTACACCTCCGTCGAACCCGCCGACGACGTCGTGCGCGAGGACGACACCGCGGACATCGCCGAGACGCTGCACATCGGCCGCATCGGGGTCCTCGACTCCGACTACGCGCCGCTCGTCATCGACTGGCGGGCCCCGGCCGCGGCCCCGTTCTACCGCTCCACGCCCAAGGAGCCCGGCCGGGTGGTCCGCCGCCGCGTCATCCGCTCCAAGGGCCGCCGGGTCCTCGGCGTCGAGGACGACCTGATGCGCCCCGAGCTGACCGCGTACCTGGACGGCGAGAAGCTCCCGGTCGTCGGCGACGGCGCCCTGATGGCCGCGCTCGGACAGGCCCGCAGCCACACCATGCGGGACATCGTGTCGTCCATCCAGGCCGAGCAGGACCTCGTCATCCGGGCCCCCGCCGCCTCCGTCACGGAGGTCTCCGGCGGCCCCGGCACCGGCAAGACCGCGGTCGCCCTGCACCGCGCCGCGTACCTGCTCTACCAGGACCGGCGGCGGTACGCGGGCGGCATCCTCGTCGTCTCGCCGACGCCCCTGCTGGTGGCCTACACCGAGGGCGTGCTGCCCTCGCTCGGCGAGGAGGGCCAGGTCGCGATCCGCGCGGTCGGCTCGCTCTCCGACGACGCGGCGGGGCCCGCGGGCGCCACCACGTACGACGAGCCCGCCGTGGCCCGGATCAAGGGCTCCTCGCGGATGCTCCCGGTGCTCCGCAAGGCGGCGCGCGGCGCGCTGGAACAGCCCGCGCCCCGGGCCGCCTCCGCCGCCGGCGGGCAGCTGGAGTTCGGTGAGGCCGAGGAGGCCCCGCAGCCCGCCGGCACGCCGACCCGGCTGCGCGTGGTCGCCTTCGGTGCCCGGGTCGAGCTCCAGGAGGACGAGCTGCGGCGCATCCGCAACAACGTCCTCGGCGGGACCGCCCCGGTCAACCTGCTGCGCCCGCGCGCCCGCCGGCTGCTGCTCGACGCGCTGTGGAACCGCTCCTCCGGCCGGGGCCGCTACACCGATCCGGAGCTGGCGGCCGAGCTGCGTACGTCCTTCGACGAGGACGTGTCCACGGAGACCCCGTTCATCGAGTTCCTGAACGCCTGGTGGCCCGAGCTGACCCCGCGCGGGGTGCTCGCCGCGATGGCCGACGAGAAGCGGCTCGCCCGGTGGGCGCGGCGCACGCTCAACCAGGGCGAGGTGCGCCGGCTCGCGCGCTCCCTCAAGCGCCTGGACGCCGCCGGACAGGGGCCGCTCTCCGTGCACGACGTGGCGCTCCTGGACGAGCTGCACACGCTGCTCGGCACCCCGAGCCGCCCCAAGCGCAAGCGCGAGGCGGACCCGCTGGACCAGCTCACCGGTCTGGAGGAGCTGATGCCCCGCCGCGAGGAGACCCAGTGGGAGCGCGCCGAACGGCTCGCCGCCGAGCGCACCGAGTACGCCCACGTCATCGTGGACGAGGCGCAGGACCTGACGCCCATGCAGTGGCGGATGGTCGGCCGGCGCGGCCGGCACGCGACCTGGACGATCGTCGGGGACCCGGCGCAGTCCTCCTGGTCCGACCCGGACGAGGCGGCCGCCGCCCGTGACGAGGCGCTGGGCAGCCGCCCCCGCCGGAACTTCACGCTGACCGTCAACTACCGCAACCCGGCCGAGATCGCCGAGCTGGCCGCGAAGGTGCTGGCCCTCGCCATGCCCGGCATGGAGTCCCCGGCCGCCGTCCGCTCGACGGGCGTGGTCCCGCGCTTCGAGACCGTGCGCGAGGACGACCTGGCCGGGACCGTCCGCGAGGAGGCCCGGCGGCTGCTCGCCGAGGTGGACGGCACGGTCGGCGTCGTCGTGGCGATGAACCGGCGCGCTCAGGCCCGCGCGTGGCTGGCGGAGCTGGGCGACCGGGTGGTGGCGCTCGGCAGCCTGGAGGCCAAGGGACTGGAGTACGACGCGACGGTGGTGGTCTCGCCCGCCGAGATCGCGGACGAGTCCCCGGCCGGGCTGCGCGTGCTGTACGTGGCGCTGACCCGGGCGACCCAGCAGCTGACCGTGGTGTCGGGGGAGCGGGACCTGCCGGACGAGGACGGGGTGCCGGACCTGCTCAGGGACTGAGGGAGGGGGCGCGCGGACGCCGGTTCCGGTCAACACGCGCTGCGGGAATCACTTTTCCAGGTGGTTTGTTAGCCTGGTGGTGACACCGGCTCGATCCAAGCCCCCGGGCCCAACCTTAGTCGCTTCGAGCGACCACTTGCCGCGAGGCGAGCATGGCGGGCCGGTGTCGTCAACGTAAGAAGAGGCCCGCGTCACCTTTGGGTGGCGCGGGCCTCTTCGCGTTCCCGTGGAGGGGTTCCGCTGCGCCGCACTCTCTCGTATGGTGGAAAAGAGTTTCCGCGCTGCGACAGTCATTAACGGCTACTCGTCGGTAGGTGCGAATATCGGAAGGCGTGTCCGCTGCCGGGCCTGCTCGGGCTTCGGACGCGCATAGCAATGAAGCTAAGGAAAGCGAAGGACTCGGCCATGGCAACGGCGCCCAGCGTCTCGTACTCGATGACGGTCAGGCTGGAGGTGCCCGCGAGCGGCACCGCGGTCTCCCAGCTCACCACGGCCGTGGAGTCCTCCGGCGGTTCGGTCACCGGCCTCGACGTGACCGCTTCCGGCCACGAGAAGCTGCGGATCGACGTCACGATCGCCGCCTCCTCCACCGCGCACGCCGACGAGATCGTCAAGGGGCTGCGCGGCATCGAGGGCGTCGTACTCGGCAAGGTCTCCGACCGTACGTTCCTCATGCACCTCGGCGGCAAGATCGAGATGGCGTCCAAGCACCCCATCCGCAACCGTGACGACCTCTCGATGATCTACACCCCCGGCGTGGCCCGGGTCTGCATGGCGATCGCCGAGAATCCCGAGGACGCCCGCCGCCTCACCATCAAGCGCAACTCCGTCGCAGTCGTGACGGACGGCTCCGCGGTGCTCGGCCTCGGCAACATCGGCCCGAAGGCCGCGCTGCCCGTCATGGAGGGCAAGGCGGCCCTCTTCAAGCGCTTCGCCGGCATCGACGCGTGGCCGATCTGCCTGGACACCCAGGACACCGACGCCATCGTCGAGATCGTCAAGGCCATCGCGCCCGGCTTCGCGGGGATCAACCTGGAGGACATCTCCGCGCCGCGCTGCTTCGAGATCGAGGCCCGGCTGCGCGAGGCCCTGGACATCCCCGTCTTCCACGACGACCAGCACGGCACGGCGATCGTCGTCCTGGCCTCGCTGACCAACGCGCTGCGCGTGGTGGGCAAGGCGATCGGGGACGTGCGGGTGGTCATGTCCGGCGCCGGAGCGGCCGGTACGGCCATCCTGAAGCTCCTCATCGCCGCGGGCGTCAAGCACGCCGTCGTCGCCGACATCCACGGCGTGGTGCACTCCGGCCGCGAGGACCTGCGATCCGCCGACCCGGACTCGCCGCTCTGCTGGATCGCCGACAACACCAACCCGGAGGGCATCACCGGCACCCTCAAGGAGGCCGTGGTCGGCGCCGACGTCTTCATCGGCGTCTCCGCCCCCAACGTGCTGGACGGGGACGACGTGGCGGCCATGGCGGACGGCGCCATCGTGTTCGCGCTCGCGAATCCGGACCCCGAGGTGGACCCGGCGATCGCCCGCCGCACCGCCGCCGTCGTGGCCACCGGACGCTCGGACTTCCCGAACCAGATCAACAACGTGCTGGTCTTCCCCGGCGTCTTCCGGGGCCTGCTCGACGCCCAGTCGCGCACCGTCAACACGGACATGATGCTCGCCGCCGCGCGCGCCCTGGCCGACGTGGTCGCCGAGGACGAGGTGAACGCGAACTACATCATCCCCTCGGTCTTCAACGACAAGGTCGCCGGAGCGGTCGCCGGGGCCGTCCGGGACGCCGCGCGGGCCGCCGGAGCGACTGTGACGGCGCCCACGTCCGTCTGACCTACGGCGCGTCGCGGGTCGCGGCGCCCCAAACGCCCCTTTAGGGTGGGCGGGCGACGCGTCCCGCAGAGCCCCGCACCCGCTGCGCAAGGCTCTGGGGGAGTCGACGGGACGTCACCACGACGAGGCAGTGGTGCTGTTCGCGCGGCTCCCGGAGGGTGCCGGATTGGCTTTCCCGCCGCAGGTGGGGGCAGGATGCTTCCTCAAGGACTACGTCCAGGGGAGACCCCACAGGGCGCGAGGTCTACCGGACCCTCTCAAGGGCGGACCCGGGTACGGGGACTGTCCGAGGGCCCTGGCAGCATCGGCTTCGATCTCACGCCTCACAGGCAAGAAGAACACGGGAGTAACAACATGAACCGCAGTGAGCTGGTGGCCGCCCTGGCCGACCGTGCCGAGGTGACCCGCAAGGACGCCGACGCCGTGCTGGCCGCTCTCGCCGAGACCGTCGGTGAGGTCGTCGCCAAGGGCGACGAGAAGGTCACCATCCCCGGTTTCCTGACCTTCGAGCGCACCCACCGTGCCGCTCGCACCGCTCGTAACCCGCAGACCGGCGACCCGATCAACATCCCGGCCGGCTACAGCGTGAAGGTCTCCGCGGGCTCCAAGCTCAAGGAAGCCGCCAAGGGCAAGTAAGACCCCTGGGTACGACGGAGGGCGGCCACCCCACCCGGGGTGGCCGCCCTCCGGCATTCGGCCCTCCAGCGGCCGCTCAGGCCCGTCAGACCAGCGAGGGCCCGTCAGACCAGCGAGCCGCCCGGCAGCTCGACCTTGGCGCCCAGCTTCTCCAGCTTGTCCATGAAGTTCTCGTAGCCCCGGTTGATCAGGTCGATGCCGTGCACCCGGGAGGTGCCCTGGGCCGCGAGGGCGGCGATCAGGTACGAGAAGCCGCCGCGCAGGTCCGGGATGACCAGGTCCGCGCCCTGGAGCTTCGTGGGGCCCGACACGACCGCGGAGTGCAGGAAGTTGCGCTGGCCGAAGCGGCAGTCCGAGCCGCCCAGGCACTCGCGGTAGAGCTGGATGTGCGCCCCCATCTGGTTCAGCGCGGAGGTGAAGCCGAGCCGGGACTCGTACACCGTCTCGTGGACGATGGAGAGGCCCGCGGCCTGCGTCAGCGCGACGACCAGCGGCTGCTGCCAGTCCGTCTGGAAGCCGGGGTGCACGTCCGTCTCCAGCGCGATGGCGTTGAGCGCGCCGCCCGGATGCCAGAAGCGGATGCCCTCGTCGTCGATCTCGAACGCGCCGCCGACCTTGCGGTAGGTGTTCAGGAACGTCATCATCGAGCGCTGCTGGGCGCCCCGGACGTAGATGTTGCCCTCGGTCGCCAGTGCGGCGGACGCCCAGGAGGCGGCCTCCAGGCGGTCCGGGAGGGCGCGGTGGGTGTAGCCGTCGAGGCGGTCCACACCGGTGATCCGGATGGTCCGGTCGGTGTCCATCGAGATGATCGCGCCCATTTTCTGCAGGACGCAGATCAGGTCCTCGATCTCCGGCTCCACGGCCGCGTTGGACAACTCCGTGACGCCCTCGGCGAGCACCGCGGTCAGCAGTACCTGCTCGGTGGAGCCCACCGAGGGGTAGGGCAGCCGGATCTTGGTGCCGCGCAGCCGCTGCGGGGCCTCCAGGTACTGCCCGTCCGCCCGCTTCTCGATGGTCGCGCCGAACTGGCGCAGCACGTCGAAGTGGAAGTCGATCGGCCGGCCGCCGATGTCGCAGCCGCCGAGCCCCGGGATGAACGCGTGGCCCAGGCGGTGCAGCAGCGGACCGCAGAACAGGATCGGGATGCGCGAGGAGCCCGCGTGCGCGTCGATGTCGGCGACGTTGGCGCTCTCGACGTGGGTGGGGTCCAGGACCAGTTCGCCCGGCTCCTCACCGGGGCGGACCGTCACGCCGTGCAGCTGGAGCAGCCCGCGCACCACGCGTACGTCGCGGATGTCGGGCACGTTGCGCAGCCGGCTCGGCCCGCTGCCGAGCAGTGCGGCGACCATCGCCTTGGGCACCAGGTTCTTGGCGCCTCGGACGCGGATCTCGCCCTCCAGCGGGGTTCCGCCGTGGACAAGCAGGACATCGTCTGTGCCGGTCATGAATCTCGCGTTCCGGAGTGGTCGGGCAGGGGGCCAAACGAAAGGGTAATGGCCCCGCACCCCCGTTCCGTAGGGGAACGGGTGGTGTACGAACGTCATGAATCCGCCACAACACGCTCTGCTGTACGGGACTTGCGGAGGGTCACCGTCCGGATCGCCGGTCCCACCGTGCGCTCCTCGTGCACCCGTGCGCCCTGAGCTGCGCTCGGGCACCGAGCGCGACGACCGTGTCACTTGGCCCCCGCCACGACCCGGGATGCGGGATCATTTCTCCCATGACCGAGGTGTCCTCGCTCACAGGGCGGCTGCTCGTGGCCGCGCCCGCCCTGGCGGACCCGAACTTCGACCGCGCGGTCGTGCTGCTCCTCGACCACGACGAGGAGGGCTCCCTCGGCGTGGTCCTCAACCGGCCCACCCCGGTGGGCGTCGTGGACATCCTGGCGGCCTGGGCCGGGCTGACCGGTGAGCCGGAGGTCGTCTTCCAGGGCGGACCGGTCTCGCTGGACTCCGCCCTGGGGGTCGCGGTGATCCCGGGCGGCGAGGGACCCCTCGGCTGGCGCCGGGTGTACGGAGCGATCGGCCTGGTCGACCTGGAGGCGCCGCCCGAGCTGCTGGCGGCGGCCGTGGGCTCGCTGCGGATCTTCGCGGGGTACGCGGGCTGGGGGCCCGGACAGCTGGAGCGCGAGCTGTCCGAGGGCGCCTGGTACGTGGTGGAATCGGAGCCCGGTGACGTGTCCTCGCCGCGCCCGGAGGGCCTGTGGCGTGCGGTGCTGCGGCGGCAGCGCAGCGAACTGGCCATGATCGCCACGTATCCGGACGACCCTTCGCTGAACTGATGTCCCGTTCTTCAGTACGCTTGGCGGTTATGAGCACTCTTGAGCCCGAGCGCGGGGCAGGTACCGGAACCCTCGTGGAGCCGACACCACAGGTGTCGAACGGCGACGGCGACCACGAGCGCTACGCCCATTACGTCCAGAAGGACAAGATCATGGCGAGTGCCCTGGAGGGCACCCCCGTGGTCGCCCTGTGCGGCAAGGTCTGGGTACCGGGGCGCGACCCCAAGAAGTACCCGGTCTGTCCGATGTGCAAGGAGATCTACGAGTCCATGGGCGCCGGCGGCGACAAGGGCAAGGGCGGCAAGGACAAGAAGTAGCGGCCACCGGTACGGCCCGCAGCTGAAGGTCCGGGAGACCCCCGGGGCGCGCATCCGCGTGCCCCGGGGGTTTTTCGTGTGCCGTTGCACGGGCTGCTCCGGCAGGTCACGGAGTGGTGCAGAGGTGGTGCAGACCACTTGTGGCCGTCCAGGTCCGGACCTACTCTCCTGCCTGTTGTGCAGAACGAAACGCGCGTTGCGCATTCTGCAACGCTGACCGGTAGGGGTTCCCGGATGAAGTTCTCTGCCCGAATCGCCGCCCCGGCCGCGGCGCTCGTCCTGGCGGGCCTCACCGCCACCGCCTGCGCGCCGCAGACCTCCGACACCGGAGCCAAGGGCGACGAGAAGACCGGCACGCTGCGTGTCTGGCTGTTCCAGGAGGTCGGCAACAAGCCGAAGGAGAAGGTCGTCGACACCGCGGTCGCCGCCTTCAGGAAGGCCCACGAGGGCGCGAAGGTCGAGATCGAGTACATCCCGGTCGAGACCCGCGCCCAGCGCGTCAAGGCCGCCTTCAACGACCCGAAGAGCGCCCCCGACCTCATCGAGTACGGCAACACCGACACCGCCGGATACGTGAAGGACGGCGGACTCGCCGACATCACCTCCGAGTTCGGCGCCTGGGCCGACGCCAAGGACACCGACCCGGCCGCCAAGCAGTCCGTGACGGTCGGCGGCAAGGTCTACGGGGCCCCGCTCTTCGTCGGCGTCCGCGCGCTCTACTACCGCACCGACGTCTTCGCGGACCTGGGCATCCAGCCGCCCAAGTCCCAGGCCGAACTGATCTCCACCGCGAAGAAGATCCACCGGAAGAAGCCGGACCTGTACGGGCTCGCCGTCGGCGGCGCCTACACCTACGGCGCGATGCCGTTCATCTGGGCCAACGGCGGCGAACTGGCCGACCAGGACGGCTCCTCGTACACGTCGGCCATCAACAGCGCGAAGGCCCGCAAGGGCATCGAGGCGTACACCTCGCTGTTCGGCGCCACCAACTGCCCGCCCGCCAAGTGCGCGGCCATGGGCGGCAACGCGACCGTCATCGCCTTCGCGTCCGGCAAGGCCGCCATGGCCATCGGCGGCGACTTCAGCCACGCGGCCGTCGAGGCCGGCAGCGTCAAGGGCAAGTACGCCGTGGTCCCGCTGCCCGGCGTGGCCGAGGGCTCCATAGCGCCCGCCTTCGCCGGCGGCAACAACATCGGCGTGCTGAAGAGCAGCGGCCATCGCACCCTCGCCGTCGACCTGATGAAGGAGCTGACCGGCAAGGCGTCCCAGGCCCGCATGTTCGACGCGATGGGCTTCCTGCCGACCTACACCGACGTCCGCGCCGCCGCCGCGAAGCGCGAGCCGTTCGTCGAGCCCTTCGTCAAGACGCTCGGCGCCGGAGCCAAGTTCGTGCCCGCATCCCCGGCCTGGGGGCAGATCGACTCCTCGCTGATCCTGCCCACCATGTTCCAGGAGATCGTCAGCGGCCGTAAGGACGTGGCGAAGGCGGCCGACGACGCCGCGAAGAAGATGGACGCGGCGTTCGCCGACGCGGGCTGACGATGACCGCGAACAGCACGGCGTACAAGACACGCCCCACACCCGCCCCCGCCCCGCGCCGCCGGTCCGCGTCCCCGGCCCGGCGGCCGGGCTGGACGCCCTGGCTCTATCTGCTGCCCGCGCTCGTCCTGCTCGGCGGGCTGCTGGTCTACCCGATCTACCAGCTCGGTCTGATCTCCTTCCTGGAGTACACCCAGGCCCAGGTCAGCGGCGGCGAACCGGCCACCTTCCAGGGCTTCGGCAACTACGCCACCCTCTTCGGCGACGGCCAGTTCTGGCAGGTCCTGGCCGCCACCGTGGTCTTCGCCACCGCCTGCGTCCTGGCCACCCTGCTCGTCGGCTGCGCGCTGGCCGTCCTGCTGACCCGGATACGGGCCGTGCCCCGGCTCGCCCTCATGCTCGCCGCGCTCGGCGCCTGGGCCACGCCCGCGATCACCGGGTCGACCGTCTGGGTCTTCCTCTTCGACGCCGACTTCGGCCCGGTCAACCGGATCCTGGGGCTCGGCGACCACTCGTGGACGTACGGGCGCTACAGCGCCTTCACGCTGGTGCTCCTCGAAGTCCTGTGGTGCTCCTTCCCGTTCGTGATGGTCACGGTGTACGCGGGCATCCGGGCGATCCCCACCGAGGTCCTGGAGGCGGCCGCGCTGGACGGGGCCTCGCAGTGGCGGATCTGGCGTTCCGTCACGGCCCCGATACTGCGGCCGATCCTCACCGTCGTCACCATCCAGTCGGTCATCTGGGACTTCAAGGTGTTCACCCAGATCTACGTCATGACCAACGGCGGCGGGATCGCCGGACAGAACCTGGTGCTGAACGTGTACGCGTACCAGAAGGCGTTCGCCTCCTCGCAGTACAGCCTCGGCTCCGCGATCGGCGTCGTGATGCTGCTGATCCTGCTCGCCGTGACCCTCGTCCACCTGCGCCTCGTACGCCGTCAGGGGGAGGAACTGTGAGCCTGTCCGTCCGCTCGTTCGTCCGCCGGCCCGGTCGGCTCGCCGCCGAGGCCGCCGCGCTGCTCATCGCCGCCGCCGTCGCCTTCCCGCTGTACTGGATGGTGCTCTCCGCGTTCAAACCGGCGGGCGAGGTCCAGTCCACGCACCCCAGGCCCTGGACCCTGTCTCCGTCCCTGGACTCCTTCCGGCGGGTCTTCCAGCAGCAGGACTTCGGGCGCTACTTCCTCAACAGCCTGCTCGTCGCCGGGACGGTCGTCGTCGCCTCCGCGCTCATCGCGTTCCTGGCGGCCACGGCGGTCACCCGGTTCCGGTTCCGCTTCCGGACCACGCTGCTGATCATGTTCCTGGTCGCGCAGATGGTCCCGGTCGAGGCGCTGACGATCCCGCTGTTCTTCCTCATGCGGGACTTCGGCCAGCTGAACACGCTCGGCTCGCTGATCCTGCCGCACCTGGCGTTCTCGCTGCCGTTCGCGATCTGGATGCTGCGCGGCTTCGTACGGGCCGTGCCGGACGCCCTGGAGGAGGCCGCGTACATCGACGGGGCGAGCCGCACCCGCTTCCTGTGGCAGATCCTCTTCCCGCTGGTCTTCCCCGGCCTGGTGGCCACGAGTGTCTTCTCGTTCATCTCCACCTGGAACGACTTCCTGTTCGCGAAGTCGTTCATCATCAGCGACACCTCCCAGTCGACGCTCCCGATGGCGCTGCTGGTCTTCTTCAAACCCGACGAGAACGACTGGGGCGGGATCATGGCAGCCTCGACGGTGATGACCGTGCCCGTGCTGGTCTTCTTCGTACTCGTACAGCGACGCCTGGTCTCCGGACTCGGCGGAGCGGTTAAGGACTGACGTCATGGCCATGGAACTGATCCCGGCGCCCCTGCGCGCCGACGACCGGGGGCGCTGCGGATGCGTCCTGGACGCGTCCACCACCATCGCGGCGGCCCCCGGCACCGAGACCACCGAACGCTGGCTGCGCGCCACCCTGGGCGCCGCCTTCGGCCTGCCCCTCGCCCCCGGCCCCGAGTCCGCCCCGCGCGCCATCGCGCTGCGCACCGACGCCACCCTGCCGCCCGAGGGCTACCGGCTGACCACCACGTCCGACGAGGGCGTCGTCATCACCGGCGGCAGCCCGGCCGGGGTGTTCTGGGGCGCCCAGACCCTGCGCCAGCTGCTGGGACCCGAGGCGTTCCGCCGGGCGCCGGTGGGCGGGGCCGCCGTCCACGGCTTCGGGTTCACCGACATCGAGGACGCGCCCCGCTTCGGCTGGCGCGGCCTGATGCTCGACGTGGCACGGCACTTCATGCCCAAGGACGACGTCCTGCGCTACCTCGACCTGCTCGCCGCGCACAAGCTGAACGTCTTCCACTTCCACCTCAGCGACGACCAGGGCTGGCGCGTCGAGATCAAGCGCCACCCGCGCCTCACCGAGGTCGGTGCCTGGCGGACGCGTACCAAGTACGGGCACCGGGCCTCCGAGCTGTGGGACGAGACCCCGCACGGCGGCTACTACACCCAGGACGACATCCGGGAGATCGTCGCCTACGCCGCCGCCCGGCACATCCGGGTCGTCCCCGAGATCGACATCCCCGGCCACTCGCAGGCCGCGATCAGCGCCTACCCGGAGCTCGGCAACACCGACGTCATCGACACCTCGGCGCTCGGCGTCTGGGACAACTGGGGCGTCACACCGAACGTCCTGGCCCCCACCGACCACGTCCTGCGGTTCTACGAGGGAGTCTTCGAGGAGCTCCTGGAGCTCTTCCCGCCGGAGACCTCGCCGTTCGTCCACGTCGGCGGCGACGAGTGCCCCAAGGACCAGTGGAAGCAGTCGCCCGCCGCGCAGGCCCGCATCAAGGAACTCGGCCTGGCGGACGAGGACGAGCTCCAGTCCTGGTTCATCCGCCACTTCGACACCTGGCTCGCCGAGCGCGGCCGCCGCCTCATCGGCTGGGACGAGATCCTGGAGGGCGGCCTCGCGCCCGGCGCCGCCGTCTCCTCCTGGCGCGGTTACTCGGGCGGCATCGCGGCCGCCGAGGCCGGGCACGACGTGGTCATGTGCCCGGAGCAGCAGGTCTATCTGGACCACCGTCAGGACGGCGGCCCCGACGAGCCGATGCCCATCGGGTACGTGCGCACCCTGGAGGACGTCTACCGCTTTGAACCCGTGCCGCCGTCCCTGAGCGAGGAGGCGGCCCGGCACGTCCTCGGCACCCAGGCCAACGCCTGGACCGAGGTCATGCAGAACCGGGCCCGCGTCGACTACCAGGTCTTCCCCCGCCTCGCCGCCTTCGCCGAGGTCGCCTGGTCCGCCCTGCCCGCCCCGGACGAACGGGACTTCGCCGGTTTCGAGCGCCGCATGACCGCCCACTACGCCCGGCTCGACGCGCTCGGCGTCGGCTACCGGCCGCCGTCCGGACCGCTGCCCTGGCAGCAGCGCCCGGGCGTCCTCGGACGCCCGATCGAGGGGGCACCCCCGAACGTGTGAGCCCGGCCCCCACACGCTCTCCCGCCACCACGGCCCCTGCGACCGTGGTGGCGGCGGCGTTTCCCGAGTGCCGCCCTGGCCGTGTCCGCGAGGGAGAAAGCCGTACGGAGATGTGTAAGACCGGCAAAGGGTGCTCACCGCCGAACCGGCGTGAAAACGGGACCATTACCCTGACCGCGGACGGATACACCCTTCGCGGACCTGCGCGTCGGGCCGGTCCGAACATGTGCCAGAGTTGCCACGTCCGGGCTTCGAGCACGTACCGTACGGCGAAACAGGCGGGAGCGCCGGGACACCGGGAAGGGGCAGCTGGGTTGACCACGCACGCACCGCAGGCGACGCAGTCCGTGACGCTGCCTGCCTCGCTGGACGAGGCGGTGGCGGCACTCGGCGCCATGCCGGCCGCCGTCCCCGTGGCAGGCGGCACGGACCTGATGTCGGCCGTCAACAAGGGGCTCCTGCGCCCCTCCGGTCTGGTCGGACTCGGCCGGATCAGCGAGCTGCGCGGCTGGCACTACCAGGACGGGCACGCTCTGCTGGGCGCCGGGCTGACCCACGCCCGCATGGGGCGGCCCGACTTCGCGGCCCTCATCCCCGCGCTCGCCGCCTCCGCCCGCGCCGCGGGCCCCCCGCAGATCCGCAACGCCGGCACGCTCGGCGGCAACATCGCGACCGCCGCCCCGACCGGCGACGCGCTTCCGGTGCTCGCCGCGCTCGAGGCCGAACTGGTCATCGCGGGCCCGGGCGGCGCCCGCCGCGAGATCCCCGTCTCCCATCTGCTGGCCGGCCGCGAGATGCTGGAGCCCGCCGAGCTGATTGGCTTCGTCCGGGTGCCCCTGCTGCACGCCCCGCAGGTCTTCCTCAAGGCCACCGGCCGCACCGGCCCGGGCCGCGCCACCGCCTCCGTCGCGATCGTCCTCGACCCGGCCCGGCGCGGAGTGCGCTGCGCGGTCGGCGCCATCGCCCCGATGCCGCTGCGCCCGCTGGAGGCGGAGCGCTGGATCGCCTCGCTGATCGACTGGGACGGGGCGCGCGGCCTCGCGCCCGACGCGCTGGCCGCCTTCGGCGAGTACGTCGCGGCCGCCTGCATCCCGGACCAGGAACCACCCGCCGACGGGGGAGAGGCACCACCGCTGCCCCCCGCCGTACTGCACCTGCGGCGCACCGTCGCCGCGCTCGCCCGACGCGCGCTGGGGAGGGCACTGTCGTGAGCAAGGAGAACCCCGCCGAGCAGCAGCACGGCGGCTGGCAGCCGACCCCGCAGGGCGGCGACTACGACGGCGAGGCGACCGCCTTCGTCCAGCTGCCGCCGGAGGACCTGGCGGACATCCCGCTGGCCGCGCCCGGCCACGGCTACACCCCGCCGATGATCCTGCCGCTGACCCCGGCCGCCGACCGCGACCCGGCGGCCACCGGCAACTGGGTCGTCCAGACCCCGGAGCAGCAGCCCGGACAGCCCGCGCCCGACGCGGTGCACTGGCCCGACCCGAACCAGCAGTCCGGCTACGGCTACCCGCACCCCGAGGACCAGCAGCCCACCGGCTCGTACCAGGAGCCGTACGGTACGGACCAGGCCGCCACGGGCCAGTGGGCGGTGGACACCTCGTCCTGGCCCGCCCCGGCCGCCCCGCTCTCCGACGACTCCGGCGAGCTGTACACCCCGCCCCCCGTCGCCGACTGGTACGCGGACCGCCCGGCCACGCTGCCGGGCGGCGCCCCGGCGCCCTGGGCGGTGCCGGACGCGGCCGGGACTCCGGAGCCGGACGCGTCCGAGGCCGCGGAGCCGGAGGCCGCGGGCGCCCCCGCCGACACCCACGGACCGGCCGACGCCCTGGCCGGAGGCCCCGCCGAGAGCGCTCCCGAGGCGGCGGAGCCCGCCGACGACGAGCGGCCCGCCCCGGAGGCCGACGCCCTCGCGGACGCACCCGACGCCGAGCCCGCCCCGGACCCCGTCGCGGCGGAGCCCGGCGCCGAGCCCGCCGGGGAAGCGGTGCCGGACGCGGAGGGGCCCGAGGCGGAGGCCGTCCCGCCCGCGGAGGTGCCCGAGACCCCGGCCCCGGAGGGGCCCCCGCTGCCCAGCGAGCACCCGGCCGCCTCGTACGTCCTGCACGTCAACGGCGTCGACCGGCCCGTGACGGACGCCTGGATCGGCGAGTCCCTGCTCTACGTGCTGCGTGAGCGCCTCGGCCTCGCCGGGGCCAAGGACGGCTGCTCGCAGGGCGAGTGCGGGGCGTGCAACGTCCAGGTGGACGGGCGGCTCGTCGCCTCCTGCCTGGTGCCCGCCGCCACGACCGCCGGCAGCGAGGTCCGTACGGTCGAGGGCCTGGCCGTCGACGGGGAACCGTCCGACGTGCAGCGGGCGCTGGCGGACTGCGGCGCCGTCCAGTGCGGCTTCTGCATCCCCGGCATGGCGATGACCGTCCACGACCTCCTGGAGGGCAACCACCGCCCCAGCGAGCTGGAGACCCGCCGGGCGCTGTGCGGCAACCTCTGCCGCTGCTCCGGCTACCGGGGCGTCCTGGACGCGGTCAACGAGGTCATCGCGGGCCGCGAGGCCGCCGCCGAAGCCGTCGCCGAGGAGACCGGGTCCGGCGAGCCGGAGGAGCCCCGCATCCCGCATCAGGCGGCTCCGGGCGCCGGTAGTGTGCAGGCCCACCAGCAGGACGGAGGCATGGCGTGAGCAACGACGCGGCCGGCGCCACCCCCACGACGATCAGCATCCCGTCGCCGGCCGGCCCGGGCGGACCCGAGGCCGAACAGCCGCGGCTCGGCATCGGCGCCTCGCTGCCGCCGGCCGACGCCCGAGCCAAGACCGAGGGCACCTTCCCGTACGCCGCCGACCTGTGGGCCGAGGGCCTGCTCTGGGCGGCCGTCCTGCGCTCCCCGCACGCGCACGCCCGCATCGTCTCCATCGACACCTCGGCCGCCGCCGAGATGCCCGGGGTGCGCGCGGTCGTCACCCACGAGGACGTCCCGGGCGAGGCCCTGTACGGGCGCAAGGTCGTGGACCGCCCCGTCTTCGCCTCCGGCCTGGTCCGCCACCACGGCGAGCCGATCGCCGCCGTCGCCGCCGACCACCCCGACACCGCCCGGCTCGCCGCCGCCGCGATCGCCGTCGAGTACGAGGTACTGGACCCGGTCACCGACCCGGAGAAGGCGTTCGAGGCCGAGCCCCTGCACCCCGACGGCAACCTCATCCGCCACATCCCGCTGCGCTACGGCGACCCGGAGGCGGCCGGCGAGGTCGTCGTGGACGGGCTGTACCGCATCGGCCGCCAGGACCCCGCCCCGATCGGCGCGGAGGCCGGGCTCGCCGTGCCCCGCCCGGACGGCGGCGTCGAGCTGTACACCGCGTCCACGGACCCGCACACCGACCGCGACCTGGCCGCCGCCTGCTTCGGCCTCGAACCGGAGCGGGTCAAGGTCGTCGTCACCGGGGTCCCCGGCGCGACCGGCGACCGCGAGGACCCCGCCTTCCAGCTGCCGCTGGGCCTGCTCGCCCTGCGCACCGGCTGCCCGGTCAAGCTGGCCGCCACCCGCGAGGAGTCCTTCCTCGGCCACGCCCACCGCCACCCGACCCTGCTGCGCTACCGCCACCACGCGGACGCGGAGGGCCGCCTGGTCAAGGTGGAGGCCCAGATCCTGCTGGACGCGGGCGCCTACGCGGACGCCTCCTCGGAGTCGCTGGCCGCCGCGGTCGCCTTCGCCTGCGGTCCGTACGTCGTCCCGCACGCCTTCATCGAGGGCTGGGCCGTCCGTACGAACAACCCGCCCTCGGGCCACGTCCGGGGCGAGGGCGCGATGCAGGTCTGCGCCGCCTACGAGGGCCAGATGGACAAGCTGGCCGCGAAGCTGGGGATCGACCCGGCCGAGCTGCGCCTGCGCAACGTGCTGGCGACCGGCGACATCCTGCCGACCGGGCAGACCGTGACCTGCCCCGCGCCCGTGGCCGAACTGCTCACCGCCGTCCGGGACCACCCGCTGCCCGCCCTGCCCAAGGACGCCCCGGAGGACGACTGGCTGCTGCCGGGCGGCCCCGAGGGCGCGGGCGAACCGGGCGCGGTGCGGCGGGGCGTCGGGTACGCGCTGGGCATGGTCCACATGCTGGGCGCGGAGGGCGCCGACGAGGTGTCCACGGCCACGGTCCGGGTCCACGACTCGGTCGCCACCGTCATCTGCGCCGCCGTCGAGACGGGCCAGGGCTTCTCCACGCTGGCCCGGCAGGTCGTCCAGGAGACCCTGGGCGTCGAGGAGGTGCACGTCGCCTCCGTCGACACCGACCAGCCGCCCGCGGGCCCGGCCACGCACGGCCGCCACACCTGGGTCTCCGCCGGAGCGGTCGAACGCGCCGCGAAGATGGTCCGCACCCAGCTCCTCCAGCCCCTGGCGCACAAGTTCGGGATGTCCACGGAGCTGCTCCAGATCACGGACGGCAAGATCACCTCGTACGACGGGGTGCTCTCCACGACGGTGTCGGAGGCGCTGGACGGCAAGGAGCTGTGGGCCACCGCGCAGTGCCGCCCGCACCCCACCGAGCCGCTGGACGCGTCAGGGCAGGGCGACGCCTTCGTGGGCATGGCCTTCTGCGCGGTCCGCGCGGTGGTGGACGTCGACATCGAGCTGGGCTCGGTCCGGGTGGTCGAGATGGCTGTCGCCCAGGACGTCGGCCGCGTCCTCAACCCGTCCCAGCTGGCGACCCGCATCGAGGCGGGTGTCACCCAGGGCATCGGCGCCGCCCTCACCGAGAACCTCCGCACCGCCCGCGGCCTGATCCGCCACCCGGACCTCACCGGCTACGCCCTGCCGACCTCGCTGGACGCGCCGGAGATCCGCATCGTGAAGCTGGTCGAGGAACGCGACGTGGTCGCCCCGTTCGGCGCGAAGCCCGCGTCGGCGGTCCCGGTCGTGACCTCCCCGGCCGCGGTCGCGGCGGCGGTCCGCGCGGCGACCGGCCGCCCGGTCAACCGCCTCCCGATCCGCCCCCAGGCAGCGGTAGCCAGCCCGAAGAGCTGACCGCGGGGCCTTTCCCGTAGCCCCAACCCCCGGTGGTGGACGTCCTCTTGAGTACGCGTACTCAAGTCGTCGTACGCCGCCGGGGGTTACTGTGTGGCGACCTGCGACCGAGGGGGGAAGCATGGCCACACCGATCACCGGCGGCACGCAAGGACTCTGGATCGACCCGCACGAGGTGAGGAAGGCGGCGGCCGCCGCCGACAAGGTCGCCGAGGACATACCCGGCGACATCAAGGGCTTGTTCAAGACGACGGACGCGGCAGTGGCGGGGCTGGCGGGCTTCGAGTCCGCCCCAGCGCTGGACGAATGCCTGGAGGCGTGGACGAAGGCGCTGCGCGCGCTGGCGGGCCTGGTGGGGGGCGCCGCGGACGCGGTCCGCGAATCGAACGACGGCTTCGCGGACGAGGACCGGCAGCGACGGAACGCGTTCCTCGGCCCCTACGCCCCGGGCGTCGAGCCGCCGGACATCTACTACACGCCGCACACCCCGGACCTCACCACGCCGCCGTCGGCGAACGGGGGGCGCTGAGATGCTGCTTCCGGAACTCCGTGACGCGGAGCCCCTGTTGATGACGGGCGCGGGGGACTCCTGGGCCGCACTGGCGGACAAGATCACCACACGCGCCGGCGAGTTCGGCACGTATCTGCACAATCCCCTCGTGAAGGGGCAGGCGTGGGGCGGGCTCACCGCCGAGACCGCCGCCGAACGGCTCGGCCGGATCCGGTGGTACATGAACATCGCCAAGACGGAGCTCGACAGCGTGTGCACGGTGCTGCGGGCCTGCGGCGAGGAACTGCTGAACCAGCAGGCCAAGTTGAAGACCGCGCTCGCGGACGCGTCGGGCGCCGGCTACAAGGTCGCCGACGACGGCTCGGTCACGGCCCCGACCGTCGACACCGCCCACATGGCACCGGGCGACGTCGGGATGATGCACCGCGACCAGGCGGCCCGGGCCCAGGAGTACGCCGACCGGATCGCCGAGGCGTGGCGCGGGGCGCAGGCGGCGGACAAGGAGTACGCGGCGAAGATCAAGCTCTTCACGGCCGCGGCCAACCGGTGCGCCAAGGGCGACTGGTCCCACCTCGCGATCGAGCTGGCGACGGTCGGCGCGATCGAGGACGAGGTGCTGACACATCTCGGCATGCCGGACGCGAAGGCCCCGGCCGACGCCGTCAACTCCTGGTGGAACTCGCTCTCGCCCACCCTGCGCGGCGAGCTGATCGAGGACTACCCGCAGCTGCTCGGCAACCGCGACGGCATCCCGGCGGTCGACCGGGACCACGCCAACCGCTTGTACCTGCCGACCCTGCTGGACAGCCTGGAGACCCGGTACGCGGGGGCCTCGGGCGACGAGGCGGCGGCGCTGAAGGACAAGATCGAGGGAGTGAAAGGGATCCAGCAGCAGTTGGAACAGGGCCGCAAGCCTCACCCGTATCTCCTCGGCCTCGGCGAGGAGGGCAACGGCCGTGCGATCGTGTCGTACGGCAACCCGGACACGTCGAAGAACGTGTCCGCGTATGTGCCGGGTCTGAAGACGAAACTGAATGAGCACTTCGCCGTTTCGGACCTGAAGCGGGCCAGGGACGTCGCGGACACCGCCAACACCTTGCATCCGGACACCACGACCGCCTCCATCGTCTGGCTCGGCTACGACGCACCCCAGATGAACGGCCTGGAGTGGTCGTCCACCGATGTCATGCGCGATGACGACGCCAAGGCCGGTGCTCCGGCCTACAACGACTTCCTGCACGGCATTCGGGCCACGAATGAATCCGGGTCCCCACATGTGACGGCCATCGGCCACTCGTACGGGTCTCTCACCGTGGGCCAGGCCACCCAGTTGCCCGGTGGAATCCCCGCCGACGACGTGGTCCTCGTGGGTAGTCCGGGCACCGGAGTCGACCACGCCGAGGATCTGGGCGTGGGCGCTGATCATGTCTACGTCGGAGCGGCGGAGCACGATCAGGTGACCAACCTGCCCTCGGGAAACGTTCTGAGGTATGCCTCCCCCGGGAGCGAGTACGGACCCAAGGTGAACTGGTTCGGCACCGACCCGGCCGACGACCACTTCGGAGGACATCACTTCAGCGTCGCCGTCGGCGAAGACACCGGCCTGTGGGGGCTGATAACGGGGGACACTCCCGCGCATTCGATCTACTTCGACAAGGACGACGGCGGCGACTCCCTGTCCAATATCGCGAATGTTGTGGCAGGGCACGGCGACGAGATCACGACGACGGCGCCGAGGTGACGGGCGCGAGGAGGCCGGTACGGCTGCTGGGCTGTGTGCTCCTGGCCGTGCTGCTCACCGCCTGCCAGGGCGGCAAGGAAAGGGAAGAGCCCAAGATGGACATGCAGCAGGCGGGGGAGCGTGCGGAGGAAATTCTCGACGGGACGGTGGCGGCGATCCGGCCGCCGGTGGCGTGGTCCTACGGGAACCCTTCTGACACGGCGTGCAGTACAGGACTCAACGACCCGACCGGCACCACGACCGTTTTCCGCAGCCGGAACATCACCACCGTCGTTTCCGAGCAGCAGCGGGGCGAGCTGTTGAAACAGGTCCGGGAGTACTGGGAGCAGCACGGAGCACGGGACTTCACCGTTCGCTCGGGCAAGGGAATGCCGCGCATGCGGGCCCGGACAGCTGACGGATTCGCCGTCATTCTCCAGGTCGGCAGCATCGGCAACGTATTCATCGAAGCGGGTATCAGCTGTGTCGCGGACTCCGAGATGACCTACCCGAAGGGGACCCCCGGCCTGCCCGGTGGCCCTGAAGAGCCGGATCTCAGGCCCCACGAGCACTCGTCCTACTGGTCCGCCACCGGCTCGTGAGGAGGTCGGTGCGGCTGCTCGGGTGCGTGCTTCCGTCCATGGTGCTCACCGCATGCTGGGGCGGTACGGGCAGGGAAGAACCCAAGATGGACATGCAGCAGGCCGGGGAACGGGCCGAGGAGATTCTCGACGGGACGATGGCGGCGATCCGGCCGCCGGTGAAATGGGAGCGTGACAACCCGTCGCAATTGGCGTGCGACAACGGTCTCAACCGGCCGATCGGAGCGACAAGTGTCTACCGGGGCCGGACGATCCTCACCGTGGTATCCGAGCGGCGGCGGGGCGAACTGCTGGAGCTGGTCCAGCGGTACTGGAAGCAGCAGGGCTTCGGAGATTTCGAGACCGACTCCGATGCGCACATGCCGCAGATCCGGGCCACGTCGGCCGATGGGCTCGTCGTCATCCTGGACGTCGGCGATATCGGCAACGTCTACTTCACCGCAGGGTTCAGCTGCGCGAAGGACTCCGAGATGACCTACCCGAGCGGCACACCCGGTTTGCCCTGGGGGGTGACGAAGGCGGACGGGATTCCCCGGAAGTACTCGGCCCACTGGTCCGAGACCGCACCGCACTGACCCCGGAACGCCGAACCGCCCGCCCCCTGGAGCAAGAGGGCGGGCGGTTGTATGGAGACCGTGACCGGATTCGAACCGGTGTAACTCGAGTTGCAGTCGAGCCCCTGAGCCTCTCGGGCACACGGTCCTGCGTGGTGTCGCTGTACCGACCGTAGGGCCGGGCGGAGGGGCGCTCAAGGGATTCGGGGGGTGTGCAACGGGACTGCCATACGCCGTTCACGATCGCGAGAGCGGGCCTAGGTCCAACGGACGAGAGCGGGGGCGACCACCGACAGGGTTCATCAGGGGTTTCGCCCCTTACTCTTGGCTCATGACCGCCCTGGAACCGCGTGACGCCGATGTCCCGCGCCTCATCGAAGACGTCGACGCCACCGCCCCGGCCGCCCCGGCCGGGCCCGTGCTGCCCGAGGGGATTCTCGGGCGGACGTACCGGGCGCTCAGCATCGGCATCGTCTCCGTGGTGTTCCTGATCGCGTTCGAGGCCACCGCCGTGGGGACGGCGATGCCGGTCGCCGCGCGTGAGCTGCACGGCATCCCGATGTACGCGTACGCGTTCTCGGCGTACTTCACCACCAGCCTGTTCGCCATGGTGCTGTCCGGGCAGTGGGCCGACCGGCGCGGCCCGCTCGCCCCGCTCGCCGCCGGGATCAGCGCCTTCGCGGCGGGGCTCCTGCTGTCCGGGACCGCGGGCTCGATGTGGATGTTCATCGCGGGGCGGGCCGTCCAGGGACTCGGCGGCGGGCTGGTGATCGTCGCGCTGTACGTGGTGATCAGCCGGGCCTACCCGGAGCACCTGCGGCCGGCGATCCTGGCCGCGTTCGCCGCGAGCTGGGTCATCCCCTCGGTCGTCGGGCCGCTGGCGGCCGGCAGCGTCACCGAGCACCTGGGCTGGCGCTGGGTCTTCGTCGGCATCCCGGTCCTGATCGTCTTCCCCCTCGCGCTCGCGCTGCCCGAGATCCGGCGCATGGCGTCAGGACCGGCGGACCCGGACGCGCCGGTGGAGGCGTACGACCGCCGGCGCATCGCGCTCGCGCTGGGCATCTCGCTGGGCGCCGGGCTCCTCCAGTACGCCGGGCAGGAGCGGAACTGGCTCTCGCTGCTGCCGGCCGCCGCCGGGACCGCGCTGCTCGTCCCCGCGATCCGGGGCCTGCTGCCCGGGGGCACGTGGCGCGCGGCGCGCGGGCTGCCCGCGGTGGTGCTGCTGCGCGGGGTCGCGGCCGGGTCCTTCATCGCCGCCGAATCGTTCGTCCCGCTGATGCTGGTCACCCAGCGCGGCATGTCCCCGACCCTGGCCGGCCTCTCCCTGGCGGCGGGCGGCGGCACCTGGGCGCTGGGCTCGTACGTGCAGTCCCGCCCCCGCCTGGAACCGCACCGCGAGCCCCTGATGGTCGGCGCCATGGTCCTGGTCGCCCTGTCGATCGCGGCGGCCCCGGCCGTCCTGATCTCCTCCGTGCCGGTGTGGACCGTGGCGGTCGCCTGGGCCTTCGGCTGCTTCGGCATGGGCGTGGTGATCGCCTCCACCAGCGTGCTGCTCCTGAAGCTGTCCGCCCCCGAGGAGGCCGGTGCCAACTCGGCCGCCCTCCAGATCTCCGACGGCCTCTCCAACGTCCTCCTGCTGGCCGCGGGCGGCGCCGCCTTCGCGGCCCTCGGCGGCGGCACGATGGACGCCACGGACGCCGCCGCCACCTCCCACCCCTCCGCCTTCGCGGTCGTCTTCTTCCCGATGGCGGCGGTGGCCCTGGCGGGGGCGTGGGTGGCGGGACGGGTACGGGAGCGGTGAGCGGGCGCCGGTCCTGCGCCGTGCGGCAGTCGTCGTGTGAGAGCCGTCGCACTTCCGTGTGCGGTGGTGCGGTACACCGCGGTACGGGGCGGCCGCCCCGGTAGGGTGGCCCGGTTGTCGTATCGCGTGCGGAGCCGGTCCGGCCCGCGCGGGCAGCGCCCACGTACCCGAGAGACCCGAACCGGAGACCGTGACTACTACCGCCTCCCACCACCTCTCACCCGCCTTCCCCGGCCGCGCCCCCTGGGGCACGGCCGGCAAGCTGCGAGCCTGGCAGCAGGGGGCCATGGAGAAGTACATCCAGGAGCAGCCGCGCGACTTCCTCGCCGTCGCCACCCCCGGCGCCGGGAAGACCACCTTCGCGCTGACCCTCGCCTCCTGGCTGCTGCACCACCACGTCGTGCAGCAGGTCACCGTCGTCGCGCCCACCGAGCACCTGAAGAAGCAGTGGGCCGAGGCGGCCGCCCGCATAGGGATCAAGCTGGACCCCGACTACAGCGCCGGTCCGCTGAGCAAGGAGTACCACGGGGTCGCCGTCACCTACGCGGGCGTCGGCGTCCGCCCGATGCTGCACCGCAACCGGTGCGAGCAGCGCAAGACCCTGGTCATCCTGGACGAGATCCACCACGCAGGTGACTCCAAGTCCTGGGGCGAGGCGTGCCAGGAGGCGTTCGACCCGGCGACCCGGCGGCTCGCGCTCACCGGCACCCCCTTCCGGTCGGACACCAACCCGATTCCCTTCGTCGTGTACGAGGAGGGCAACGACGGCATCCGGCGCTCCTCCGCCGACTACACCTACGGCTACGGGAACGCCCTGGCCGACGGCGTCGTGCGCCCGGTGATATTCCTCAGCTACAGCGGCAACATGCGCTGGCGCACCAAGGCGGGCGACGAGATCGCGGCCCGGCTCGGCGAGCCGATGACCAAGGACGCCATCGGGCAGGCGTGGCGCACCGCGCTGGCGCCCACCGGCGACTGGATCCCCAACGTGCTGAGCGCCGCCGACAAGCGCCTCACCGAGGTCCGCAAGGGCATCCCGGACGCGGGCGGGCTCGTCATCGCCACGGACCAGGAGTCGGCACGCGCGTACGCCAAGATCCTGAAGAAGGTGACCGGCGAGTCGGCGACCGTCGTCCTCTCCGACGAGAAGGCGGCGTCGAAGAAGATCGACAAGTTCAGCGAGGACGACTCCCGCTGGATGGTCGCCGTCCGCATGGTGTCCGAGGGCGTCGACGTGCCGCGCCTGGCCGTCGGGGTGTACGCGACCACCATCTCGACCCCCCTCTTCTTCGCCCAGGCCGTCGGCCGCTTCGTGCGCTCCCGCAGGCGCGGCGAGACCGCGTCCGTCTTCGTGCCCACCATCCCGATGCTCCTCGAGTTCGCCAACGAGATGGAGGTCGAGCGGGACCACGTCCTCGACAAGCCCAAGAAGGGCAGCGACGAGGAGAACCCGTTCGCCGAGGAGGACAAGCTCCTCGCCGACGCGGAGAAGCTGGAGGACGAGGAGACCGAGGAGCAGTTGCCCTTCGAGGCCCTGGAGTCCGACGCGGTCTTCGACCGGGTGCTCTACGACGGTGCCGAGTTCGGCATGCAGGCCCACCCCGGCAGCGAGGAGGAGCAGGACTACCTCGGCATCCCCGGGCTCCTCGAACCCGACCAGGTCCAGCTGCTGCTCCAGAAGCGGCAGACCCGGCAGATCGCGCACAGCCGCCAGAAGCCGGCGTCCGAGGCCGACCTGCTGGAGAAGCCCGCCCAGGACCGCCCGGTCGTCACGCACAAGCAACTCCTCGGCCTGCGAAAGCAGTTGAACACCATGGTCTCCGCCTACACCCACCAGAGCGGCAAGCCGCACGGCGTCATCCACACCGAGCTGCGCCGGGTCTGCGGCGGACCGCCGAGCGCGGAGGCCACCGCCGGGCAGATCGAGCAGCGGATCAAGAAGGTCCAGGAGTGGGCCACCCGGATGCGCTGACCCGCGTACGGCACCACAGGCCCCGGCACGCCCTCACCGAGAGGGTGCCGGGGCCTTGTCGATCAATGAATCGGCCGAAAATTTTTCACGGTGAGTTAACCGTGGTTCACATCCCGTCTACGCAGCGTCGCGGGAGAGTCGGCCGACCTGGACGCGCGTAGATGCGCGATGAACGGTCCGCGCGCCGCTGACCGGCACTTATGCTCGTGCGGCGCAACCGGGTTTTTGAGGGAGACCGGATTCTGGACGAGGGCTTCCGCTGAGCGGACTCGCTCGCTACTGTCCAAAAAATGTGAACGCCCCGTGGCAACGCCGCCGCGGAGCGCAGCCGGTGCCTTGGCCAGGCCGGCGGCCTCTCCGTGCGTCGCCCCCGGGACCGGTGGCGCACATTCCACGGGACAGCCGCGGCCGCTCACCACGGAGGAGAGGGCGTCGTGACAGCGGAGACCTCCCAGACGCTCGACCGAGGACTGAGAGTCCTCAAACTGCTCGCCGACACCGACCACGGCCTGACGGTCACCGAGTTGTCCAACAAACTCGGCGTCAACCGCACCGTGGTCTACCGTCTGCTCGCCACGCTGGAGCAACACGCCCTGATACGCCGTGACTTGGGTGGCCGCGCCCGCGTCGGCCTCGGCGTCCTGCGACTGGGCCGCCAGGTCCACCCCCTCGTCAGGGAGGCGGCCCTTCCGGCGCTGCGCTCGCTGGCCGAGGACATCGGGGCCACCGCCCACCTCACCCTGGTCGACGGCTCCGACGCGCTGGCGGTCGCCGTGGTCGAACCGACCTGGACCGACTACCACGTGGCCTACCGGGCGGGCTTCCGCCACCCGCTGGACCGGGGCGCCGCGGGCCGGGCGATCCTCGCCGCACGACAGAAGCCGGTGGGCGAGACCGCCTTCACCCTCACCCACGGCGAACTCGAAGCGGGTGCCTCCGGCGCGGCGGCGGCGCTCATGGGCGTGACGGGGGTGGAGGGCAGCGTCGGCGTGGTCATGCTGGCGGACTCCGTCCCCGAGCGGGTGGGACCCCGCGTGGTGGACGCGGCCCGGGAAGTCGCTGACGCGTTGCGCTGACGGCCCCGGCTCGCCCCGGCAGACCCAGCCCGTCAGGCGTTTGAGGACGGAACCGGTTGGCCGGGGGCCGGCGCCCTCGGTGGCCCGGGGCGGTGGCCGGGCCGCACGTTAGATTGGACCGGTGTCCACACAGCGCCTGGCCCTCGCCGCCCTCCCCGTAGTCGCCCTCCTCGGCGTAGCCGCCTTCGCCCCGCTGCCGTTCACGCTGGCGCAGCCCGGGACGACCGCGGACGTGCTCGGGGACGACCACGGCACCCCCGTGATCAGCATCGAGGGCACGCCCACCCGCCCCACCAAGGGCGAGCTGCGGATGACGACGATCGTGGCGACGGGCCCGAAGGCGGACGTCGGCATCAAGGACGTCGTGGACAGCTGGTTCCGTACGGACCGGGCCGTGCTGCCCCGCGACTCCGTCTACCCGACGGGCGGCTCCGAGAAGGAGATCGAGAAGCACAACCTGGACGACATGGCGGAGTCCCAGGACGCCGCCGTCGACGCCGCGCTGAACTACCTGGACCGCAAGCCCGGCTCGGTCGACGTCACCCTGCACCTGGCGGACATCGGCGGCCCCAGCGCCGGGCTGTTCTTCGCGCTCGGCATCGTGGACAAGCTGGACGGCGACGGCTCGGGCGGCGACCTCACCGGCGGCCGCACCATCGCGGGCACGGGCACCATCGAAGCGGACGGCAAGGTCGGCGCGGTCGGCGGGGTCTCGCTCAAGACGCAGGCGGCCCGCCGGGACGGGGCGACCGTCTTCCTCGTACCGAAGGCGGAGTGCTCCGAGGCGAAGTCCGAGCTGCCGAAGGGCCTGCGACTGATCCCGGTCACCACACTGAAGGACGCGGTGAACTCCCTGCGCGCCCTGGACCACGGCGGCAAGATCCCCAGCTGCTGACCGGGGCCGGGGCCGGAACCGTCAGCCCTCCTTGATGAACCCCTCCTGGATCAGCCAGTCCTTCGCCACCTCGTGCGGGTCCTGCCCATCCACGTCCACCCGGGCGTTCAGCACCTGGGCGACCTCCGTGTTCAGCCGCTTGCTGAGCGGATCGAGGAGGCCCGCGATCGCCGGGTACTTCTCCAGCGTCGGGGTGTGCACGACGGGCGCCGCGTTGTAGTTGGGGAAGAAGTGCTTGTTGTCCTCCAGCACGTCCAGGTTCATCGCCCTGATCCGCCCGTCCGTCGTGAAGACCTCGCCGAGCAGGCAGGAGTCGGACTTGGAGACCTGGGTGTAGATGATCCCCGCGTCCATCTTCTTGATGTTGGACGCCGGCAGGGACATCCCGTACGCCTTCTCCATACCGGGCAGCCCGTCGTCGCGCGAGGCGAACTCGTTCTCGACGCAGACCGTCACCGCCGAGGGGTTCTTCTTCGCCAGCGCGGCGACGTCCGAGAGCGTCTTCAAGTGGTACTTGGCATTGTTCCTCCGGCTGATGGCGAGCGCGTACGTGTTGTTCAGGGTGGACGGCTTCAGCCAGGTCACCCCGTTCTTCAGGTCCGCGTCGCGCACCGCCTTCCACTGCTCCATCGGGTCCGTGATCGGCTTCGCGTGCCCGAGGTACGTGATCCAGCCGGTGCCCGTGTACTCGTACTCGGCGTCCGCGTCGCCCTGGATGACCGCCTCGCGGGCGCTGATCGAGCTCGGCAGGTTCGTCCGGTCCAGGACCTCCGCCCCGGCCGCCTTGAAGATCAGCCCGATCATCTGGCCCAGGATGATGTTCTCGCTGAAGTTCTTCGAGGTGACGGTCAGCGACGCGCCGTCCAGCGGCTGCCCCTGCCCGACCGACCCGGGCACCACGTCGTCCACCATCGGGGACCCGCTCTTCAGCCCGCACCCGGCCAGCACCAGGGACAGCGCGGCCCCCGCCGCGAGAGCCCCGCGCATCCGCGTCCTCATCGCCCCACCTCCAGGCCGCGCGGGGTCAGCGCCACCTCGGCCAGCGAGGCCAGCCAGTCCACCAGGAGCGCCAGCACCACGGTCAGGACCGAGCCGAGGATGAGGACCGGCATGCGCTGGGTCTGGATGCCCGAGGTGATCAGGTCGCCGAGCCCGCCGCCGCCCCCGAAGGTCGCCAGGGTCGCCGTGCCCACGTTCAGCACGAGCGCGGTCCGCACCCCGGCCAGGATCAGCGGCACGGCGAGGGGGAGTTCGACCCGGGTCAGGGTGCCCATGGCCGACATCCCGATGCCGCGCGCGGCCTCCACCATGTTCGGCTCGATCGCCTTGAGACCGGCGACCGTGTTGGACAGCACCGGCAGCACCGCGTAGATCACCATGCCGGTGATCGCGGTCGACGGGCCGATGCCTAGCCAGATCACCAGCAGCGCCAGCAGACCGATCGCCGGGGTCGCCTGCCCGATGTTGGCGATCGCCGTGACCACGGGGGCTGCCCTGCTCAGGCCGCGCCGGGTGAGCGCGATGCCCAGCGGAATGGCGATGATCAGCACCCAGAACGTGGAGATCGCGGTCAGCTTCACGTGCTGCCACCAGCGCACCTCGACCGTGTCACCGGCGATCGAGTTCTCCGCGATCGAGTCCAGGTGCACGTTCTCGATCCAGACGTACGTGAGGACCAGCACGACCGCGAGGACCGCCGGGAGCACCACCAGCTTGCGCCAGGTGATCCGGCGCGCCGGCTTCCGCGGCTGCGGGGCGGCCTGCTGCTCCTCCGCCTCCTCGTCGCGGAAGGCGTGCCCCTTCACGTCGTGCTCGCCCGGCGGCCGGTCGCGGCCCGGTGCGCGGGAGGAACCGGAGGGGGAGTCGGGGGTCATGCGCCCGCACCGCCCTCCAGCTCCTCGGAGGTCTGGTGGACGCGCAGCTCCTCCAGGTCGTGCTGGTGCTCGATGGCGGCGAGCCGGTCCGCCTCCAGGAGCTCGTGCACCGAGTTCATCAAGGTGTGCATGTCCACCACCCCGGTGAACTCGCCGCGCCGCCCGGTCACCGCGACCCGCCCGCCGCTGTCGGTGAGCACCGCCTCCAGCGCGTCGTGCAGGGTCGCGTCCCGGGTCACCGTGTCGTGGACCAGCTGCCCGGCCCGCGCGAGGGAGCCCCGGGCGCGCATCAGGTCGCCGCGCCGCAGCCACTTGTAGGGGCGGCCCCGGCGGTCCAGCATCAGCAGCTCGTTGTGCGAGCCGCTGCGCAGCTTGTTGAAGATCGACTGGAGCGGGTCGTCCACGGTCACGGTCGGGAAGTCGGCGATCTCCACCTCGCGCACCCGGGTCAGGTTGAGCCGCTTCAGGGCCGCTCCCGCGCCGACGAAGCCGGAGACGAAGTCGTCGGTCGGGTTGGTGAGGATGGCCTCCGGGGTGTCGAACTGCGCGATGTGCGAGCGCTCGCGCAGCACGGCGATCCGGTCGCCGAGCTTGATCGCCTCGTCGAAGTCGTGGGTGACGAAGACGATCGTCTTGTGCAGCTCGTGCTGGAGCCGGATCAGCTCGTCCTGGAGGTGGTCGCGGGTGATCGGGTCGACCGCGCCGAACGGCTCGTCCATCAGGAGCACCGGCGGGTCGGCGGCCAGCGCCCGGGCCACGCCCACGCGTTGCTGCTGGCCGCCGGAGAGGGCGCGCGGATAGCGGCCGTGGAACTCGCGCGGGTCGAGCCCGACCAGGTCGAGCATCTCCTCCACCCGGTCCTTCACCCGGGACTTGGACCAGCCGACCATCTTCGGGACCAGGGCGATGTTCTCGGCGACCGTCATGTGCGGGAAGAGCCCGGAGGACTGGATCGCGTACCCGATCTTCCGGCGCAGCTTCACCGGGTCGATGTCGGTGACGTCCTCGTCGTCGATCCGGATGCGGCCCGAGGTGGGCTCGATCAGCCGGTTGATCATCTTCAGCGTGGTGGACTTCCCGCAGCCGGACGGGCCCACGAAGATCACGGTCTCGCCCGCCTTGATCTCCATGGAGACGTTCTCCACCGCGGGGTTCGGGTTGCCCGGGTAGCGCTTGGACAGGTTCTCCAGCTGGATGGCGGCGCCGGAGGTGGCCACCGGCTCCCGCACTGCCTCGGTCGCGGTCTCAGACACGGATCCCCCTCGGGATGGTGAGCCGGCCCAGCAGGACGTACGCGGCGTCGAAGAGCAGGGCGAGGATGACGATGCCGAGCGTGCCCGCGAGCACCTGGTTGATCGCGTTGGCGCTGCCCAGCGAGGCGATGCCCCGGAAGATCTCGTTGCCGAGGCCGGGCCCGGAGGCGTAAGCGGCGATGGCGGCGATCCCCATCAGCATCTGCGTGGAGACCCGGATGCCGGTCAGGATCGGCGGCCAGGCCAGTGGCAGCTCCACCTTCAACAGCCGCGCGGTCCGCGACATCCCGATGCCCTTCGCCGCGTCGACCAGGGCCGGATCGACGCCGCGCAGGCCCACGATCGCGTTGCGGACGACGGGGAGCAGCCCGTACAGCGTCAGTGTGATCACCGTGGGGGCGACGCCGAGGCCGACCAGCGGGATGAGCAGACCGATGGCGGCGAGCGACGGGATGGTGAGCACCGTCGCCGTCGAGGTGATGGCCACCGAGGAGCCCCAGCCGCTGCGGTAGCTGACGACCCCGATCAGGACGCCGAGCGCGGTGGCGATGACCATGCACTGGAAGACCGCGCTGACGTGCTGGAAGGCGTCGGTGAGCAACTGCTGATGACGGTTGGCCACGTACTCCCAGAAGCTCATCCGTCCTCCTCGGCTCAGTCGGTGTCCCGCGCCGCCTGTTCCACGAGCGGGATGACGCGCAGCGGCACGGGGTTCTCCATGACGATGGCCGTGGAGGCCCGGACAATGCCATCAAATCCGACAACCCGGTCGATCACCCGCTGGAGATCCGCGTTGGACCGGGCCACGAGCCGGCACAGCATGTCCCCGTGCCCGGTGGTGGTGTGCAGCTCCAGGACCTCCGGTACGCCGCTCAAGTGCGCCCGTACGTCGGCGCCTTGGCCCTGTTTGATCTCCAGCGTCGCGAACGCGGTGACCGGATAGCCGAGGGCCGCCGGATCGACGTCCGGGCCGAATCCGCGGATGACGCCATTCGATTGAAGGCGGTCCAGCCGGGCCTGGACCGTCCCGCGTGCCACGCCCAGCCTGCGGGACGCCTCCAGGACGCCGATCCTGGGTTCACGCGCGAGCAGCACGATGAGTCGTCCGTCGAGTCGGTCGATCGCCATGCCGGCCTCCGGGGGCGGTGTGATGGGCACCATGTACAGATAGTCCGGCCATCATGGCCAACCGCTGTACAGGTTGACCAGCGATTACGGGAACTGTTGCGCACCTTGCGGAGTGGCGGGAACCTCTGGGCATGACAGAGACGATGCACAGCACCCCCGAGACGTCCCGGCAGGCCGACCCCTTCCCCGTCAAGGGGATGGACGCCGTCGTCTTCGCCGTGGGCAACGCCAAGCAGGCCGCGCACTACTACTCGACCGCCTTCGGCATGAAGCTGGTCGCCTACTCCGGCCCCGAGACCGGCAGCCGCGAGACCGCGAGCTACGTCCTGACCAGCGGCTCCGCCCGCTTCGTCCTCACCTCCGTCGTGAAGGCGTCCTCCGACTGGGGCCACTTCCTGGAGGACCACGTCACCGCGCACGGCGACGGCGTGATCGACCTCGCCATCGAGGTCCCGGACGCCCGCGCGGCGTACGCGTACGCCGTCGAGCACGGCGCCACCGGCATCGAGGAGCCCTACGAGACGAAGGACGAGCACGGCACCGTCGTGCGCGCCGCCATCGCCACGTACGGCAAGACCCGCCACACCCTGGTCGAGCGCACCGGCTACGACGGCCCGTACCTGCCGGGTTACGTCGCCGCCAACCCGATCGTCGAGCCGCCGGCCAAGCGCTTCTTCCAGGCCATCGACCACTGCGTCGGCAACGTCGAGCTCGGCAGGATGAACGAGTGGGTGGCGTTCTACAACAAGGTCATGGGCTTCACGAACATGAAGGAGTTCGTGGGCGACGACATCGCGACCGAGTACAGCGCCCTGATGTCGAAGGTCGTCGCGGACGGCACGCTCAAGGTCAAGTTCCCGATCAACGAGCCGGCCATCGCGAAGAAGAAGTCGCAGATCGACGAGTACCTGGAGTTCTACGGCGCCGCCGGTGTCCAGCACATGGCGCTCGCCACGAACGACATCGTCGCCTCGGTGAAGGCGATGCGCGCCGCCGGTGTGCAGTTCCTGGACACCCCGGACTCGTACTACGACACGCTCGGCGAGTGGGCCGGCGAGACCCGGGTGCCGGTCGAGACCCTGCGCGAGCTGAAGATCCTCGTGGACCGCGACGAGGACGGCTACCTGCTGCAGATCTTCACCAAGCCGGTCCAGGACCGTCCGACCGTCTTCTTCGAGATGATCGAGCGCCACGGCTCCATGGGCTTCGGCAAGGGCAACTTCAAGGCCCTGTTCGAGGCGATCGAGCGCGAGCAGGAGAAGCGCGGCAACCTGTGACCCACCGGGCATGAGTGAGGGGCGGGCCGCTTTCCGGCCCGCCCCTCCTTCTGTCCTTCGTACGTCAGCGCACGGCCGCCGCCGGTGCCGGTGACGCCTGTACGGGGGCCTGCGCGACGGCCGCCGCAGGTGCCGGACCGCCGTCGGGCTGCTGCTGCTGTTGCTGCTGCGGTGCCGGAGCCTGAGGTGCGGGGGCCTGAGGCGCCGGGGCCTGCGGGGCCGGCGGCGGCTGCATGTCCGCCGGGCCGCCCGCCGGGGGCTCGCCCAGGGCGTCCAGCGCCTCCTGGGCCAGCGGCGCGTCCAGCGGTGAGAACTTCGGGTTGGTCCGCAGCGCCCCCTCCAACTGGCGGCGCGCCGAGCCGTAGTCGCCGAGTGCGCGCTGCACCATGCCCAGGTGATAGGCGTACGAGGCGTTCTGCCCGCCCGCGTCCACCGCCCGCTGCGCGTACTCCAGCGCCCCGTCCGAGTCGCCCGACCGGTGCAGCGCCCAGCCCAGCGCGTCCGCCACCGCCGCGCTGCGGTGGCCCCGCTGCCACTCGGCCCGCAGCAGCTCCACCGCCGCGTCCGCGTCGCCGTGCGCGGCCTCGAAGCGGCCCAGGAGCAGCGACTCGTCCACGCCGCGCGCCTTACCCCGGTCCAGGGCCGCCCGCAGTTTGTCGTACTGGCCCACCGAATCGCCGTCGAGCCCCTGCGCCTCGTACAGCTCGCCCAGCTCCAGCAGGTAGTCCGGGCGCGGCGACTTCGCCAGGGCGGCCTGGTAGTCCCGCACGGCCTCGTCCGTGCGCCCGAGGGCGGCCAGCGCGCGGGCCCGCCCGGCCAGCGACGGCTGGTGGCCCTTCTCGACGCGCAGCGCCGCCCCGTACTGCGCCACGGCCTCCTTCGGCTCGCCCCGCTCCCAGGCCAGGTCGCCCAGCCGGGACAGGCAGGCGGCCTTCTCGGCGGGGGTCTTCGCCCGGTTCGCCGCGTCCTGCGCGGTGGCCAGCGCGTCCTCGCGCCAGCCCCGGTCGCGGTACATCTCGGCGGCCCGGCCCAGCGCCGGGACCCCGGCCCGCAGCTCGGTGAACCGCTCCACCGCCGTGATCGCGGACTTCTGGTCGCCGAGACCGTTGTAGGCGTCGATCAGCTGCGGGTAGACCGTCCACTCCTTCGGCCGCCGGGCCCGGACCGTCTCACCCCACTTCTTGGCGGTCACGAAGTCGCGGCGGGCGTTGGCCAGGGAGGCGAGGCCCACCCAGGCGGCCGTGTTGCCGCTCTCCCCGGGGCGCACGTCGAGCGACCGCTTCAGCGCCTGCTCGGCCCGGGTGTAGTACGCCGGGTCGACGGCCCGCCGCCCCGCCTCCACGTACGCCGAACCCAGCACCGCCCAGGAGTCCGCGTCCGAGGGGTGCGTGCCCACCCACTTCTGCCGGTCCCCGATGAGCGCCGTCAGGTCGGCGAGCGAGGCGGGGGAGCCGGCGGCCGTCGCGGACATCGCGCGCGAGACCGGACCGGCCACGGGCGGTGCCGCGTCCTTGTCGTCGTCGGGCACCGCGACCACCGCGCCCGTCACCAGGACCGCGCCCGCCACCATGCCGAAGGCGGCCCGGCGCAGCGTCGTGCGCATCGTGGGGGGAGGCGGCTCGGCCAGGGAGGCGGAGTCCGGCGGGGACGCGTCCGGGGCGGACCAGTCGGTGTCGAAGGAGTACTCGGGCCCGGAGGCCCCCGGGGGCTGCTGAGGCGTGAGATCCATGCCGCTCACTGTGCGTCAGTATGAAGATCACACCGAGCCTTGGGATCGTCACCGCAGACGGGTTCACACCAATGGGCCCGGGTGCCACGCTTGGATCATGGACGATCTCCTCGAACAGCTGCGGGCGGGTCTTCCCGCCGAGGCCGTGCTCACCGACCCGGACGTCACCGCCTCCTACGCCCACGACATGGCGAGCTTCTGCGAGGCCGGTGCCCCCGCCGTCGTCGTGCTCCCGCGCACCGTGGAACAGGTCCAGCACGTCATGCGCACCGCCACCGCGCTGCGCGTCCCGGTCGTTCCGCAGGGTGCCCGCACGGGCCTGTCGGGCGCTGCCAACGCCACGGACGGCTGCGTCGTGCTCTCCCTGGTGAGGATGGACCGGATCCTGGAGATCAGCCCCGTCGACCGGGTCGCCGTCGTGGAGCCCGGGGTCATCAACGCCGTGCTGTCCCGCGCGGTGGACGAGCTCGGTCTGTACTACCCGCCGGACCCCTCCAGCTGGGAGATGTGCACCATCGGCGGCAACATCGGCACCGCGTCCGGCGGCCTGTGCTGCGTGAAGTACGGGGTCACCGCCGAATACGTCCTCGGTCTCGACGTCGTCCTCGCGGACGGGCGCCTGCTCACCACCGGCCGCCGCACCGCCAAGGGCGTCGCCGGATACGACCTCACCCGCCTCTTCGTCGGCTCCGAGGGAAGCCTCGGGATCGTCGTGAAGGCCGTCCTCGCCCTGAAACCCCGCCCGCCCCGGCAGCTCGTCCTGGCCGCCGAGTTCGCCGACGCGGCCGGCGCCTGCGACGCGGTCTGCCGGATCATGGAGAGCGGCCACACCCCGTCACTCCTCGAACTGATGGACCGTACGACCGTCCAGGCGGTCAACCGCATGGCGAACATGGGCCTCCCCGAGACCACGGAGGCCCTGCTGCTCGCCGCCTTCGACACCCCGGACCCGGCCGCGGACCTCGCCGCCGTCGCCGCCCTGTGCACCGCCGCCGGTGCCACGGAGGTCGTCCCGGCGGAGGACGCGGCCGAGTCCGAGATGCTGCTCCAGGCCCGGCGGATGTCGCTGACCGCGCTGGAGACCGTCAAGCCGGCGACGATGATCGACGACGTGTGCGTACCGCGGTCGAAGCTCGGCGCGATGCTGGCGGGCACGGCGGAGATCGCCGAAAAGTACGGCCTCACCATCGGCGTCTGCGCCCACGCGGGCGACGGCAACACCCACCCCGTCGTCTGCTTCGACCCCGCCGACGCCGACGAGTCCCGGCGGGCCCGCGAGTCCTTCGACGCCATCATGGAGCTCGGTCTGGCGCTCGGCGGCACGATCACCGGCGAGCACGGGGTGGGCGTCCTGAAGAAGGAATGGCTGGCCCGCGAACTCGGCGAGACCGGCGTGGAACTGCACCGGGGCATCAAGCAGGCGTTCGACCCGCTCGGGCTGCTCAACCCGGGCAAGGTGTTCTGACCGGCCCGGATCCCGGCCCGCGCTCCTCAATTCTCCCCGTCCTGCGACTCGTCCGACGGCCACGGGTCGCTCATCCACAGATCGTCGGCCGGCAGCGGGGCGAGGAGTTCGGCCAGCCCCTCGTCGATGCCGAGCCGTGCGGTCTCCGTACCCGGCGGCACCACGCGCAGCGTCCGCTCCACCCAGACCGCGACGGCCGCGGACGGCACTTCGAGGAGCGCGTTGCCGTCCGGGGACGTCAGCGCCACGCAGATGACGTGGTTCCCGTCCACCTTGGTGGGCCAGATCCGCACGTCCCCCTGCCCGCACGGCCGGAACACCCCCTCCACCAGCAGATCCCGGGCGAACGTCCAGTACACCGGCGCGTCCGAGGTGATGTGGAAGGTGATGTGCACCGCGTACGGGTCCTCCGTGCGGTACGTCAGCCTGGCCGGTACGGGGATGCTGCGCTCGGGCGACAGGACCAGCTTGAGCTCCAGCTCGCGCTCCACGATGGTGTGCATGACGGCGTCCTTCCGTTGTCCGGAGCCGGTCCCACGACCGGCCCGCACAGGTGAGAGCGCCCTCCACGCCATCCATTACGCGACTTCGCGAAAAAAGTTCGCGCGACCGGAAACGCGTGACCGGATAGTGGGCCAAACGTCCGGACCGGCCCGGGAGTACGTGCCCGTCTGGTAGATGTGGACCCCTGTATTGAGGCCGCGAAGAGATACGGGACCACGGTGATGAGCGCCCCAACCCCGGCACCCGGTGACGAGACCCCCGGCGAGGGGTACTACCCCGACCCGTCCATCCCCGGTTACGTCCGCTACTGGAACGGCGGCGCCTGGGTGCCCGGCACCAGTCGCCCCGCCCCGAAGCGGGAGCCGGACGAACCGGCGGTGGTCGAGGAGACCGGGCCGGTGTTCCTCGACGAGGAGGGGTCCGAGGACGGCCGCCCCGAACCCGCCACCGCCTGGCAGGCCGACGCCTCCCACCAGTCCGGCTTCGCCGGGGACCGGGACCGCGTGTCGTGGCCGGACGCCTCGGGAGCCCCGGAGGCCCCGGACCCCGAGGACGCGACGCCCCCCGCGCAGAGGGTTTCCGGACTCGTTCAGCCACCCCAAGCCCGTCCGGCGATTGAGGACGGAACCGGTGAGCCGGGCCCGGCTGAGGGCACGTTGACCCTCCGCACGCGCCCTGCGAACCCCGTGCCGGAGGCACGCCCCGTGCCGCAGGCACGCCCCGTGCCGGAGGCGCCCGTCACGCCCTGGAAGCCCCCCGCCCCCGACCCCTTCCGGGACCTCCTCGCGGCGCGGACCGAGGGGCGCCCCGCCCCGCTGGGCAAGCGGTTCGTCGCGCGGCTCATCGACACCGTCGTGCTGGGCGCGCTCACCGCCGCGGCCGCCGTGCCGCTCACCGGCCGCGCCGTGGACCACATCGACGGGAAGATCGACGCGGCCCGGCAGACCGGAGAGACCGTCACCGTCTGGCTCCTGGACTCCACCACGGCCGCGCTGGGCGGCGCGCTGCTCGGCGTGTTCCTCGTGCTGGGCGTCCTCCTCGACGCGCTGCCGACCGCCAAGTGGGGCCGTACGCTCGGCAAGAAGCTGTGCGGCATCCACGTACGGGACATCGAGTCCCACGAGACCCCCGGCTTCGGCGCCGCGCTGCGCCGGTGGCTGGTGTACGGCGTGCTGGGCATCCTGGTCGTCGGGGTCGCCGACGTGCTGTGGTGCCTGGTGGACCGGCCGTGGCGCCAGTGCTGGCACGACAAGGCGGCCCGGACCTTCGTCGCGGGCTGACACCATCCGCCGAACGGCGTCCCCCGAACGCACCTGAGCCGTTGCGGGGGCCCGGGCCCCGCGATGCACTGCCCCCATGAGCAACGATCAGCCGCCGCCCGGTCAGCCGCCCGAGGACGACCCGTTCAGGAAGCAGCCGCCCGGGGACCAGCCGCCGCCGTCGTCCGGCTCGCCCTACGGCAGCGCACCGCCGCCGCCACCGCCGTACGACCCGGGACCCTACGGGGGAGGCGGTCCGTACGGCGGTGCGGACCCGCTGGCGGGGATGCCGCCGCTCGCCGAGCCCGGCAAGCGCATCCTGGCCCGGCTGATCGACTTCCTGATCATCTCGATCCCGCTGTATCTGATCTCGCTGCCGTGGGGCGGCGCGGTCGAGGTGTCGGACAGCAACGGCAACGACGACGTCAGCGACGTCTTCGCCCAGACCTACAGCGGGCATCAGCTGCTCTGGTCGCTGATCGGGCTCGTCTGCTACGTCGCGTACGACACGTACTTCACACACAAGGACGGCCGCACGCTCGGCAAGCGGCTGCTGAAGCTGCGGGTCGCGATGCTCAACGACGGCAGGGTGCCGGACACCGGCGCGGCGTTCCTGCGGGCCGTGGTGCTGTGGCTGCCGGCGCTGCTGTGCTGCCCGTGCCTGTGGTGGCTGATCAACATCGTGCTGATGTTCACGGACAAGCCCTACCGGCAGGGGCTCCAGGACAAGGCGGCCAAGACGGTGGTGGTCACCGTCAACTGAGGTTCGAGGCGGAGACGCGCGAGCGGTCCTCTTCGCGGGCGGCGGGTGCGGTGCCACGGTGTGCGGACACCGGGGCACGCGTCCCCGCCGCCTTCGCCGTGTACCGGCGGGACTTCGCGGGTACGGTGACGGACACCGCGAGTCCGAGAGCGAGCGCGACCGTCCCGACGACTGCGATTCCGATCCCCGAACTGGTGCGGAACAGCAGCAACATGGCCAGGGTCGAGAAGACGACGGTGACCGAACCGTAGGAGAGCTGTGCGGCAGTAGGACGCGGCATGGCGTTTTCCGTCCTCGGGACGTCGGATGGGCGGTCTCTCAACACGGTCGCGCTGTCAAGCGACTCTATGACGGTGGATGCCCTGGAGGAACGGGTGGTAAGCGTAACCTAACCCACAGTACCGGTGCATGGGGGGCGCACGGAGTCACCCCCCGCGCCCTCGCGGCGGGTTGACGCGCCGGTGGGTCGCGAACGCCACGTCCGCATAGCGGAACGGTGCTCCTGCATAGTGCACTTGCTCCGTTCAAGTCAAGGTCTGTCTTTTCTTCCGTAACTCCGGTCGAATGTCGTCACTTGTGACGCGTTTCCGCGCGCGGCCTCTCCACACTCCCGGGCCGTCGCCGCGGGCGCCGGGGAGGACTGCATCACGTGATCATTAAGAGACGGGCGCTTCGGACCGGAGCGGTTGTCGTGGCCATGGCCGCGACCGCCGCGACCGCATCCGCCTTCGCCACCGCTCAGGCAGATGACCAGGCGTCAAGCACCGCTGCCTCCATCGACCGCCGGGACCCGGGGTCGGCCAAGGGCAACGAGCACGACCTGGAAGGCCCGTACAGCAAGCAGCAGGCCGAACAGCGCCAGGCTGCCCTGGAACAGGTCATATCCGGCGACAAGAAGGTTTCGTCGCGCGGAGGCTCCAAGGTCGTCAAGCTCGACAGCAACAAGTACGTCGAGCTCGGCCGTGAGAAGACCGACAAGATCTTCACCGTGCTGGTGGAGTTCGGCGACAAGGTCGACGACACGACCATGTACGACCCGGACGGCGCGGGCCCCAAGCCCCCCGTCAAGAAGTACGGCGGCACGCCGGGTCCGCTGCACAACACGATAGCCAAGCCGGACCCGAAGAAGGACAACAGCACCGCCTGGCAGGCCGACTACAACCAGGCCCACTTCCAGGAGCTGTACTTCGGCACGGGTGCGGGCAAGCACTCCCTGAAGACGTACTACGAGAAGACCTCGTCCGGCCGTTACTCGGTCGACGGTGAGGTCTCGGACTGGGTCAAGGTCCCCTACAACGAGGCGCGCTACGGCTCGAACTACTGCGGTTCGACCAACTGCGCCAACGCCTGGGACATGATCAAGGACGGCGTCAACGCCTGGGCCGCGGACCAGAAGGCCAAGGGCCGTACGCCGGAGCAGATCAAGGCGGACCTGGCGCAGTACGACCAGTGGGACCGCTACGACTACGACAACGACGGCGACTTCAACGAGCCCGACGGCTACATCGATCACTTCCAGATCGTGCACGCGGGTGAGGACGAGTCGGCCGGCGGCGGCGTCGAGGGCACCAACGCCATCTGGGCGCACCGCTGGTACGCGTACGGCACCAACGCCGGCGCCACCGGCCCGGCCGACAACAAGGCCGGCGGCACCGAGATCGGTGACACCGGCATCTGGGTCGGCGACTACACCGCGCAGCCCGAGAACGGCGGCCTGGGCGTCTTCGCCCACGAGTACGGCCACGACCTCGGTCTCCCGGACCTCTACGACACGACCAACACCGCCGAGAACTCGGTCGGCTTCTGGTCGCTGATGTCGGCGGGCTCCTGGCTCGGCACCGGCAAGGACAGCATCGGGGACATGCCCGGTGACATGACCGCCTGGGACAAGCTCCAGCTGGGCTGGCTGAACTACGCCGAGGCCAAGGCCGCGACGAAGTCCACCCACAAGCTGGGCGTGTCCGAGTACAACACCAAGGACAAGCAGGCGCTCGTCGTCGAGCTGCCGAAGAAGCCGGTCACCACCGCCGTCACGACGCCCGCCGAGGGCGCCAAGCAGTGGTGGAGCGACATGGGCGACAACCTCAGCAACACGCTGTCGCGCCCCGTCGACCTCACCGGCAAGTCCAAGGCCTCCCTGGACCTCCAGGGCTGGTGGGACATCGAGAAGGACTACGACTACCTCTACACCGAGGTGTCCACCAACGGCGGCACCAGCTGGACCGCGATCGACGGCACCGCCGACGGTCAGCCGATCCCGCGCGACGCCAGTGACAAGCCGGCCCTGACCGACGTCTCCGGCAAGTACCAGAAGCTGTCGTTCCCGCTGGACGCCTACGCGGGCCAGAAGATCGACATCCGCTTCCGCTACGCCACCGACGGCGGCGCGGGCGGCGTGGGCTTCGCGGCCGACACCATCTCGGTGACCGCCGACGGCACCGCGCTCTTCTCGGACAACGCCGAGGGCGACGACAACGGCTGGACCAGCAAGGGCTTCTCGCGGGTCGGCAAGTCGTTCGAGAAGGACTACCCGCAGTACTACCTCGCGGAGAACCGTCAGTACGTCAGCTACGACGAGACGCTGAAGACGGGCCCGTACAACTTCGGGTTCTCCACCACCCGTCCGGACTGGGTCGAGCACTTCCCGTACCAGAACGGCCTGCTGGTCTGGCTGTGGGACACCTCCCAGAAGGACAACAACGTCTCGCAGCACCCGGGCCAGGGCCTGATCCTGCCGGTGGACGCGCACGCGAAGCCGCTGAAGTGGGCGAACGGCACGGTCATCCGCAACAAGATCCAGCCCTTCGACGCGCCGTTCAGCTGGTACCCGACGGACGGCTTCACGCTGCACCTGGCCGACCAGGCCGTGAAGATCAAGCCGCAGCTCGGCGTCCCGGCCTTCGACGACCACACGGGCACCTACTGGTACAAGGAGAACCCGACCGGAAGCGTCAAGGTTCCTGACACCAACACCAAGATCACGATCGTCAGCGAGCCGCTCAGCGGCGACACGATGACCGTCCAGGTCGGTGCCTCGAAGAAGTAAAACCGCGTTATCGCAGGTCACAGCATGATCGGCCGTCGCCCTCTAGCGGGCGGCGGCCGATCGTGTTTAGGTGCCTCTGTTCACTTTCTTATTGACACGATGTCTCACGGGGGAGCTCGTACGCATGGCAGGCGGAGGATTCAGCAAGTTGCCGAACGGCAGTGTGGTCGTCGCGATCACCCTTCCGGCCCCGGCGGACGGCCCCGGTCCGGGCGCCCCCGTCCGGGTCCTGGTGCACGCGGCGAACCGGCCCCGCGCCCTGACCCGGCTGCGGAACCTGGGCCTGCGCGCCGTCTATCTGCGGGGCAACGCCGAGCCCCCCACCCCGGACGAGATCACCGCCGTCCTGCACCACCCGGACGGCGTCCTGTGGCGCGCGAGACCCGGCTGCGCGCAGGAGCTCTGGCACCCCATCCGCGCCCTGCTGAACCCGGCCGTCCCGGCCGGTACGCCCTGAGCGGCTCAGACGACCGGCTTGCCGGTCAGCGTCACGCCCGCGCCGCGCAGCTCGGCCAGCGCCCGCTCCGTCGTCGCCTCGGCGACGCCCGCGGTCAGGTCCAGCAGCACCTGTGTGGCGAAGCCCTCTCGGGCGGCGTCCAGCGCGGTCGCGCGCACGCAGTGGTCGGTCGCGATGCCGACCACGTCGACCTCGCGGACGTCGCGCTCGCGCAGCCACTCGGCGAGCCCGGTGCCGTTCTCGTCCAGCCCCTCGAAGCCGCTGTACGCCGCCGCGTGGGCGCCCTTGTCGAACACGCTGTCGATGGCCCCGGAGGCGACCGCGGGGGCGAAATTGGGGTGGAAGCCCACGCCCTCCGTCCCGGCCACGCAGTGCGGCGGCCAGGAGTGCTCGAAGTCGGGGGTCGCCGAGAAGTGGTCCCCGGGATCGATGTGGTGGTCCCGGGTGGCCACCACGTACCGGTAGGCGGGCCGGCTCTCGCCGATCAGGTCGGTGATGGCGGCGGCGACATCGGCACCCCCCGCCACGGCGAGGCTCCCGCCCTCACAGAAGTCGTTCTGAACGTCCACGACGATCAAGGCGCGGTGCATGGTGGCTGTCCTTCGGGGAGTGGGGGAGCGGTACGGGGATGGCTTCGAGCCTAGAGTTTCCTCGGAGGCAATCAAGCCCGTCAGGGCCTCGGGGCCCCCGTCACACGTACTCGGTGGGAATAACCGCCTCGCCCCGCGAAAGTTGCATCGCCGACAACGGCAGCCCCGCCCGCGCCGCGACATGCCGCTCACGCGCCGCGTCCAGCGGCTCGCGGGCGACCACCTCGCCGCCCCGGACCAGCTCCACCAGCAGCTGCCGATCGGCCAGCTCCGCCGGGACCGGCCCGGTGCCGATCACCTCGGCCTCGGCCACGCCCTCCTCGTCCAGCCGGCGGGCCGCCCACTTGCGGCCCCCCTTGGAGGACTTCGCGCCCATCGACTTCTTCGCCACCGGCCGCAGCTCGTCGGCCGGGTCGCCGGACCCCGCACGGGCGACGAGCTTGTAGACCATCGAGCACGTCGGGTGCCCGCTGCCCGTGACGAGCTGCGTGCCCACCCCGTACGCGTCCACCGGCGCGGCGGCCAGCGAGGCGATGGCGTACTCGTCCAGGTCCGAGGTCACCACGATCTTCGTCCCGGTCGCGCCCAGCTCGTCCAGCTGCTGGCGCACCCGGTGCGCGACGAGCAGCAGATCGCCCGAGTCGATCCGTACCGCACCCAGCTCGGGACCGGCGATCTCGACCGCCGTACGGACCGCCTCGGCCACGTCGTACGTGTCCACCAGCAGCGTCGTGCCGCGCCCCAGCGAGTCCACCTGCGCCCGGAACGCGTCCCGCTCCGAGTCGTGCAGCAGGGTGAAGGCGTGGGCGCTCGTACCGACCGTCGGGATGTTGTAGCGGAAGCCGGCCGCCAGGTCCGACGTGGTGTCGAAGCCGCCGATGTACGCGGCACGGGCCGAGGCCACCGCCGACAGCTCGTGCGTGCGGCGCGCGCCCATCTCGATCAGCCGCCGCCCGCCCGCCGCCGCCGACATCCGGGAGGCCGCCGCGGCGATCGCCGAGTCGTGGTTGAGGATCGAGAGGATCACCGTCTCCAGGAGCACGCACTCGGCGAACGAGCCCTCCACCCGCAGGACCGGCGAGCCCGGGAAGTACACCTCGCCCTCCGGGTAGCCCCAGATGTCGCCGCCGAACCGGTAGTCCGCCAGGTAGTCCAGCGTCGGTCCGTCCACGATCGCCTGGTCGCGCAGGAAGCCGAGCATCTCCTCGTCGAAGTGGAAGTTCTCCACCGCGTCCAGGACCCGGCCGGTGCCCGCGACGACGCCGTAGCGCCGCCCCTCCGGCAGCCGGCGCGTGAACGCCTCGAAGACCGAGCGCCGCCCGGCCGTCCCGGCCTTCAGCGCGGCCTGCACCATCGTCAGCTCGTACTGGTCGGTGAAGAGCGCTGTCGACGGCACGCCGACCCGTCGCCCGAGGTCCGCAGAGTTCATGCCGGGGATGCTACCCCTATTTCGTCAGAGTGACGAGATGGGGGTCCCGGGGTGGGGCCGTTTGTGCGAGGGACCCCTGCGAGTGGCAGCATGGGACAGGTGAGCGTCGCCCCTGCAGAGATCACACGTCCCGAATCGGCCGAGGACCAGCTCGTCGTTCCCGAGCCCGACGTCCCCTGGGTGACGCTGGTCCACAACGACCCGGTCAACCTCATGAGCTATGTGACCTATGTGTTCCAGGCGTACTTCGGCTACTCCAAGGACAAGGCGCACAAGCTGATGCTCGACGTCCACCAGAAGGGCCGCGCCGTCGTCTCCAGCGGCAGCCGCGAGGAGATGGAGCGCGACGTCCAGGCCATGCACGGCTACGGGCTGTGGGCCACGCTCACCCAGGACCGCAACTAGCACCGCACCCACCGCACGGCCCCCCGCACCGCCCGACCATCATCGGAGAGAACCCATGGCCGGCCACTTCGAGGCCACTCCCGGCGGCGGCGCGGCCGTCGCGCTCGACGAGGTGGAGATCGCGATCCTGCGCTCCCTCGCCGTCCAGCTGCTCGAACTCATCGGCCCCGGCGACGAGCCCGCCGAGGGCGAGGACCCGCTCGCCGCGCTCTTCGCCGAGGGCCCCAGCGAGCCGCCCACCGACCCGGCCCTGGCCCGCCTCTTCCCCGAGGCGTACGGCGACAAGGACGACGAACTGCGCGCCGCGTCCGCCGAGTTCCGCCGCTTCACCGAGAACGACCTGCGCACCCGCAAGCGCGAGGACGCGCTCGTCGTCGTCCGGACGCTGGATGCCCTGACTCCTGCGGGCGACGGGGCGGCAGTGCTCACGCTCACCGCCGACGAGTGCCGCAACTGGCTCGGCTCGCTCAACGACCTCCGGCTCACCATCGGCACCCGCCTCGAAGTGGGCGAGGAGGAAGAGGACGAGGGCAGCTCGCTCTACCGGCTCCCGGACAGCGACCCCCGAAAGCCCATGGTCATGGCCTACCTCTGGCTCGGCGCGCTCCAGGAAACCCTGGTCGAGACCCTGATGCCGTGACCCGGAGTCCGCGCCCGGTCACGGTGTTCGCTCAACGGACACTCAAATCCGAATAACGATCGCGTCACCTGAACGGTCTTTTTTGCAGCGCCCGTTCCGCCTTGTCCGCTTTTACTTGTGGTGTGCGCCACAAACCGTCCGCCGGATCGCCGTCACGCCCGTGATAAATCTTCACGACCACCCGGGAACGCCACCCCTGTTCCCGGGTAGGCGCTATTAGCCGGTAACCACCGGCGGCACTCCATCCGTATCCGGGGGGATCAGGACCTGATCCGCGGCCGAAAGGCGCGGATCGGCGTGGAGAAAGGCGCAACCACATGACATCGGCGCAGATCGACGACAAGGGGCCCGACGGCCCGCACGCCGCAGCCGCGGATGCCAGCACTTCCGCCGAGGGCTACCAGAGAGCACTCGGCGCCCGCCAGATCCAGATGATCGCGATCGGCGGGGCCATCGGCACCGGGCTCTTCCTCGGCGCCGGAAAGGCCATCGCCAAGGCCGGACCCAGCCTCATCCTGGCCTACGCCATCGCGGGCCTGGTCATCTTCTTCATCATGCGCGCGCTCGGCGAACTCCTCATGTACCGCCCGGTCTCGGGCTCGTTCTCGGAGTACGCGCGCGAATTCATCGGCCCCTTCGCGGGCTTCGTCACCGGCTGGACGTACTGGCTCTTCTGGGTCGTCACCGGAATCACCGAAGTCACCGCAGCCGCCCAGTACATGACGTTCTGGTTCGACATTCCGCAATGGGTCTCGGCCCTGGTCTTCACGTTCATTCTGTACGGCGTGAACCTCATCTCCGTAAAACTCTTCGGAGAGCTGGAGTTCTGGTTCTCGATGGTGAAGGTCACCGCCATCGTCGGCATGATCCTCATCTGCGCCGGAATCCTCACCCTCGGCTTCTCCGACGCCGGGGACACCGCGAGCGTCACCCATCTGTGGTCCGACGGCGGCTTCTTCCCGCACGGCATCAAGGGCACCCTGATGACCCTGCAGATCGTGATGTTCGCCTTCCTCGCCGTCGAACTCGTCGGCGTCACCGCCGGTGAGTCCAAGGACCCCAAGACCGTCCTGCCCAAGGCCATCAACACCGTGCCCTGGCGCATCGCCGTCTTCTACGTCGGCGCGCTCATCATGATCCTCTCGGTGGTGCCCTGGACCGAGTTCTCGCCCGGCGTCTCCCCGTTCGTGGAGGCCTTCAAGAAGATGGGCCTCGGCGTCGGCGCCGGAATCGTCAACTTCGTCGTCCTCACCGCCGCGCTCTCCTCCTGCAACTCCGGGATGTACTCCACCGGCCGCATGCTGCGCGACCTCGCGCTCAACGGCCAGGGCCCGAAGTTCTTCACCCGGCTCACCCGCAGCGGCACCCCGCTCGTCGGCACCACGTTCTCCGCCGCGCTCATGCTCGTCGGCGTGTGGGTCAACTACCAGTGGCCCGGCGACGCCTTCACCTACGTCGTCTCCTTCGCCACGATCTCCGGCATGTGGGCCTGGATCATGATCCTGATCAGCCAGATCCGCTACCGCCGCCTCGCGGACCGCGGACAGCTCCCGCAGTCCTCGTTCCGGGCCCCCGGAGCCCCGTACACCAGCGGCTTCGCGCTCGCGTTCATCGCCGTGGTCATCGTCATGATGGGCATCGACAAGGACACCAGGATCTCGCTCTACTGCGCCCCGCTGTGGGCCCTGATCCTCGGCGTCTCGTACCTGGTCCTGAAGTCCAGGAACCCGGAGGGCAAGGCCTTCGCGGAGCGCGTCAAGCGCTGAGGCGTACGCCCCCGACCAGCGGCGTTTCACGATGCGGGCCCCCGCGTACCACTCCTCGGTACGCGGGGGCCCGTCGTCCTATCCTGGGCGCCATGCTGACCATCACCCAGACGCTGTACGACCAGATCGTCGCGCACGCCCGTGCCGACCACCCCGACGAGGCGTGCGGCGTCGTCGCCGGACCCGCCGGCAGCGGCCGCCCCGAGCGCTACATCCCCATGCTCAACGCCGCGCGCTCGCCCACGTTCTACGAGTTCGACTCGGCCGACCTGCTCAAGCTGTACCGCGAGATGGACGACCGCGACGAGGAGCCGGTGATCGTCTACCACTCGCACACGGCGACCGAGGCGTACCCCTCGCGCACCGACGTCACGTACGCCAACGAGCCCGGCGCCCACTACGTGCTGGTCTCCACCGCGGACACCGACGAGGCGGGCCCCTTCCAGTTCCGCTCGTACCGGATCGTGGACGGCGAGATCGCCGAGGAGGAGGTCCGGGTCGTGGAGGCGTACCCGGCGGCCTGACCACCCCGGCAGCGGTGCGACAGGGCCGTGCGCGCCGCGGCCCTGTCCACCCATCGAACGCCGATCATCCACCAGGTGAGATCACACTCCGAATCCCCGACCGGGAATCGATACGATGACCGCATGGTTCCCCATGACGTGAGTGACAAGACGCCGGGCTCGCTGCTCGTGGCGCGCCTGCACGTCGACCTGTGCCGCCTCTCCAGCGCGATCTGTACGAACCACCGGTCCGCCGGCCGCACGGCCTGAGCGGACCGCACCCGGGCGCCGCCGGCCGGCCGGGCGCCCACCGCACCACGTACCGACCCCGCGCGGGGGCAGAGCCGCACGCCCCACGCCCACCGCCACCACTCCGCTTCGACAGGAGCCCACGCCATGGCCATCGAGGTCCGCATCCCGACCATCCTCCGCACCTACACCGACGGCGCCAAGGCCGTCGAGGGCCAGGGGGACACCCTCGCCGACCTCTTCACGGACCTGGAGAGCCGCCACACCGGCATCCGGGAGCGGATCGTGGACGGCGACCAGCTGCGCCGCTTCGTCAACGTCTACCTGAACGACGAGGACGTCCGCTTCCTGGACGGCATCTCCACCAAGCTCAGCGACGGCGACAGCATCACCATCCTCCCGGCCGTCGCCGGCGGCATGAACTGATGCGCTTCGACAGCCCGCTCGCCGCGGTGGGCAACACCCCGCTCGTCCGCCTGCCGCGGCTGTCACCCTCGGACGACGTCCGCATCTGGGCCAAGCTGGAGGACCGCAACCCCACCGGCTCGATCAAGGACCGCCCCGCGCTCCACATGGTCGAGCAGGCCGAGAAGGACGGCCGGCTCACCCCCGGCTGCACGATCCTGGAGCCCACCAGCGGCAACACCGGCATCTCGCTCGCGATGGCGGCCAAGCTCAAGGGCTACCGCATCGTGTGCGTGATGCCGGAGAACACCTCCCAGGAGCGGCGCGACCTGCTCGCCATGTGGGGCGCCGAGATCATCTCCTCCCCGGCCGCGGGCGGCTCCAACACCGCGGTCCGCGTCGCCAAGGAGCTCTCGGCCGAGCACCCGGACTGGGTCATGCTCTACCAGTACGGCAACCCGGACAACGCGGGCGCGCACTACGCGACGACCGGTCCGGAGATCCTCGCCGACCTCCCGTCGGTCACCCACTTCGTGGCGGGGCTCGGCACGACGGGGACCCTGATGGGCGTCGGCCGCTACCTGCGGGAGCACGTCGAGGGCATCAAGATCGTCGCCGCCGAGCCGCGCTACGACGACCTCGTCTACGGGCTGCGCAACCTGGACGAGGGCTTCGTCCCCGAGCTGTACGACGCGTCGGTCCTGACCACGCGCTTCTCCGTCGGCTCCGCCGACGCGGTGACGCGCACCCGCGAACTCCTCCAGCAGGAGGGGATCTTCGCCGGCGTCTCCACGGGGGCGGCGTTGCACGCCGCGATCGGGGTGGGCAACAAGGCGGTGAAGGCCGGGGAGACCGCGGACATCGTGTTCGTCGTGGCCGACGGGGGCTGGAAGTACCTGTCCACGGGCGTCTACACCGCACCGACCACGGAGGCGGCGATCGAGACGCTGCACGGCCAGCTCTGGGCGTAACCCGTTTCCGGGGGCTCCGCCCCCGCACCCCCGCTGCTCAATCGCCGCAGGGGCTTGATTTTGCCCCCGTCGCCGCACATCCGCGGCAACGGGGGCTTTGTCATTCGCGCCGCACCATCCAGCGGCGCCGCAGGCGCCCCCGCCACCCGAACCGGTGACAGCGCAGGTGAGTTCCCCCACAACGAGCCACCCCGAAGGAGCGACCCGCTCTTTCGCGCCTTACGCTCAACGAACCGCACCGCGAGAACCGCACGAACCCTCCCCGTTCCCACGTCTCGGAGGTTCACGCTCCATGAAGCTCACCGTCGTCGGCTGCTCCGGCTCGTTCCCCTCCGCGGGATCGGCATGCTCGAGCTACCTCGTAGAGGCCGACGGCTTCAGGCTGCTCCTCGACATGGGCAACGGCGCCCTCGGCGAGCTGCAGCGCCACGTCGGTCTCTACGACCTCGACGCCATCTTCCTCAGCCATCTGCACGCGGACCACTGCATCGACATGTGCGCGTACTTCGTCGTCCGGTACTACCCGCACGGCGGCGAGCGTCCCGCCCGCATCCCGGTCTACGGACCCGAGGGCACCGAGCAGCGGCTCACCACCGCGCACGCGGACACCCCGTCCGACCACGCGATGAGCGAGGTCTTCGACTTCCACACGCTGAAGCCGGGCTGGTTCGAGATCGGCCCCTTCTCGGTGCGTACGGAGAAGCTCCGGCACCCCGTGGACACGTACGGCATCCGCATCGAGCACGGCGGCTCCTCGCTCACGTACTCCGGTGACACCGGCACCTGCGAGGCCCTGGACGAGCTGGCCGAGGGCACGGACCTCTTCCTCTGCGAGGCGTCCTTCGTGCACGGCAAGGAGGACATCCCGGACCTCCACCTCAACGGCCGCGAGGCCGGCGAGCTGGCCGCCCGGGCGGGCGTCGGCCGCCTGGTGCTCACGCACATCCCGCCGTGGACCGACGCCGAACGCAACCTCGCCGACGCCCGCGAGGTCTTCACCGGCCCGACGGAGCTCGCTGCGCCGGGGGCGGTGTACCCGCTCTGAGCGGTGCGCCCGTACGCGTACGACGAAGCCCTCACCTTCCGCCGGGAAGGTGAGGGCTTCGAGCTGTCGGGCCGGACCTACTTGGTCAGGTCCTCGACCTCCTCCTCGGGCTCGCGGCCCGGGGTGGTGAGGTTGAACTTGACGATGGCGAAGCGGAAGACCACGTAGTAGATCACCGCGAAGACCAGACCGATCGGGATGATCAGCCACGGCTTGGTCGCCAGGTTCCAGTTCAGCGCGTAGTCGATGAAGCCGGCCGAGAAGGTGAACCCGGCGTGGACGCCCAGCGCCCAGGTGACGGCCATCGAGATCGCGGTGAGGACCGCGTGGATCGCGTACAGCAGCGGCGCGATGAACATGAACGAGAACTCGATCGGCTCGGTCACACCGGTGACGAACGAGGTCAGGGCCAGGGAGACCATCATGCCCATGACGGCCTTGCGGCGCTCGGGGCGGGCGGAGTGCGCGATGGCGATGGCGGCGGCCGGGAGACCGAACATCATGATGGGGAAGAAGCCCGACATGAACTGACCGGCGGTCGGGTCGTGGGCGAAGAAGCGGTTCAGGTCGCCGTGCACGACCGCGCCAGTGGCGTCCGTGAAGTCGCCGATCTGGAACCACGAGACCGTGTTGACGAACTGGTGCATGCCGACGGGGATCAGCGCGCGGTTGATCAGACCGAAGAGGCCGGCACCGAAGGAGCCGAGACCGGTCATCCACTCGCCGAAGTTGGATATGCCGTCACCGATCGGCTCCCAGACGAGGCCGAAGAAGACACCGAAGACCACGCCGACGAAGGCCATGATGATCGGGACGAGACGGCGGCCGTTGAAGAAGCCGAGCCAGTCCACCAGCTTGGTGCGGTGGAACTTCTGCCACAGGATCGCGGAGACGAGACCCATCAGGATGCCGCCGAGGACACCCGGGTTGTTGTAGGTGGCCGCCGTGTCCGCGCCCTTCTGGATCACCGCTTCGGTGACCGGGAAGGCCTTGAGCACGTTGCTGTACACCAGGAAGCCGACCAGCGCCGCGAGGGCGGTCGAGCCGTCCGACTTCTTGGCGAAGCCGATGGCGACACCGATGCAGAAGAGCATCGGAAGGTTGTCGAAGACCGCGCCGCCGGCCGTGGCGAACACGGACGCGACCTTGTGCCAGCCCAGCCCGTCGTCACCGAAGACGTCCGGCTGGCCGAGGCGGAGCAGGATGCCGGCGGCCGGCAGCACCGCGATCGGCAGCTGCAGGCTGCGACCCACCTTCTGCAGGCCCTGGAACAGGCCGGAGCCCCGCTTCTTCGCGGGGGCCGCCGTAGCGGTGGCCGTACTCATCAACTTCCTCCAGTAAGCAAGGCGCCGCCGGGGACAGGGGGTTTTGGGTGGGCGACGACTCGAGAAACGTGAGGCGCGCGGCTTCACGTGGTCTGGACCACTGAGTGGTGTAGACCAGTTGTAGCACGGTGAGGGATAGATAAGGAACCTGCAATTTGCGACTACTTCGCAGCAGCTCTCGCATACGCACCGTGACATGCGAAAAGCCCCCGGACCGCATGGTCCGGGGGCCGCGCTCACAAGGTCAGTGACCTTGCATAAAGGCTACTTCGTGAGGTTCCTCTCGATGTCCTCCTCCACGTCCTCGGGCTCACGCCCAGGCGTCGGAAGGTTGAACTTCGTGATCGCGAACCGGAAGATCACGTAGTAGACGACCGCGAAGCAGGCGCCGATGGGCAGGATCAGCCATGGCTTCGTATCCAGATGCCAGTTGACGACGTAGTCGATCAGTCCGGCCGAGAAGCTGAACCCCGCGTGCACCCCCAGCGCCCAGGTGACGCCCATCGACACGCCGGTCAGGATCGCGTGCACCCCGTACAGCAGCGGTGCGACGAAGAGGAACGAGAACTCCAGCGGCTCCGTCACGCCCGTCACGAACGACGTCAGCGCGACCGAGAGCATCAGCCCGGCCACCTCCTTGCGCCGCTCCGGCCGCGCGGTGTGCGCGATGGCCAGGGCCGCCGCCGGCAGTCCGAACATCATGATCGGGAAGAAGCCCGAGGTGAACTGCCCGGCCGACGGGTCCCCGGCGAAGAACCGGGAGATGTCGCCCTGGACCGTGCCGCCGTCGCTCCCCGTGTACTCGCCCGCCTGGAACCAGAAGAACGTGTTCAGGAACTGGTGCATGCCGATCGGGATCAGCAACCGGTTGGCGAAACCGAAGATCGCCGCGCCCCAGGCACCCAGATCGATCAGCTGCTTGGCGAACCAGGTCAGCGCGTCGCCCACCGGCTGCCACAGCAGCCCGAACAGCACCCCAAGGATCACGCAGAGAAACGCCATCAGGATCGGGACGAGCCGGCGGCCGTTGAAGAAGCCGAGCCAGTCGACCAGCTTCGTCCGGTGGTAGCGCTGCCAGACCACGGCCGTCAGCAGTCCGATGATGATCCCGCCCAGCACCCCCGGGTTCTGCGGCACCCCGTCCGGGACGTCCTTGGTCACCGAACCGTCCACCGGGAACGCCGTCAGCACCCCGCGGTAGACCAGGAAACCGGCGACCGCGGCGAGCGCGGTCGAGCCGTCCGCCTTCTTCGCGAAGCCGATCGCGACGCCGATGCAGAACAGCAGCGGCAGACCCAGCTCGCCGTCGAGGATCGCGGTACCGCCGTTGAGCAGGACCTTCGCGAACTTGTCCCAGAAACGTCCGTGCAGGGAGGAGTCGAAGAGGTTGCCGAGGCTGACCAGCAGGCCCGCCGCGGGCAGGACGGCCACCGGCAGCTGCAGGCTGCGGCCGACCTTCTGCAGGCCCTGGACCGGCCCGTTCCACCATTTCCGCTGCGGTAGCGCGGCCGCGTTCGAACTCATCGGCATCCTCCCGGAACACGCCTGGTTTGGCGGTCGTCGCATACTGGTGTAGACCAGTCGCGATACGGTGCGGAGCCCGGCCCGGAAGGCGGGGCGCCGGTGATCGTCATCATTGGGGACCGTGTGGTTGCCCGCCCGAGAAGTTGGGCCAACCGTGCGTTACCGTGACGAAACGGACCCAGGGTGGGCCGTCGCATGCACATAAGGAACCAGGGAGAAGGCCATGGCCAGCAAGGCTGAGAAGATCGTCGCCGGGCTCGGCGGAATCGAGAACATCGAAGAGGTCGAGGGCTGCATCACGCGCCTCCGCACCGAGGTCGTCGACCCGAGCAAGGTGGACGAAGCCGCGCTCAAGGCCGCCGGCGCGCACGGCGTCGTCAAGATGGGCACCGCGATCCAGGTCGTCATCGGCACCGACGCGGACCCGATCGCGGCCGACATCGAAGACATGATGTGACGACCGCCTGAACCCGCGCCCGCAGGCCCCGCTCACCCCGGACGGGGCCTGCGGCGTACCCGGAAACCCGGGCCCCCGTCACCCGATAGGCTCGGCGCCATGTCTCGTATCGACGGCCGCACCGCCGACCAGCTCCGTCCCGTCACCATCGAACGCGGATGGAGCAAGCACGCCGAGGGTTCCGTGCTCATCTCCTTCGGCGACACCAAAGTCTTCTGCACCGCCTCCGTCACCGAAGGCGTACCCCGCTGGCGCAAGGGCAGCGGCGAGGGCTGGGTCACGGCCGAGTACTCGATGCTGCCCCGGTCCACCAACACCCGCGGCGACCGCGAGTCCGTACGCGGCAAGATCGGCGGCCGGACCCACGAGATCAGCCGTCTCATCGGCCGCTCCCTGCGCGCCGTCATCGACTACAAGGCGCTCGGCGAGAACACGATCGTCCTGGACTGCGACGTCCTCCAGGCCGACGGCGGCACCCGCACCGCCGCCATCACCGGCGCCTACGTCGCCCTCGCCGACGCCGTCGCCTGGGCCCAGGGCAAGAAGATCATCAAGCACGGCCGCAAGCCGCTGACCGGCACCGTCGCCGCCATCAGCGTCGGCATCGTGGACGGCACCCCGCTCCTCGACCTCTGCTACGAGGAGGACGTCCGGGCCGAGACCGACATGAACGTCGTCTGCACCGGCGACGGCCGCTTCGTGGAGGTCCAGGGCACCGCCGAGGCCGAACCCTTCGACCGTACGGAGCTCAACGCGCTGCTCGACCTCGCCACCGCCGGCTGCGTCGACCTCGCCAAGCTCCAGAACGAGGCACTGGCCACCACGCTCGGCGCCTGAGAAGGCGAAGCCGAGAAGGTAAAGAGGCAACCAAGTCCCGCCCAGCGGCGTCGATACGCATACGGGCGCACGGGTCGAACCGTGCGCCCGTCCGCGTATCCGCATCCCGGGGAGGGACCACACCATGGCCGCGCGCCACCGGCTCCACCGCACCGCACTGGCCGTCACCGCCGTACTGATCACCGCCACCGCGGCGGCGGGCTGCGGCGCCCTCGACAAGACGCTCGACTGCGTCCGCACCGCCGACGCCATCGCCACCAGCGTCGACAACCTCCGCCAGGCCGTGTCCAACGCCTCCAGCGACCCCACCCAGGCATCCGAGGCCCTGGACCAGATCCAGGAGGAGCTGGGCAACCTCGGCGACAAGACGGACGACGCCGACCTCTCCAAGGCCGTGGACGAACTCCGCTCCGGCGTCACCAACGTCCGCGACGCCATCGACAAGGGCGACGCCACCCCGGACATCTCCCCGGTCACCGACGCCGCCGGCGAGATCGCCAAGGTCTGCACGCCGTGAGCCGGTGGGGCGGGTCCGGCGATACTGGACGCATGACCCGCCTCATCCTCGCCACCCGCAACGCCGGGAAGATCACCGAACTCCACGCGATCCTCGCCGACGCGGGCCTCACGCATGAGCTCGTCGGCGCCGACGCGTATCCGGAGGTCCCCGACGTCAAGGAGACCGGCGTCACCTTCGCGGAGAACGCCCTGCTCAAGGCCCACGCCCTCGCGCAGGCCACCGGCCACCCCGCGATCGCCGACGACTCCGGCCTCTGCGTGGACGTCCTCGGCGGCGCCCCCGGCATCTTCTCGGCCCGCTGGGCCGGCACCCACGGCAACGACCGCGCCAACCTGGACCTGCTCCTGGCCCAGCTCGGTGACATCTCCGACCCCCACCGCGGCGCCCACTTCGCCTGCGCGGCGGCCCTCGCCCTCCCGGACGGCACGGAACGCGTGGTCGAGGGCCGCCTCACGGGCACCCTCCGCCACACCCCGGCCGGCGCCTACGGCTTCGGCTACGACCCGATCCTCCAGCCCGACGACGAGACCCGCACCTGCGCGGAACTGACCCCGGCGGAAAAGAACGCGATCAGCCACCGGGGGAAGGCGTTCCGGGCGCTGGTACCGGTGGTACGGGAGCTGGTGGGGTGAGCAGAGGTGCCCGGCCCCGCGAACGGGGCCGGGCACCTCTGCTGTCGTGGTACGCCCGGTCGGATTCGAACCGACACAAACACGACCACCTAAAGATCGCCGCTCACCAGTTGGCGTACGGGCGCATACCGAAATCGAGCTTACCGCCTCGCATGGGGGGTTCGGGTGCGGTTGGAAAAAGTGACTGTCTGGCTGTGGCAGGACGGGCAGAGGTATCGAAGGTTCTCCAGGCGGTTGTCCAACCGGTCACCGTTGATGTGGTCGATCTCCAGGACGAGCCGTAGGCCCTGCCACACCGTGCCGAGGCCGCACAGGTGACAGGTCTGAGGAATGCGCACCTCGTCGAGCACTCGCCGTAGGAGCACCGTCTTCGTGCGCGACGAACCCACTGGGAGCCTCTGAAGAATCTCGTCCACTGTTTTGCGGGTGGGTGAGGTGCGACCGGAATTGTGCCCCTGTCCTGTGAAGTGGGCTGTCGACAGGCCGTAGACCGCGATGCTCTGCTTGGCCTTCGCTCGTGCCGTGCCGTTGTAGGGGTGCTTCCCGAGCGCGCGCATCACGGCGGCCATGCTGTGAGACGTTGCGACGGCCTGCGTGAATTCGTCCCGCGGAAAGAGGCGTTTGGTCATGACGGGGACGGCCGCTTGCGACCGCGGTAAGTATCCGTAATGGCGTGGCAGTTGGGACACAGCAGGCGTAGGTTGGCGGGCCGATTGTCCCACCAGTCCCCGTTTCGGTGGTCCACCTCGAGCCGAAGTGGCAAGTTGTTCCAGACGGTGCCCGTGCCACACATCGCACATCGCTCTTCAACACCCATGCGGATGAGTTCTCGGCGGAGTCGTTCCCCGGGCGTTCGTCCGTCCAGTGGGGTCCGCAGAACCAACAGATTTCCAGGTCGTCCCTTCGGGCGGCGAGGCGGCGGTGAGAAGTGTGCCGTGTCGATGTTCAGTGCACGGATCCTGCGGCTGATGTGAGTGTGATTGCCCCCGACCGGGCTGATGCCAAGACGCCGGAGTACCTCTTGGAGGGTGGTGGACTGGCTGACCACCTCGCGAAGCCGGGCCTCACTGTGATGGATCCGGCCTCTCGCGAAGTGCGAGATGTCGATGCCCCACTCCTCCATCTTCCCCCGCAGATAGCTCCGGCTGCCCGGTGTAGGCGTCCCACCGCACCACCGCACAGCATCACTGGCGTTCGTCGTCATGCGCGCCGCCTCTTCAAGCAGCTCGCGCGTGTACCGAACCCCCACGTTCCCCTCCGCATCCGGCCGCTCGTTCGCGGCCTCGTACGGAGTAACGAACCGACTATCGGAGTTTCACGTCCGATATCCGACAAGATGCGGAACGGCCCGTACCGCTCGGGGGGAGCGGTACGGGCCGTGGCCGGTGGGGGTGGGTCAGAACTTCGGGTCCGGGGTCTGGGCGTGGACCAGTTCTTCCGCTTCCGCCGTCGTCTCCACCGACGGCGGGGACCCCGCCAGCGGCTTGTTCGCGGTTTCCTTCATGCAGGCCACCGCGATCACGCCCACCAGGGCCGCCGCCATCGCGTAGTACGCGGGCATCAGGTTCGTGCCGGAGACGCTGATCAGGGCCGTGATCACCAGCGGAGTCGTACCGCCGAAGATCGACGCCGAGAGGTTGTAGCCCACCGAGAGCGAGCCGTAGCGGACGTTCGTCGGGAACAGGGCCGGGAGCGCCGCCGACATCGTGCCGAGCATGCAGACCAGGGAGAGGCCCAGCATCGCCATGCCGATGATGATCGCGGGGATGCTGCCCTGGCGGATCAGGAGGAAGGCCGGCAGCGACAGGATCAGGAAGCCGAGCATGCCGGTCATCAGGAGCGGCTTGCGGCCGAAGCGGTCGGAAAGCTTGCCGACCTGGCTGATGATCAGCATCAGGAACACCATCACGCCGAGCAGGATCAGCAGGCCGTGCGTCTCGCTGTAGCCGAGCTCGTCGGAGAGGTACGTCGGCATGTACGACAGCAGCATGTAGTCGGTGATGTTGTACGCGCCGACCAGGCAGATGCAGAGGATCAGCGTCGGCCAGTAGTCGCGGAAGATCTTCGCGAGGTCGCCCTTGGCTGTCGTCTCGACGCTGTCCGCCGCCTCCGTGGCGTGCGCCGTGCCGCCCTCCAGCTTCTGGAAGGCCGGGGTCTCGTCCAGGCGCAGTCGCAGGTAGAGGCCGACCAGGCCGAGCGGGCCCGCGACCAGGAACGGTACGCGCCAGCCCCAGGCCTCCATCTGGGCGTCGTTGAGGAGCGCGTACAGCAGCGTCACCAGGCCCGCGGCGCCCACGTAGCCGGCGAGCGTGCCGAACTCCAGGAAGCTGCCGAAGAAGCCGCGCCGCTTGTCGGGGGCGTACTCCGCGATGAAGGTCGAGGCACCGCCGTACTCACCGCCCGTCGAGAAGCCCTGGAGCATGCGGAAGAAGATCAGCAGGACCGCGGCCCAGACGCCGATCGTGGCGTGGGAGGGGATCAGGCCGATCGCGAAGGTGCCCGTCGCCATCAGGATCATCGTGAGGGCGAGGACCTTCTTGCGGCCGATCTTGTCGCCCATCGGCCCGAAGAACATGCCGCCCAGGGGGCGCACGAGGAAGGCGACCGCGAAGGTGGCGAACGAGGAGAGGAGCTGGGTCGTGTCGTTCCCGGACGGGAAGAACACATGGCCCAGGGTCGCGGCGAGGTAGGAGTAGATGCCGAAGTCGAACCACTCCATCGCGTTGCCGAGCGAGGCGGCCTTCACCGCGCGCTTGACCGCCTGGTCGTCCGTGACCGTGATGTCGGTACGCCGCAGCTTGGGGTTCTGCCGCTTCCGGATCGCACGGAACAGCGCGGGGTGACGTTTGACCGCTTCCGGGTCGGCCACCTGGTGGGGGTCGGAGGCCGCCATGGCCGGTTCCTTTCCTCGGCAACTGTTACAGGAAAGGCTTCTGCGCGGACATGGCGGCCGCAAACCGGTTCAGCGAAGGATTGGGATGTCCATCACATAATTTCGGCCATTCGGCGCAGAGGATGGCCCGATTCGGTCCGTTCCGTGCGGCTTGCGGACCGCCCTCGCCGCGCCTCAGATCTTGAGGTCCTTGATGATCTTGGCGACGTGGCCGGTGGCCTTCACGTTGTAGAAGGCGTGGGCGACCTTGCCCTCCTCGTCCACGACGACCGTGGACCGGATGACGCCCGTCACCGTTTTGCCGTAGAGCTTCTTCTCGCCGTACGCGCCGTACGCCTCAAGGGTCTCCTTGGCCGGATCGCCCACCAGTGTGACCTTGAGGTTCTCCTTCTCGCGGAACTTCGCGAGCTTTTCCGGCTTGTCCGGGGAGACCCCGATGACGTCGTAGCCGGCCTCGGCGAGCAGGTCGAGGTTGTCCGTGAAGTCGCAGGCCTGCTTGGTGCAGCCGGGGGTAAGAGCGGCGGGGTAGAAGTAGACGATGACCTTGCGGCCCTTGTGGTCCGCGAGCGAGACGTCGTTGCCGTCCGCGTCGGGCAGGGTGAAGGCGGGGGCGGTGTCGCCGGGGGTGAGGCGCTCGCTCATGGTTCTCCTCGTTGGTACGTGGGGTCTAAGGGACCGAGCGTAATGGGGGTGCCGTCGGGTGCGGATGCGGCGGAACTGACAGACTGTCGATGAAGGTTTACCGGACGAGGACCACGGAGGCGGCGCGGTGTCGGATGCCAGGACCCCTGCGCAGATCGAGGCGGACATCATCAGCAGGCGCGAGCAGCTTGCGGTGGTACTCGATGAGATCGGGGTGCGGGTGCACCCGAAGACGATCATCGGTGACGCGAAGGCGAAGGTCGCCGGGACCGTGGACCGGACGGCCGGCCGGGCCTACGTGGCGGTGAACCGGGCGGTGTCGGACGTGAAGGCCCAGTTCGTGTCGGAGACGGGCAGCCCCCGGCTGGAGCGCGTGATCCCGGCGGCGCTGCTCGCGGTGGGCGTGGTCGGCCTGGTCGTCGCGTCCTCGCGCCGCAAGCGCTGACCCCTCGTAGGCGGGCGGCCCGCCGCCCGGTAGGTTGCGGGGCGTGAGCGAGAACACCGACGACAAGCTGCCCATCCGGATGCTGCACGACCGAGTGCTGGTCCGGTCCGAGTCGCCCGAGGGCGAGCGGCGCTCCGGCGGCGGGATCCTGATTCCCGCGACGGCCGCGGTCGGCCGCCGGCTGGCGTGGGCCGTGGTGGTGGCGGTGGGGCAGAACGTGCGGACGGTCGAGCCGGGTGACCGGGTGCTGTTCGACCCGGAGGACCGGGCGGAGGTCGAGGTGCGGGGTGTGGCGTACGTGCTGATGCGCGAGCGCGACCTGCACGCGGTGGCCGCGGACCGGTTCGAGGGCTCGGAGGATTCGACCGGGCTGTATCTGTAGACCGGCGGTATCTGTAGATCTGTGGCGTGGGCAAAGGGCCCGGTGACCGTTGTCACCGGGCCCTTTGCCTTTCCTTTGCTACGGTGGAGACACCCCGACGAGACGCGCCGTACCGGGTTCCGCAAAGACGACGCACCCGTGTTGTTCGCGTGTTCTGTCTCGTCGGAGGTGCTGTCGTGGCGTGGGTTCTGCTGGTCGTCGCCGGTCTGCTGGAAGTGGCCTGGTCGATCGGGATGAAGTACACCGAGGGGTTCACCCGGCTGTGGCCGAGTGTGTTCACGGGCCTGGGGATCGTGGCGAGCATGATGCTGCTGTCGCACGCGGCCAGGACCCTGCCGATCGGTACGGCGTACGGGGTGTGGGTCGGGATCGGCGCGGCGGGTGCCGCGGTCCTGGGCATGGTGGTGCTGCACGAGCCGGTGACGGCGGCCCGGATCTTCTTCGTGTGCCTGCTGCTGGTGGCGGTCGTGGGGCTGAAGGCGACCTCGGGGCACTGAGCCCGGATTCAGGGCCGGGTGCTGGGTGCCCGGGTGCCGCGGGGTCCCTGGAAGAAGCCCTCGTCACCGCCGCCGTCGCCGCCCCCGTCCCCGCCGTCGCCCCCGGTGTCCCCGCCGTCCCCGCCGCCCGTGTCCGTCCCGCCGTCCGTGGTGCCGCCCGCGCCGGCGCCTCCGGCCGGGTTGTCCGTGGTGCCGGGGGTGGTGCGCGGGGCGGAGGGGGTCCGGGACGGGGTGGTGGGCGGGGTGCGCCGGGGGGTGGCCGAGGGGGTGCGGCGGCCGGTGTCGCCGGGGGCGGTGTCCTCGGCGGTGGGCAGTGCGGTGTCGCCGGTGTCCTCCTCCACGTCGAGGTCGAAGTCCTTGGCGGGGGTGCCCTTCAGGGCGGCCCCGGTGTACTGGGCCCAGGTCTCGGCGGGGGCGCCGCCGCCGTTGATGCGAGGGAGTCCGAGCGCGCCGTAGAGGGACTTCTGGGCGCCGGTGGACGGGTCCTGGCCCATGACGGCGATGACGGTGGCGAGGTCGGGGGTGTAGCCGGCGAACCAGGCGGCCCGGTCCTCCTCGGCGGTGCCGGTCTTTCCGGCGGCGGGCCGCCCCGCGCCCCGGGCGGCGGTTCCGGTGCCGCCCTCCACGACGCTCTGGAGGATCGACGTGGTGGTGTCGGCGGCCTCGCGGCTGACGGCCCGCTTCACCGTACGGCCGGGCAGGGTGACGTTCTCGCCGTCCTTGGTGACCTTGCTGACCAGGACGTGGGCGCCGTGCCTGCCGTGGGCGGCGAGGGTCGCGTACGCCTCGGTCATGTCGAGGACGCTGGCGGTGGCGACGCCGAGGGCGATGGAGGGGGTGGGGGTGAGGTCGGCGGTGTCCTTGGGGATGCCGAGGGAGACGGCGGTCTGCCGGACCTTCTCGGGGCCGACGTCCTCGGCCATCTGGGCGTAGACGGCGTTGACGGACTTGTCGGTGGCGGTGGACACGGTGATGGGCCCGTAGCTGCGGTCGTCCTCGTTGGCGGGGTCGTAGCCGGTCGGTCCGTTCGGGCCCTCGACCATGCGCTTGTTGGTGCCGTCGTAGATGGTGCTGGGGGTGATGCGGCGGCCGTCCTGGGTGGTGGAGTCGTTCGCGACGGCCGAGGTGAAGACGAACGGTTTGAAGGTGGAGCCGACCTGGTAGTCGCGGCGGGTCGCGTTGTTGACGTACTGCCGGGTGTAGTCGACGCCGCCGTACATGGCGACGACATGGCCGGTGGCGGGGTCGATGGAGGCGCCGCCGACGCGGACGTTGCGGTCGGCCGCGCGGTCCTTGTCGGTCTTGGCCATGACCTTGTCCTCGACGGCCTCGACGAGGGCGTCCTGCCTTTTCCGCTGGAGCGTGGTGGTGATGCGGTAGCCGCGGGTGGCGAGGGTCTTCTCGTCCAGGATGTCGTTGACGACCAGGTAGTCCTCGACGGCCTTGACGATGTAGCCGCGCTGTCCGGAGAGGCTGTTGGCGGGCTTGACCGGGCCGGGAACGGGGAAGGTCATCGCGGCGCGCTCGGCGGGGCCGAGCCACTTCTCCTTGACCATGCCGTCCAGTACGTAGTTCCAGCGGGCGACGGCGGCGGGCTTGTTCTCCGGGTAGGCGACGACGTCGTAGGCGCTGGGGGCGTTGAGCAGCGAGGCGAGGTACGCGCCCTGGGCGGTGGTGACGTCGCCGATGTCCTTGCCGTAGTACGCCTGGGATGCGGCCTGGATGCCGTAGGCGTTGCGGCCGAAGTAGCTGGTGTTGAGGTAGCCCTCCAGGATCTGGTCCTTGGACTGTTCCCGGTTGAGCTTGATCGAGATGAAGAATTCCTTGATCTTGCGGACGACGGTCTGTTCCTGGCCCAGGTAGTAGTTCTTGACGTACTGCTGGGTGATGGTCGAACCGCCCTGCTTGCCCTTGCCGGTGAGGGTGTTCCAGCCGGCCCGGAACATCGCCTTGACGTCCACGGCGCGTTCGGAGTAGAAGTCGCGGTCCTCGGCGGCGAGGACGGCGTGCTGGACGGTGCGCGGGACCTGGGCCAGCTTGATGTTCTCGCGGTTGACGTCGCCGTCGCGGGCGATGACCGTGCCGTCGGCGTACAGGTAGACGTTGGACTGGGCGGTGGCGGTGGCGTTGGCGGCGGGGATGTCGACCAGCTGGTATCCGGCGACGAAGCCGCCGACCAGGATCAGGGCGATGAGGAGTACGCCGCCGAGGACCATGCGCCAGGTGGGGATCAGCCGCCGCCAGCCGGTGCGCTTGGGGCGCTTGGCCTTGCCGGACTTCTTCTTCCCGGTGGTGGTGTCGGGGGCCTCGGGGGCCGGTCCGGGGGCGGCGGCGTCGGCAGGCAGGTCCCTGGGGGCCCAGCCCGGGGGGTCGGTGTCCCCGTTCTGCTGCTGTGGCTCGTCGCTCATGTCGGTGCAGACTCCTCGGCCGCGGTCAGTTCCCCCATAGTGCCCTTTTCTGGCGCATATCCCTTGGATCGACGGCCGAAAAGCGCTCGCGGCGGCTGTCCCGGCTGGACTAGGCTCCTGCGCTTTGGTGTCCACGCACGGTGCGGCACCCGTTGACGGGGAGGCGGTTGCTGTGCGGGTCTACGCGGTGGCGGCGGCGGGCGGTTTCCGCCGGTACGCCACCTATCGGATCGAGACGGCGGCGGGGGTGTTCACCAACACCGTCTTCGGCTTCATCCTCGCCTACACGTACATGGCGTTGTGGGACGAGCGGCCGCGCCTCGGCGGTTACGACATGCCGCAGGCGCTCACCTTCGTCTGGCTGGGCCAGGCGCTGCTGATGACCTGCGTGATGATGGGCGGCGGTTTCGAGGACGAGCTGATCGAGCGCATCCGCACGGGCGACATCGCGGTGGACCTGTACCGCCCGGTCGACCTCCAGCTGTGGTGGCTGGCGCAGGACTTGGGGCGCGCGGCCTTCCATCTGCTGGGGCGCGGCATCGTGCCGATGGCGCTCGGCGGGCTGGCGTTCGACCTGGCGCTGCCGGGGTCGGCGGGGCCGTGGCTGGCGTTCCTCGTCTCGGTGGCGCTGGGTGTGGTGGTGAGCTTCGGGATCCGCTATCTGGTGGCGCTGTCCGCTTTCTGGCTGATGGACGGGGCGGGCGCGGCGCAGATCGCCTTTCTGGCGGGGCTGTTCTTCTCGGGGATGCTGCTGCCTCTGAGCCTGTTCCCGGGGCTGCTGGGCGAGGTGGCGCGGCTGATGCCGTGGTCGGCGCTGCTCCAGGTGCCGGCGGATGTGTTCCTGGGCAAGCACACGGGCTGGGGTCTGGTGCGGGTGTACGTGTTCCAGGCGTCGTGGGCCGCGGTGTTGCTGCTGGTGGGGCGGATGGTGCAGGGCGTGGCGACGCGGAGGGTGGTGGTCCAGGGTGGCTGAGGTGGTGGAGGCGGCCGTACCGGAGGCGCCGGAGGCGGTGTTCGCCCCGCGGTCGCGGCTGGTCGAGGGGGTGCGGGCGTACGGGCTGATCGTGTCGATGTGGCTGCGGTCCACGATGGCGTACCGGGCGTCGTTCCTGATGACGGCGGTCGGCAACTTCACGGCGACGGCGTTCGACTTCGTGACGATCATGCTGATGTTCGCGCACGTCGACGCGCTGGGCGGCTACGCGCTCCCGGAGATCGCACTGCTGTACGGGGCTTCGGGGACGGCGTTCGGTCTGGCGGACCTGCTGATGGGGTCGATGGACCGGCTGGGCCGCCGGGTGCGGGACGGCACGCTGGACACGTTGCTGGTGCGGCCGGTCCCGGTCCTCGCGCAGGTGGCGGCCGACCGCTTCGCGCTGCGCAGGCTGGGGCGGATCACTCAGGGGCTGCTGGTCCTCGGCTACGGGCTGGTGGCGGCGGACATCGAGTGGACCTTGGCGAAGGTGGTGGTGCTGCCGCTGATGCTGCTGAGCGGGTCGGTGATCTTCGGGGCGGTGTTCGTGGCGGGCGGGGCGTTCCAGTTCATCGCGCAGGACGCCTCGCAGGTGCAGAACTCGTTCACGTACGGGGGCAACACGCTGCTCCAGTACCCGCCGACGATCTTCGCGAAGGACCTGGTGCGCGGGGTGACCTTCGTGGTGCCGCTGGCCTTCGTGAACTGGCTGCCGGCGCTGTACGTACTGGGCCGGGAGCTGCCGTTGGGGCTGCCGGACCCGGTGGCGTTCCTGCCGCCGGTGGTGGCCGCCGTCTGCGCGACCGGGGCGGGTCTGGTGTGGCGGGCGGGGCTGCGGGCGTACCGGAGTACGGGAAGTTGACGGACGGAGAGGGAGCGGCATGAGCAGGGACACGGGCAGCGGGACGGCCTTCATCGAGCTGGACCGGCTGGAGAAGGTCTTCGACGTCCGCCGCAGGACGGGGTTCCTGCGCGGCGAGCGGCGCCAGGTGCGGGCGGTCGACGGGATCAGCTTCCGGGTGGAGCGCGGCGAGATGGTCGGCTACATCGGGCCGAACGGGGCCGGGAAGTCGACCACGATCAAGATGCTGACGGGCATCCTCACGCCGAGCGGCGGCTCCCTGCGCGTCGCGGGCATCGACCCCTCGCGGGAGCGGACGCGGCTGGCGCACCGGATCGGGGTGGTCTTCGGCCAGCGCACGACGCTCTGGTGGGACCTGCCGCTGCGCGACTCGTACCGGCTGATGCACCGCATGTACCGGGTGCCGGACGCGCGCTTCCGGGCCAACCTGGAGCGGTGCGTCGAACTTCTGGATCTGGGTGAGCTGTTGGACGTACCGGTGCGTCAGCTGTCGCTGGGGCAGCGGATGCGCGGGGACATCGCGGCGGCGCTGCTGCACGACCCGGAGGTGCTGTATCTGGACGAGCCGACGATCGGCCTCGATGTGGTGTCCAAGGCCAAGGTGCGGCAGTTCCTGCGGGACCTGAACGCGGAGCGCGGGACGACGGTGCTGCTGACGACCCATGACCTCACGGACATCGAGCAGTTGTGCAGCCGGGTGATGGTGATCGACCACGGCCGGCTGATGTACGACGGTGCGCTGGCCGGGCTGCACGAGGTGGGGGAGAGCGAGCGCACGCTGGTGGTCGACCTGGAGCGCGAACTCCCCCCGATCCGGCTGGAGTCGGAGCCCTCGGTGCGGACGGTGAAGGTGGAGGGCCCGCGCCAGTGGCTGGCCTTCCCGGCGTCCGCTTCGGCGGCTCCGCTGGTGGCGCGGATCGCCGCGGAGTACCCGTTGGCGGACCTTTCGGTGCGGGAGCCGGACATCGAGGCGGTGATCGCGAAGATGTACGCGCGCGAGCGGCCAGGGGAGCCGGTGACGTGAGGGCGGCCGTTCAATAGGCTGCGCGGTATGACGAGCGAACTCCCCGAGATGCGGGCCTCCGACGCCGAGCGTGAACGTGTTGCCGAGATCCTGCGCGAGGCGGTCGCCGAAGGGCGTCTGGAGATGGAGGAGTTCGAGCAGCGCCTCGACAGCGCCTACAAGGCGCGGACGCACGGGGAGCTGGAGCCACTCGTCCGCGATCTGCCGGCCGTCGGCTCCGCCTCGTCGGCGCCTGCCGTCGTGCGGCCCCGGTCGGGCTCGGCGGCCCGCTGGTCGGAGCGGATCGGGCGGCCGGCGACATCGACCGGGGGCTTCGCGTTCTACGGCGGTTTCCGCCGCCGGGGCAACTGGACGGTCGGCAAGGTGTTCACCGCGTTCGCGATGTGGGGCGGCGGCACCATCGACCTGCGCGAGGCGAACTTCGAGGCCCGCGAGACCGTGATCCGCTGCTTCACGATCATGGGCGGTATCCATGTGACGGTCCCGCCGGATCTGAACGTGGACGTCCGGGGCATCGGCATCATGGGGGGCTTCGGGGAGCACGTCAAGGACGAGTCGGCCCCCGCACCGGACGCGCCCCGGGTCCGGATCACCGGATTCGCGCTCATGGGCGGCGTCGGGGTGGAGCACAAGCGCGGCAAGGCGGAGAAGCAGCGGCTGCGGGAGGCGGAGCGCGGGCGCCTGGAGAAGGGCGAAGACAGGCCCTAGCTCAGAGCGCGTCGACCTTCGGCTCGTCCCCGGTCAGGGTGTCCACGTCCAGCAGTGACGCCAGGCGGGCGTATCCGGCGTCGTTGAGGTGCAGGTGGTCGCCGGAGTCGTACGGGGCGCGCAGCTGCTGAGGGTGGGCCGGGTCGCGCAGGGACCGGTCGAAGTCGAGGACCTCGTCGAAGACCCCGCCCGCCCGGATCTCCGCGTTGACCTGCTGCCGCACCCGGTCCCCGCCGGCTGTCCAGACCGCCGAGCCCCGGTACGGCATGAGGGTCGCGCCGATGACCTTCAGGCCCCGGGCGTGGGCCCGCTCGGCGAGGGCGCGCAGGGCGCCGGTGATCCGCGCGGGGTCGGTCTCCCTGGGGAGCGCCTGGATGTCGTTGATGCCGAGCGCGATGACGACGGTCTTCGCGCCGGAGACGCCGAGGACGTCGCGCTCGAAGCGGTCGAGGGCGCGCGGGCCGATGCCGTCGCGCAGGAGGCGGTTGCCGCCGATGCCCTCGTTGACCACCGCGTAGCGGCCGTGCAGCCGGTCGGCGAGGGCGTCCGGCCAGCGGGTGTTGGCGTCGGTGGTGGAGCCGGAGCCGGCGGTGAGCGAGTCGCCGAACGCGACCAGGGTCCCGGTCGCCCGCGCGTCGCCGCCCCGCACGTCGACGGCGGTGAGGTAGCGCCACTGGGTGGTGGACCAGGTGCCGCCCTCGCCCTCGGTGTACGAGGTCTGGTGGCTGTTGGGGTGCGTGGTGACCGGCCCGTCGGCGGTCGGGGTGCGCAGGGTGACGACGAGGTCGGCGTCCGCGTCGACCGGGACGGCGACGGCGTCACTGACGGTCTGCCCGCCGGCGGCGACCGTGACGGACGAGGCTCCCCGGAACGTCACGGGGCGGGTGTTCACGGTGACGCGGTCGATGAGCAGGGGCTGCGTACCGAACAGGTTGGACAGCGTCACACGGGCCTCGGTGCCGCCGATGCTGGTGTGCACGACGTTGCGGATGACGCGGCTGCTCTGGTCCTCCGCCTGCGCCGGGTCGGCCACGCCCGCGACGGGCGACGCCGCCCAGGTGGCGAGCCAGTGCCCGGAGGAGTGCGCCGGGGCGGCCGGGCTGTGGGCCACGCCCTGCGGGGCCGTAGCGGCGGCGGCCGTCGCCCTGTCCCCGTTGAACAGCAGGGAACCGGCGAACGCCACGGCTGCGGCGAGCGCGGCGGTACCCGCCACGAGGGCTATGAGCAGGGCGTAACCCTGGCGCCTGGGCATGGGCGGTGTGTCTCCTTGCGGAAAAGTGGACAAGCGGGGGAGTGGACCGGTTCCCATGATGCGGCAGGGCGCGGGGAACTCGACGTGCGGCCCGGGAGTAGGTCAGGTAGGCACAATGCGTAGCGGACGTCTGGGGCTGTGCGTACGCGGACGGGTGGAGCGGATGGAACGGATCGACGGGACCGGGCGGACCGAGCGGGGCACACTGCCTCCGGGGCCCGGTGGGAGGGCGAGACCCGGGGGGCTCGCCTCGTTCGCGTACACCGCGGCGGACGAGGAGAAGCGTCGTGGCGTACGCCGTATGAAGACCACGGCCACCGGCCTCCTTCTGCTGGTCGCGCTGGTGTACGTCCTCGCCACCTGGGCGAAGAACGAGGGGGTGAGCGGCTGGCCGGGCTTCGTCGCGGCGGCCGCCGAGGCGGGCATGGTGGGTGCGCTGGCCGACTGGTTCGCGGTCACCGCACTCTTCAAGCGTCCGCTCGGTCTGCCGATTCCGCACACCGCCATCATTCCCACCAAGAAGGACCAGCTCGGGGCATCCCTCGGTTCCTTCGTCGGCGAGAACTTTCTCTCCGGGGACGTCGTACGTGACCGGATTCACTCGCTGGGCATCGGCAGCCGGGTCGGCGCGTGGCTCGCGGAGCCGGCCCACGCGGACCGGGTCACGGCCGAACTGGCGACCGCGCTGCGCGGGGCGCTCACCGTCCTGCGGGACTCCGACGTCCAGGCCGTCGTCGGCGAGGCGATCACCCGGCGGGCCAACACGGCGGAGATCGGCCCGAGCCTCGGCAAGATGCTGGCGAAGGTCGTCGCGGACGGCGGCCACCGCAAGCTGGTCGACCTGGTCTGCGCCCGGGCCCACGACTGGCTCGTGCTGCACGGCGACTCGGTGATGGACGCGGTGCAGGGCGGGGCGCCGGGCTGGACGCCCCGGTTCGTGGACAAGCGGGTCGGGGAGCGGGTCTACAAGGAGCTGCTGCGCTTCGTCACCGAGATGCGGGACATGCCCGGGCACCCGGCGCGCGGCTCCATCGACACCTTCCTCGCGGACTTCGGGGCCGACCTCCAGACCGACTCGGAGACCCGGGACCGGGTGGAGCGCCTGAAGTCGGAGATCCTGGGGCGCGGCGAGGTCCAGGACGTCATCGCCTCGGCCTGGGCGTCGGTGCGCGCGATGGTGATCGCGGCGGCGGAGGACGAGCAGAGCGAGCTGCGGCTGCGCGCCCGGGCCTCCCTGATGTCGCTGGGCGCCCGGCTGGCCACGGACGAACGGCTCCGGGGGAAGCTGGAGGGCTGGCTGGAGGACGCGGCGGCGTACGTCGTGACGACGTACCGGACGGAGATCACGTCACTGATCAGCGACACGGTGGCCGGCTGGGACGCGGACCAGACCTCGCGGAAGATCGAGGCCCACATCGGGCGTGACCTGCAGTTCATCCGCATCAACGGCACGGTGGTGGGAGCGCTGGCGGGCCTGGCGATCTACACGGTGTCGTGGGCGCTGTGGGGGTAGGGAGCGGGGCCGCGGTGAGGCGGGCGGCCGTCCCGGGCCCGCCCCGCCCCGTCGGCGCGCCCGGCGGGCGCCCCCGGTCAGGACGCCCGGCGGGTGACCGCCCAGGACGCGGCGGCGACCGTGCCCGCCACGGTGAAGACGGCGGGCCAGGCGCCGACCTTCTTGGCCAGCGGGTGCGAGCCCGCGAACGCGGCCACGTACGCGGTGGTCAGCGCGACGGCCGCGCGCGGGCCCGCCTGCCGGTTCCACTCGTACGCGGCGACGCCGCCCGCCGCTGCGAGCGCGACCCCGCCCAGCGGACGCTTGCGGGTCCACCGCGCGACGGCGTAACCGCCGACCAGTCCGCCCGCCGCCACCGCCGCTGCCGGCACCTCCGCCATCGCGGTCACCTCCGCCTTCGTGCTCGTCATGGATGTGCGCCCGGCGCACGCGTACGCGCCCCGCGCCCAGCGCCGGACCGGCGCCCGGTCCGAGGCTAACGCGCGCTTCCGTCCACCCGTCGCCGAGGGGGTGCACAGGCGTTTACCCTGGGGGGTGAACATCCGTGCACCCCGAGCCGGCAACGGAGAACCATGCCCGCGGACATACCCGCCCCCGCCGCCCCCTCGACCCCCGCGGCCCAGGCCCCGCACCCGCGCTTCGCAGTGGGCGTGCTGGCCTTCTGCGGGGTCGTCGTCGCGGTCATGCAGACGATCGTCGTGCCCCTGCTCCCGCACATCCCCGAGCTGACCGGCGCCACCCCGGCCGCCGCGAGCTGGCTGGTGACCGTCACGCTGCTGACCGGCGCGGTGTTCACACCGGTGCTCGGCCGGGTCGGCGACATGTACGGGAAGCGGCGGGTGCTCGTCGCCTCCCTCGCGGTGCTCGTGGTGGGCTCGGTGCTCTGCGGGGCGAGCTCCCACATCGGCGTGCTGATCACCGGCCGCGCGCTCCAGGGCGCCGCGATCGCCGTCGTACCGCTGGGCATCAGCATCCTGCGCGACGAACTGCCGCCCGAGCGCGTGCTGTCCGCCGTCGCGCTGATGAGCTCGACGCTCGGCATCGGCGCCGCGGTGGGCCTGCCGATCGCCGCGCTGGTGGTGGAGAACTTCGACTGGCACACGATGTTCTGGGTCTCCGGCGTCATCGGCCTCATCGACATCGTGCTCGTCCTCCTCTTCGTACCGGAGTCCCCGCTGCGCAGCCGCGGCCGCTTCGACGCGCTCGGCGCCCTCGGTCTGTCCGGCGCGCTGGTCTGCCTGCTGCTCGCGGTGACGCAGGGCGGCGACTGGGGCTGGACCTCCGGCCGGACGGTCGGCCTGCTCGTGGCGGCCGTCGTGGTGGCGCTGATCTGGGGGGCGTACGAGCTCCGCGTCGCGACGCCCATGGTCGACCTGCGGGTCTCCGCCCGCCCGGCGGTCCTGCTCACCAACATCGCGGCGCTGCTCATCGGCTTCGCCTTCTACGCGAACTCCCTGGTCACCGCGCAGATGGTGCAGGAGCCCAAGGCGACCGGTTACGGGCTCGGCGCCTCGCTCGTCGTCAGCGGTCTGTGCCTGCTGCCGGGCGGGGTCGCCATGGTGGCGCTGTCCCCGGTCTCCGCCCGGATCTCCGCCAAGCACGGCCCGAAGGTCAGCCTGGCGCTTGCGGCGGGGATCATCGCCGCCGGTTACGGGGTGCGGTACTTCACCAGCCACAGCCTGTGGCTCATCATCGCGGGCGCCACGGTCGTCGCCTCCGGTACGGCCATCGCGTACTCGGCGCTCCCGGCCCTCGTGATGCGCGGGGTGCCGGTCAGCGAGACCGGGGCGGCGAACGGGCTGAACACCCTGATGCGGTCGATCGGCCAGGCGTTCTGCAGCGCGACGGTGGCCGCGGTCCTGGCGAACCTCACCTTCCAGGCGGGGGGCCGGACCGCGCCGACCCTCCACGCGTACCAGCTGGTCTTCGTCATCGCGGCGGGCGCGGCGCTGCTCGCCCTGCTGGTCACGCTCATGATCCCGGGCCGCGGGCCCGCCGGGGCGGGTACGGTCGGGGAGAGCCGCAAGGCGCCGGGCACCCTGACGGGGGGTGCGCGGCCGGCGGGGATCCAGGAGGGCGCATGACCGGCGGCCAGGCCATCGCCGCGACGGGCCGCGACGCGATCCTGCGCGCCGCCCGGCGGGCGTTCACGCAGCGGCCGTACGCGGAGGTGACGATCCGGGGGATCGCGTCGGACGCGGGGGTCAGCGCGTCCCTGGTGGTCAAGCACTTCGGCCGCAAGGAGGAGCTGTTCAACACGGTGGCCGACTTCGGACCGGCCGCCGCCGAACTCTTCGACGCGCCGCTCGACGTCCTGGGCCGCCACATGGTGGTCACCCTGGTCACCCAGCGCCGGGCGCTCCAGTCCGACCCGCTGCTGCGCGTCGTCTTCTCCCTGGGCAACCAGGACGAACGCTCCCTGCTCCGCGACCGCTTCCACGAACAGGTCACCGCCGCGCTGACCGCCCGCCTCCCCGGCCCGGACGCCGCCCTCCGCGCGGAGCTCCTGGCCGGCCACCTGCTGGGCCTGGGCGCGACCTTGAGCCTCCACCGGGAGGGAGCGGGGGCGTCTGCGACGCCGGAGCACATCGCGGACCTGTACGCGCCGGCGCTGCAGCGGCTGATCACGGGCTGAGGCGATGCGGGGGCGCTGCTGCCCCCGTACCCCCGCTCCTCAACCGCCGGAGGGGCTTACAGGTAGCCTCGCCGTTTCGGGAAGGGGCGGGTAGGGGAACAGGCCCGCCGCAGGCGCCCCGCGCCCCTAGCGCATCGCGTTCCGCCAGACCGTCACGTCAAGCGTGATGTAGTCACTCGGCGAATCCTCCGGCGAGTGCCCCTGATACGTCACCAGCGCCATATGCCCGGTCCCGGTAGTCACACACACCTGCCGCCCCTTGGACAGCTTGCTCGTCTCGATGCTGCTCGCAAACCGCGTCTCCGCCCGGCACACATCCAGCGACCCCGCCTGCCCCGGGTCGAGCAGGATCAGCTTGCCGCCCTCGCTCTCCGCCTCGATGTACCCGCCGGAGTCGTACGTCAGCTCGTAGCCGTCGTCCTCACCGTCCTGCGGCCGGATCTCGTCGTCGCCGAACGTCAGGTGGTAGCCCTTGGTGAGGTTGATCCCGGTGAAGTCCTCCGGCGTCGGGTCCGACGTCGCGGGGGTCTGCCCCTCGGGCTGCTCGGCGCCGCCCTCGACGTCCCCGGTGGGATCCGCGCTGGGCGTGGAACTCGCCTTGGGCGCGGGCGAGTTCTTGTCACCGGCGGTGGTGTCGCTCTGCGACCCCTTGTCGTCGTCCTTCTGCGACAGGAAGTACGCCGTGCCCCCACCGGCCACCCCGACCAGCAGCGCGGCCACGACCGCGATGGCCGCGGCCCGCCCCCGCCGCCGCTTGGGCGGAGTCGGCGCGGGCGCCTGCGGCACCGCCTGAGTGACGTGCGACTGCGGCGGTACGCCCCCGCCGGGGTACCCGCCCCCCGGGCCCGGATACCCGTACGACGGCTGCTGGGCGGCCGGGTACCCGTACGCCGGGGTCTGCGCGGAGGGCGCCGTGGGCGCACCGTACGCGCTCGGCCCCACCGGCGCCGGCCCCTGCCCGGGCGCGGGCGTGACCGGCGGCCCGTACCCCGGCGGCGGGGTGCTCGGCGCCGGGGTGGTGGGGGAGTAGGCGGCGGGAGTGGCCGGCGCGGCCGGAGCCGTGGGCGCGGCGCCCACCGGCGGCGTGGCCGGGGCGGCCGACGGCGGCGGCGGCGTCTGCACGGGCGCCGGAGCGGCGGCCCGTACGGTGATGTCGGCCGCGACCGGCTGCGGCAGCCAGTCCTCCGGCCGCCGGAGCACCGTCTCCGCGTTCGCGGTCTGGCAGAGCTGGATGACCTCGGCGACCGACGGCCGGTCCTCCGGGTTCTTCGCGAGGCAGCGCCCGACGAGCTCCATCAGCCGCTCGGGCACACCCGTGAGGTCGGGGTCCTCGTGCACGATCCGGTAGAGCACCCCGTGCGAGGTCCCCTCGCCGAACGCGGGCGTCCCGGTCGACGCGAACACCGCGACCTGGCCGAGCGCGAAGATGTCCGTCGCGGCGGTGACCTTGCGCCCGGCGGCCTGCTCCGGCGCCATGAACGACGGGGTGCCGATCGTGACCCCGCTGCCCGTGAGCGACGTCGCGTCGGCCGCGTACGCGATGCCGAAGTCGATGACGCGCGGCCCGTCCGCCGCGAGCAGCACGTTGGACGGCTTCAGGTCGCGGTGGACGATCCCCGCCCCGTGGATGACGTGCAGCGCCTCGGCCATGCCTGCGATCAGCAGCAGCACCGCCTCGACGGGCAGCGCGCCGTGCTCCACGACCGCGTCGGCGAGCGACGGGCCCGGCACGTACGCGGTGGCGAGCCACGGCTGGGCGCCCTTGGTGTCGGCGTCGATCACGGGCGCGGTGAACAGCCCCTGGACGCGCTGCGCGGACTGCACCTCCTGCGCGAACCGCCGCCGGAACTCCGCGTCCTCGCCGAACTCCGGCCGGATCACCTTGATCGCGACGGGCCGCCCGCCGGGTGTGTACGACAGATACACCTTGCCCATGCCGCCCGCGCCGAGCTTGGCGGCCAGCCGGTATCCGGCGATGGTGGTGGGGTCGTCGCCCGCGAGGGGCTGGAAGACCTGCGAGGCGCCGCCTCGGCGTGGCTGCTGACCGCTCATGTACTCGAAACTCCCCCGGAGAGCGCTGCTGTAGACACGGCACCCTATCCAAATACGGGGGCGCTGCGGAGCGGTGGGAGCGCCTTGGTTCAGCCGGACCGGGGGAATGCGAACCGCACGCCCGTGGCCTCCTCCGACACCTCCCACAACCGCCGCCCCGTCGCGGCGTCGGCCGCTGCGGCGGCCAACTCCACCCGGGTCGGCGCCCCGTGCAGCTCACCCCTGCCGTCCGGCCCGATGAACTCGCCTCCCTCCACGCCCGGTTCGGTCGCCGCGTACAGCTGCGGCAGCGCCCCCTGGGCGGGGGACTGGGCGAGCGGCTTGAGTACGCGGCCGAACATCAGGGACACAAGGGCGACGGGGCCGCCGGTCTGGAGGCCGGTGGCCGTGTAGCCGGGGTGGGCGAGCAGGCTGCGGACCGGGCTGCCGGCCCCGGTGAGGCGGCGGTGCAGCTCGTGGCCGAAGACGGCATTGGCCAGCTTGGACTGGTTGTAGTAGCCCATCGGCGAGTACCGCCGCTCGCCCGTGAGGTCGTCGAAGTACAGGTGCGCCTTGCGGTGGTTGGGCGAGCTGACGGTGACCACGCGGGGGTCGGTGCCCGCCGCCAGGAGGTCCAGCAGCCGCCCGGTGAGCGCGAAGTGGCCCAGGTGGTTCGCCGCGAACTGCACCTCGTGGCCCTGCGGGGAAAGCGTCCGGGGCGGCGCCATCACCCCGGCGTTGTTGACGAGCACGTCGAGCCGCGCGTGGTCCGCGTGCAGCTTCTCCGCGAACGCGCGTACGGAATCGAGGTCGGCCAGGTCGATCCGGCGCACCTCCAGCCGGGCATTCGGCTGCGCGGCGGTCAGCCCGGCCGCCGCGCGGCGGCCCTTCGCCTCGTCGCGTACGGCGAGGATCACGTGCCCGCCCCGGCGGGCGAGGGCCCGGGTCGTGGCCAGGCCGAGGCCGCTGTTGGCCCCGGTGACGACGAAGACCCGCCCGGTCTGGTCCGGGATGTGTTCGGCGGTCCAGCGTTCCTGCTGTGTCATACGGCATAGGCTGCCTCGGGTGACACCAAGTGTCAACATGTCATTCAGTGCCAGGCGAGGCATGGAGTACCGTGAGGAGGGTGAGCACTCCCCGAACGACCCTGGCCGAGCGCAAGCGCCGGCTGGTCTCCGACGAACTGACCGAATCCGCCCTCCAGTTGCTGGCCCTGAAGGGCTTCGACGCGGTCACGGTGGACGAGATCGCGGCGGCGGCGGGTGTCTCCAAGCGGACGTTCTTCCGCTACTTCGCGTCCAAGGAGGACGTGGTCGTCCAGTTCCTCGCGGACATGGGCACCGGCATCCGCGCCGAGCTGGCCGCCCGCCCCGCCGCCGAGCCGCCCTCCGTCGCGCTGCGCCACGCGGTCTGGGTGCCGCTCGGCGCGTGCGCGGACCATGGGGAGCGCGCGCTGCGCGTCGTACGGCTGATCCTGCGCACGCCCGCGCTGCTGGCCCGCTTCCTGGAGCGCCAGGCGCGGTGGCGCGACGACCTCGCGCGGGAGCTGGCCGAGCGGCTGGGGCGCGACGCCGAGGCGGACCTCTACCCGAGGCTGGCGGCGGGCATGGCGCTGGACGCGTTCGACGCCGTGCTCCACCACTGGAGCGCCGACGGCTCGACGGAGACCCCGGCGGAGCTGACGGACCGCGCGTTCGCGGTGATCGCCCCGGCGCTGGACGGGTCCTAAACGCCGGAAGCAGTCGTTCCCGTTGCTTGCCACGGGCGGCCGTTCGATCATGAACGGCCGACGGCCCCCACGTACCGGAGGCCGCCCCCGGACGAAAGGTCCCCTGTGCGCAAGCTGGTGTACTTCATCGCCGCCACCCTCGACGGCTTCATCGCCGGTCCGGACGGAGCCGATCCCAGCGGTCCGGACGGCTTCTGGCCCATCCCGGAGGACTACCTCAAGCACCTGATCGCGGAGTATCCGGAGACCCTGCCCGGCCCGGCGCGGGCCGCGCTCGGCGTGACGGCGGAGGGCACGCACTTCGACACGGTGGTGGAGGGCAGGCGCTCGTACGAGATCGGCCTCGACGCCGGAATCACGGACGCCTACCCGCATCTGCGGCACCTGGTGTTCTCCCGCACCCTGGGCGAGAGCCCGGACCCGGCCGTGGAGCTCGTCGCGGGCGATCCCGCCGCGCGCGTACGGGAGTTGAAGCAGGAGGACGGCAAGGACATCTGGCTCGTCGGCGGCGGCGAGCTGGCCGGCTCGGTCTACGCGGAGATCGACACGCTGATCATGAAGCTCAGCCCGACGACGATCGGCGCGGGCATCCCCCTGTTCGGCCGGAACGCGTCGTTCGAACCGGCGGCCTGGGCGCTCACGGACCACACGGTCCTGGGGAGCGGAGCGGCGTATCTGACGTACCAACGTGCCTCGGTGGAGAGCTGAGTTGATGGCACCGGCCGATGGGGGCACGCCCCCGCCGGCCGGTCCCGTCTCACGCGGCCGTGCAGGCCGCCCCGCTCAGAGTGAAGGCGGCCGGGGCCGCGTTCGTACCGCTCTGGTTGCCCGTGAAGCCCACGGTCACCGAGGAGTTGGGGGCGATCGTGGAGGTGTACGAGGCAGGCGCGACGGTCACCGAACCGCCGGACTGCGTGGGCGTACCGCCCCACATGTTGGTGATCGTCTGCCCGTTGGCGAAGGCGAAACCGAGCGTCCAGCCGTCGATCGCGGCCGTGCCCGTGTTGCGGATGGTGATCTCGCCCTGGAAGCCGCCCTGCCACGAGCCGACCACCTTGTACCCGACCGAGCAGCTGCCCGCCGGAGTGGTCGCGCCCTCGTCCGTGGTCACGCTCACGGCGGCCGACCGCGTCGAACGGTTGCCGGCCGCGTCGCGCGCGTAGACCGCGAAGGAGTACGCGGTGTCGGCGCTGAGGCCCGTCACCGTGACGCTCGTCGTGGCGGACGAGGCGACCTTGGTCTCCGTACCGCCGCTGACGCGCACCACGTCGTAGCCCGCGACGGCAACGTTGTCGGAGGACGCGGCCCAGGTCAGCGTGGCGGAGGTGTCGGTCACCGCTGAGGCGGCCGGGGTGCCCGGGGCCGTCGGGGCCTCGGTGTCCTCCTCGACGGGCCCGCCGTACACCGTGGCCTCGCGGGAGGTCTCCGCGATCCCGTTCGCGCCGTGGAAGATGCGCTCGCCCCAGGAACTGAGCTGCGCCGGGTCGAAGCCGATGGTCAGGTCGAGGATCGGGTCGGTGTTGCCGCTCCACGACCAGGCGATCCAGCCGAGCCCGAGCCGCTGCGCCTCGGACATCATCGTGTCCTCGTCCGGGTCCCCGTACTGGTCGGCGGGTCCGCCGAACTCACCGATGACCAGGGGCAGTCCGGCGTCCACGAACGCGTTCAGATAGTCGGTGACCTTCTGGGCGGTGTTGTAGACGCTGTACATGTGGATCGAGAAGAGCAGATTGCCGGTCGCGTCCGCGTCGTACACCGCCTGGGCGTTGTCCCGCATGACGTTCTGCCAGTCCTGGCCCCAGTTGGGCGCGTCCACCATGATCGTGTGCGCGAACCCGGCGGCGCGCAGCTTCTTGATCGCGGCGGTGGTGGGGGCGGTCCATCCGGCCGGATCGGTGTTGCCCCAGGGCTCGTTGCCGATGTCGATGACGACGTAGTCCTCCTGGCCCTGGAGGACGTCCTTCAGGGAGATCCAGTAGTCGGCCGCGTGGTCCAGCGTCCCGGCGGCGGAGTCCTCGCCGTATCCGGTGGTGTCGTGCACCTCCAGGACGCAGATGAGCCGGTTCGCCTTGCAGTCGGCGACGACGGCGGCGACGTCGTCCGGCCCGTTCTTGGTCCAGCGGAAGCCGTCGGAGAGCACGACCCGGACGGTGTTGGCGCCGGTCGCCTTGATGTCGGCCAGGGACTGGGTTTCGCCGGGGTACCAGGTGTGCGCGTGGTTGACGCCGCGCATGATGAGGTCGTTGCCATTGCCCTCGACCAGGCGGCCGTCGCTGATGTGCAGCCCGGTACCGGCGGCCTGCGCCGGTGCGGCGGCTCCGAGGGCGAGGAGCCCGAGCAGGGTGGCCAGGACGGTGAGGATGACGGCGGCGGGGCGCTGCGCCGGGTGTCTCGCTGTTCTCACTGCGGCTCCAGGGGGATGGGTGGTTCACTGATGTGGGAGCGCTCCCACACGGGTGGACCCATGAAGCCATTCGGTCAGGGGCACGTCAATAGATCGGACGACCGGAGGCGAAGTTCTATGGTTCGTCGTGTTGGTCGCCGCACCCTGAGGGGCCGATCGCCCCGCCCGACGAAGGGAACGCCGCACGATGGCTGAAACCGACCAGAACGAGATACGGGCCCGGATCGCGAAGGGGCTCGTCTACACGGAGACCGAGGCGGCCTTCCTGGCCCCGGCCCGGCGCGAGGACGAGATCTTCGCGTACAACCACACACCGCCCGGCGACACGGAGCGGCGGCGCTCGCTGCTGACGCGGATCTTCGCCTCGGTGGGCGAACGCACGGCCCTCCAGGCGCCGTTCCACGCCGCGTTCGGCAGCAACGTGCACATCGGGGACGACTTCTTCGGCAACGTGAACCTGACGTTCGTGGACGACGTGGAGATCCGCATCGGCGACGACGTCATGATCGCCCCGAGCGTGACCCTGACGACGACGGGCCACCCGGTGCACCCCGCGCGCCGGGCGGATTTCGGCCGCTTCTCGGAGCCGATCGTCATCGAGGACAAGGTGTGGATCGGCAGCAACGTGGTCGTCCTGCCGGGCGTCCGCATCGGCTACGGCTCGGTGATCGGCGCGGGCAGCGTCGTGAGCCGCGACATTCCTCCGATGAGCGTCGCGGTCGGTACGCCGTGCCGGGTGGTCCGGCCGATCACGGACGCGGACCTCGCGACCCGCAGGTAGGCGGCTCGCTCACCAGGCCCCGTGGTACTGCACGCCCAGGATCAGGGCGGCGATGGCCGTCGCCAGGAAGACGATCCCGCCGACGATGTTTCTTGATCCGACGCGGGTGTGGGCGATGATCGCGCCGATGAAGTAGAGGATCAGCCCGCACGCGGCGAGCGTGCCGAGCGCGGGCACGGCGAACCCGGCGAGCAGCCCGAGGGTGCCCGCGGCCAGGCACATGCCGAGCCAGGGGACGTACTTGCGGGGGATGCCCTTCATGTCGGCCTGAGACTTGGGGTATTCGTGGCCGATGAGGTAGGTCACGGCGGCGGCACCGTTGAAGAAGATGCCGAGGATGGTGACCGTGAGGTAGGCGGTGCGCATGCGTTGTTCTCCGCTTCTGAAGGGGCTGCTCTTCAAGGTCTCTTCAAGGCCGACGATTCAGGGCCCTGTTTCGTGAGGTGGTGAAGGGTTCAACGCGGTGCAGGCCCGGCCCTCAGGAGGGCTCGGTCAACAATTCCGCCAGCCGGTCCGCGAAGGCGGTGACCCACTCCAGCTCGGGCCCGCCGCGGGCGACCCGGAACCCGTGCCGCCGGGCCCAGAAGGCGGCTTGCACGGCGTGCAACTGGGCCCAGCGGCGGACGCGTTCACGCTCCAGCTCGGCGGCATCGGCGAAGACGTCCACGATGCGGTGGGCGGTGCTGCGGAGATCGTGGGTGCCCGCGAGTGCGTACGCGCGGGACTTCATCAACGCCCCCGCGTCGTACGCCGGGTCGCCCACGTACCCCTTCGGATCAACGGCCAGCCAGGGCTCGCGCTCGGCCCGCAGGATGTTCCGCCCGTGCAGATCCCCGTGGACGAGCGTCTCGGGCTGCGCTCGCCCCAACTCCCTCACGGTGGCGAGGGCGGCGTCGATGACGGGCCGCGGCAGGGGGCGCGCGAACTCGACGTCGTCCCTGCGCAGCCCGTCCTCCCACTCCCCGGCCTGGTTGCTGAGCCGGGGCAGCCCGGGCGGCGCGGGCACGGCGAGCCGCCGCGCGAGCCGAGCGGCGACGACGACCACGTCGTCCCCGTCGCCGGCCTCGGCGAGCGTCACCGTCGAGGCCCGCTCCAGCAGCATCGCGTACCGCCTGTCGTCCCGCTCGTACAGGCTTACGGCCCCACGCCCGCCCCAGGCGACGAAGGCGTCGGGTTCGTGGTCGTTCCCGGGGTGCGGGAAGGAGACCTTGAGCACGGCGGGGGGCGTGTGGTCGCGCCGGACGGGGAGGATGACGCCGACGCCGCCGTGGGTGAGGGGGCCGTCGGGTGTGCAGCCCCAGGCGTCCAGCAAGTCGGCGACGATTTGCGGCAGCTCCGCGAGCCAGGCTGCCCCGGCGCTGCCCTCGCGCTCGACGGTCGTCCGGGCGAATTCCTCCGGGATGACGATCATCTGGGAACCCTACGTGGGGTGGGGTGCGGTGGGGGTGGGGCTTGGGGGAGGGTGAACGGGGGGCGTGGCTGGGGTTGTTGGCCTAGGGTGGCGATGCATGGCTGCTGGGTGAGCGGGGGGCGGTTATGCCGGAGTGCGCGAAGTCGGTCAGAACCGGCCCGGAAGCGAGACAGAGCCGCAGGTCACGAAGAGGTGCTCCCCGCAGGCGCGGGGATGGTCCCCTGGCGCTGGGCGCGCACTCGTTCCGGCATCGATGCTCCCCGCACGCGCGGGGATGGCCCCGGGGCGCACCAGCCGCCGGACGCGATCAGCTCGTGCTCCCCGTACGCGCGGGGATGGTCCCGTCTGCTTCGCCGACACAGACGCCCTTCTCGGGTGTTGCCTGCACCTGCAGGGATGGTCCCGGCACCACGACGCAGCCGCTGCGGCAGATGGTGTGTTCCTCGCACACGCGGGGATGGCCCCTGGGATTACCCGGATGAGTACGGGCACTGCGACTGCTCCCCGCACCTGCAGGGATGGCCCCGAGGCTGGGCAGCGGCAGCGCGCTATCGAGCGCGGTCATCCCACCTGCGGGGACCGCCTGCGCGACGGACGGGTGCGGGGCGTCCCGCACCGCTTCCTGCCACGCGCGGAATGGTCCAGCGTTCTGGGGAAGGATCACCGCCTCGTAGTCCTGTCCCCGCATCCGCAGCAATGATCCTGGCTAGCTGGCACTTTCCCCGATTCTCGGGGATGGCCCCGGGATGTTCGACACCGCCCGGCAGTACGCCGCCTGTCCCTCGCCATCGCGGGGATGAACCCCGCTCGGTCCGCTTTCGGGCCCCACCTCGCGGGGATGCCCCGCCGCTCACCGGTCTGCTGGGCCGTGACGCCTACTGCTCCCCGCACCTCGCGGGGACGGCGGGCAGCCCCCCGTACCCTGGCCGACATGCCGGCCCGCCCCCTCGCCCTCCACCCCCTCCGCTTCACCCCCGAGGAGATCCGCGAAGTCGTCGCCCTCTACGCCGGTAGCCCGGCCTACTGGCGCGCGGCAGGCGAGTACGACCCCGACGACATCCAGGCGACGCGGGTCGAGGCCGATCTGCGGGATGAGGTCGCCACGGAGGGCGGCGAGGTGCTGCTCGCGCGCAGCGGGGAAGGGCAGCTCGTCGGGGTCGTCTGTCTGCTGCGCCGGCATCCGAGGGACGGCCTGCCCTGGATCGGGCTGCTCATCGTGGACGGCCGTGCCCGCCGTACGGGGATCGGGCGCCGGCTCGTCGGGCTGGTCGAGGACCGGTTTCGGGCCGAAGGACGGAGTGGCCTCCGGCTCGCCGTACTTGAGAACAACCCGGATGCGTTGGCCTTCTGGGAGTCCCTCGGATGGCGCGAGATCGACCGGCGTCAGGACCTGGCCCACGACCGGCCGTGCATCGTCATGCACAAGCACCTGGCCTGAACGGTATGCGCCCGCCACCACGCGGCAGTGGGTGGCCCGGCACCCGTAACAGCGGCTGGTACGACGGGGACCGAGAGCCCCGGAACGACCCGAGCGCGAGGTCGATGGCGTCCATCGGATCGGGCATCGCGCCAGGCGTCGAGCGCGGGTGACGTGAGCCGCTGCCCGTCTCGTAGCCGAAGCCGCTGACGGCGTGCTCCAGCTCCCATCGCGTAGGGCGGGGTCGCCGATGCGCGGGGCCTAGGCGGAACCGTCGGGGAAGACGCGGTTGTCGAGCGCCGGGACGCAGTTGAGGTGGTCGTAAATGGGGGCATGGTCACATGCGGTGTGTGCGCGAGGTGCACGTACGAGATCCACCGCCGAGGGAGACACCCGATGCCGATGACGATCCGCCCCGCCCGACGCGACGACATCCCGCCCCTCGCGGCCCTGATCGAGGAGATCGAACGCTTCTACGGAGCCACGGAGATCCAGCCGCTCACGGAACGCCACACCCAGATCGAGGACTCCCTGTTCGCCCCGATCCCGCTCGCTCAGGCACTGGTCGCAGACCCGGGCGACGGCACCCTGGCCGGGATGGCCGCGTACTCGTTCCTCTGGCCGGCGCGGGGGACGACGCATGCGCTGTTCCTGAAGGAGCTGTACGTGAGTGAACCGTGGCGGGGCGGGGGCGTGGGTGCCCACCTGATGGCGGAACTCCGAGCGGTGGCGTCCGCCCGTCCCGGGTGCAGTCGGATGGAGTGGATGGGGGACACGGACAACGCGCAGGCCCTGGGGTTCTACGGGGCGCTGGGGTTTGAGGTGGTGGAGGGGAAGGTGGTGTACCGGGTGGGGGTGGAGGGGTGAGGTGGAGCAGTTGCGGTGAACGGGACCTGGAGGCGCGCGCGTTGTTCTACGCTTGCGGCGTGTGCCTACTTTGTTGAGCTTGAGGCGGTTATGCCGGAGTGGGTGAAAGTGGTCAGAAACCACGCCCACGCGAGACAAAGCCACAGGTCACGAAGAGTGCTCCCCGCGCATGGTCGGCGGCCTCATCGCACGCGTCGTGCTCCCCCCGCGTGCGGGGATGGTCCCCCGACCGGGACGGTGGCGTCGTTCGTCTGCTCCCCGCGTGTGCGGGGATGGTCCCTTCATCGCGACTATGGCTGCGTCGATGCTCAGCTGCTCCCTGCGCGTGCGGGGATGGTCCCGTCGCCATCGCCCAGCAGGTGATGCCAGCGTTTCGCTCCCGGCCCTGACGACAGGCGTAGGGCGATGGAGGGAACCCGCCCGTGCGGCCCCGCCGACGACCACAGCGTCCGCGCCCAGCTACATATTCGCGGAAGGCCCCACCGGGCTGGGTGGGGCCTTCCGCCGGACAGTGCGGCGCCTCAGGACTGCTGGGCGCTCGCCTGCTTGACGACCTTGTCCGTCACATCGACCGTGTCCCCGGCGGCGGGCGCGTCGACATCAACGTCGGTCCCGAAGTCGCTGAAGTCCATGACGACCTTCGCCTTGCCCCGGTTTGCCGAACCGGAGTCCTTCGCGCCCCCGGCCGGCTGCGCGGCGATTTCGATCTGCTGGCGGCGCATCAGTCCCTTGCCATCGACCCACAGGTCCACCGGCACCGTCTCACCGAGCTGTTCGCGCAGCTTCCGGGCCTGCGCGGTGTCGCCCTTGGCCAGCTTGTCGATGTCCAGAGCGACCTTGTAGTGGGTCGTCTCGACACCGCCCAGGCTCTCCGTACCGACCTTCTTGACGTCCTTCTCGGACAGCGACTTGGAGTAGGCGAAGGAATCGGTCGGATCGCTCACCTGGCTGCTTCCGGCGGCCCCGGAGGTCCGCAGCTTCTCCATGTCGATCTTCATCCAGCTCTTGCCCCCGGGCAGGCCACCCTCGCCCTTCGGCGGCTTCTGGTAGATCATCTTGTCCACGACCCGCTGCTCCAGCCGCTGACCCGACTGCTCCATGGTCAGCTTGCTCTCGCCGTCCTCGAAGTCCATGACGCCGGAGCCGGTGATCGTCTGGCTCTGCCCCTTGGCACTGACCGAAGTCGTGATCTTCACGCGCGCGGACCCGGCCTCGGTGGTCTTCTTGTTGGTCGCTTGCACGACCTGGGAGGGCGACGAGTCGGCCGTCTTGCCCGCCCCGGAGGGCTTCGTGTCCTTCGCCGCGTCGTCCTTGTCGTCCGAGCCGCACCCGGCAAGCGCGGCAACGGCCAGCAGGCCCGCCACTCCGTACGCAGCCGCCCTGGTCCCCCGGGTCTTCACATTCGTCATCACAGCAGCCTCCCCAAACCGAAACCGTTACGTCAGGTATGCGCCCGGTGCCCGGAAGGTGATCCCGCATGCGAAGCGGCTGCCGTTCTACGCCAGCCGCAGTAGTTCGCGTCCAGCCGGGCTTCCCAGTGAGCGGAGGTGCGGGGAGGCTGGGCGCACTCGGGGAACGGACAGGCTGTCCAGAGGCGTTGGCGTACCCTTGCCGCGTATGCCTGACGTGTGATTTTTGAGGTGGATATGCCGGATTGTGTGAAAGTGGTCAGAAACCGCGCCTTCACTCGATAGACCCGCAGTTCAGCGAGTCTGCTCCCCGCACGCGCGGGGATGGCCCCCAGCACGCGATCTCCGAGTGCCGGTCAGGTCGCTGCTCCCCGCACGCGCGGGGATGGCCCCCGGTTGCGCGACGCCGACGTGCCGGTACTGCTCTGCTCCCCGCACGCGCGGGGATGGCCCCAGCCCCGAGCTGAGCGACGACGAACGCGCCGCCTGCTCCCCGTACGCGCGGGGATGGTCCCGCGAAGCTGCCGCCGTGCTGGGCCTCGACGGCCTGCTCCCCGCACGCGCGGGGATGGTCCTGTGCTTGCGACCGTCGTGAGCGGTCTCGACTGGGGACTGGGCGGGCGTAGATGGGGCGCTCTCGGAGAAGGCACCCGGGGGGCGCGGGTGAAATGGTGCGGCCGTATCGTTGAACGCGTTCAATGTGCTACGCAGTTCACCGGCGGGGAGGTCCAGGGGTGGGCAGGTGCTACGTGCGTGTCGGGGTGGCGGCGTTCAGTTGGCTGGTGGTGGGGTGTGCCGGGCCTGCCCAGTACTACGGTGGCACCGGCGTTCATGGAGTCACCGCCACCGAAATCGCCGGCGGCTGGGCGAATGTCGAGGGCACCCGTGTCGAGTTGCACCAGGACGGGACGGCGTTGCTCAGGAAGCTCGACGGGCAGGACTTCGACTATGACGAGGGCTGGCGCCTCTCCGGTGCGGGGGCCTGGCGGCTGGCCGACACAGAGGGCGGGCAGGTCGTCCGGCTCGTACTGAAGGCCCCTACACGGGTGGACAAGCGCGCCTCGGAGGCCGACGGGAACCAGCCCCCCTCCGCGTACAACTGGTCTCTTTACGTGGATCGCTCCAAGCGCAAGCATGAGTTGAAGCTGTTCTTCTTCTACGGGGAACCCGACATCGGCAACACGTACGTGCTGACGCGAACGCCGAGGAAATAGTGTGGCTCGTAAGGGAGTTCGCCCGACTACGGTGACCCGTATGTCCCAAGGCCGCGCCGACCTGACGCCCGAGCTCATTCGCGCCCTCCTCCGTGACCAGCACCCCGATCTCGCCGAGCTCCCCCTCAGCCTTGCCGCGCGGGGGTGGGATAACCAGTTGTGGCGGTTGGGGGAGGGGTTGGCTGTGCGGTTGCCGTGGGCTACTGAGTCTGCTGATGAGTTGTTGTTGAAGGAGCACGCCTGGGTGCCGGGGCTTGCTCCGGGGCTGCCGTTGCCCGTGCCTGTGCCGCAGCGGCTTGGTGTGCCGTCCGGGCTGTTTCCTCGGCCCTGGTTGGTCACCACGTGGGTGTCCGGGGAGCCCGCTGATCGGGTTCCGGCTACGCGGGGTGAGGACGCGGCCGATGTGTTGGCTCGGTTTCTCAGCGCTCTGCACCGGCCCGCCCCGGACGGGGCGCCTGTCGGGAGGGGGAGGGGTGGGCCCCTGGGGCCCTACGGGCAGTACTTCGAGCGGTCGCTTCTTGATGCTGTCGGGCGGGGGTTGGTCGCCGATCCGGACGGCGTTCGCCGCGTCTGGGCCGATGCAGTGGCCGCTCCGGACTGGGACGGGCCCGCGTTGTGGCTTCACGGGGATCTGCATCCCGCCAATGTGTTGACCGCCAACGGCACGTTCTGCGGGGTCATCGACTTCGGGGACCTCTTCGCCGGTGACCCGGCCTGCGACCTCGCCGCCGCCTGGATTCTGCTTCCGGACACTGGCGTTGACCGGTTCTACGCCGCCTATCGGCCCGCCCCGGACGTGGCAACTCTTCGGCGGGCCCGTGGTTGCGCGGTCCTGCGGGCGCTGAGTGGGCTGCTCATCGCGGACGACGGTGACCGGGGGCTCCCCAACGGGAAGTCGACGTGGGGGCCGCCCGCTCGGAGGTCACTGGAGCGGTTGGTCGCCTCGCTGGGGTGAGTGAGGGGAGTGGCTTGCGTTGCGGAGCCCGTAAGAAATGAGTGGGTTGGGGCTCTACAGCCAGCGTTGTGCCGCCTCCACGCTGTCCCCGCCCGTGGTGTTGAACGCGATCGCCGCCTGGGGCGCGTGGCGGCGGATGAGGTTGACGATGTGTTCGAAGAGGGGGAGCAGTGGCGCGGCCTTGCGGATTCCGCCGCCGATGACCACCACGTCCCAGGGGCGTTCGGTCAGGGCCGTGACGAGGGTGGGTTCGGCCGCGTCGTTGAACTCGATCAGGGTCATGGCCGCGTCGATGCCGTGGTCGGCGAAGCGCGCGAGCTCCGCTTCGAGCGTCGCGCGCAGGGCGTTTCCGTCGACACCGGGGATGGCTTGGGGGTCGTAACCGACGACCAGTGCGGAAGGCATACGGTCAGACTACGGAGGGCGGGGAGCATGACTGAAGGTGCGTGGGACGACGACCGTGGGTACGACGACGCCCTTCGGCGGGCGCGGCGTGCGACTCGGGTTGGGTGGACGGCCATCAGTGGCACGGTGGCGGCGCTCGGTTGTGCCGCCGTCGTGGTTGCTGGGGTGTGCCTGGCCGTGGTCGTCGGCTGCATGTACGTCGTCGTGTCCATGAACCGCTAGGCCGTGCCCTGGCGCCCGGCCAGCCGGTTCAGCGCTGCCGCCGTGAGCGCCGTGATCGCTGCCGGGAGTGCTGTGCGGATCGCGGGGGCGAAGTGGGGGGAGTGGTTCGGGGGGATGCCAGTGCCGCTGGTGGCTGCCCACTCGCGGGGGCTCGTCGTGCCCAGCATCCAGTACACCAGCGGGATTCCGGTCTCGCCGTGGAGGTCGCGGCCCGCGTCCCCGTAGAGGGCGAAGTCCTCGGCGGCCAGGGACGGGGGCCAGCCCGTGACGCGTGCCGGGCCGTACAGGGCCGTGTGGGCGGCGCGGACCGCGTCCGTCGCGGCCGGGTCGCCGTGCAGGGCCGGGGAGCGGGAGAGCACCGTGAGGTCCGGGTCGCGGGGGCAGGCCGACGCGGCGCACTCCGCCCGGACGATGCGGTCCACCGCCGCCAGCGCCCGGTCCAGGGTGTCGTCGGTGAGGGCGCGCAGGCCGATGCCCAGTTCGGCGGTGTCCGGGATGATGTTGACGGCCGTCCCGGCGTGCACCGTGCCCACGGTGAGGGTCAGTTGCTCGGCGGGGGCCGCCTCGCGGGCGACGACCGTCTGAAGGCGGCCGATCACCGCCGCGGCCGTGACCACGGGGTCCACGGTGAGCTGCGGGGTCGCCGCGTGGCCGCCCCGGCCGTGGACGACGACGGTGAGGGCGGCGCTCGCGGCGGCGACCGGGGCGTGGGGGCCGCCGTGCGCGATCAGGCCGGCGGGGAGCGGGGCGGCGTGCTGGGCGAGGACCGCGTCGGGTCTGCCGAACCGCTCGTACAGGCCGTCCGCCAGCATCGCCCGCGCCCCGGTCAGGGTCTCCTCGGCGGGCTGGCCCACGACCACGAGGGTGCCGCGCCAGTGGTCGGTGGTGCGGGCCAGCAGGTCCGCCGCGCCGGTGGCCGCCGCCAGGTGGAGGTCGTGGCCGCAGGCGTGCATGGCGGGGCCGGTGCTCGCGTACGGGAGGCCGGTGAGCTCGCGGAGCGGCAGGGCGTCGAGCTCGGTGCGCAGGTAGACGCGGGGGCCCTCGCCGTTGCGGAGGACGCCGACGACTCCGTGGCCGCCGATGCCCCGGGTGACGTCGAGTCCCGCGGCGGTGAGCCGGTCCGCGAACAGGGCTGCGGTGCGGGCCTCCTCGCCGGACGTCTCCGGGTGGCGGTGGACGTCCAGATAGAGGGTGAGGGCGGGGCGGATCGTTTCCTGGGTGAGGGCCGGGGACAGGGCGGGGTGGGCGGCCGGCCGGGGGGCGGTCAGGTGGGTCAACGGGGGCTCCTGGCGTGCTCGTCGGGGCCGCTGGCATCACGTGCCAGCGATGTGTGTGCGGAAGGCATGCCGAGCGGTGAGCGGCGGGCGGTGGAATGGGAGGCGTACCCCCCACCGGGGCGTACACCAGGTGGCGGCCCCCGGACACGGTGGCCCCGGACCGGAGGAGACACCATGGAGAAGAACCTCAGCACCCTCGCCGACGAGATCCTCGAGCTGGAGGCCGAGACCTTCGAGATCTCGGACTACTCGGACGCCAGCGAGGTCGTGCTCGCCGGTTCCACCAGCTGCAGCTCGACCTCGACGTGCAGCTCCACCACCAGCACCACCTCCTGCACCGCCTGATCGGGCGATGTGCGCGCCCGGTATCCGTCTCCTTCCGGACGGGTACCGGGCGTTTCGCCGTTACGGGAAGGGGTGCGGGACCATGCGCATCCCGGCCTCGGTCAGGTCCGTCGTGCGGTGGCCGCCCCGGCGGAGCGCGGTGCGCAGGCGGGGCATGAAGGGGGCGCGGCGGCGGTTCCAGCCGAAGTCGATCGGCAGGAGCCCGGGGGCGAGGGTGGCGACGGTGCGCAGGCCCATGCGCTCCTGCTCCGGGGTGGTCTGGTCCACGGCGATCACGTCGTGCCCGGCGCGGGCGAGTTCACCGATGACGGCGCGGAGGTCGTCGCGCAGGTCGCCGGTGCGGGGGCGGCCGGTGGTCTCCCAGTCCCGGTAGACGTCGCCGAAGGGTCGTACGGCCAGGGGGTTGAGGTAGCTGTCGGCGTGGGCGGTCATCCGGGGCAGGCCGTAGAGCTGGGCGTGGTCCTTGAGGTGGCGCACCCGGTCGAAGTCGTCGGCCATCGCCTCCAGTTCGTCGCGGCGCTCCTCGGTCTGGCGGGAGAGGTGCGGGATGTACGTGAGCACTTCGGACAGGGCCCCTTCCACCGCCGCCCGCGGGTCCAGCGAGGCGGCCGCCGCGAAGGAGAGGGCGCCGATGCCGCCGTCGCGGCGTACGGCGAGCGCGGTCACGACGGGGACGGCCAGGTCCACGCGATTGTCGAAGGCGTGGACGTCGTAGCCCTGGAGCGCGGCGCGTTCGGCCATGGCGGGCGCGGCCCGTCCGCCGACGGTGGCCAGGTCGATCTCGGTGAGCCGGGCGTTGCCGTACCAGGCGTTGAGGAAGGCGTCCCGTTCGATGAGTTCGAGCAGGCCGCCGAGGACGGCCTCCTCCAGACCGCCGCCGATGGCGCAGCCGTTGGAGCACTCGAAGACGAAGTTGTCGGCGGCCAGCCCCGCGCTGTAGTAGACGAGCCGGGACGGGACGAGGACGGGCTTGTCGTCGCGCAGCGACCAGCCCCACTCCCACGGGATGGCGCGGTCCGGGTCGAAGGGGTCCACGAGCGGGTCGTCGCGGTAGGTGCGCGGATCGTAGAGGCCGCAGACGGCGGGGTCGACGGCGTCGGCCCGCAGCTCCGTCCAGGAGCCGGTGACGGGGGTGGTCCGGCCGCGCCGGTGGGTTCCGGCGTAGCGCTCCAGGCCCTCCAGGAAGGCGAGGACGCGGCTGGTGGAGAAGGTGTTCTCCTGGCCGCTCCAGGTGACGTCGTTGAGTCCCGCGTAACCCCGTACGAAGACGCTGCCCGCGACGGGCGCGGTCGTCGGCGAGGTGACGTCGGACCAGGTGCCGCCGCCCAGCATCCCGCACACGGGGTTGGCCAGGGCCTCCTCCGGCAGCGGGTACGAGGACGCGGGGCGCAGCCGGTAGCCGTCCGGGTCGGGCTTGGGCCGGGCGACGAGGGTGAGCGGGCGGGGCCCGGCGGGGTCGGGCGGCGGGGCGCAGCCGGGGCAGCGGGGATCGGCGAGCAGCGGGTACGTCCGCACCTGGAGGGTGGCCAGGTCGAGGCGGGTGACCTGGGGCAGGAGCCGGTCGGCCGGGCCGGTGGCGGGGGGTTCGGCGCCGGGGCCGTCGAGCAGCGCGCGGCACAGCGCGGCCACGGCGTCGTGGGCGTGGTCGGTGAGCAGAGGCCAGGCGCCTGCGGGGCGCGGGCCGTCGGGGCCGCCGGTCTCCAGGGCGTCCCGCTCGCTGCGGCTGCGCAGGCGCTGCCAGCGCATCGCGAGGCAGCGCCCGCAGGCCGGGGCGGTGCCGTCGCCGCCCCAGGGGCCGATGAGGACGGCGGAGGCGGTGAGATGGACGCGGGCGCCGGGGCGTTCGGCCGCCCAGGGGTCCGGTGCGCCCCGGCCGCCGAGCGCGTCGGTGGCGTCGGTGGCGCCGACCGGGACGACGGGGAGGTCCCGCCCGGTCCGGTCGGCCAGGGCGGTGCGGAGCACGGTCCGGGCCGCCTCCATGGGGGCGACGGCGGGGGCCGGGGCGGTGCGCGTCGGGGCGCTCATGAGGACCTCGTCCAGCGGAAGGTCTTGACGGCGACGGTGCCGAAGACCAGGGCGAAGACGACGAGTCCGGCGCAGCCCACCCAGACGTCGGAGAGGCCCCCGCGTCCGGCGATCGCGTGGGACACGGCGTCGTTGAGGTAGCGCAGCGGCAGGACCACGGAGACGTGCTGGAGCCAGGACGGCATCGAGTCCAGCGGGAAGAAGGAGCCGGAGAGGAACGCCATCGGCAGCATCAGGAAGTTGGCGACGGCCGCGACGGACTCCGGGGTGTCGGCGAAGGAGCCGATGATGACGCCGAGCAGCAGGAAGGTGGTCACACCGAGGAAGAGGACCGGGATCAGCAGCGGCCACCCGGAGGCGGGCCGCAGGCCGAACACCGGCAGCATGGCGACGCCGACGAACAGCAGCGACTGCACGGCCCCGACGACCAGGGCGAGGACGTAACGGGAGCCGATGACGGCGGAGAGCGGGGCCGGGGACATCCGGATCAGGCGCAGGATGTCGTCGTTCCGCCACTGCATCAGGGTGAACGCGATACCGAAGACGGCGGCGTTGGCGACGCCCCAGGACAGGACCCCGGCGGCGGTGTACGAGAGGTAGGAGAGGCCGCTCTCCTCGACGTCCTGGCCCCGGAAGATCAGGCCGAAGACGACGAGGAAGAGGAGCGGGAAGGCGAAGGTGAAGAAGAGGGTGCTCTTGTCGCGGATCTGGGCGCGGTAGCCCGCTGCGGCCAGTGCGGCGTAGGCGCTCATGGCTGGTGCTCCGTGGTGTCGGCGTTCCGGTGGGGGGCGTGCGCGGACCGGGTGAGCCGGGCCGTCAGGTCGAGGTAGACGTCCTCCAGGCCGGCGGTGCGGGTCTGGACGCCGTCGAGACCGGTCAGCTTGTCGACGGCGCTGAGGACCTGGCCCGCCTCGCGGGTCTCCAGGACGAGGGAGCCGCCCTGGACGGTGACCCGGTCGACGCCGGGGATGGCCGCCGCCTGGTCCTCGCCGAGTCGGCCCAGCGGCAGCATCAGCCTGGTGGCCGCCTTGAACCCGCCGACGAGGTTGTGCGGGGTGTCGGTGACCGCGACCTTGCCGTCCACGAGGATCGCGATGCGGTCGCAGAGCGCTTCCGCCTCGTCCAGGTGGTGGGTGGTGTAGACGATGGTGCGGCCCTGCGCCTTGAGGGCGCGCAGCACCTCCCACAGATCGCGGCGGGCCTGCGGGTCCAGGGCGGCGGTGGGCTCGTCCAGGAAGATCAGCTCGGGGCCGTGGACGAGGGCGGAGGCGATGGCGAGGCGCTGGCGCTGCCCGCCGGAGAGGCTTTCCACCTGGATGTCGCGCTGCTCGGTGAGCCCGACGGCCTCCAGCGTGGCGTCCACGGCGCTCAGCGGGGCGCCGTAGAGGGCGGCGACGGTCCGCAGGTGCTCGTGCGCCCGCTGCCGTACGAAGAACGCGGAGGACTGGGTCTGGACGCCGACCCGGGGCAGCAGCGCGGTGTTGCGCGGCCAGGGGGACTCGCCGAACACGGCGACCGTGCCGCTGTCGGCCCGGCGCAGCCCCTCCATGATCTCCACCAGGGTCGACTTGCCCGCGCCGTTGGGCCCGAGCAGGCCGAAGAACTCGCCGCGCCCGATCTCCAGCGACACGTCGTCGAGGGCCTGGCGTTCCCCGTACCGCTTGGAGATGTGCCGGACGTGGACGGCGGGGGCCGGGGAGGCCGCATCGCCGGGGGTGGTTGGCATCGCCTGTACCTCATTCATGTGGTGCGTGGTTCCTTCCGGTCGGGGACGGTCGGGGGCGGTCGCGTGGCGCGGTCACCTCGGTCATCCCGTCAGGAGCTGGTACGCCGCGGCGCAGGTGCCCGCCGCGGCGAGGAGGACGAGGGCGACGAATCCGGCGGCGTACGCCGTGTAGACGCGTCGGGCCCGGCGGGGGTACGCGGCGGCCGCGTCCGGGTCGCCGCGGCGCAGGGCCAGGTAGGCGCGGGTCTCCGGGGCGAGGCGGGCGGTGCCGAGGAGGTGGCCGAGCATGCGGTAGCCGTCGAGCGGGGGCAGCGGGACGAGGTTGCTGAGCCCCTGGACGGCGCCGAGCAGCAGGAGCCCGGCGAGCAGCGCCCTGGTGGGGTCGCCGGGGGGCAGCAGGGACCACCAGAGGGCGAAGGGCAGCAGCAGCACCATGTTGAGGTGGGCGCCCGCCCCGGCGATGACGAGCCGGGCGCGCAGGGCGGGGAGGAAGAGGTAGTTGTCGACGGTGCAGTAGAGCATCGCCACCGGGAAGCGCCAGCGCAGCCCGATCTCGGTGACCGTGCCGCCGTAGTGCTGGGCCGCGATGCCGTGGGCCAGTTCGTGCAGGGTGATGCTGAACCACAGGAACAGGGCGGCACCCGCCAGGGCGGCCGGCTCCCGAATCAACTCACCGGTGCCGTCCAGGAGTTCGCCGGTGTGCAGGACGAGGGCCACGACGGTGACCAGGACCGCGGCCAGCAGCGGGAGCTGGACCACCGGGTGGAGCAGCGGACGCAGGACGCGGTGGAGCCGGGCGGTGGTCCGGTCGGCGTCGGCGACCAGGCGCCGGGTGCCGTGCCACCGGCCGCCGGTCCGGGCCGGGGGAGGGGTGGCGGGCGGCGGATCGGGGGCGCCCGCGAGCAGGCTCCGGGTGCCGAGGAGACCGAGGAGCCTGTTCCAGTGCTCCTCGGCGAGCCGGCGGCCGAAGCGTTCGGCGTAGGCGGGCGCGAGGTCGTCCAGGGTGCGGGTGCCGTCGAGGCGGGCGATGAGGAAGTGCTCCTTGGGCCCGACCTCGAACGCGGCGCCGCTCACGGGGTGCTTGAGCAGGTGCACCGTGCGGGGGCCGCGCAGCAGGGGCGGGCTGATGAGGACGCCGGGCCCGAGCGCGGGGCGGTACGCGCGAGCGGCGGCGCGGGCGCGGTCGGTGGCCGGGTTCATGAGCCCGCCGCGCTGTTCGTACCGGCCTTGTCCGTAACGCCGTTGTCCGCACCGGCGCCGTCCGTACCCGCGTCGCCCGACGGCTCGCGCAGGACCTGGCCGAGGACGAAGGAGAGGTACGCCTCGTCGCGGATGGTCACATGCAGCCGGTTGTTCGTCATGTGCATGTACGGGGAGAGCAGCCGGGGCAGGACGGCCTGGACATGGGTGAGCCGTTCCAGGGGGGCCGCATTGGCCGGCTCGGTGCGTTCCTGGCCGGTGTCCTCGCGGGCGGGTCCGTCCCAGGCGGGGAAGAGGAGTTCGCCCCGGGTGGCGAGGTCGGTGACCCGCTCCCGCAGCTCCAGGCAGTGGGCCGCCCAGCCGCGCAGGAAGGACGGCAGCCGGTCGAGCTCCCCGGCCGCGACGGCGGCGCGGATCGCGGCGAAGCGGGTGCCCAGGGCGGGCGCCATCTGCGCGTAGTTGCGCTCGTACTCCTCCGAGCCGATGAAGCCGGTGCCGGGGAAGGCGCGGTGCCAGAACGCGTAGTAGCCGTCCAGGTAGTCGGCGAGCCGGTCCTTCTCCGGCAGGAAGCAGCTCGCCATCACCATCATCAGCTGCGCGGACGTGCCGAGGAGCACGGTCCGCAGGTGGAGGTTCATGGTGCGGAAGGCGTCGATGACCAGGTCGCTGGAGTGCCGGAAGTGCCACTCGGCCAGCTCGACCCCGGCCGGGCCGCCGTACTTGGCGTACTCGGGGGCGTACGGCTCCAGGCTGAAGGAGTTGTTCGGCCGCAGGTTCATCCGGCCGTCCTCGCCCATGTAACGGGTGCGGTCCTCGCCGGGGAACTCGATGTCGAACAGCTCGTTGTAGAAGTCCTTGAGGAACCCGGAGTCGACCTCGTAGAGGGCGGGCCGGGTCCGGAGGAAGGCGGTGAGGGCCGCTTCGGCGCGGCGCAGCACCTCGGGCGCGGCGGCGGGGCTCGCGGGGCGCAGCCGGAGCCGTACGTGCGGTCCCTCCAGCCAGTACGTGATGAAGAAGTGGCCCGCCAGCAGCCCTTCGGCGGTCAGTTCGGCGACCAGCGGGCGGACGCAGTCGACCAGCATCGGCCGGGGGCTGGCCGCGTAGAAGACGTGCAGCGCGATCCAGTCCCCCCGTTCCGTGGCGGCGGGGCGGGCGGGGCTGGGTGAGATCAGTTCCGGCATGTGGGGCCGTCCTCGGTACGCGGGCGGGAGGTGAAGGTCTCCACGGCCAGTTCGGCGACGTGGTGGCCCTGTTCGGAGAGCACGTGCGGGGCGTCCTCGGACGGGAGCATCTCCCGCAGGACCACGGCGTCGCCCGGCCCGCGCTCCAGCAGGGCGTCGAACGCGGTCAGGGACAACGGGCTGTCGAAGTCCACGTACAGGGGTTTGGCGCCCAGGGCGCGCCGCCCCTCGCGCAGGACCGTCGCGAAGACCTGGGCGGGCAGCCCGTGGGCGCGCCGCCAACGCCGCCAGCCGAGGAACCACCCCGCTTCGTCGGCGCCGGGTGTCCGGGCGGGCAGCACCTGGGCGTCGGCCGTCCAGCTGCGGCGGCTGACCACGACCCCGTCGTGGACCACGCGCGGCCTGCGGGTGACCCCGTCGCGGGCGGGGGCCTCGGGGACGCCGCCCCAGACGTCGGTGGGGGTCATGGTGCTCGGGGCGAGCAGGAGCAGGGTGCGGGGGATCTCCGGCAGGGCGACGGGGACGAGGTAGCCGAGGTAGACGGGGACGACCTCGCAGCCCAGCCGCCGGGACCGCAGGACGAGCCGGTCGGTGGCCTCGTCGTGCTGGAGGTACAGGTCCTCCAGGTGGATGCGGGCGTCCTCGGGCACGGTGGACGTCTCGCCCGGGCACACGATCTGGTGGCTCGTCAGCCGCCCGTGCAGGTTGAGGTTGGTGGTGATCGGCCCCCCGGTCAGCTCGGCGAGGACGGCGCCTTCCGGGGCGCGGGTGAGGAGTTCGGCGCGCAGCCGCTTCGAGAGGCCGGGGCGCGCCTCCGGGGTGGTCGCGCCGTCGGGGTCGTAGACGTGCGTGAACCGGCTGAAGGGGAAGGCGAGTCCGCCGTACGAGCGGTTGAGGACCACCAGCGGCCGCCCGTCCGGCCCGGGACCGGCGACCTGGATGTGGTGGCTCTGCGGGGTGAAGTCCTGCGTGATCGAGGCGAGTTCCCCGGCCACCTCGGTGAGGAGGGAGGCGGGAATCCGGATCTCGTCCGCCGCGCCGTGCTCCGCCCACTGCTCCCGCATCCCGGCGACGAAGCGCCGGCGGGCCGAGTCCAGGGAGCGCAGGGCGCTCTGGCCGAGCCAGTTCTCCTCCGGGACGTACTCCCCCTCGGCGTCGAAGGCGGAGCGCTTGGAGGTGAACGAGATGTACTGGTCGAAGAGGTCCTCGTGGAAGTCGTGCACCAGACCGAGCAGGTCGTCGCAGCGCCCGCCGCTTCCGTGCCGGGCCAGGAAGAAGCCGCGCAGGGTGATGCGCTGGGGCAGGGTGATGTCGTACATCGGGAGGATGCCCTCGACCCGCCGCAGCGCCATACCCGTGGCCCCGACCAGCGGTCCGGGCCCGCCGCGCAGGTCCTCGCCCGCGCTGACGTCCTCGTACACCAGCGTCTGCGGCAGTGCGGCGTCCCCGGCGCCCAGCTCCCGCTGTACGTCGAGGAGTTGCTCGCGCAGAGTGCGGAGCAGGGTGCGGCGTTCGGTGAGCGGGGCGGCCGGGTACGCGGCGAGGCAGGCGGCCGGCCCGTCGAGCGAGGCCGCCACCGCGTCCGCCCAGGGGGCCCCGAGACCGCGCAGGGCCTGCTGGAAGGAGCGCAGCGGGTCGGGGCTGTGCACATCGGTGCGCAGACCCGGCACCTGCACCATGCCGAGCTGGAGCAGGGCCGCCGCGTAGCGCTCGGCCTCGTCGGGACCGGCGCCGCGCTCGGAGCGCAGCATGTCCACGAGGTCCCGGTGGCGCGGCCCCTCGTGGGTGGAGAAGAAGGTGAGCAGCCGGTCCAGGGTGCCGCTGCCGCGAAGGTAGAACAGCCGGTCGCGTACGGCGTCGAAGGTGACGGCCGCGCTGTCGTCACCGGTGGTCACCCACTGGCGGACGTAGCGGATGCGGTCCTCGTCGCGTCCCCAGCCCGGGGCGAGGACGACGGGGAGGTCCTGGCGGCGCACCGGGTCGGCGAGGATCAGGTCGGCCAGCCGGCCGAGGACGACGACATTGAGCCGGACATGGCTGGTCCACTGCTCGCCGACGCGCAGGGCGCCCGGCGCTTCGTCCGGGGCGCCCGGGTCGAAGGTGCCCGTGGCCACGGCCGTCAGCGTGCTGAAGGGACTCGTCTTGCACGCGGTGCGGTAGAGGTAGGTGAGCGCCGAACGCTCGATCTTGCGCATCCGCTTGCCCGGCTCGGCGCTCGTGTCCGCGAGGTATCCGTCGAGCCTGCCGTCCAGCGTGGGCGAGGCCAGCAGCAGCCCCAGCCGGAACCGCTCCCCGGCCAGCGCCTCGCGCAGCGACCGGCGCGCGTCCCGCATCTCCCGGGCCAGCAACTCGGGCCCCCCGCCCAGGAGATCGGCGTACCGGGTGCGGCGGGCCAGCCAGTCGGCGAGCCGTGCGCCCACTGGTGCGGACAGCCCGGTCACCAGGCGCCCGGCGGCGCCGGGGTCGGCGGGAAGGCGGTTGTTGAAGACCGCGCGGCGCAGGCTGAGCAGGAGGCGGCGGGCGTCGCTGCCGGCCGCGTCGGCGGCGCCGAGCAGCCCGTGCAGCAGGTCGCTGAGCGCGGCGCCGTCGGCGGTCAGCCGCTCCTCCAGCTCCAGGACCTCGTCCGCCCAGTCACCGGTGCCGGGGCAGCGCAGGCCCCGGACGGTCTCCAGGGGCAGACCGGCCGCGCGGAGCAGGAAGCGGTGCCCGGGCTCCCACACATCGGGCGGACGGGGGGTGGTGTCGGACGTCAGGAGTGTCATCGCAGTTCCCGTCAGGCGATCTCGTGCCGGAAGTCGGCGGGCCGGGGCCGCTCGTTGCCGAGCGGCATGATCAGCAGGGGTGCCTCGTCGCCGTCGCCCAGGCCGAGCTTCTCGACGTACGCGATGTTGTCGAAGCCCAGGGCGACGCCCGCGCCGAGCCCGAGCGCGGCGGCGGCCACGTAGAACGTCTGGGCCACGGCGCCCGCGGTGCCCGCCGCCAGGCGGTAACCGCGGTCCCCCACCGCGTCCAGCACGGCAGTGGTGCGGACGGCCGGCACGAGGACGGCCCCCGCCTGCTCCAGGTTGTAGTTGGCGAGGAAATAGGTGTTCTGGAGGAAGGCCCCCTGCGGCCCCGCGTCGACGAGCCGCAGCTCCCCGGCCTCGGGGTCGTACACGTACGCGCCCGGATCGACGGACTCGACATGGTTGACGAAGGCGTACATCCGGGTCTGGCGCACCGTGCCGTCCGGGTCCGCGTCGCTGGGCAGCGACGTCCCGGCGCAGGCCGCGAGGACGGCGGAGAGCTGGGCGGGCGTGACGGGACGTGTCGCGTCGAAGCGGCCGAAGCTGCTGCGCCGGGAGCGCAGAGCGCGCCGCACGGACACGTCGGGGAAGACCGGGGCGGGGAGGGCGGTCCGGGTGCCGCCCGGCGGGGTGGGCAGCGCCGCCGCGCCGGCCAGGGCGCCGGGGGCGGGGCGCTCCGTCGCGTCCCGGGTGGTCGCGGCGTGCATGGCGAGGACGGTGGGGAACGTCCGGACGATGCGGGACCGTTCGGCGTCCCGGTGCCGCACGGCCGGGTCGGGACCCCGAGGGGCCGCCGAAGGGGCCGGGGTCGGGGTGTCCCAGCGGAGCGGGACGACGGCGAAGACGCCCTCCTCCTCTCCCTCGGTGCCGAGGAGACCGTTCAGCCGGGGCTCGTCGAACCACAGGACGGGCGAGGTGACCAGGCCCCGGGCCCCCGCCCAGATCCGCCAGGTCTGCACGAGGGTGCCCAGGTCGGTGGAGACCACGTGGTACGCGAAGCTGTTGTACTTGAACGCGTTCTGCCAGTACTTCACCCCGAGGATCAGGAACTGGTCCGTCTCCCGGGCCCCCTCGGGCGCGTCCGGCCCCAGCGCCTCGCGGACGCGGGCCGAGACGTCACCGGTCAGCACCCGCTGCACGGCATGCCGCTGGACGTCGTAGTAGTGGATGCCGGGGGCCAGCGGCCCGGAGGGGCCGGACGCCCAGTAGATGCTGACCGGGTAGAGACCGCCGCCGCCCGCGGTGCCCCGGGACCAGTTGGCGTGGGTGTGCAGCGGCAGCCCGGACAGGTCGCTGTTGGCCTGGACGCCGAGGCGGCGGCCGGTCAGCCCGTACGAGTCCTTGAGCATCGCCGACAGCAGCGGCAGGGTGAAACCGGCCGGGCCGTCCGCCGCCGCGCCGCCGCCCGGGGCGGGCAGCAGACCGCGTGCGGCGGGGGCGTCCGGGAGGCCGTCGCCGTCCGGGAGGGCGTACGGCTCCACGCCCGGGTAGAGCTTCCCCCGGCGCGGGGCGTCGGGCCAGTCCGGGACGAAGTCGGTGGGCTCCATCGGGACGCGACCGCGGTGCAGGACGGCGTCGGCGTACTCGTGGGCGTACCCCATGGGGGCGGCCCCCTCTCGCATGGGCTCGGATGGGCGGTGTGGCTGACGTACGGTCATGGGAACGGGTGCGGGGCCGGGTTGAGGCCCGCGGGGCCCAGCACGGTGTGCATCCGGGGCATGTGCCGGGCACGCTGGCGGGACCAGCCGAAGTCGATGGGGAGCAGCCCCGGCACCAGGACCTTCACGGTGTGCAGCCCGAGTGCGCGCTGCTCCGGCAGGGTCTGGTCGACGACGACCACGTCGTAGCCGGCGGCGGTGACGGCGCCGACCGCGCGCAGCACGTCCGCCCGGAGGTCGGGGGCGGCCGGGTCGCCCCCGGGGTCCGGCCAGGCCAGGTCGGCGACGGAGAGCGGGGGGCGGGGTTCGGGCTGCCGCAGCAGGAAGTCGGCGTGCCGCCCCATCTCGGGTATCCCGTACGACAGCGGGTGGTCGTGCAGGGTGGTGAACCGGTCGAAGTCGGCGGCCATGGCCCGCAGCCGTTCCTCGTCGCGCAGGGTGCGGCCGACGAGGTTGACCGCGTCGGTGGCGATCTCGCGGAGCGCGGAGTCCAGGGCGGATTCCGGGTCGAGCCCGGCGCCCGCGCCGAAGCACATCCGGCCGGTGGAGCCGTCGAAGCGTTCGGCGCAGCCGGTGACCACGGGGACCGGGAAGCCGATCCGGGTGTCGAAGAAGCGGGCCCGGTAGCCGTACATGGCCAGCCGGTCGACCATGTGCCGGGTGGCGGGCCTGGTGCTGGTCGCCGGGTTGATCTCGCGCAGCGGCACCTGCCCGTGCCAGGCGAGCAGGAAGGCGTCCCGTTCGATGACCTCCATCAGCCCGAAGTAGACGGCCTCCTCCGTACTGCCTCCGGAAGCGCACCCGTTGGAGCTCTCCTGCACGAACCGGCCCTCCAGGCCCGGCGCGTGGTAGTAGGCGAGGACCTCGGGCACCGGCCGGGGGCGGCCGTCGCGCAGCGACCAGCCCCACACCCAGGGGATCTTCCGGTCCGGCGCGAAGGGGCGCACCCAGGGGTTCTGTGCGTAGAACTCCTCGGCGTACAGGCCGGTTTCGCGCGGGTCGACGGCGTCGGGGCCCAGCTCGTCCAGGGAGGCGGTGAGCCGGGTGGTCCGGGCGCGGGCCCGCATCCCGGCGTAACGCTCCAGCGCCTCCAGGACCCCGATGCTCCGGCTGTGCGCGTACGTGTCCGCGTGGCCGCCCCAGAACGTCTCCCGGAGGTAGTCCCCGGACCGGGTCGAGAAGCAGCCGACGGTGGCGGAGGTGGTGGTCGAGGCGACATCGCAGGTCACCGAGGAACCGAGCGCGCCCCAGTGCGGGTTGACGAAGGCGTCCTCCGGCAGCCGGTAGTCCTCCACCCGCCGCACCCGGAAGACACCCGGCCGGTACGGCGGAGCGGGCCGCAGGGTGACCGCCGCCGCCTCGGCGGTGTCGGCGCGGGGCGCGGAGCAGCCGGGGCACTCCGGATCGGGGACCAGGGGGTGACTGCGTACGGTCATGGCGTCCAGGTCCAGCAGGTGGACCCGGGGGTACGGGTCCGGCGCGGGCTCCGCACCGGCGATCCCGGCCATCAGGGCGGCGACGGCGGTGACCGCGAAGGGCGTGCCGTACGGCCAGTCGCCGACCGCCCGGGTGCCGTTGCCCAGTTCGAGGCCCTCGCGCAGGGCCACCGAGCGCACGCCCTGCCAGCGGCGGGCGAGGCAGGTGCCGCAGCCGGGGCGCCCGTCCGGGGCGGGCCACGGGCCGATCAGCACCTGCCGGCCGTAGAGGTGGACGGGCACGGCGGCGCTGTCGGCCGGGGCGCCGGTCGGCGCGTACGCGTCCCGGACGCCGAGCGGCGCGACCGATACGGCCGGGACGGCATCGGCACCGCCCTCGCCGAGCGCGTCCCGCAGCGCCGCGGCGAACCGGTCGACGGCTGCGGGGAGTTCGGTCGGCTGGGGGCGTACGGCGGTGTCAGCCGGCATCGACGGCCGCCCGGGTGAGCAGGACACGCACGGTGTGGATGCCCGCGGTGGGCAGGTCGGCGCCGTGCGTGGGCACGACCAGGGCGTCCCGCCCGGCGGCGGCGAGGCGTTCGAGGATGCGGCTCCAGCCGGTGTCGTCGGCCTCGTCCGGGGCGGCGGGCTCCTCGGAGGTGACGGGGACGAGCGCCGCGTCCAGGTCGCGCAGCAGCGGGTCACCGGTGTCCGGCGCGCTGGGTCGCCCGTCCTCGGCCGTCTGTGCCCCTGCCTCGGACGTCTGCGCCTCGCCGAGCAGGTCCCGCAGGGCGTCCACCGCCGCCGTCGCGAGGTCCGGGGCCGCGCCGACGGCCCAGAGGGCGGGGCCGGGGGTGCCGGTCGTCGTCCGGGCGAGCACGACGGACGCCCCGGAGAACGCCCGCTCGCCGAGGTCCAGCAGCTCGACGGTGAGGCCGAGATGGGCCGCCGTCCGCAGCAGGAACACCGGTTCGGGGTCCTCGCCGAGCAGCTGGGGCGTGATGACGGAGACCGCGCCGGTCCCCCGGACGGCCCGGCTCAGCGCGTCGTGGGCGAGCGCCGACAGCAGCCCGGCCCCGGCGGCCTCGGGCAGGTCCGCTCCGGCTCCGGCACCGGCCCGGGTGGGTTCGAAGCGGCGGTCCGCGTTGTCCGCGCCGAAGGGGCGCACCGCCCCGGCGGGCACCCGGACCAGCTCCTTGGTGAGCAGCGAGACGGCCGCCGTCCAGCGGACGGCCGTGCTGGTGCCGCCGGTGCCGGACGCGACGGTGAGGCTGTCCGGGTCCACGGCGGGCAGTTCCGCCGTGGCGGCGTCGGGTGCCGGGGCGGGCACCATGTGCTCGGCGTAGAGCGTGGCGGCGGCGTTCAGCGCCCGCAGCCGGGCCCCGGCGGTGTGGTGGACGTCGAAGGCGGTGACCGTCCTGCGGCCGTGGGCCCCGAGGCCCCCCAGGACGACCGAGCCCACCTTCAACGGGGTCTGGGTCACCTTCTCGTCGGCGTAGGCGGTGAACACCCCGGCGTTCGGGTGGACGAGCGCGGAGCGGCGTTCGAGTGCGGCGAGCGGGCCCTGGGCGGCGTCGTCGTCGGCTGCGGTGTCCGCCGTCGGGAGGAACGCCGGACGGACCGGCGCGGACGCCAGGTCGACCGGCTCGGGCAGGGCGGCGGGCGGCGCGCAGAACGGGCACGCCGGATGAGGCAGCAGCGGCTCCGACGCCACGTCGAACGAGGCCATGTCCTGGAGCAGGATCCGGTCGCGGGTCTCGGCCCGGAGCGCGCCGGTGACCAGGCGGAACACCTCGTAGCCGAGCAGGTTGCCGAGCATCGCCGCGAGCGGCCCCACGGGCTGGGCCCCGGGGGTGCCGGTGCCGAGGGCGAGCCCGCTCCAGAGACCGGCGGCCGCCGTGTCGGCCGCACCACCGGCCGCGCCGAGCCGCAGGGCCGCGCAGGCCCAGCAGGACGCCGCCTCCGGGGTCATGACCGGCCCGACGACGGCCCGCCCCTGGAACGTCCAGGCCGGGAGCAGCGTCCGCCCCTCGGGCACCCCTTCCCGGAGCAGCGCCAGCACGGTCCCCGGCACTTGGGGACCGGCCGCGGCGACGACGACGTCGTACCCGTCACAGGCCGCCCAGCCGGGCCCCGCAGAGAGTGCGGACAGCTCGACGGGGCAGTCCTCCTCGGCCAGCCGGGCCGCCTCCCGGTGGACCTCCGCGACCTCCTCGGCGGTGGTGCCCCCGGAGCCGTCGAGGAGAGAGGCGTCGACACCGATGGCGGCGCAGCCGTTGCGGATGAGCGACAGCACGCACCAGCGGGCCACGGGACCGTCACCGAGCACGGCGACCCGGGTGGAGCGGTAGCGGGCGAACCGGGCGTCGGCGTCGTCCGCGTAGTGGTCGATGTAGGCGATCTGCTGGGCGAAGCGTTCGGCGGGGGCCGGGTCCGTCCGCGGGGCCGCCGACTCGTCCGGTGCCGGTACGGGCCGGGCGAAGCCCCGGGAGTAGAGGGCCTTCACGAGTTCGCCGACCATGGCCTTCTGCCGGTCGCCGAAGCCCTGGCAGATCTCCTCGACCGATCTGCTGCCGTCCAGATGGGGCACCAGGAGGGTGGCGAACCGGTAGCCGGACGCGGCGGTGAGCCGGAACCCGCCGTCCGCGTTGTGGAAGATGACGCCGTCGGGCGTCTCGGTGAACAGGACGTCACGGCGGACTCGCGGCCGGGTCCCGGCGATCTCTGTGTACGGCGTTGCTGCCATGCGTGCGTCACACCTCTTGTTCTGGGGCTGGGACGGGGCCCGGGGCGGGCCGCGCTGTCCGGCGGGGGGCGGGTGGGGGCGTACGGAGCGGTGGTATCGGTGTCAGGGGCGGGGCGGCCGGTCCGGGCGGACGCGGTGGGCGGCGCCCGCGGCGCGGTGACGGGGCGTCACCGCAGGGCGGTGGGCCGGGTACTGCCCGCCTGGGGTGTCTCCCCGCGCCGGGGCGGGCGGGGGAGTGCCCGGGCGCGCCCGGGGGCGGAGGCCGGGACGGAGGAGACGGTCGCGCGCCGGGCGTGCGCGCGCAGCAGTTCGTGCATCCGGAACGCGCCCGGGTGCTCCTCCTCCAGGAGGCCCGCGTCGAGAAGGCGTTCCAGCACGTCTTCGGCCGTTTCCCACGGGACGTCGAGGACGGTGGCGGCCAGGTCCGCGGTGAGCGGGCCCCGCGCCGCCGCCCCGAGCCGGAGATGCGCCTCGGCCAGCACCGGAGGGAGCCGCCCCACCGCCTCGTCCAGGGTCAGCGGTACGGACATCCGGGGGTCGTCGGCCAGGCTGAGGCGGCCCGGCAGGCCGTGGCGGAGCCAGTGCGCACAGTCGGCCGGCTTGAGGAGGGGCCGGGTGAGCAGCCGGGCGGCGGCGATCCGCAGGGCGAGCGGATGGTGCCCGCACACCTCGGTCAGCAGCCGCGCCCCGGCCGGCTCGGCGGCGACCCGTTCCCGGCCCAGGACGGCCGTGAGCAGGGCGTACGACTCCTCGGGGCCGAGTGCGCCGAGCCGGTGCACGGTGCCGCCGTGCGTGGCGACGAGCGCGGCGAGCCCCATCCGGCTGGTGACGATCGCGGCACCGCCCGCGTTGGCGGTGAGCAGGGGGCGCACCTGGTCGGGGTGGACGGCGTCGTCGAGGATCAGGAGCGTACGGCCCCGTCCGGCGCCGGACCCCGGGGGCAGCGCGTCGCGGAGCTCGGCGGCGGCCTCCTCGGTCGGGCGCGGGGTGCCGTCGGGCGAGGTCAGCGGCAACAGGACGCACCCGCCCGGGAATTGCCCGCTCACCAGGTGCGCCACGTGCAGGGCGAGCGCGGTCTTGCCGATGCCGGGCGCCCCGGAGAGCACGGCCACCGGGGCGCGCTCGGGGGCCGCGGCGGACGTCAGCAGCGGGACGAGTTCCTCCACCTGGCTCCGGCGCCCGGTGAAGCCGGGCACCGCGGGGAGGGGGGCCGCTGCCGGACCGCCCCCGCCCTCCGGCGGGAGCGGGTGCGGCGGCGGGAGCGCGGCCGGTGGCGGGACGGGCGCCACGAGCGAGACGGGGGCGTGCCCGGTGTCCGGGGTGCCCAGGTCGTCGCCGCGCAGGATCGCCAGTTCAAGGCGCTGGAGCCCGGGCCGGGGGTCGACTCCGAGCTCCTCGCGCAGGTAGGCCTTGATCCTCCGGTACTCCGACAGCGCCTCCGTCTGCCGCCCGGTCCGGTAGAGGGCCAGCATCAGCTGCTCGGAAAATCGCTCGTGAGCCGGGTATACGCGCGTAACTTCCCAAAGATCGACGAGGGTTTCACGGCAACGGCCGTGCTCCAGCTCGATGTCGCAGACCCTCTCCAGGACCCGCAGGCGTTCCTCCGCCAGCCGGGGCACCTCGTCCCGGTGCAGCAGCCCGGAGGGCACGTTGGCGAGCAGCGGCCCCTGCCAGAGGGCGAGGGCGGCCCGCAAGGTGTACAGCTCGGAGTCCTCACCGGCCGCCGCTGCCCGGCCGACGAGCTGCCGGAAGTGGAGCAGGTCGAGCGTCTCGGCGTCGGCGTGGATGCGGTAGCCGCCGGCGACCGCCACGACGGCCTGGTCCTCGATGCCGTACTTGGCGAAGATCCGGCGCAGCCGCAGGACGCAGCTCTGGAGCGCGGCCTTGGCCGTTGCGGGCTGCTCCTCGCCCCAGACGGCTTCCTGCAGGTGGTCGGTGGAGACGACCCGCCCCGGCCGGATGAGCAGGGCGGCCAGCAGCGCGGTCGGCTTGGAGGGCGGAAGGACCACGAGGTCCCGCCCATCGGTGATGCTCAGGGGCCCGAGCAGTTGGAACAGCACCGTCGTCCGCCTTCCCCGTACACTCTCGGCGGCCCGTCGCCGGACCGCTGCCTCGTCGTACCCGTGCAGGAACCGGGGACTACTGCCAGCCGAAGTCGTGCGGCAGGGTTCCCGGGGGCTCGGGCAGGGCGAGGGACGGGAAGGCCGTACAGGAGAACCGGGGGAGACACGTCATGCGGAAGCCTTTCGAACCAGTGGTGGGGAGCGTTCGACAGCCGTGAGTTTTGTACGCCGGTGACGCGACGGTGAAGGCGAGACCGGTGGACCGATGAGGCCATGGCCCCTTCCGTCCAGCATGTGGACTTCAGAGGCGTCGCCGGCCGCCCGGAGACGGTCCACCACCGTTCACACGCCCGTGGCGTGGCCTTTTAGCGCCGCGCAACCGGAGTGCGGAAGAGTAGATTTCGCTGCCTCGAGGTAAGAACTCCGGCAAGAGACAGTGCTCCTAGTGTGGAGGGACGATGCTCGACCCTTTGGGGCTGGATGCCACGGCGGAGATCGTCTACCGGGCACTGCTCGCACAGCCGTACGCGTCCCTCGCCGAGCACCGCTCCCGCCTGTGCCTGACGCAGGAACAATTCAATGCTGCCCTGGAAGAGTTACGCGGCCTGTCCCTGGTGCGGCCGGCCACGGGCGCCGGTGAGCAGCGCCTGCACGTGGTCGACCCCAGGCTCGGCCTGGAGAAGCTGCTGACCCGCCGCCGCGCTCTGCTCGCCGCCGAACGGCAGCGGCTGGCGGCCGGGGAGGCAGCCGTGGCCGAACTCCTCTGCGGCCTCCCCGCCCCCCATCCCGCCGCCGGTGAGTCGCCGGTGGTGCACCTGGACGGCGTGGACCACGTACGGGACTACCTGGTGCGGCTCCACGAGGAGGTGGAGGAGGAGATCCTGACCTTCGCGACGGGCGGTGCGCAGACGGAGGAGAACATGCACGCCTCCCGTCCCCTCAACCAGGAGCTCCTGGAGCGCGGGGTGCGGATGCGCACGGTCTATCTCGACAGCATCCACAACCACCCGCCCACGGTGGCCCACGTGACCTGGCTGGCCTCGCTCGGCGCCGGAATCCGCACGGCCCCCTCGCTCAGCACCCGCATGATCATCACCGACCACCGCCTGGCCCTGGTCGCCCTGGACGACCAGGACTCCTCGCTCGGCGCACTCGTGGTGTCGGGCCCGGGCCTCATCGCGGCGCTGGAGGCCCTGTTCGAGAACGTGTGGAGCGACGCCGAACCCCTCGGCCCGTGCGAGAAACCCGACGACCGCTCACTGACCCGCCAACAACACGAAACCCTGCGCCTGCTGGCCCGCGGCTACACGGACGAGGCCATAGCCAAACGCCTGGGCGTCTCCCCCCGCACCGCCCGCCGCATCGCCACCGGCCTCCTCGGCCACCTGGACGCCCGCAGCCGCTTCCAGGCCGGCGTCCACGCGGCCCAACTCGGCTACCTGCCGGCGGACGGGCCTTGGCCTCGCGGATCGGGGGCCTGCCCAGGGGGACGCCCGGAGGAATGACCGGGGCTCAGCCCCCGTACGGCCCCATGCCCTGGCTCTGCGCGTGCCCGTGCGCCAGCCCCTGCGCCTGCCCCTGCTGAGCCGCCCCGCGCTCCAGGGCCCCACGCTCGCCGGACCCGCCGCGCTTGCGGAGCGCTACGAGGATGGCGGCGAGGACCACGACGAGACCGACGACGACACCGATGACCAGACCCATGATTCCCCCCACTACACCGGAGGGCCCACGGCCTGCGGGCCCTCGCTTGTTGTACCCATTGTCGGTCGTGGGACGCTCAGAGGGAAGTGGGATCGGCCCCGGCGAGGGACGCGGCGAAGGAGGCCAGCGCGGCGAAGTCGTCATCCCGCAGCCCGATCCGCGGATTCACGTGGCGGAGGAGCGCCGGCCCCGGGTGGTGGGCGCTCACGTGGGCGTGGTCGGCGTCGCTCTGTTCGTCGTCCACCCAGGCGAACGGCCGGCCGCCCGCGTACGCGATCAACGCCTCGCACTTCCAGTGCACGCCGTCGGGCCGCTCCCGGAACAACCCCTCCCCGAAGTCCACGAACGGCAGCTCGGGCAGCCCGAGAACGGGCCCGATCCACGTGTTCGCGTCGTTCATCCAGGTGGTGGCCCAGCACAGCTCGTACCCGAGCGCCAACAGGGCCTCCCCGTGCGCGGGATTGAGCCACACCCGCAACGGCGGCGCGGAGGACCGGAGCAGACCGTCCCCCGTGGCGGTGAGAGCGTCCCGGGGAACACGGATGGTGGTGTAGCCGGCGGGGCGCCGTTCGGGCTTCGCGGCATACGGGTTCAGCGGCCCGTCGACGTCCAGAAAGAGAAGGGGCCGGGTCGCCATGGGACTCCCTCGGGTACGAGCAGGTGGTCGGCGGGGCGCGTCAGCGCATCGCCTCGTGGAAGAAACCTATCGACGGGTCCTCCGGCGTCCCGATCAGCAGCGCGCGGTCCAGCAGGCCGTTGTTGTGCTCGCAGCTGGTCTCCGGCAGCAGGACACACGCGTGGCAGGCCGCCAGGTTGATGCCGCCCACGCCGCTTCCGGCGGATTCCACGCAGAGCGGGTCGGCCGAGCACCACTGGGCGCGGCTGAGCGCCGAGTGCAGGGCGGCCTCCAGACGGTCGGGCTCCCCCTGCGCGACCAGGCCGCCCAGGCTGCCGGCGGAGTCGCTGGTGGCCGTGCAGATGAGGAGGCCCGCCATCGAGTCGTCCGCGTACAACCGCTCCCTGAGCGAGGCGGCCGGGTAGCCGCCGTCGAGGCTCCACTCGTTGATCAGGGCGTGCGCCAGCGTGTGCAGGAGCACCATCCGTGCGTCGGCCGGTGAGTCGGGGACGTTCGCCGGATCCTGGGCGCGTTCGCGGAGCATACGCAGGTGGTTGGCGCGGATACGGTCGGCCCGGGCAGCCACGGCGGAGCTGCGTGCCCAGTCGTCGAGGCGCTCTTCGTCCAGACGCAGGAAGACGCCCTCGCCCGTGACCTCCATGGCCGGGAGCCAGTCCATCGGTTCCAGGGAGAGCGAGGCCTCGTGGACGTCCGAGTGCGTCTCGGGCATGTCGACGCGGGAGAACGCTTTCAGGGCGCGCACCTCACGGAGCCGCTTCACCAACATCGGGCCGGTCACCCCGTAGGGCGCCAGACGCGTCGCGGACGTGCGCGGTGGCTCGCAGACGAATGTGTCCTTGTGGTCCGTCCCTTCTTCGGGACGGCCCGCGACCAGGCGTTCGTACTCCTGCCTGCGCAGGGCCAGGTAGGCGCTGTCGGTGCCGTGGTCCTCGTCCTGGGCGGTGTCCTCGTGGTTCTCCGCCTCCAGAAGGCTCATGACCCGATCCACCGAGAAGGTGTAGTTCTCCTGGGCACCGATGGCCTTGAGGAAGCCCTCCATTCCGATCGGGTTGTCCTTCATCGCGCGGAGGGCGTCCCAGTGGGGCTCCAGGCGAGTCGTGTGACTGTCGCTCCACGGCGGAATCGACAGGGCCGTTCTTACGATGGGTTGCCAGACGACGGACGAACCGCGCTGGAGGGTGCGCGGCTTCTCCGCGCAGTCCTCGACGGCTGCCTTGCCCAGCCAAGGGCGCTTACCGCTGCAGTAGACCTTCAGGTCCGCCAACGCGGTGCGACGGAACGCGCCCTCCATGGACACCTCCGGGATCCCGCAGGTGCAGGAGATCAGGATCGACCGCAGCGACGCCGTCCTTCCGGTGGTGCGCATCCGCAACTCACCACCGCACAGACCGGCCTCGCCGTCCTGCCTGTTGTTGCGGTGCGCCCATTTCCAGTACGGGAAGTCCTCGATGTGTCCGCGCGGGCATGCCATGACGAAGCGCGAGGGGACCAGTTCCTCGGTGCACTCCCCGCACTCATTTCTACCGGGGGGAGAGTTGAAGCGGCTCACGTGCTGGAGTGCGTTGCATTCGGGGCAGGAGTGCCAGAGGGGAAAGCGGCGGACCCTGACACCGTCTTTGCTGGTGTCGTCCGAGGCCGGCGGCAGGAGGAACGACTTCACGCCGAGCACGCGCGCCAGACGGTGCTCGTAGACGGTCGGCGCGTCGGTCGTGTTCCAGGAGTCGATGCCGCTCACCATGAACGACTCGTTGTCGACGGCGACGATCGAACCGACCCCGTAGGTGGTGATCATCTGCGCGCGGCGCACCGAGCCGCGGCGAGGATAGCTGCGTTCGGGCGTGCCGGCCGCCCTGCGGCGTCGGGCGGGGGGCGGTGTCATCGGGATGCCTCCATGAACAGGGCTGATTCGGCGTCCACGTCGCGCAGGCTCCAGAGCGTGGACCAGGTGTGCGGGTCCTCGTCGTCGAAGGCGCTCAGCAGGGAAGGCGTCCGGTTGCCGCGACGGGGTTCGTACACGAGTCCGCCGTGTGCCTCGGCCTCGCCCTCCCACCAGTCGACGAACGCGTCGAAGGCGTCGGCTGTCGGCCGGTGCTCCTCCGGGGCGACCGACTCGACGCGTGCGAGCAGCGGGACGCGGACCACCCGCTCCAACTCCTCGCGGAACTCGTGGATACGACCGGCACCGTCGTTCGGCCCCGCGGCCGGGATGAGGATGCGGGCCAGGGCCACGACCACCGCGTGCAGGCCCCGATCGCGTGCGCGCGAGGAAAAGGGCGTCACACTGGTGGACTCGACCTCCCGGTACAGGGCGGAGTGGAAGTGCTGGAAGCTCTCGTAGTGGGAACGGTCTCGGGAACGTGACGAGTTCAGCATCACCGCCACCAGGCCCGGATGCCGGCGCCCAACGCGGCTGGTCGCCTGGATGTACTCGGCCGTCGTCTGGGGCTGGCCCATGACCGCCATCAGACCGAGTCGGTCCACGTCGACACCGACCGAGATCATGTTCGTGGCCAGCAGGACATCGGCCACGTCCGGATCCGGCAATCGTTTCTCCAACTGCTTGAGCAGCCTGGGAACATCACTGGAACTGGCGCGACTCGTCAGCTCGATCTGCTCGTCCACCCTGCGCACCGGACGCTTGTCGCGTGCGGCCAGGTACTCGACGTAATCGACGACGTCGTCGTTGACCTGCAGTTCGGCCGCGGCCAACAGACGGAGGCTGTTGAAGTAGCCGACGAGCGTCCAGTACGCGTCGCGCACCTCGTCGTCGACGTCGACCTGCTTGGCTCGGTGGAGGAGATTCGCGTAGGTGCGAATGAGCAGCGTCGCCTGGCTGGTGCTCGGCGTGAGGAGTCCGACGTACCGACGACTCGCCTTGCGATCCCTCGGGGTCTCCACCGCGAACCAGGAGTCCCGTGCGTCGATGCCCGCCGGGGGGAACTGCGCGACCTTCCGGTCGAAAAGCATCCTCCCCTGGTCCGAGGCCCGACGGATCGTGGCGGTCGAGGCGATGACCTTCGGGCTGTTCGACAACAGGTCCACGGCCGTCTCGTACAGACCGGTCAGGGTGCCGAGCGGGCCCGAGATGAGGTGGAGCTCGTCCTGGACGATCAGCTCGGGGGGAGGCGTGCCGTCTGCACGGTCGCGGTTGAAGAGGGCAGCCGTCTCCACCCGCCACGGCATCGCGGCGAACTTGTCGACGGTGGCGATCACCAACGTGGGCCGGGCGTCGTACACGGACTCGTCGACGAGGTGGACCGGGAGACCGTCGCGGAAGTCGCACCAGTCGTCGGGACAGCGGACGTGCATCCGCCGGGCCTCCGCGTCGACCTCGTACTGGAACGCGTCCAGTCGTGTGCCGCACCAGGGACAGGCGTGCAATTGGACCGGGTTGCGTTCCTGGAGCTCGCGATCCTTGCGCAGCTCGACCAGGCTCTCCTCCGCGTCCGAGAGCCGGTTGGGAGTGGCGGACTGACCGACCCACATACCGATGGAGATCGGCTCGTCGCCGAGGGTCGCCACGTCGGCGAGGCGGATGCGCTCCATGGCGCAGATGAGGGCTGCGGCCCGCTCGAACTGCTGAAGGGTCAGCAGGCGCAGGGTGTAGCGCATGAGTACGGTCACGCCGGCACCGCGTTCCTTCAGCCTCAGACGCCGCAGGAACGTGGTGAAGGCGATCAGCCCGAGGTACGCCTCGGTCTTGCCACCACCGGTGGGGAACCACAGCAGGTCCGCGATCCCGCGGTCCTCGTGCGTGGGGTCGACGATGCCTTCCAGACACAGCAGCACGAACGAGATCTGGAACGGGCGCCAACGACCACGCGTCTCGTCGGGCGCGCCCTCGCGTCCGTTGCGCACCCACTCGCCCCGGGCACGTTGATGGGCCATGGCGCGATTGGCCAGTCGGAACGCCCGCATTGCGTCGGGGTCCTCGGCGAGGATCCGGATGCCGTGCCGCATCCGTGCCAGCGCCGTGCGGCAGTGCGCGATCTGCGCGTGTGCGGGATCCGCGTAGAGCGTTCCCCGGAAGCCGGCGGACTCGGACTCCCGTCGGTCGATCCACTCCTCGTAGTCGGCCGTCAGCCCCGTCAGCGAGGCCAGTACCTCGCTCTCCGGACGAGTCGCCAGACCGTGCATGGTCAGGGCCGAGTCGTCGATGTCCGGGTTCGAGTCGGTCAGCAGCACCTCGTGCGACGGCAGGAACTCCGTGCGTACGGAGGTGACGGCGGAACGCTCATCGCGCGGGGCACCGATCGGTGGCGGGGTCCAGTCCCACTCGGCCGCGCAGCCGTGCCCCATCGCGAAGTTCGGGGCGTGGCGGTGGAGCAGCCTGGACGCGGCCATCTCGGTGTCCACTGCGCGCCGGTCGGCGGGCCGCTCCACGAAGGCGGGCGCGTCCGACGGCGTCGTCACGGTGAGTCGGGGCTGGTAGAGGCAGTGCGCGTCCTGGAGCTCCCGTTCACTCACCCGGTGGGTGTTGATCAGGGTGACGGTGACCGTGACGGTCCCGGCCATGGGCGGGCGCACCAGGATCTCCACACGCACCCCCTCGTGCAGGGGCGGCGGACGATGCAGCGTCGGGGCCGTGACATCGACGGTCGTAGGACCGAGGTCGAGGGGACGCCGGCGCCAGTGCTCCTTCTGGTCCTGGACGGTGCGGGCCTCCGCCCGCGAGGCCGAGACAGCATGCCCCCGGGCGTCGATCGGGTCGTACATCGCGGCCTCCGCGTGCACGACGATGCTCGACGACTGCGTCGGGTCCACGGCGAACGTGATCCCCATGGAGGAAGGGCGACGATCGCCCGTGCCCGAGGTCCCGACATCCGGCACCGGTTCCTCGACATCGCCGCGTCCGCGGGAGAGGGGGACCGTGTCCAGTCCGTCCACCTCGGCCTCGTCGTCGTCCAGGGCCCGTTCGGCCCCCGGGTCCGAGGGGCGCGGGAAGAGGACCCCCACGGGGTAGGCCGTGACCGGGGGGTCCTGGGTCAGGATCTCGTCCGGATGCCCGGGGCCCATCAGGTCCCGGCGGAGCTGATCGACGAGCTCCTCGCGTACCGCGTAGTGGGCGGCGTGCGGCTGCGACACGTCCCTCATCGGTCGTTCTCCTCGTGTGTGTGCGCGTCGGTCCACCGGTGGCGACCGAGCCCCGACATGCGGGGGACCATCCAGACACCGTGCTCGCCCAGCCCTGCGCGGGACCCGGAGGCCGTGCTGCCCGCCACGCTCTCCAGACAGTCGACGCGGAACCCCTCGACGATCGTGGGCCAGCTGACGTCCCAGGTCTTGTTGATCTTGAGCGAGCCGTGCAGGTCCTGACGGAAAGCCTCCGAGACGACGGCCACAGGGCGCTCCCGGTGGAACACCGTGTACGGCGGGCTCTCGTCCGAGGCCAGGGGCATCCCGTGCTGCAACCGCAGCTCCAGGGCGTCTCCCGGGGCAACGGAGGAGGCCAGGTAGTCCTGCACCTCGACGGCATCGTGCTCGAAGCCGTCGGTGCCGGGCGGATGCTCGCGGGACACGTCCGTACCCGTTGCCGAGATGCCGTACCGCTGATACGCCTTCCAACCGGCCGCGTAGTACCGGCCGGTGCGGCGGTCGCGACGGATCAGGGCGGTGTCGGGTGCGTCCAGACGGAACAGGTCGTCCCGGGGTCGGGTCATCGCCACGTACAGGGCACGGGCCTCCGCGGCCGGGTCGACATGGGTGTGCTGCTTGCGCAGTTCGGCGAGCGTCGGCGGTTCGACCACGATCACCCGGTCGAACTCCAGACCCTTGGCCCGATGGACCGTCGACACCACGAGACCGGCCGGCTCCGCGGCGGCGAGGTCGTCGGGGAACCTTCCCTGCGCCACGGCCCGTCGGACGGCGGCGACGTCCAGGGTGCCGCGGGGCCCCCGCGCCACGGTGCGCAGCGACCGCCAGATCCTGGAGAGGTCGCCCACGGGCGCGACCGGCCCGGAGGCGATCAGCTCCAGGAAGCGTTCCTCCGTCAACGACGTCGATCCGGTGCCGCGCAGCACCGCCGCCACCCATGCGGGCACCGGCCGTTCCTGGAGGTCCCGCTGGAGTCGATGACGCACACCGTGGGCGAACAACTGCTCCGAGAGGGCGAGAGCCTGTCGGTTGTCCCGGCACATGACCGCGCACGTGCCCCCGAAGTCCCTCAGGGAGTCGAGGGTGAATCCGTCGTCCACGGACCCGAAGGAGGGGCAGGTGCGGAGGGCGTCGATCAGCCGTTGCCGGATGTCCTCGCCCGCGGTCTCCGCGGCCGAGGTCTCGGAGGGCAGTCGGTGCAGCGAGGTGCCGAGGGGCAGGGCGAGCTTCGCCTCGGGGGTGCGAGCCCTGAAGTTGGCCGTCAGGTGCAGCTCCACCAGATCGTCCGGGTAGGAGGCCCGCAACCAGTCGAAGAAGTAGTTCGTCTCCGCGGCACGGGCGTCCTCGTCGGACACCTGGAACCCGTAGATCGCCTGTGCCCCGTCACCGACCACGGTGAAGCCGCAGCCCTCCTGGAACCGGTCGAGCAGCGTCTCCACCATGTCCCGTCGATCGCCGACCAGGTCCTGGACCTCGTCGATCATGACATGGGCGGGTGCGCCCTGGTCGCTGTTCTCGACCGAACCCCGCAGGATCGCCTCCGTGGCCTCTCCGATCCGTTCGTCGAAGCGCAGCGCGCTCCAGTCCCGGTCGGGTTGCTCGTCGCGCAGGAGGGCGTACGCCCAGGAGTCGAAGGTCTGGACGCGGACCCGGCGGGCCTCGCGGGCGTGGAGCGCGATCCGCTCCCGCAGTTCCCGCACCGCGGCCCGGGAGAAGCTGAGGACCAGGATCTCTCGTGCCTCCAGTGCCGCCTCCTCGTCGCCCATGAGCGCGTCCAGCCGGCGGACGAGCGTGTGCGTCTTGCCGGAACCGGCGCCGGCCGTCACCAGCAGTCGGGTGTCCCAGGGCCGCCCGACGACGTCCCGCTGCTCCTCGGTGAGCGGCGGGCTGTCGAGGTACGCGTCGGTCACTGGGCCCTCCACAGGTGCTCGAACTGGGTGAAGGCCAGGGCCTTGTCGTAGTTCGTGATGTTGTCCCGGACGTTGAGGATCAGGCACTCCTCCTTGCCGCCGTTTTCGGGGCCGCGGAGCCCGCGCCCGATCATCTGTTGGTAGACGTTCGGGCTGTACGTCGGACGGGTGATGACGACCGCCCGGGTGGCGGGCGCGTCGAAGCCCTGCGTCAGCACGCCGTAGTTCGTGAGGACCCGCACACGGCCTCCTCGGAACGCGTCGATGCTGCGCCGGCGCTCACCCGTGGACGTGGCGGAGTCCACCGACGCCGCCGTGATGCCGAGGCCCTTCAACCTCGCGGCCAGGACCTTGGCATGGGCGACGGACGTGGCGAAGACCAGCACGGGCCAGTCGCCCGGCATGGCGGCGATCTCCTCCAGGATGCGGTTGTTGCGATCCTGGTCGTCGGCGAGGCGCTGCTCGGCGGACTTCGCGAGCAGACTCAGCTGATCGGCCTGCGCCTTCTCGACCTCGGTCAGCTCGATCGTGCCGCCCGGCAGCTCCTGGTGCCGCACCCGCGCCAGCATGCCGAGTTCCTGCAGTTCGGCGTACGGATCGCCGGAGGGGAACACCCCGTCGTCGAGCCGGGTGGCGCCGAACCGCTGGACGAGACGCTTGGTCTCCGCGTCATTCGTGTTGCGGAACGGGGTGGCGGTCAGCCCGAGCAGATGGCGTCCCGTCTCGTGCGCGGTCAGTCCGAGGTGCGTGAGGATCTCCGTGTACTGGGGCGAGATGGCGACATGGGCCTCGTCGACGATGACGAGGCAGGCGTCGCGCAGCCACGCATAGTTCTCGGTACCGAGACAGTTGCGGAGCTTGGCGTCCGTGGCGACGACCAGGTGCGGGCGCTCGGTGACGGGTCCCGCCTCGTTGGTGGTCCACAGCCTGCTGATCGTCAACGGGGTGTCCGCCCCCACCTTCGACCAGACGAAGCTCCAGCTCTGCACGGCCTGCTCGCAGAGTTCCTCGGTCTGGGCGATCCACAGAATGGGGCCGCTCAACTCGCCCATCTGCTTGACCCACCGGATGACGGCCTCGGCCGCCACCCGCGTCTTGCCCGCGCCGGTGGGCAGGGAGAGCATGGCGCGCTGCGGGCTGAGCCGGTCGAGCATGGTGAAGACCTTCGCCGCCAGCCGTTCCTGGTAGTCGTGGAGACGAGGGAAGGCCGTCGGTCCCGCGACCTCGATACGGGGCGACAGCGACGGGGTACGCGTACCGGCGAAGGAGTCGGGGAAGCCGAACTCGGCGACGAACTTCACGGCCGCCGACGACCCGGTGAAGCCGGACGGGGCATGACTCGGGTAGGCGAGCTGCAGATCCCGGGCGTGCACCTGGAGCACACCGTCGCCGTGGGCGTCGTGGGCCAGGCGGGCGATGCGCCGTGGGGACGGCTCCTCGCTGCCGGGCTCCGGCGGTTCGCCCTCCAACAGCCCCGGGGGAAGACCGGCGCGGAGCGCGGGCGCGCCGATGAGCAGTTCCAGCTTCTCCTCGACGCTGCTCGCCTGCCGGACCCGTCGCAGGGAGGCCTGGAGCTCTTGGTCCGCCTCCTGTCGGGCCTGTGCGTCGAGCACCGCCCGGCATCCCGACTCCTTGAGTCCCCACCGCAGTTCGCGGTCGGCGGCGACGAGCGTCGCCAGACGGTCCGCGGTCTCCAGCACCAGGACGGTCGTGCCCTGCAGCGCGCTGTCGAGCGGGGTGGTCGTGGACCCCTGAGGTGTCCTGAGCACCTCCTCCAGCTCCGAGCAACGCAACAGTCGCTGGTTGTTCACCGTCGGACCCAGCCGCTGGCGCAGCGTGGGGAACTCGTCCGTCAGGAGCACCGGCTCACCGACCGCGACGTGGCGGTTCTCCTTGTTGATGACATCGGCGTGGCGCAGCATCCCCCACGTCTTCACCAACAGCGCCGCGTCCTCCGGCCCACCGGCGAGCAGGGCCGGGATCTGCTCGGCGCGCAGGGCCCGGTACTCGGCCTCGGTCGCCGCCACGGCGATCTCGTGGTCCTCACGGGTGGCCCACTCGGCGCCCACGCGGCAGCGGGTGAGTTGGTCGGGGAAGTCCACCTCCAGACGGGTCAGCATTACGTAGGTGCGCCCGACGAAGGCGTCGTCGTCGCTGGTGCGGAGCTGTTCGAGAAGTCGGTCCCACTGTTTGGTCGGGACCTCGTCGACCAGCACCGGCAGGTGCAGCTTGCGGGCCTTCTCCTCGCTGATGTCGGCGACGGGCAGCACGTCCGCGTACGCCTTCAGCTGCGGGCCCACGGCGTCGGTGAGCGGGACGACGCCCTGGGACGTGGACACCCGTCCGTGGCGGCGCAGCATCCAGCGCAGCGGTGAGTAGATCGGCTTGCGGGTCGACGCCTGGACACCGATGTGCAGGGTCCAGGTATCGATGACGCTGTCGTCGGGCAGCGTCTTGACGAACGCCGCGCGGCCCTCGTCCGACAGCAGCTCCAAGAGGTGCAGCGGGCCACCGACGGGCGAGCCCTCCAGCTTGATCCGGGAGATGCTCGGCCGGGCGGCCTTGCTGCTCAGAGTCCGGCAGTAGCTGTCGTACATCGCGGTCCGGTAGTCCTCGAACCACGCCTCGTTCGTCGGCCGGTGCCCGTGCGTGGGCCTGTCGCGCATGCCGAACTCGCGCAGGGTCCGCAGATCGTCCGAGTGGAAGGCCGGGTCCACGGCCACGGAGGCGTCGCGGGATCCGTCGCCGGGCACGACGGGGCCGGGCAGCAGGCACTCCCGCATCCGATGGAACCGTCCGTCCACCGTGCGCACGGACAGAGCCCCCAGCGGATCGGGCACCCGGGCGGTGACCTCGCCGCTGACCCGGCTGCCGCCCGCGTTGTGGAACAGGTCCCAGAAGCGGGCCCAGTCCTGGGGGCCGTAGTTCTCGACCCCCTGTTCCAGCACGCCGATGAAGCGCCCGCGGGGGTCCGCCTCGCGGATGCCGATCTCGCCCAGATCACCGAGCAGGGACTCGTCCTCCGAGAGCCTCGGGTCGACGTACGTGGTGCCGTCGCGCAGCCCGTCCTGCACCGTGCGGCGGAAGACCTTGCCCACGACGGGGGCGACGAATCCGCTCTCCTCGGTCAGCACGATCCGGGCGCTGCGCGCCTCGGCGGCGAAGGGGGAGCCGTCCCGGATCATCGCGGCGAGGATGCGGATCGCGACGGCGGAGGCCTCGACCGACCCGTCGGTCACCAGCGCCTCCAGCCACTCCCGCACGGTCGCGCGGCGTTGCTTGGTCTCCTCCAGGATGTGGGCGACCTTGCCCGCGCGGAACTCGGCGTCCTCGATGGAGGGATGGATCCAGTCGGACGGGCGGCCGGGGTAGGCGCTCCACATGCGCAGCCATTCCGGCCTGAGCGGCACCTTGTTGTGCGACGCGGGGTGCACCCGAAGGTCACGGGGGACGCGCAGCACGCCGTCCTGGTCGGGAAGCGACGGTCGTTCGGCCGTCAGTTTCCAGATCTGTTCCGTCAGATACCTGTCCGCCCAGTTCAGCGTCTCCTTCATCCGACCGGGAAGCAGGGGAAGGTAGGCGGCCGGGTCCCGCCGCGGGGCGAGGTGCGGCAGGGAGTCGACCACGAGACCGGCGGCGACGCGGATGATCTCCTGGTTGAACGGGCTGGAATCCAGAAGGTTCTGCCGGTCCTCATTGGTCTTCCACGCCCCGTTGAGCACGCCGCTCAGGGTCATCGGGTACTTCGTCGGGAAGAACGACCAGAACTGGCCTCGACCCCGGGGCGTGGTGAGCACCGTGTCGCCCGTGTACTCGGGAACGGCCCAGGAGATGTCGATGGTCCCCCGGTCGTGCATCTCGCCGGCGCTCGCGCGGGCGGCCTCGGAGGGCCGGTGGGCGTGGGTGAAGACCTTCCACGTGGAACCGGATTCAGGATGTCCGGTGCGCGTCTCGCGAACGGTGTGCAGGAACCCGTCGTGGTCGGCCGTGATCTCGCGGCGGACCGGCGGAAGGGTTCGGGTGTCCTCCAGGACCACGGTGCCGACATGGGAGGAGAACAGCTGGAACAGCACGGGGAATTCACGTGATTCGCCGGCCCTGGCCGGGGTGTCGTGGATGTCGCGCCCCAGCCGATCGGCGGCTCCGGGCAGGAGCGGCAGCCGCACGACGGTGGTCGCCCAGCCGAGCAGGGTGTCCAGGACGGGGTCCGCGAGCCGTTCCCTGTCGGCGTCCAGGGGGCGGGCCATGCGCAGCACCGGTGCCTCGAAGGTCTCATCGGGGGAGGCGCCCCGCGCCTTCCTGATCTCCTCGTACGACCACACCCGGTCGAAGCCGAACGCCCCCGAGGCGCTGAAGAACTGGGGGGTGTCCGTGACCGCCAGGATCGATTTCACGCCGACCCCGAACCGACCGATCTGGCCGCCCCGTTTCCTCGACACGCTCATCCGGAGAATGGTCTCGGCGCCCTCGGGCGTGACCGGCGTTCCCTCGTTGGCGCAGTAGAGATGCGCATCGGTGAGAACGACGTGGACCTTTCCGCCCGGCGTGGCGGCGATCTCGTCCGCGGCATTCTGTACCAGCTCGAACAACTGGCGGTCTCCGTAACCGCCCTGGGTGATCCTTCGCTCGCCGTTGGCGTGCTCCAGAATCAGTCCGGGGTCCACGCGGTACGTCTCCAGGACGCGCGCCGACTGGTCGAGGATCTTCCGAATGACGGGCGAGGCTCCCGAAGTGCCCGTCACATCGCTGTGGTTCAAGGTGATCCCATTTCATGGCCGTGAGATGAACGTGGGGGGAGCGGGGGCCGGCCGCTGCGGGGCACGGCCGGCCCTTCGAACTCAACGATAGGTGGCGGGCGTCCGACGAGTAGCCCGGTCAGTCCAGTTCGATGACGAGGACGAGGACGATGGTGCGACGACGGGGAGCGGGCCCCCGGCGCCGGGGCGGACGCCGGGTGTCGCTCCGGTTCGACGGGTGCGTCAGGGACACCCGGACACGGCGGCGGCGCGAACGAGAGGACCCACGGCGACGGCCGCGCGGTTCACCACCGCGCGGGGACTCCTCCTGGTCGGGACCGGACGTGCGGGCGGCGTCCCGCCGTGCGCGGGCGGCGCGGAGGGCCTCGATGCGGGGACGCGTCGTGCCGATGGCATCGAGGAAGTCGGACTGCTGTTCCGGGCCCTCGATGGAGTCGTACCGGTCGACGAGGTGGAAGTCGTCGTCGGGGTCGTTGTCGTTCGCGCTCGAACTCATGATGGCGTGTGCCCTCTTTTGCGAGAATTGTGCGGAGTGATTGGTGCCGGGTTCAGGGAATGCCGGTGGCGCACGTGCAGAGGGCTGAATACACGGAATGCATGGAATGCGATGTGTGAATTCAGCAGGCGAAAGGTTTCTTTGGGCGAGTGGGCCCGGATGGGGTCCCGGAGGAGTGGAGTGGGAGAAGAGAACCGCATTTCTCGGGTGAGAGCAAGGGGCTCCGCAAACTTCTTGAATCCCTGTGCACCGACGTGTGATGGCGTCAGGACACAGCAAACAAGGCACCTGGATAAGCGTGCTTTCCGAGTCCGGGTAGGGCTCCGCCTCGAATATCCCATTGATCGAGGGAGAATGCAAGGGCCGAATGGGCGCTCGCAAATGGGGGTAATTCGGACCAAGGGGGCGAATGGTCCGAACGGGGGCATCGGTTAAATTCTTGAACCTTGTGACGCATTTGGATCGATGGAAGTGATGAACCTTCCGGGCGTCCCCGCCGGGTGTCAAATTTGGTTGTCGGGCCTGCTTGACGTGTCAAATTTCGTTGTACGGTGGTCCCCATGGTTGTGAGCGCGACTGAGGAGTGGTGACGTTGGACAGCGGCATGGACTTCGGTCCCTGGCTCGCCCGACAGCTGAAGCAGTCGGGGCTGAGCCAGGCCGATCTCGGTGAACGCATCGGCATGACACGGGCCGCCGTGTCCGCGTGGATCACCGGACGGGCCACGCCCCGCGAGGAGACCATCACCAAGATCGCGGAAGCCCTCGGCACCGACCTGGGCACCATCCACACCCGCACCGCGGACACCTTGTCCGGCCGCCCCGTCACCTGGTACCACCGCCCGGGATACGCCGACGGTGGCCGCGACTTCGGCAACGCGGCCGCGTTCGCCTTCGAGGCCGACGTCGAGGTGCTGGCGCGCGAGGCGACGCAGAACAGCCTCGACGAGCGGCTCGACCGCGACCAGCCGGTCCGCGTGCGCTACACGCTGCACGAGTTGACCGGCGAGACCCTGGCCCGGTTCCGCGAGGAGATCCGCTGGGACGAACTGCTGCCCCACTACCGGGCAGCGGCGGCTCAGGACCAGAAGGTCGGCCGCGTCATCGCCGCGGGGATGCGCGACATGTACGAGCACGACCGCCTTGTCCTCCTGCGCGTCGACGACTACAACGCCTCGGGTCTGACCGGTGACGACTACGAGACCGGTCGATTCGCGGCCGTGGTCCGTCGGCAGCTCGACAGTCACAAGACGGGAAGCGGCGCGGGCGGTTCGTACGGTCTGGGGAAGGCGACACTCTGGGCGACGAGCCGCCTCGGCCTCGTCCTCATCAACTCCACCCTCTCCGAGCCCCACGAGGGACGCACGCAGCGCCGCCTCATCGGCCGGCTGGAACTTCCCTGGCGCGAAGTGGGCGACGCCCGCTGGGCGGGCCCGGCCTGGTTCGGGCGCCCCGATCCGGATGCCACCGACTCGAACGTGGCCCGTTCGTGGTGGGCCGACGAGGACAAGGTCGAGCGGCTCCATCTCACCCGCGAGAGCGACGAACCGGGCACATCGTTCCTGATCGTGGGCGCCCACGACGTGGCGAGTCTCGTCGACCCCGACGCCGAGAAGAACGGCGGCGAGGACGACGAGAGCGTGACACGGATGCACAAGCGGCTCGTCCAGGCGCTCGGTCGGAACTTCTGGGCGGCGATGACCGTGGGCGAGACGCGGCATCCTCTCCTGGAGGCGTCCGTGAGGACCTTGCGCAACGGCGCAGAGATCATCGCGGAGGAGCGGGTCGACGCCCGCACCGAACAGCCGGCACGCACCCGGGCGCTCCAGGCGTTCCTCGACGGGACGACCGTGGAACGTCTCACCGAGTCCGGCCAGGTGGCCATGAGGACCGTGACGTTGGAGGTGCCCGCCCCCGCCGGGGGCAGGGGGAAGACCGAGCACAGTGCCGTCCTTCTCGTGACGGAGGGGGACGACGCCACCAAGTCGAACCACCTGGTCATGATGCGGGGCAACCGCATGACCGTGCGGACGGCCCGGGTGAGGGATCTGCCGCTGGGGACCAACCCCTTCCAGGCGGTCCTCCTCGCGGGCCACGCCGCCGGCGACGAAGCCCCCGGCGCCGACGAGGCGGAGGACTTCCTCCGGACCTCCGAGCCGCCCGAGCACAACAAGTGGGGGCAGACGGAGGAGCTGCGCATGCGGTACTCGCCCTCGGCATGGCGACGGATCACCGCACTCACCGCCGACGCGAACCGGGCCGTACGCGAACTGGTCGTCGCGCCCCGGAAGAAGCGGGCGGGCGGGGCCGGACAACTGCGCAAGAACCTGACCATCGGCGGCAAGCGGCCACCCCGTCCCACCGGCCCCACCGTGCTGCCGACGCTGGACGATCTCGTGGCGACCGTCGACGTCGACGGAGCCTGGTGCGTCACCGGCGAGGTGAAGGTTCCCACCGGTGGGGATTCCTTCCTGCTGAGCCCGGTGGCCAAGCTCGACGTGCGTTCGGGACCGCGCCCGGTCCTGGCCTGGTCGGAGCTCGTAGCTGTTCACAACTGCGAAGTGGTGGACGGTGCGCTGCACTTCGCGCCGCACGCGCGAAGGGCGACGTTCAAGGCGAGGACCGACGTCTCCACACACCCCGTGAGCGCCGTGTTCACCGGTCTGATCGTCGAACTCGCCACCGACCGGGGAGGCCGGGCATGAGGGGATATCCGTACGAACGGCTGGCCGGCTCGGTGACCTTCCGGGTGACCGCGGTGGAACTGCGCGGCCCCGGGGAGATCCGGGAACCGCTCGACACCCGGGCGTTCTCCACCGTCGAGCAGGTGGTGGCCCTGGGGTTGGCCGAGCGGGACGACTGGGAGACGGCACGACTGACACTCACCGCGGTGATTCCCGGACGCGCGAGCGCCCCCGACGGGCCGTGGACCGACATCCGGGTCGCGGTCGTGCTCACCGAGGGGGCCACCAACGCGCGCACCACAGTGTGCCTGGAGCCCGGTGCGGAGGGCGGGCGCGAATGGGCCGGACACCTCGACCTGTGGCGGGACGACCATCTCGACCGCGCGACGATGACCGCCCATGTGATCGCCACGGTCGGCGGGGTGCGGGGCCGCGTGATCGCCGCGTCGGACAGGGACTGGATCGTCGATCTGAAGTCCGACGTCCCGCTCCGCGAGCGGGAGCTGGAGGTCGCCCAGGTCGGATTCCGGGAGGGCCCCGAGTGGCTGCGCGCCTTCGGGGACATGCCGTGGACCGTCGACACCTCCGGAGAGGTGCCCACCGTCCATGTGAACACCGACTTCGAGGGCATGGCCGATCTCATCGAGGGCCACGGCACGGCGACCGAGAGTCTGGTCCGGGACCTCCTGCACGCCCAGATGTGCACGGACGTGTGGACGGCCGTGTTCCACACCGCCATCGGTGATCTGGAGGTGGAGGAGGACGGTACGCCGCTCTTCCCCCAGGACTGGCGGGGCGAGGTGCTGCGCGAGATGCTCCCCGATGTCGTGCCCGGCCGGCCGTTGGAGGACGCGCTCCGCGTGGTCCACACCGGCAGGACCGGATCGTCGGGATGGACCGAACTTCAGCCGCTCATCCACTACGCGGCCACGCGCAGGGCGGATGTCCCCAAGGTGCTGACCGCGACCATCCGTGGCCTCGACCGACTCGACAGGGAGACCGACTCGTGACCAGCAAGCCCAGTCATCTCCCCGAGCGTCTGGCGTACCTCGCGGATCTCAACGCAGCCCGCTACCTCACCGAAGGCCTGCTCACCGGCAAGGAGGACGTCCCCGCGATCGCGCTCAACAAGGTCGCCGAACCCCTGCCGGGTGACGCGTTCCGGGGCACACTCCAGCCGGTGCGCGATCTGGTCGACGACGCCCTGCACGAGTTCGGTGAGGGGAAGCCCACCGCCGCCGATGCCTGGCTGGCGCCCCGTCTCCACGCGACCTTGCGGCTCACGCGCCGCGAGGCGTCCGACCGCGGCCTCTGGAACTACCTGGCCCTGGGAGTCGCGCCCGACTATGTCGTATGGCGGCATACCACGGAGCCCCGCAAGGGAGAACCGCCGAGGGTCGCGGCGACGCGATTCCGCGGGGCGCCCTACACGCAGGCGTTCGCCCGGCTGTGGTGGGCGGCGGAACTGTTCAGGAACGGTCCCGACTACGGCCCCGTCGAGGTGGCCTGCACGCACCAGGACGTCCTCAACACGGCCCTGCGGCTCGCCGTGATCGACCACCGTCCCACGGCGCGGGCGTTGATCGGACTGATCGAGCGGGGAACCGTGCGCACCGGTCGCGAGATCAACGCCCTGGTCCAGGCGGTCAACGCGTCCGCCGCCACACTCATGTACGACGTGCTGGCACCGGACGTGGAACGCGACGGCCGGCCGTCGTCGGAGTGGATCGCCGCCGCCGAATGGGCCATGGCCGTGCCGCGCAGGACGCTTCCGATCGGGCCCGACGAGGAGAAGGCACCGGAGGAATCGGTGGCCGCTCTCGTGGAGCACTTCGCGGAGTTGTTCGCGGGAGCCCCCGTACGCGGAAAGAAGGCCGAGGGTGAGGAGGCGGAGTAACGGGCCCGGGGCCCCGCGTCAGGGGCCTTCGGCCGTGTCCTCCGAGGATGTGGACGGCGGCTTCCACTCAGCGAGCTGCGTGAACCACTCGTCCCTCGGTGCCTCACGCAACAGAGCGAAGCTCAGGACGTGCAGGGAGAGGCGCGGGGGTACGGCGTTGCCGATCTGCTGGGCCACGTCGGTGGACCGCCACGGATACCGGGCGGGGAACGACTGGAGGAGTCCGCCCTCCTCGAAGGACAACCGGTCCAGTTCCTCGCCGACCTCCTTCTCGCCCGACTCGTTCTCCTTCAGGAGGAAGAGCCGGTTCCGACGGAACTTTCCGGTGATCGTCGCGGCCGGCTCCTCCGAGGTGCGGCGGCCCCGGTTCTTCGGGTCGCCGCCGGAACCGTAGTTGGAGACCAGGACGAAGTCGCGGGGCCGGGTGGCCGCCAGGGCGGCGCCGATCGACACCCAACCGTCCTTCTCCGACTTCCGAGGCTCCGGCTCCCGGGACGGATCCGACTCCTGGGAGGCGAACAGGCCCTGCTGTGCGGTGGGCGGTTCCTCGCGGAGGGGCGCCGGGGGCGCGGCAGACAGCCCACCCTTGCGGTAGGGCTGGTGGGTCTTATCGGGAAAGTCCGGCTTCCTGCTCGTTTTCTCCGGGTCCCACTGGGCGATCAGCACCGCCCGCCGGCGCGTCTGCGGGACGCCGTAGCGCTCGGCCTGCAGTACGTGGGCATCGGCCGCGTAACCGATGCCCCTGAGCAACTCGGCGTAGTGCCTCCACACGGGGAGCACGGTGGGGACCTGTTCGAGGACCACAACCTCGTACGGCCGACGGCGTTCGAGCTTCGCCTCCATGATCCAACGCAGCGGTTGGAGGACGAACCCCGTACGTGCGTCGGACATGGCGTCGGTCTCGGCCTTGACCGCCTTCCACGCCTTCCGGAAGGAGGCGAGGTCCCGGGGGGTGGTCAGACACCTGGCGAGCCGCTTCACGTCGTCCAGGGCCTTGTGGCCCTCGCGCTTTCCCGCCACGGAGAACGACTGGCACGGCGGTCCGCCGGTGAGCACGTTGGCGTCCGCGACTTGGGGATCGCACGGCCCCAGCGCGGCGACGTCCTTCTCGGTGGTGGTGCGCAGACCGGCCGCGGCGCGCGTCGCACGGGTCGGGTCGTCCCACTCGACCCCGATGCTCTCCACCCCCATGATCGCGGCGGCGATGTCGATGCCGCCCGGACCTGCGAAGAGATCCACGATGCGGAAATGCGCAGGGGAGGGCGAGGGGTGGTGCGGGGCGGTCATGGTAGGGCAGTCTAGCCGGCCGGCTCGGAGACGTTCATCCACTCAGCGCCTCCGCGACAGCGAGACCCAGCGCCTTCCCCACAGGTGGCGGGGAGGCGTGTCCGATCTGGCGGTACCGAGCGGTCTTCCTTCCGGAGAAGAGCCAATCGGCCGGGAAGTCCTGCAACAGCGCGGTCTGGGCGTCCGTGAGCTTGATCAGGTCCGAACGGCCGTCGTCCTCGGGACCTGGGACGGTGTCGGCCAGTGCTCCGCCGTTGACCCCCATCCGTGCCCAGGCCGCCTTCGTGCCGGAGGGCCCCAGATCGGCGCCCCCTCGATTGTCGGAGCCGCCGACGAGCGTCGGTGCGACGGCGCCCGCCCCGTCCGCCCAGGCGTCGGCGCCCCTCCAGCCACGGGCCGCCATGGATCGTCGCAGGGCCTCACCCGCCGAGGTGTGCGTGGTCACCGTGGGCGGGGGCGGGCGGAAGCGCTTCGCGTACCGTGCCTTGAGGGCGACGAGGACTCCCTGCTTCCGGACCTGCGGCACGCCGAAGTCCGCTGCGTTCAGCACGAACCAGTGCAGCCGATACCCGAGGTGTTCCAGTTCCTCGTGGACGAAGGTGCGGAGGGGCGCGAACGCCGCGGCTTCGACCAGCGCCGGCACGTTCTCGATGATCATGGCGTGCGGCTGGATCGCAGGGGCGAGGAGGACCGTGGCCCGCAGGAGCCGCTCCTCCTCGTCGGTGTCCGCCCTCGTCGCCGTCGCGCTCGATCGGAGGCGGGGGAGTCCGGCGGACAGCAGGTCGACGTCGTAGGTATAGGGGTGCTCGTCGGGGACGAAGTCCAGCAGGTCCATCTCCAGGACCTTCCAGTGCGGTCGGTTCAGGCCCAGGGTCTCGCAGGCCACCGCCTTCCTGTCCAGCAGGAGCACCGGTTCGAACCCGGCCTGCTCCAGCCCGAGCGCCAGCCCGCCGGCCCCCGCGCACACGTCCACGAACCGCAATCCGCTCACAAGCCCTCGTGTCCCCGTCCCGTCCGCCTCTCGGACCGTTCACGATCGACCGTCTCCGCCACCTTCTCCGCGACCTCGACGGGGGTCTGGTGCTCCCAGAAGCGCAGGACCGTCCACCCCTCGGCGACCAGATGTGCTGTCGTCTCGGCGTCGCGCGCCATGTTGCGGTCGAGCTTCTGCCGCCACCACTCGGCGTTCGCCTTCGGACGCGTCGCGTGCTCGGGACAGCCGTGCCAGAAGCAGCCGTCCAGGAACACCGCGACCTTGGCCCGGGTGAAGGCGATGTCGATCGTCCGCCGGGACATGTGGGGCACCCGCTCGTTGAGGCGGTACCGGTAACCGGACGCGTGCAACAGCTTCCGGACCGCCACCTCCGGCGCGGTGTCGCGGCTCGCCTGGCGACTCATGCGGGCGGAGACGGCGGGGGAGGAGGGCTTGGCGGTACTCATCACGGCCAAGTGTCCTATGCCCGGACCTCCGCTGTCGGGGGTTCCGCCCCCAGCACCCGCACAAACGCCACCCCCGCCTCCCCGCTCAGCTCCACCGCCTCGCCCGTCTCCACGAACCCCGTCCGGCCGAGCACCGCACGCGACGCCGTATTCCGCACCGCCGCCCTGGCCCTGAGCGTCGTCAGGCCGTAGCGCGTGCGGCACAGGTCGAAGAGCTGGTGCACCGTGGTCGTCGCCAGGCCGCGGCCCGTGGCCTTTTGCGCGAGGCGGAAGCCGAGTTCGGCGGTGCCGGCGGCGGCGTCCATCAGGTTGAAGCGGCCCAGGATCTCGCCCGAGGAGTTCACCAGGACGTGGAAGTGGCAGGTCCCCGTGGCCTGTTCGGTGAGCAGGGCCTCGTGGCGGGGCGGGTAGTCGGTGAAGAACGCGTCGCCGCGGTCCGGGACCGACGCCGCGAAGAACGCGCGGTTGGCCGTCTCGAAGGCGAGGACGGCCGGGGCGTGGTCGGGGCGCAGTCGCTGGAGTTCGGGCATGGGTGAAGGGTACGGAGCCGGGGCGCGCCCCGGCATCCGTTATTCGCCACCGGGGAAGCCTCAGGCAGCCCCCGTCAGCCCCTACACCCGCCCCCCATGGCACCCCCGGTACGACTCCCCCGACCCGCACCAGCACTCCGCGCTCTTCGCCGGGGGCCACGGCACCGCGCGCCCCCGCGCGGCCAGGGTCGTCGCGTACTGGGGGAGGAGGTCCGGGTCCGCCGGGGACGCGGATTCGGAGGCGGCGAAGGCTTCGTAGGAGGGGACCGTGCCGCGGACGATGCCGAGGTTCGGGGTGCCCGCCGCCTGGAGGTCGCGCAGGGCCGCCTCCAGGCGGGCCAAGTGGTCCGGGTGGGAGGCGTATTCGCTGCCCAGGCTCGGGTACGCCGTGAGGAGTTCGCGGAATTCGGCGGCCGGCCAGTGCAGCACCGCCACCGGGAACGGGCGGGACAACGCCGTGCGGTATGTGCCCAGTTCGGCGCGCAGGCGGGTGATCTCGGCGCGCAGCTCGCCCGGGTCCGACGAGCCGAGCGACCACAGCCGCTTCGGGTCGTGGAGCTCGTCCAGCGGGACAGCCGCCGTGTGCAGGGTGTCCGCCAGCTCGTCCCACGCGTCGTGCGCGACGCCCATCAGGCGGCGGACCCGGTGGCGGCCGGTCAGCAGCGACTGGGTCTGGTACGGGACCTCCTCGCCCGGGGCGATCAGCAGCCGCAGGGCCGTGGAGAAGAGGTCGTGGGCCGCTTCCAGCTCGTCGTGGGCCTCCAGCGTCTCGGCCGCGATCTCCCACGGGGCCGCCTCCTGCGGGGCCGCCACGCGGACGCCGTCGATCAGCGCGCGGGCCTCCGCCTCGTGGCCGTACTCCCACAGGTTCGCGGCGCTGAGCGCCTTCACCAGCTGCGGGTGCTCGGTGCGGGAGTCGCCGAGCAGTTCGTCGTAGAGCGTCGTGGCGCGGGCGCGGTCGCCGCCGAGTTCCAGGTGGGCCGCGGCCTGGAGGAGCAGCGGTTCGTGGTCCTCGGGGTACTGCGCCGCGGTGCGGAGCAGACGCTCGGCTTCGGAGATGTGGTCGGCAGGGGTGTCGGGGCGCATGCACCACACCGTACTGCTGTGCGGGCACGCGACGGGGGCTACTCCGCGGGCCCGGGGGCGTGAGCCCGGTCGCGTGCCGGAGGTGTTGACGACCACCGGCCACGGACCCGCCGCCGACCCTCTAACGTGTCTCCACGTGCTCAGACGACGTCCGCAGTTGTTGTGGTTGCTGGTCCCCTACGTGCTCTACCTCGGGGCGCTGCCGTTCGTGAACCGGGTCCGGCCCGTCGTTCTCGGGCTGCCGTTCCTCTTCTTCTGGCTGCTCGGGGCGACCCTGCTGACCCCCGTCGCCGTATGGATGACCCGGCGGGGTGACCGCCGGTGAACGCCGCCGTCGCGACCTCCGTCTTCGGGGTCTTCATGGTCGCCACCGTCGCCCTGGGGCTGCTCGCCGTACGCGGCACGCGCGGCGGCGGGGGCGGGCTCGCCGAGTGGTCGGTGGGCGGGCGCAGCCTCGGCACCGTCTTCATCTGGGTGCTGATGGCCGGCGAGGGCTACACCAGCTTCAGCTACCTCGGCGCCGCCGGCTGGGGCTACAACTACGGGGCGCCCGTCCTGTACGTCGTCGCGTACATGTCCTGCGGGTACGCCGTCGGCTACGTCGTCGGGCCGATGCTGTGGGCGTACGCGCGCAAGCACGGGCTCGTCGGGATCACCGACATGGTGGCGCACCGCTTCGGGCGGCCCTGGCTCGGCGCGCTCGTCGCCGTCCTGGCGACCGTGTTCCTGCTGCCGTACATCCAGCTTCAGATCACCGGCATGGGCGTCGTCGTCTCCACGATCTCGTACGGCGCCATCAGCCTGAACTGGGCCTACTTCATCGCCTTCGCCGTCACCACCGGCTTCGTCGTGGTCAGCGGGCTGCGCGGCAGCGCCTGGGTGTCCGTACTGAAGGACCTGCTGGTCATCGTCACGCTCGGCTTCCTGGCGATCTACGTGCCCGTGCACTACTTCGACGGCTACGGGCCCTTCCTCGACCGGCTCGTCACCGAGAAGAGCGAGTGGCTGACCTTCCCCGGCCACGGGGACAGCGGCCTCGGACAGGCGTGGTTCATCACCACCTCGTTCCTGAACTCGCTCACCGTCGTGATCTTCCCGACCACCGTCGCCGGCTACCTGGGCGCGAAGAATGCCGACGTGCTCCGCCGCAACGCGATGTGGCTGCCCGCCTACAACGTCCTCCTCTTCGTCCCGATGCTGCTCGGCATGGCGGCGCTGTTCGTCGTGCCGGGGCTGGTCGGCGCCGAGTCCAACCTCGCGCTCTTCGAGCTCGTCACGGACTCGCTGCCCGCCTGGTCCGTCGGCGTCATCGGGGTCGCCGCCGCGCTCTCCTCGATCGTGCCCATGGCCGTGTTCATGCTGGTCATCGGCACGATGTGGGGCCGCAGCGTGCTCTCCCTCGTGCCGCGCTGGGAGCGCCGGCAGAAGGGCGCCGCGCAGCTGGTCGTCGTGGTCGCGGGCGCCCTGGCGCTGCTCCTCACCTACACCGCCCCCAACACCCTCGTTCGCCTCTCGCTCATCTCGTACGAGGGCATGGCGCAGCTGCTCCCCATGGTGCTGCTGGGGCTGATGTGGCGGCGGCTGACCCTGCTCGGGGCGATGTCCGGGCTGGTCGTCGGGGTCGGCGTGGTGTGCGGGTTCGTGTTCACGGAGAACGACCCGGTGTGGGGTGTGAACGCGGGCATCGTCGCCCTCGCCGCCAACCTGGCCGTCGCGCTCGCGGTGACGTACGCGGGGCCGCGCGAGCGCGACGAACGGCCGGACGACGAGGTGCTGGCCCGGGACGAGGTGGAGGCGGACCGGATGGCTGTCAACGTACGTTGACCCGCTCGGCCGGTCGTGTATAACGGATGGACCGACAGGAGCGCATACGGAAGGGAGGCACCGCCCATGGACACCGACGCCATGAGCCGCGTACGCGACGGTCTCTCCCGCGTCCTGCGCCCCGCGGGGCTGCTCCTCTTCCTCCTCACCGAGGTCCTCCTCGCCGAGGGCGGCAGCATCTCCGCCGCCGTCGCGCTCGCCGCCACGGCGGCCGCCGGCACCGCGCTCGTCGCCTGCTCGGTCATCAGCGCCCGCTGCGCCGCCCCGGTGCCCCGCACCCGGGTGCGCACCGCCATGCGCGACCGGGAGAAGCGCACCGCGTTCCTCCCGCAACGGGACCCGGACGCCCAGGGGCGCCGACGCCCCCGAGCACCGGGCCGCGCCCTCCCGACGGCCGCGTAGGGCACACCAGCCTTTCGCAAGGGCACATCAGCCCCTTCGCGGACCCGTCACGCCGAAGCACGTACTCCTCGCTTCCCGCATGACGAGACCCCGGAGGGCTCCATGTCCGCCTTCATGTCCGCTTTCGCCAGCCTGGTCGGCGCTCTCGCCGACCTGCTCCACCCGCTCTTCCAGGGCGCGTCCACCGCCGCCGCGATCGTCCTGTTCACCGCGCTCGTCCGGCTCGCCGTGCACCCGCTCTCGCGGGCCGCCGCCCGCGGGCAGAAGGCGCAGCGCCGGCTCCAGCCGCAGATCGCGGAGCTGCGCAAGAAGCACGGCAAGGACCGCGAGAAGATGCAGAAGGCGCTCATGGAGCTGCACCGCGAGGAGAAGGTCTCGCCGCTCTCCGGCTGCCTGCCGAGCCTGCTCCAGATGCCGGCGTTCTTCCTGCTCTACCACCTCTTCTCCAGCCAGAAGATCGGCGACAAGGCCAACTCGCTCCTGGGTCACCAGCTCTTCGAGGCCCCGCTCGGCGAGCGCTGGCACGACGCCCTGTCGCACGGCGGGATGTTCGGCGCGCAGGGCCTCGTCTACCTGGGCCTCTTCGCGATCGTGGCGGCCGTCGCGACGTTCAACTACGGGCGTACGAAGCGTCAGATGGCCGCCAACCCGGTCACCCCGGCCACCGGCCCCGACGGACAGCCGATGCCCGGCATGGGCGCGATGAACCAGCTCATGCCGCTGATGTCCTTCTTCACCCTCTTCACCGTCGCCTTCGTGCCGCTGGCCGCCGCGCTGTACGTGGTCACCAGCACGACCTGGACCGCCATCGAGCGGGCCTTCCTGTACCGCGACATGACCGTGCCGGGCGCCGCGGTCGCCACGGCCGCCTAACTCCGGCGCGGGGGCGGCCCGGTCCAGGTGGTGAACAGGGTCTTGCGGAGTGATCGGATGTCTTGGAGGATCGGACAAGCCTGCGATGGCCGCTACCCATCCGACGGGCCTGATCCGATCGAGGAGAACGACTCTTGAAGCTGCTTCGTGTGGGTACGGCGGGCGCGGAACGACCGGCGCTGCTGGACGAGGACGGAACCCTGCGTGACCTGTCGGGCGTCGTCCCCGACATCGACAGCGCCCTGTTCGCTGACGAGGACGCGCTCGCCCGGGTGCGGGCCGCCGCGGCCGCGTCCGGCGAACTGCCGGCGCTCGACGCCGAGGGGCTGCGGGTGGGTCCGCCGCTCGCCCGCATCGGCAAGATCGTGTGCATCGGGCTGAACTACCACGACCACGCCACGGAGACCGGGGCGCAGATCCCCGACGAGCCGATCCTGTTCTTCAAGGCCCCGGACACCGTCGTCGGGCCCGAGGACACCGTGCTCGTGCCGCGCGGCAGCGTGAAGACCGACTGGGAGGTCGAGCTCGCCGTCGTCATCGGACGCACCGCGCGCCACCTGGAGACGGCCGAGGAAGGGCTCGCCCACGTCGCCGGGTACGCGGTCGCGCACGACGTCTCCGAGCGCGAGTTCCAGATCGAGCGCGGCGGCACCTGGGACAAGGGCAAGAACTGCGAGACGTTCAACCCGCTGGGCCCCTGGCTGGTCACCGCCGACGAGGTCGCCGACCCGCAGTCCCTCCCGCTGAAGCTCTGGGTCAACGGCGAGCTGAAGCAGGACGGCACCACCGCCGACCAGATCTTCCCGGTCGGCGAGGTCGTCCGCTATCTGAGCCACTTCATGACGCTCTACCCGGGCGACGTCATCAACACCGGCACCCCGGCCGGTGTCGCCATGGGCCAGCCCGAGCCCAAGCCCTACCTGCGGGCCGGTGACGTCGTGGAGCTGGAGATCGACGGACTCGGCCGGCAGCGGCAGGAGCTGAAGGACGCCTAGGGGCGCTCAGGGGCACCCCGATACATCGGAGGGGTGGGGTCCGCGCGTCAGCGGACCCCACCCCTCCGTACGTGTCAGCCGTCGATCCGCGACACGAACTGCTCCAGCGCCTCCACCACCAGCGCGTGGTCCTCCGCCTGCGGCAGCCCCGAGACCGTCACCGAGCCGATGACGCCCGCGCCCTCGACCGCGACCGGGAACGAGCCGCCGTGCGCCGCGTACACGTCCGGGTCCAGCCGGGACGCCTCGTCGAACGTCGTCCCCTTCGCCCGGAACCGCGTCCCCACCAGGTACGAGCTCTCCCCGTACCGCTCGACCACCCGGCGCTTGCGGTCGATCCACGCGTCGTTGTCCGCGCTCGAACCGGGCAGCGCCGCGTGGAACAGCTGCTGCGCCCCGCGCCGGATGTCGATCGCGACCGGGGCGTGCCGCTCCCGGGCCAGCGAGACGAGCAGGGCGCCGAGCGCGTAGGCGTCGTCGTAGCCGAAGTGCGGCAGGGTGAGGCGGCGCTCCTGGGCGATCAGCTCGGAGATGGTCGGAGCGGTGGGGTTCATACGGGCTGCTCCTCGGTTGCGTGGGCGGAGGCGCCGGTGGGCCGCAGGGTGACGGTGATCCCCTCGCGGGCCGAGCGGCGGGCCGCCTCCAGGACGTCCAGGGTTTCGGTGGCCTGAAGAGCGGTCACCGGATTGTCGCCCGTCCCGCGCAGCGCGTCGCTGACCGCCGCGTAGTACGCCGGGTAGTCGCCCGGGAGCGTGCGGACCGGGGTGCCGCCGCCCGTGAGCGGGGACTCACCCGCGCCGAGCCGGCCCCACAGCTCTTCGGGCTCCTCGCCCCACGGCCCGCCGTCGGTCGGCCGGGCGCCCTCGCGCAGGGCGGCCTCCTGGGGGTCGAGGCCGTACTTCACGAAGCCCGCGCTCGACCCGAGCACCCGGAAGCGGGGCCCGAGCTGGGCCGTCGTGGCGCTCACGTACAGGTGCGAGCGGACCCCGGAGGCGTGGGTGATCGCGACGAACGTGTCGTCGTCGGCAGCCGCGCCCGGGCGCCGCAGGTCCGACTCGGCGTACACCTGGGCCGCCGGGCCGAACAGGGTCAGCGCCTGGTCGACGACATGGCTGCCCAGGTCGTACAGCAGCCCGCCGATCTCCTGCGGGTCGCCGGACTCGCGCCAGCCGCCCTTCAGCTGCGGGCGCCACCGCTCGTAACGCGACTCGAAGCGCTGTACCTCGCCCAGCGCGCCGTCCGCGAGGAGCGCGCGCAGGGTGAGGAAGTCGTTGTCCCAACGCCGGTTCTGGAAGACCGAGAGCAGCAGTCCGCGCTCCTCGGCCAGCGCCGCCAGTTCCCGTGCCTCGGCCGCCGTGCCCGCGACCGGCTTGTCCACGACCACCGGAAGTCCGGCCTCCAGGGCCGCCCGCGCCAGCGGTACGTGGGTCTTGTTCGGCGACGCGATGACGATCAGGTCGAGCTCGTCGGCCCGCTGCCACAGCTCGTCGGGGGAGCCGGCGAAGCGGACGTCCGGGTAGGCGGCGCGGGCCTGGGCGCGGCGCTCCTCGTCGCGGGTGACGACCGTGTCGAGGACGAGCCCTTCGGTGGCGGTGATCAGCGGGGCGTGGAAGACGGACCCCGCCAGGCCGTAGCCGACGAGTCCGACGCGCAAGGTGGTCATGGGCCTACTTTGGCAACGCTGTTGCCAAAGTGCAAGCGCGGGCCACAATGGTTCCGTGAACAGGAGCAACACCGGCGCGAACCTTCCCGCCCTGCGCAGCCACAACGCGGCCCTCGTCCTCGACCTGCTGCGGGTGGCCGGCGAGCGCGGCATCAGCAGGCTCGAACTCGCCGAGCGCACCGGGCTCACCCCGCAGGCCGTCAGCAAGATCACCGCCCGGCTGCGCGCCGAGGGCCTGGCCGCCGAGGCGGGCCGCCGCGCCTCCACGGGCGGCAAGCCCCGGACCGTGCTCCGGCTGGTCCCCGAGGCCGGGTACGCGGTGGGGCTGCACCTGGACCGCGACGGGCTGGCCGTGGTGCGCGTGGACCTCGCTGGCGTCGTCGCCGAGAGCCGTACGGCTCCGCTGGACTTCGGGGCCCCGGCGGACGAGGTGCTGAAGGCCGCCGCAGGGGCGGTCGCCGCCGTACGGGGGGACGGGGCGCTGCCGGTGCTCGGGGTGGGCGTCGCCGTCCCGGGACCGCTGGACCACCGGGGCGGGGTGCTGCACCGCGTCACGGGGTTCCCGCAGTGGGACGGCTACCCGCTGCGCGACGCGCTCGCCGCCCGGACCGGGCTGCCCGTGGTCCTCGACAAGGACACCAACGCCGCCGCCCTCGGCCTGGCCCTCGGCGCGGACGGCCCCGCCGACTTCGCGTACCTCCACCTCGGCACCGGCCTCGGCGCCGGGCTCGTCCTCGGCGGCGCGGTGCACCGGGGGGAGCGGACCGGGGCGGGCGAGTTCGGGCACCAGACCGTGCAGCTGGACGGGATCCGGTGCGGCTGCGGCGGACGCGGCTGCCTGGAGGCGCTGTGCCTGGCCGCCGTCGGCCGGGGCGACGCGGCCGAGGCGGCCAGGGTGCTCGGGACCGGCGCCGCCAACCTCGTCGGGCTCCTCGACATCGACCGCGTGGTCCTGGGCGGCCGCACGGTCGCCGCCGACCCGGACACGTACGTACGCGGGGTGCGCGCGGTCCTGGACGAACGCTCCCGCCGCGACGGGGTGCGGGGCACCCCGATCCCGGTCACCGCCCACCGCGAGGGCGACCGCCCGGTCGCGGAGGGCGCGGCGCAGCTGGTGCTGGGCCCGCTGTTCGGCCGCGTGGACCCGGCGGGGGCGCCTGCGGCGGGCTGAGCCAGGGCGCGCACCGGCGCCCCCTCCGCCGTCCGGGCGCACCCGCACCCCCTCCGGGCGGCCCCCCGGCACGCCTGCGGCGGACCCTCGCGCGCGCGTGGCAACCTCGGCCACCCCGAGGGACCCCGAGCCGCGCCGCACGCGGCGCCCCGTCCCGACCGGCCCTTGCCGTACGAAGTGGAGGCTGCCCTGCCATGCCACCCGAACCCGCAGAGCCCACCGAGACCACCGACCCCCCCGGCGCCGGCCGTACCCGGCACGGCCTCGCGCTCGGGCTGGCCGCCGCGAGCGTGATGCCCGTGGTCCTGGGCGGGGCCGCCGCGGCCGCCGCCCCGCAGCGCAGCACGGTCGCCGGAACGGCCAGCGGGCCGATCCGGGCGGGCGCGCCCGGCTCGGCCACCGCCGACCAGCAGCCGGCCTGCGGCAACCCCGCGTCGGCCGGTTTCCCCATCGACACCCGCATCCACGGCGGGCCCGAGACCTACGCCTCCGGCGGCGGCTACGGCACCTGGTTCCTGGACCTGACGAACACGACCACCGAGTCCTGCCGCGCCATCCATCCCGTGCTCGTCCTCACCGACGAGGACCGCGCGCTGACCTCGGACCAGATCCAGCTCCAGTTCTCGGAGCGCGCCCACCCCGGGGTCGAGCACCGGGTGACCTGGGAGACGACCGACCGGGACGAGCACATCGGGGTCTTCGGCGGCGAGGGCGACGACGCCTTCCCCGGGTTCACCGTGCCCGCCGGACGCACCGTCACCGTCCAGGTCCGGCTGGCCTTCACCTCCGACACGAGCCCGGGTCGGGTCACCGCGAACGCCGCGATCGTCCAGCGCCGGGGCGGCGGCAGCGGCACCGGGGGCGACGGGGAATGGGTCGGCGAGTCCGAGGACTACCCGTTCTCCGTGGTCGAGCCCGACGAGGACACCACCGGGACCGGTGAGACGGACGGCGACCGCGAGAGCGGGGACGGGACGGGCCGGGAGCACGTGGGCGGCACCGGCGAGGACGAGGACGAGGGGAGCGGCACGGTGAAGGGCAAGGGCGACGAGGGGTACGCGGACCCCGGCACGACCGGCACGACCGGCACCACCCGGCGCCCGGTGCCCCCGGGCACCGACCCGGCGGGTGTCCCGCAGCTCGCCGCCACCGGCATCTCCGTCCCCGTACCCCTGCCCGCCCTGACTGTCTCCGGATTCCTGATCGGCGGCGGCGCGATGGTGCTCGCCGCCCGCCGCACCCGCCGCGCGAACCACTGATCACCAGGTGGTCAGCCAGTACCTCCACGTCGAACAGTCGGCCTAAACTCGGGGGCGTCGGCGCTGCACAACGCGGTGCCGCCGGCGTCCCCGCACCTGGCGTACGGCAACTGGAGTCCCACATGGCAGAGCGCAAGCCGATCTCGTCCTGGCTGACCGACATGGACGGGGTCCTCATCCACGAGGGCACCCCGATCCCCGGCGCCGACGCCTTCATCAAGCGGCTGCGTGACTCGGGACTGCCCTTCCTGGTCCTGACCAACAACTCGATCTACACCGCCCGCGACCTGCACGCCCGGCTGAACCGCATGGGCCTGGACGTGCCCGTCGAGAACATCTGGACCTCCGCCCTCGCCACCGCCCAGTTCCTGGACGACCAGCGCCCCGGCGGCACGGCGTACGTCATCGGCGAGGCCGGGCTCACCACCGCGCTGCACGACATCGGGTACGTCCTCACCGACCACGACCCGGACTACGTGGTGCTCGGCGAGACGCGTACGTACTCCTTCGAGGCGCTCACCAAGGCGATCCGGCTGATCAACGCCGGGGCCCGGTTCATCTGCACCAACCCGGACGAGACCGGCCCGTCCGCCGAGGGCCCGCTGCCCGCGACCGGCTCCGTCGCCGCCCTGATCACCAAGGCGACCGGCAAGGCCCCGTACTTCGCGGGCAAGCCGAACCCGCTGATGATGCGCACCGGGCTGAACGCGATCGGCGCGCACTCCGAGTCCAGCGCCATGATCGGCGACCGCATGGACACCGACGTGCTGGCCGGTCTGGAGGCGGGCATGCAGACCTTCCTGGTGCTCACCGGGCTGACCACGGTTGCGGACATCGACAAGTACCCGTTCCGGCCGTCCACCGTCGTGGACTCCATCGCGGACCTGGTCGACCTCGTAGACCTGGGCTGACACCCCCCCCGACGCGGGGGAGCGGGGCCCACTCCACCGGCCCAGCGCCCCCGCGCTCCGGATGCGGAAAGCCCCGGCGCGCGTGAACCTTCCATCAGGAGGTTCACGATGCGTTCCATACCCCTCACGTTCTGTGCCGCCGCACTGGCCGCGGCGACTCTGGTGCCGATCCCCTCGGCACTGGCCGAATCCGGCTCCGGCCACGAGGACTCCCGGTCCCGTGCCGCCCTGTCGGTCTCACCCTCGTCCGTCGCCCCGGGCGGCGAGGTCGAGCTGGAGCTGTCCGGCTGCAAGGCCAAGGAGGCCAAGGGGAACTCCGACGCCTTCGTCTCCGAGGCGCGGTTCTCGTCCGGCGGCGGTGACCGCACGCTCTACGCCGAGGCGCGCGTCCGCGCGGACGCCGAGCCCGGCGACTACGACGTCCAGGCGATCTGCGACAAGCACACCCGGGTGACCGCGACGCTCACCGTCGTGCACCGCGAGCGGCCCGTGCCCATCGCCCCGGTCCACGCGGGCGGCGGCGGCACCGCCGTGCTCGCGAGCGAGACCGCCGAGCAGGACGGCCCCGGCACCGCCCACGAGGTGATCGGCCTCGGGCTGGCCGCCGTCGCGGCCGTGGCCGTCGCCTTCCGCAGCGTGCGCCGTCGCCGCCCGGCGGCCGACTGACATGTCCGCACCGGAGGGGTCGGCGGGGCGCGGCAGGCTGCTCACCGGAGTGACCTGGGCCGTCCTCCTGCTGGGCCTGTGGCTCTGGGGCCGCGGGATCACGGACGGCTCGGGCATCGGCTCGGCCCCGACCACCGGCGACGTCGCCGCGGTCGGGCGCCCGCTCGGCGTACCACTGCCCCCGGCGCACGCGCCGATCGGGGGCGTCGCGCCGAAGAGCGTCGAGATCCCGTCCATCGGCGTCGAGGCCCCCGTCGTCTCCCGGGGCCTGGACGCCGATGGCGCCATCGAGCCGCCGTCCTTCGACACGCCCCAGACGGTCGGCTGGTACGGGGACGGCACCCGGCCCGGCGCCGAGGGGCCGGCCCTGTTCGTCGGCCATGTCGACACCGAGACCAAGCCCGCCGTCTTCTACGGGCTCAGCGCGGCCCGCCCCGGCGCGAAGGTCGACGTCACCCGCACGGACGGCACGGTCGCCGAGTTCACCATCGATGACGTGCAGGTCCTCACCCGAGCCCGGTTCGACGCCCAGAAGGCGTACGGACCCCGCAAGGACGGGCGGGCGGAGCTGCGGCTGATCACCTGCGGCGGCACGTACGACCAGAAGTCCCACTCGTACACCGCGAACGTGGTCGTCTCGGCCTACCTGACGGCGGAGAAGGGCACCGCGAAGGCGGCCTGATCCCCGGAGGAGCCGTACCTGGCCCGGCCGCCGCCCGTTCCCCGGGCTGCGGCCGGGCCGGTCCTCGACCGCGGTGCGCGGGCCGCGGGAGTGGCCCGGCGCGGACACGGGAGGTCGGTGGCGTCCGGGTCCGCCGCACACCCCACTGTAGGGGGACGCTCCCCGTCCGCCCAGCCGCTTTCTGACGTTACGTCGATAACCGGTCACCCTCCGCACGCATGCGGCGGACGCGGAAGCGCATCGAAGAACGACCAAGGCCCCCTCGCGCGAAGCGAGGGGGCCTTGGCTGTGCGTGCGCCGCCAGGGACTCGAACCCCGGACCCGCTGATTAAGAGTCAGCTGCTCTAACCAACTGAGCTAGCGGCGCCTGCTGACCTGGAAAACTCTACCCGATCTCCGGCAGTGCTCCCGACCACCCCCGAAGGGGCGTCTCGCCTTCCCGGCCTGTCGGATGGTCGTTTTTTCCCTTCTATCCGTCAAACTGCGGTATGTCGTGACGTAGGTCGCGACCGTTGCCACGCTGACGCCCGAGCAGATGCGCCCGAGGAACTTGACGACTGCGGAGGGGAATCGCATGACTGTGCCGGCCTTCGAGGAGTACGTACCCGCCATCGACTGTCCCTGTCCCGGCTGCGCCGCCCAGCGGCGGACTGCCGCCGGGGGGCTTCCCGTGCGGCACGGGGGACACCCGGCCGCGCACGGCGCGCGGCGCGCGATGGTGCTGGTCACCGCCGCCGGGGTGGTGCTCGGCGGCGGTGCCGCGGAGTCCGCCGGGGCGCCCGCCGACCCCGCCCCGGCGCCCGGCACGGGGGTGCCGACCGGCATCGGCCCGCTGCCGGACAGCCCCCAGGGGCTGCCGGGGCCGCTGCGCGGGGCCGGTTCGCCGGGACCTGCGGCGGCCCAGGCCAAGACGCCCGAGCCGCGGGCGACGACCCGGACCGAGATCATCAACCGCGCGAAGAAGTGGCTGGACGCGCAGGTCCCGTACAGCATGTCGAAGTACTGGTCGGACGGGTACCGGCAGGACTGCTCCGGCTATGTGTCGATGGCCTGGAACCTGCCCGGCAACGAGTGGACCGGCAGCCTCGCCGCGTACGGCACCCGCATCGCCCGCGCGGACCTCCAGCCGGGCGACATCCTGCTCTTCCACAACCTCGCCGACCCCGGGAACGGGTCGCACGTCACGATCTTCGGCGGCTGGACCGACTACACGCACACGCACTACACGGCGTACGAGCAGACCAAGCCGCACACCCGCAAGCAGACGACGCCCATGGCGTACTGGACCAACTCCGCGAGCTATGTCGCCTACCGCTACAAGGGCCTGAGCACGGGGAAGTCCGGCAGCGAGGCGGAGAAGGAGCCGTTCCCCGGCGCGGCGAAGTTCGGGCCCCGCGCGAAGAACGCGTACGTGACCCGGCTCGGCGCGATGCTCGTCGCCCGGGGCGGCAAGCGCTTCTACAAGATCGGCCCCGACCCGGTCTGGACCGACGCCGACCGCCGGGCCACCCGGGCGTTCCAGCAGGCCCAGGGGTGGAAGGGCGCGGAGGCCGACGGCATCCCCGGCCCCGACACCTGGAAGCTGCTGGTGACCGGAACCGGCCGCGACATCCCCGCCGCGAGCGGGCAGGGCGGCGCGAAGGCGGCCCCGGCCTTCCCCGGACGGGGGTATTTCCGGCCGGGTCAGTCCAACAGCCATGTCGACCGGCTCGGAAAACAGTTGGTGAAGAAGGGGTACGGCGCGCACTACCGGCTGGGCCCCAGCCCCCGGTGGACCGAGGCGGACCGGCGCAATGTCGAGACCTTCCAGAAGGCCCAGGGCTGGCGGGGGACGGAGGCCGACGGCTATCCGGGCCCGGAGACCTGGCGGCGACTCTTCGCGTGACACGACGGACATGACGGAGGCGGAAATGCGATCCACGGTGTCGGACAGCTCCGGAAACCCGGAGTACGGCCAGGAGACGGAGTACGGAGCGGTCCCGGTACGGGAATGGGTCGGCCCGGGCGGAGCGGGCAGCGTCACGGACGCGTGGGCCGCGCGGGCGGCGGCGGACGAGCCGGTCGCCGAGGGGCTGCCGGTGCGGGGCGCCGCCCCGGCCGCGCCCCGCGCGCCCGAGCCACCTCCCCTCTTCAGGCCCGTCCCGGTGTCGGTGCCCTCGGACGAGGAGGTGGTGGTCCAGGTCGTGGAGCCGACGGAGCCGGCCGTCGCGGAGGGCGGTGGTGACGCCGGTTCCGACGCGGATTCCGTCGTTGATCTGGTGCTTGACCTTCCGTCGGGGGACGAGGACCGCGGGGCCTCGCTCGGGGCCACCTCGGCCTCGGTGTCGGTTCCGGCGGAGGCTCACGCGGAGGAGCCGGAGGACGCGCGTCCTGCGGAGGCTCCCGCGCCGGAACCCGTGAAGGACGCGGCGCCCGAGGACGCCGTGCCCGGGGAGGCCGAGCCCAGGGACGCCGAGCCCGAGGACGCCGCGCCCCTCGCGGAGGCGGCCCGGCCCGAGCCCGTCCTCGCGCTCACCGGGGCCCGGGTGCCCGGGCCGGACGCCGCGCCCCGGCCCGACCCGGTCCGGGACAGCGGCCGCCACCAGGCGGTCATCGCCAACGAGCGCACCGCCTCCATCCCCGTGCACCTCCTCTTCCGCGAGGACCGGCGCGCCGGTGCCGCCGCCCTGCCGTCCACCGTCGTGCGGCCGGGCGGGGGCGAGCCCGTGGCCGGGGTGCGGCGGCCGCCCGTGCCGAGGACACCGCAGGTGCGGCCTTCGACCCGGCCCGCCCCCGACGCCGACCCCCGGCTGCGCGAGCGGCCCGGGCCCGCGCTGCCCGGCTGGGCCGCCCTGCTCACCGGCTTCGGCGGGATCGTGGCGGCGGGCGGCGTCCTGTGGTGGACCGGGGTGGTCCCGGCCTCGGTGCTCGCCCGGGTCGGGCTCGGGCCGCGCCCGTACGAAGGGCTGCCCACCGGTGCCTGGGCGGCGCTCGTGTTCCTGGCGGCCGTGGTGCTCTTCGCGCTCGGCGGCCTCGGCCGGGGACGGGTCGGGCACGCCTGGGTGCTCACGCTCTTCGGGCAGTACCGGGGCAGCGTGCGGCGCACCGGTCTGGTGTGGGTCAGCCCGCTGCTGCTGCGCCGCCGGATCGACGTACGGCTGCGGCACTGGCGCAGCGAGCCGCTGCCCGCCGTGGACGCGAACGGCACGGCGCTGCGGGTCGTCGTCCAGGTCGTGTGGCGGGTCAAGGACACCGTGCGGGCGGCGCTCGGGATCGAGGACCACGAGGCGTACCTGCGCGAGCAGGTCGAGGCCGCGATGGCCCGGGTCCTGTCCCAGCTGCCCGCCGACGCCTTCCACGAGGACGCGCACACCCTGCGCAACGCGGAGGCGGTCGGCGACGCGCTGACCCGGATGCTGAAGGCGGACTGCGAGCCGGTCGGCGTCGAGGTGTACTCGGCCCAGCCGACCGGGATCGAGTACGCGCCGGAGGTGGCGGCGGCCATGCAGCGGCGCCGGATCGCGGCGATCGACGCGCAGCACCGGGACAGCGTGCTGACTTCGGTGGTGGACGCGGTGGACGACACCGTCAGCCGGCTCACCGAACGAGGGCTCGTGGAGCTGGACGACTACGAACGGAAGGCGCTGGTCAAGGACTTGACGGTGGCGTTCTACGTCGGGCGGACCGGGGGCGACGGCAACTGAGGAGGCGTGGGGGGAGGTTCCAGGGCAACCGGAATCACGCGCTCATTGGTCTGGACATGGTCAAGGCACGGCAATAATCTAAGTCTTGGTCTAGACCGCAGAACGCGCGTACGCAGCTGTGCTCATGGAATCCCCACTCCCCCCACGATCCGAGGAGCGACATCTCATGCGTATGAAGGCAAGCGCGGCCCTGGTCGGCCTTGCGGTAGCGGGCGTCTCGATGTTCGCGACGAGCAGCGCCAGCAGCCACGGCTACACGGACAGCCCGATCAGCCGTCAGAAGCTGTGCGCCAACGGCACGGTGACCGGCTGCGGCAACATCCAGTGGGAGCCGCAGAGCGTCGAGGGACCGAAGGGCTTCCCGGCGGCCGGGCCGGCCGACGGGGCGATCTGCTCCGGCGGCCACGGCGAGTTCGCCCAGCTGGACGACCCGCGCGGCGGCAACTGGCCCGCCACCAAGGTGACCGCCGGTCAGGGCTTCAGCTTCCGCTGGCAGTTCACCGCCCGCCACGCCACGACGGACTTCCGGTACTACATCACCAAGGACGGCTGGGACCCCACCAAGCCGCTCACCCGGGCCGACCTGGAGCCGCAGCCGTTCATGACGGTGCCGTACAACAACCAGCAGCCCCCGGCGACGCTGACCCAGCAGGGCACCATCCCGACCCAGAAGTCCGGGAAGCACATCATCCTGAGCGTCTGGAACATCGCGGACACGGCCAACGCGTTCTACGCGTGCTCGGACGTGCAGTTCTGACCTGAGGCCGTGACGCGGCGAACCCCGGGGAGTCCGAGGACTCTCCGGGGTTTCGCTGTGCCGGTACGGGTCAGGCCTGGGCCGGGACCGGAGCCGCGGCCGGAGCCTCGGCGGCCGGTGCCTCGGCGGCCGGGGACGTCCGGGTCGCCCTGAGCAGCAGCGTCGCCGCGAGCACCGCACCGGTCAGCAGGACCAGGGACCCGGTCACCGAGGCGTACCGCATGCTGTGGACGAAGGCGTCCCGGCCGATCGCGATCAGGGACTCGTCGCCGGTGGCCAGCGCGCCCGGCAGGGTCTTGCGGGCGACCTCGGGGGCGGCGGCGGGCATGTCCGCCCGGTAGACCGCGGTGGCGACGGCGCCCAGGAGGGCCATGCCCAGCGCCCCGCCGAACTCCTGCCCGGTCTCCAGGAGCGAGGCGGCCGAGCCGGCCTTCTCCGGCGGGCTGACGGCCATCGCCATGTCCGAGACGAGCGCCATCACCGCGACGATGCCGCTGCTCATCACGGCCGAGCCGATCAGCAGCAGGGCCAGCGAGTCGGTCCCGGCCAGCGTGAAGACCCCGAAGCCGGCCGCCCCGACGACGAACCCGCCGCAGACCACGTAGGCCCGCTGGACCCGCTGGGCGAGCGCGGTCGCCGTGGGAGCCGCCGCACCGACCGCCAGGGACGGGGCCAGGCTCCACAGCGCGGCCTCCATCGTGCTCATGCCGAGCACCGACTGCAGGTACTGGGTGGTGAAGAAGGCCGAGCCCATCATCGCGAAGGCGGCCAGCGCGTTGAGCCCGATCCCGGTGCCGAAGCCGCGGCCCCGGAACAGCTCCCGGCTGATCATCGCGTCGGAGCGGGTGCGCTGCCGGTGGACGAAGACCCAGCCGACGGCCAGCCCGGCGGCGATCACCGCGGCCCAGGCGATGTCGAACCCGTGGGCGGCGCTCTCCTTGATGCCGTAGACCACCGGCAGCACCGCGCCCATGGACAGCGGGACGCTCAGGAAGTCGAAGCGGCCCGGGTTCGGGTCCTTGAACTCCGGGACCAGCAGCGGCACGAGCACCAGCAGCAGCACCATCGCGGGCACGTTGATCAGGAAGACCGAACCCCACCAGAAGTGCTGGAGCATCACCCCGCTGAGCACCGAGCCGAGCGCGACCCCGCCGGCCATGGCGCCCGACCAGATGCCGATCGCCTTCGCCCGCTGCTGCTCGTTCTGGAACATGTTGCGCACGAGCCCGATGGTCGAGGGCATCAGCGTCGCCCCGCCGATCCCGAGGACCGCCCGGGCCGCGATCAGCATCTCCGGGCTGTTCGCGTAGGCCGCGCAGACCGAGGCGGCGCCGAAGGCGAGCGCCCCGATCATCAGCAGCTTGCGGCGGCCGATGCGGTCGCCCAGGGAGCCCATCGTGATGAGGAGGCCGGCCAGGGCGAAGGCGTACACATCGAAGATCCACAGCTGCTGCGTCGCGCTGGGGGCGAGGTCCCGGTCGATGGACGGGATCGCGAAGAAGAGGACGGAGACGTCCATCGAGACGAGGAGGAGGGGGAGGAGCAGGACCAGGAAGGCGGTCCACTCCCGACGGCCGGCGAGTGCGCCGGGGGCGGCGGTGGTGCTCGGGGGGTTCGTCATGCCAAGGAATATACGGCTGTTTAAAACAGCTGTCTAGTACGAGCGTGTAAAACGTTCGTACATGGCTGCGGGCAGCGCAAAAGGGCAGCACAAAACGCACGAGGCGGTCTCCGTGGATACGGAAACCGCCTCGTGCGTTGTCTGTGCGCCGCCAGGGACTCGAACCCCGGACCCGCTGATTAAGAGTCAGCTGCTCTAACCAACTGAGCTAGCGGCGCTTGCTGACGTGAAAATAATACCTGGTCCGGAGGGGTGCTGATGACCAGCGGCTCTACAGGGCCAGCGACAGCAGCATCGGGGCCGCGCGCCGGTTCAGTGTGTCCGCCGCCGCGCGCAGCCGGTGGGCGTCCTTCACCGGCATCGACAGCGCCAGGCAGCCCGCCGACGACCCGGCCGTCAGCGGCACCGCCGCGCACACCGTGCCGACCGCGTACTCCTGGAGGTCGAGCACCGGGACCGTGGCCGGCTGGCTGTCCAGCTTGGAGAAGAGGACCTTCTCGCTGGTGATCGTCCGCGAGGTCAGCCGGGGCGTCTTGTGCCGGGCGATGTGGTCGCGGCGGCCGTTCTGGTCGAGCTGGGTCAGCAGGCACTTGCCGATCGCCGAGGCGTGCGCGGCCGACCTGAAGTCCACCCACTCGTTGACCGCCGGGGTGAGCGGGCTGTCGGCGTACTGCGTCACGCGGATCTCGCCGTCGACGTACCGGCTGATGTAGACCGCCGCGCCGACCGAGTCGCGGAGCTGGGCCAGGGTCTGCTGGAGCTTGGACTCCAGGGCCTGGCGGCGGGCCGCGCCCGAGCCGAGGAGCAGCAGCGAGGCGCCGATGACGTACGCCCCGTCGGTGATCTGTTCGACGTAGCCCTCGCGGCGCAGCGTCAGCAGCAGGGAGGTGAGGTGGCCGACGGGCAGCCCCGTCTCCCGGGAGAGCTGGGCCTCGGTGACCCCGCTGCCGTGCTTGGAGACCGTTTCGAGAACGCGAAGGGCGTACTGCACCGAGTGGAACGGCGCGGTCGGTTCGTGCTTCAACACCACGGCTTCCCCCTGCCAGTCGGGACCGGAGGCCGGTTCGCGGGCCCCGACCTGGCCACCACGATAGCCGCCGACGGCCTGTTCAGGGCGGTGTGTGGCGGACTCGTGGGTGCGCCCCGGGGCTGTCAGCAGGGGCGCACCCGTATGGCATATGCCGCCGTCATGCGCGAGCGACGGATGCCGAGGTCACAGCACTGCGTTGAGGAATTCGCGCGTGCGTTCGTGCGAGGGATCGGAGAAGATTTTCTCCGGCGAACCGGCCTCCACGACCCGTCCGGCGTCGAACATCAGCACCTTCTCCGAGACGTCCCGGGCGAAACTCATCTCGTGGGTCACGCAGAGCATCGTGATGTCGGTGTTCCTGGCGATGTCCGTCAGCAGCTCCAGCACCCCCGCCACCAGCTCCGGGTCGAGCGCGGAGGTCACCTCGTCCAGGAGCAGGATCTCCGGCTCCATCGCCAGCGCCCGGGCGATGGCCACCCGCTGCTGCTGCCCGCCGGACAGCTGCGAGGGGTGCGCGTCGACCTTGCCGGAGAGCCCGACCAGCTCCAGCAGCTCCCGGGCCCGGGTCTCCGCCTTGTCCCGGTCCATGCCGAGGACGTTGACGGGCGCCTCGGTGATGTTCTGGAGCACCTTCATGTTGGGGAAGAGGTTGAACTGCTGGAAGACCATGCCGATCCTCCGGCGGGCCGCCCGCAGGTGCTTCTCGGACGCCGGCTTCAGCGAGCCGTCCGGCGCCCGGACGTGCGTCAGCGGTTCGCCGTTGATCCAGATCACGCCGTCGCTGACCCGCTCCAGCGTCATCAGGAGGCGCAGGATCGTCGTCTTGCCCGAGCCGCTGGGCCCGATCAGGGTGACGTGCTCGCCGCGCTCGACGGTGAAGTCCAGCTCGTCCAGGACCGTGTGGTCCCCGTAGCGCTTGACGACCTTGTCGAAGCGGACGAGCGGGTGGCCGCCGTCCTTGGAGGCGTCGACGGGCGCGACGGCCTCGGAGGCCTTGGCCGCGTTCTTCTGCAGGGGGAGGGGTTCAGTGGCCAAGGCGCTTCTCCAGCTTCCTCATCAGGAGTGACGTGGGGTAGCTCGCGACCAGGAAGATCAGGCCGGCGAGCGTGAACACCTCGGTGAAAGCGAAGTGCTGTGTGCCGTAGTCGCGTGCCTCGAAGACCATCTCGTGCACGGTGATCACGGCGAGGAAGGGCGTTTCCTTGAACATCGAGATCGCGTAGTTGCCCAGCGCGGGCACCACGTTGCGCACGGCCTGCGGCAGGATCACGGTCTGCCAGGTCCGCCGGGGCGTCATCGACAGCGCCCGGCACGCCTCCCACTGCCCCTTCGGCACGGCGTCGATCCCGGCGCGGTACACCTCGGAGGTGTACGTGGCGTAGTGGATGCCCAGCACCACGATGCCGATCGTCAGCGGCTCCACGGAGGTGAACAGGGCGGCGGCGCCCACCAGCTGAACGATCAGCGGGGTGGAGCGGATGAACTCCATCACCGTCTTCACCGGCACGGTCACCAGCCGGCTCGGAGCCCGCCCGGCGACCGCGATGGCCAGCCCGAGCACCGCGGCGACCAGCGTGCCGAACACCGTGGCCAGCAGGGTCACCCAGAACCCGTTGAGGACCTGGGGGAACGCGTCGCCGACGGCGCCCCAGTCGAAGTCGTTGTTCACCCGGCACCTCCGGCCTGGGCGGCGGACACGGCGCTACGGCTCTTCAGCAGGCTCTTCCCGCCCGTGGCCAGACCGAGCCGCCGCTTGGCGGACCGCTCCAGCAGGTTCATGAGCAGGGTCAGCGCGTAGGCCAGGACGAAGTAGCAGACCAGCAGCGTCGCGTACGCGGTGAGGGTCTCGCCCGTGCGGCTGCGGAGCTTCTCGATGGCGGTCATCAGGTCCGCCGCCGAGATCAGCCACAGCAGCGGGGTCGCCTTCAGCAGCTGGATCAGCAGGTTGGTGAACGACGGGATCATCTGCACCCACGCCTGCGGCAGGATCACCTTGCGCATCCGGTGCAGCGGCGACATGTTCAGTGCGAGCGCCGCCTCGTACTGCCCGCGCGGGACGGAGTTGACGGCGCCGCGCACCACTTCGGCGCCGTACGCCCCGTAGTTGAGGCCGAACGCCAGCACCCCGCAGACCAGCGGCGTCAGTTCGTACCCGGTGAGCTGCGGCATCGCGTAGTACAGCCAGAACAGCTGCACGTACAGCGAGGTGCCGCGGAAGAACTCCACGACCACGCGGGAGACCCCGCGCGACAGCATGAGACGGCTGAGCGACATCAGACCGAGGACGAAGGACAGGAGCAGCGCCACCAGGGCGCCGAACACCGTGGCCTCCAGGGTCACCCACAGGCCGGACCGCAGCTGCGGCAGATCGTCGGCGAAGGCCGAGAAGAAATCATTCATGCGGTGGGTACCGTCCCTGTCAGCCCTTGCACAGATCGGCCGTCTTCAGCGTGGCCGGCGGCAGTTCGGTCGCCCCGAAGCCGTAGTCGCGCAGGAGCTCCACATAGCGGGACTTGTCGGCGACGATCTTCTTCAGCTCGCGGTTGAACGCGTCGCGCAGCTCCTCGTTGCCCTTGCGGAAGACCGCGCCGCCGGGGCTGTACTGCTTCGCGCCGTCCACCTCGGGCAGGAACGCCTCGGTGACCTCCGTGCCCTCGTTGGTCTTGGCGAGCCAGCGCAGCGAGATCCCGGTGAGCAGGAACGCGTCGACCCGGCCGCCCTTGACCGCGTCCGCGCCGTCCTGCGGCTTCTGAAGCGTCTTGATCTTGCCCTCGGGGATGCCGGCGCCCTTGGCGTACGACCCCTCGACCGCGCCCGCCATCACCCCGATGGTGATCCCGGCCTCCTTCGCGGAGGCGAGGTCGGTGACCTTCTTCGGGTTGCCCTTCTTCACCATCATCGCGGTCGGCGAGATGAACTCCGGCTCCGAGAAGAGGGCGTTGGCGCAGCGGTCCGGGGTGATCGCCATACCGGCACTGACCACGTCGTACTTGCCGGCCTGGAGACCGGGGATCAGGCCGTCCCACTCGGACAGGGTGGGCTTCAGCTCGTCCACGCCGAGGGCCTTGAAGATCTCGCGGTGCAACGTGGGCGCCTCGCCCTTGAGTTCCTTGCCCTCCATGTAGCCGTACGGCGCCTCATCCGCGTAGGCGACCCGTACGAAACCCTGCTTGCGGAGCTTTTCCAGTGCGCCTTCGCCGTCGGCGGAGCCCTCACCGGTCTTGCTGCACGCGGCGAGGAGGCCGGGGACGACGAGCAGACCGCCCACCGCTGCCGATCGGTTGAGAAATCCCCGGCGGGACAGGTTCGGGAAGTCAGCCATGGTTCGCAATCTCCTGAAGGGTTCGAACAGTCCGGACAGGCTTGGCGCCTGCCCGATCCGGGGTTTCTATTCAGGAAGAAGGCGCATGTAATCGAACGGTGGCCGGAGGGTGACCTTCCCGTGTCCGCGGGCGGGCGGGAAGGCGGTGTTTGCGCGGGATGTCCCGTACCCCGGCTCCGTACCGCGACGGATGCCCGGCCGCCCGCCGTTCATGCGCGCCCGGCCCGCCCGGGGCGATATCCGGGGCGGATGGCGGAATACTGGAAGAGGAGCGGGGAAACCGGTCAGTGCCGCCGCGGACCCGCGGGGCACAGACGCAGGCGCTGAGAAAGGGTGGACATGACGACCGTCGGATTCCTCTACCCGGGCCACTTCGCCGAGGACGACTATCCGCGCATGGAGATCCTCCTCGACAGCACCATCAGACTCGTCGTCCACCACACCGAGAGCCCGGACGCCGCCTACCGCGAGGAGCCCCTGAGCGCCCTGGGCACCCCCGGCCGGCTCGCCGCGGGCATCGAGGAGCTGCAGCGCTCCGGGGTCCAGTCCATCGTCTGGGCCTGCGACGGAGGCAGCTTCCTGTACGGGTGGCAGGGCGCCCACGACCAGGTCGCGGCCCTCGCCCGGGCGGCGGGCGTGCCCGCGTCCAGCACCTCGATCGGCTTCGTCCACGCGGTGCGGAAGCTGGGCGCCGAGCGCGTCGCGGTCGCCGCGACCTACCCGGAAGCGGTCGCCGAGCGGTTCTCCGCGTTCCTCCGGGAGACCGGCATGGAGGTGACCGGCACCCACGCGGCGGGCGTCACCGAGGCCGCCGAGGCCGCCGTCTGGAGCGCGGAGCAGGTGCTCGACCTGGCCAGGGCGGCCGACAGTCCCGAGGCCGAGGCCGTCCTGATCCCCGACACGGCCCTGCACACCGTCTCCCACCTCCCCGAGCTGGAGGAGGCGCTGGGCAAGCCCGTCCTCACCGCGAACCAGGTGGCGGCCCGGGAGGCCCTGCGCCTGGCCGACCGCCCCGCCTGGGCCCCGAGGCTCGGTGCGCTCTTCGCCCACCGCGAGCAGCCGCCGGCCCCGGTGAGCCGGGGGAGCGGGCGGGCGTACGCGCACAGTAAGAAGGACCAGTAGACGGGGCACCAGGGGTGCGCCCGGAATAAACGGAGCCCTCCTCCTGTTCCTGCTCTCCGGACAGACGAGCACCGACGCGCACCACCGGAGAGGCCAGACGTGGACGAGATTCGAGGCGACGAGATCCAGGGCGACGAGATCCGCGGCACGGCCCGGGGCACCGCCCCCGTGCCGCTGTCCGTGCTGGACCTGGTCACCGTCGGCCAGGGCCGCACGGCGAGCCAGGCCCTGCGCACCGGCGTGGAGATCGCCCAGCTCGCCGAGCGCCGGGGCTTCCACCGCTACTGGGTCGCCGAGCACCACTCGATGCCCGGCGTCGCCTCCTCGTCCCCGGCCGTCATCCTGGCCCACACCGCCGCCCGCACCGAGCGCATCCGCCTCGGCTCGGGCGGCGTCATGCTGCCCAACCACGCCCCGCTGGTCATCGCCGAGCAGTTCGGCACCCTGGAGGCGATGGCCCCCGGCCGCGTGGACCTCGGCCTGGGCCGCGCCCCCGGCACGGACGGCGCCACGGCGGCGGCGCTCCGGCGCACGGACCGGCTGAACGAGGGCGCGGACGACTTTCCGCAGCAGCTGATGGAGCTGACCCGTTTCCTGGACGACGACTTCCCCGACGGACACCCCTACGCCCGCATCCACGCGGTCCCCGGACCCGTCCAGGCCACCGCCGAGGGGGGCGTCCAGTCCCCGGCGCGCCCGCCCATCTGGCTGCTCGGCTCGTCCGGCTTCAGCGCCCGGCTCGCCGGGGTGCTCGGGCTGCCGTTCGCCTTCGCGCACCACTTCTCGGCCCAGAACACCGTCCCGGCCCTGGAGCTGTACCGCGACTCCTTCAAGCCGTCCACGGTGCTCGACGCGCCCTACGCCCTGATCGGCGTCGCCGCGCTGGCCGCCGACGACGAGCGCGAGGCCCGGCGCCAGGTGCTGACCGGCGCCCTGTCGATGCTCCGGCTGCGGTCCGGGCGGCCCGGTCTCGTCCCGACGCCCGAGGAGGCGGAGGCGTACGCCTTCTCGCCGATGGAGCGCGAGTTCGTGGACAACTGGCTGGTCAACATCGTGCACGGCACCGCCGACGAGGTCCGCTCCGGCCTGGACGACCTGGCCAAGCGCACCGGCGCCGACGAGCTGATGATCACCGCCAACGCCCACAGCGGCGAGGCCCGGCTGCGCAGCTACGGCCTGATCGCGGACGCGTACGGTCTGCCCGACGCGTAAGGGTTACGCCCCCGGGGCGCGGGTTCCGATCAGTTCGGCGATGCGCTCCGGGGCCACCGCTCGCGAGTAGAGCCAGCCCTGTCCGATGTCGCAGCCGATCCGGCGCAGCCGCTCCGCCTGGCCCGCCGTCTCCACGCACTCCGCGGTGACGGTCAGGCCCAGCCGGTGGGCGAGCTCGACCATGGCCTCCACGATCGTCTCGTCGGCGGGGCTGGGATGCGTGCCGTCCTCGTAACGGAAACCGCGCACGAACGCGCCGTCCAGCTTGAGCACGGACACCGGGAGGCGGCTCAGGTAGGCGAGGTTCGAGTAGCCGGTGCCGAAGTCGTCGATGGCGATGCGCACGCCCATGTCGCTGAGCGCCTGGAGGGCCCGCAGCGGGCGGCCCGCCGAGCCCATCACCGCCGACTCGGTCAGCTCCAGCTGGAGCAGCGCCGGGTCGAGCCCGGACTCCGCCAGGATCTCCGCGACATCGGTGACCAGGTCGGAGTCCCAGACCTGGCGCACCGCGACATTGACGCTGATGAACAGCGGCGGCCGCTCCGGGTGGTCCAGCTGCCAGCGCCTCGCCTGGCGGCAGGCGGAGCGCAGCACCCAGCGGCCGAGCTGCACGATCGAGCCGTCCTCCTCGGCGATCGCGACGAACCGATTCGGCGCGAGCATGCCGAACTGCGGGTGGTTCCAGCGCACCAGCGCCTCGACCCCGCGCACCACCCCGTCGGCCAGACCCACCAGCGGCTGGTACTCGATGGTGAACTCGCCGCGCTCCACGGCCGGGCGGAGCGTGGACGACAGCGCCTGGCGGGTCATCCGGTGGGCGTTGCGCTCCGGGTCGAACAGCGTCCAGCGGGCCTTGCCGTCCGCCTTCGCCCAGTACAGCGTGGTGTCGGCGGCCTGCATGAGACCGGTGGCCGACGTGCCCGCGACGGGCCGCTCCACCACGCCGATCGACGCCGACACCGAGAGCCGCTGCCCGCCCAGGTCGAACGGCTGCTGAAGGGCGCCCAGCACCGTGCGCGCGAGGCCGGTCAGCTGCTCGGTGCCGGTGGACTCCTCGACCAGCACCGCGAACTCGTCGCCGCCGAGCCGGGCCACCAGCGGGGCACCGGACGGGTACGCCCCCTCCTGCTCGGCGCAGTCCGTGAGCCGGGCGGCGACGGCCGCGAGGAGCCGGTCGCCGATGCGGTGCCCCAGGGTGTCGTTGACCGCCTTGAAGCCGTCCAGGTCCAGATAGCAGAGCCCGACGCGGGGGCCGGCGCCGTCCTCGTGGGGCGGGGTGCGCAGGGCCGCCGACAGCCGCTCGAAGAACAGCGCCCGGTTGGGCAGCCGGGTCACCGGGTCGTGCATCTGGAGGTGGCGCAGCCGGTTCTGCAGCTCGCGCCGGTCGCTGACGTCCGCGACGGAGAGCAGCACCTGACCGGGCACGTCGTCGCGGTGCGCCTGCCGGGCGTCGGGCAGCGGTACGACGGTGATCTCGGCCCACAGCGAGCGCCCGTCGGGGTGCTTGAGGCGGCGGGTGCAGCGGAAGCGGGAGCGCCGGCCGTGCAGCACCTCGCGGTACGCGTGCCAGGCGCGGGCGTCCGCCGCGAGGTCGACCAGATCGGCCGCCGACTGCGCGGTGAGCGCAGCCGCCCCGGTGCCGGCGAGCGCGCCGAGCGCCTCGTTGGCGGTGACGATCAGGCCCTCGTGGTCGACCACGGCCATGGGCAGGGTCGCGGCGCGGAAGGCGGCCCGGTAGTCGTGCGCCTCGGTGGCGGACACGCCGGGCGGACACGCTTCGTGACTCTGTGTGACCCCGGGTTGCTGTGCGGAGGGCGCCTCGGGCCCCGGCCCTTCGGAGGTTGCGTTCACCGTTCGCTCCGCCCTGCAGTTCTGTCCCGGACACCTCTGGCCGGACTGGCCCGCCGCGTGGAGTGCCGTCGTCAGAGGCGGAAACCGCGCAGGAAAGCGAGGTGAAGCATAGAGGGCGCGCCCCGCGCCGATCCAGCGCCCCGGCCCTCGGGCACCTCGCCCACGACTCGCACGGCCCAGGCGGGCGCGATCCGGTTTGTCCCCGACTGATTGATTCTGCGCACCTCTGTTCTCTCGCCTTGCGTGGGTGATCGATTGTGACTGTCTGTGAAGGAAGTCGGCGGAGTGGTGGTCGACACGACTGGGGGAGTCCAGCGTGACGAAACGGCCATAACCGCACAAGGTGGACGGGAGGGTTCCAGGGTCCGCGCGCCGCGCCGGAGTCGTCCGCGGCCCTAGCTGTCCGCTCCCCGTTCCGGAGGTCGATGTGCCGCGTCAGCCCGGGCCCTCAGAGGTGGAGCGGCCCAGCCCGCGCGCGCTGGCCGCCGGGCTGATCTCGCTGCTGGCGCTCGTCGCCACTTCCCTCGTCGCCGGACCCGCTGCCGCCGCCACCGGGGACGCCGCCCCCTGCGCGCTGCCCCGCACCCCCGCGCACCACTCCCTCGGCGTCGACCGCTGGAACGGCGCCTACCCGCGCCCCGACCACCCCCTCGACGCGGTGATGGTCTTCCTCTCGTTCCCGGACGCCAGGCCGGCCACCACCCCCGCCGAACTCACCGCCGACTACTTCCCGGCCACCACGCAGTTCTTCCGGCGCGCCTCGTACGGGAAGTTCACGCTGCGCCCGCACCCGCAGCGGGAGTGGATCCGGATGCCGAAGCCCTCCACCTGGTACGGCATACAGCGCGACTGGACCAGCGACCGGCGCAGCGCCTATCTGCGCGACGCGATCCACGTGGCCGACCGGCGGATCGACTTCTCGCGCTACGACATCGTCTACCTCGTCGCGGACCCGGACGCCCCCGGCGTCGACTCGGACGCCACCAAGGTCGTCAACTTCGACCGGCCGCTGCACGCCGACGGTACGGACATCAGGCGCGTCGTCACCGTCTTCGAGCAGCACCCGCCGGACCACAACGTCCTCGCGCACGAGACCGGACACGTCTTCGACCTGCCCGACCTCTACCACCGGCCCACCGACGGCAAGGGCGACTGGGACACCTACGTCGGTGACTGGGACGTCATGGGCAGCCAGTTCGGCCTGGCCCCGGACCTCTTCGGCTGGCACAAGTGGAAGCTGGGCTGGCTGGACGACCGGCAGGTGGTCTGCGTCCAGAGTGACCGCGTCGTCACCCTCGAACCGATGGCCGACGTGCCCGTGCCCGGCGCCTCGCTCGGCACCCGGCTCGCCGTCATCAGGACCGGCGAGGGCAGCGCGGTGGCCGTCGAGGCGCGCGCCTCCACCGGCAACGACCTCTCGACCTGCGCCGAGGGCGTCCTGCTCTACCGGGTGCACAACGAGACCCCGTCCGGCGGTGGCCCGGTCGAGGTGCTCGACACGCATCCGGACAGCGACGCCTGCTGGGAGCGCTCGGTCTACCCGCCGCTCGCGGACGCGCCGCTGCGCATCGGCGAGACGTACTCCGTGCCCGGTGCGCACGCCACGATCGAGGTCGCGGACCGGACGCCCTCGGGCGCGTACACGGTCCGCATCACCACGGGCACCTGACCGGGCCCGCCGCCGGACCCGCACCGGACAACGAAGAAGCCCCCCGCTTCCGCGAGGGGCTTCTTCCGTCTGTGCGCCGCCAGGGACTCGAACCCCGGACCCGCTGATTAAGAGTCAGCTGCTCTAACCAACTGAGCTAGCGGCGCCTGCTGACGTCGTAGACCTTAGCACCCGGATCGGTGAGAGGAAAAATCGAAATACGGGGCGTCGGAGCGGGCGCCGACCGGGCCACCCGGACACACGCCCAGAGCAGTACGTCCGGCCCCGGCAGCCACGGGGTCCGGGTGTCCGGCGCCACCAGCCAGCGGGGCCCCGCGTACTTCTCGTCGCAGGTCAGGGGCGGGACCGTCACCGCGTCCCCGGTGCCGTGACAGAGTAGCGGGGGCACCTTCGTACCGCCGCCGTCACGGCTCTGCGGGCCGCCGCCCCACTCCTCCCAGTCCAGCAGCGACGGCAGTCGCTGGGCCGTGCCCGGGGACGCGAAGAGCAGCATCCGGCCCCGGTGCGCGGCGACCGGACCCGAGCCCGGACCGTCCGCCCACAGGTGCTCCAGCATCCGGCGCCCGAACAGCGTGGGTACGTTCACCACGTCGAACGCCGTGCCGCACGGCAGGACCCCGGGCGCCGTCGGGCGCGACTCCCACTGGGCCAGGGCGCTGCGCGGGTACGCCGTCGCCCCGGCCAGCCACGCGGCACCGGCCGCCGTGACCTGGGCCGTCTGGTTCCGCGCGGGCTCGCGCAGGACCGAGAACAGGTCGGCCTCGTGGCCGGCGCGGAGGCAGGGTCCGTCGCCGTGGTGCAGGGTCGTTTCGTCGGGCAGCCATGCGGTCATGTGCACAGGTCTACCCGGAGTGATCAACCGGATTCCGAGAGTTGCCGGAAATCGGGACAGGGGAACCGCACGAGGAGTATGGTTCGCCCGGGCATATGCCGGGTGGTGGTACCCGCGGCCCGTACCCGGGCGCCGGTCAGTCCCTACGGCTGCGGCGTGTTCAGCAGGGTGCGGCCGAACTCGACCATCTTCTTCGCGTAGTCCTCGGTCCACTCCGCGCGCTGTGCGATGTCCGCCGTGGTGAGCCGGTCGAACCGGCGCGGGTCGGCCAGCTGGGCCGCCGCTATCGCCTGGAACTCGACCGCGCGGTCGGTCGCGGCGCGGAACGCGAGGGCCAGCTCCGTCGCCCGGCCCAGCAGCTCCTTCGGATCGTCCATCGACTCCAGGTCGAAGAAGTGCTCAGGGTCCGCGACGGCGGCCGCCGGCTCGAAGAGCAGGGACGCGGGCTTCAGCCGCCGCTGCTCGCCTTGCTCGGGTTGTGCCATGGGGTCTTCCTCCTCGGGCGGCCCGGACGGCCACCCTTCATTGTCCTGTCGGCCGCAAGGGGGCATAAGTCTGCGTCGCGAGGGCGTGCGCCGACCAAGGCGCGCCCCCGGCGCACTCAACAACTCCAGCGCACCCGGTGTTCCGCCAGATGCGCCAGCACCGCGTGGTTCGCCTCCCAGCCGTCCGGGAACTTCACCGTGACGCCCAGCTGGACCGGCTCCGTCGACGGATGCTCGTCCAGCAGATCGGCGACGCCCTCCCGGCAGACCACGATGCACGCGTGCCGGTGCCGGGACGCCAGCACGCACAGGCGGCCCGTCTCCAGGTGGAACGCGGTGGCGTCCGGCCGCCCCGACAGCGGGTGCAGCACCACGGTCACGTCGAACTCGCGGCCCTGGAGCCGGTTCGCCGTGTCCACCGCGACCCCCGTCACGCCCAGCTCCGCGAGCGCCGCGCGCACCGCCGCCGCCTGGTCGCGGTGGGCCGTGCCGACCGCCACCCGGTCCGCCGTCACCGGGGCCGCGTCGGGCGACCGCTCACTGGTGGCCGCGCCGCCCCGGTCCAGCAGCCGGCGCACCACCAGGGCGACCGCCCGCACCGCCTCCGGGTCGGTGCGCGGGGTGTGCCGGGCCGGGAGTTCGAGGAGCCCCCAGCCGGACTCCGCCGCCTCGTCCAGCACCCGGTCCGCCGCCGACCCGTCCGACGCCACCCCGAAGGACAGCCGCCGGTCGCCGTGGTCGGTGCCGCTGCGGAACGGGGTGTACGGGTAGAACGCGTCCGACACCAGGGGCGCGGCCGACGCCGGGAGCCGCCAGGAGACCGGCAGCCGGTGCTGCGGCAGCTCCGGATTGTGCGCGAGCAGGGTGCTCACCGCACTGGCCGAGGGGTCGTAGCTCAGCCCCGCCCACTGGTCCGCGCCCACGATCGAGAACGGGTCCAGCTGGCCCGGATCGCCCACGAACAGCGCCCGCTCGAAGAGCCCGGCCACGGCGAGCAGCGCGTCCGAGCGCATCTGGTACGCCTCGTCCACGATCGCGTGCCCCCACGGCTCCACGTTCTTCACATGGGCCCACTTCGCGGCCGTCGAGATGACCACGTCGAGCCCGGCCAGATCCGCCGCCTTCGCCGACTTGCGTACGTTCTCCAGGCCGTCGAGCACCTTGTCGTACGGATCGGAGTCGCTGCTGTGCAGCCGGCCCACCGGGAGCCCGGGGTCCTTCTCCGCGAGCCGCACCACCAGATCGTCCACCTGCGCGTTCGTCTGGGCGACCACCATCAGCGGGCGGCCCGCCGCGGCCAGCTCCAGCGCCGCGCGCACCACCAGCGTCGACTTGCCGGCCCCCGGCGGGGAGTCCACGACGACGCCCCGGGCCGTGCCGTTCAGCGTGTCGTCCAGGATCTTCGCGGTGGCCAGGCCCGCCGCCGCGCCCGGGTCGAATACGGCCGTCACAGCAGGTCCTCCGGGGTCACGGGATCGGGCAGCTCGGACGCTTCGAGGCCGCCCGGCGGACCGCCGTGGGTCCACGGGGTCTCCTCCGCGTCCGGCAGCTGCGGCCCGCCGCGCTGGTCGTGCTCGAACAGGGTCCAGGCGATCCGGTCGCCCGGCTCCGGGACCGACCCCGGGGCCGGCTCCTTGGCGCGCCCCATCCGGTCGGTGATCCGCAGCACCAGCGAGAGCGCGCCGCCCTCGCCGCCCTCGCCTTCCGAGCCGTCCGGCTCGTCCGCCGGGCCGTACGCCACGAACTCGGCGGTCTGCGGCTTGCCGTCCAGCGAGCGGTAGACCTTCACCCCCGCGCCCAGCTGCGGCCGCTCCTCGGTGCGGACCGTGACCAGCGGGCGCGGCGAGGGCCGCTTCGACTCGCTGTACGCCATCTCCACCGCGCTCACCTCGGCGAGGAACGCCTCCCCGGCGAGCCGCCGGCCCGCCAGGACGAGCGGGTCGTCCAGCGCCTCCTGCGCCTCCAGTTGCGCCTGGGCCGTCTCCCGGGCGGCCAGCTTGCGGGCGGCCGTCACCGCGTCGTCCCGGCGCGGCTGGGGCGGCTCACCGGAGCGGACCCGGTCGCGGTGCGCGGTGAACGACCAGCGGTCCCGGGTCCAGCGGTCCTCGGTCCTGGCCCCCTCGGGCAGCTCCCGCAGCAGGTCGAGACCCCGCCACACCGCGTCCCAGGTCGGCAGCAGCACCCCGGCGAGCAGCGCCCTGATCTCGCGCTCGGCCCCGGACAGCTCGGCCAGCCGGGCATCGGCGGCGAGCCCGTCCTCGGCCGCCGCGAATGAGGAGCGCGCCCGGTCGTACTTCTCGATCGCCGGGGCCAGCAGCCGGTTGTCGAAGTCCGGATCGGTGGCCGGGCCGGCCGGCGGGCACAGCAGCTGCCCCGCCGCGTCCCGGGCCAGCTCGGCCCGGAGCGCCGCCTCCGCACCGGACTCCCCGGCCGGCGGGTCGATCCAGGCGAGCAGCGCCCCCAGGTGCTGGTCCTCCAGATTCGACTGGCCGGTCGCCCAGTGCCGGTTCAGGAGGTCCGTGCAGGACAGCAGCTGGGAGGAGCCGGGGACCCGGGCCCGCTCCCCGTAATGCGTCAGCCAGCGCCCGAGGAGCGGGACCCGGGCGGGCGCCGGATACGGCGTGTCCGGGTCGTCCTCGGCGGTGCGGCGGAAGCGCATCGAGCGGCCGAGCAGCCGCACGAACTCGATGCCCGCCCGGCTCGGGACGACGATCTGGGCCGCGTCCACGCACAGCTCCGTCTCGACCTTGACCCGCTTCCCGGTCGCCGGATCGGTCTCGTTGCGCTCGGCGGGCTCGATGACGTCCGCGTACGCCTCGATGTGCGGCAGGACCGCCTCGGCCAGCTCGGCGAGGAACGCGAACCGCAGGTCCCGGTCGCGCGGCTGGGCCACCGCCAGCAGCCGGGGCGCCTCCCGGTCCGTGCCGACGAGCGCGCCGAGCGGGGCGCCCGCTTCACCCGCCGTGGTCAGCGGCACCAGGACGAGCGGCCGGTCCGTCAGCCGGCGGTGGCGCACGGTGGCCGTCGGCCGCGCCCGGCCGCTCTCCACCGCCTCCAGCCGGGCCAGCGTGTTGATCAGCGACATGCGGCCCGCCCCTCCAGCGCCTCGGCGCGCAACGCCGCCGCCCTGCGCAGGGCGGCGACCGCCGGATCGGCCGGATCGCCCTCCTTGCCCGCGGCGGCCGCCAGCACCCCGGCGACCGTCGTCAGCCCGCCCAGCTCACCCCGCACCCCGCGCCCCAGCGCCTCCACGGCGCCCTCGGACCGCGCCCGGGCCCGGCAGTGGAAGGCCAGCTCGCAGGCGGACAGGCACTCCGGCGCGTAGGCCGCGGCGACCGACTCGACCGCCGACTCCAGGTCCTCGGGGGAGCGCTCCGGGTCGAACGAGGCGCCCTCGGGAAGGGCGGCGGCGATCTCCTCGACGCGGGTGAGTCGGGTCAGCTGGCGGCGGGTGACGGCCCGCTGCTTGCGTACGTCCACGACGGAGGCGGCCGGCAGGTTCGAGAAGTCCTTCGGGCACACCAGCAGCACCCGGTGGCCCACCCGCGCCCCGTCGGTGACCTCCGCGACCCGTTCGAGGGCCAGCACGTACACCGCGGACTGGCGGGCGGCCGCGCCCACCTTCGCGGCGTCCGCCGAGCCGTCGATCATGGGGAACGACTTGATCTCGACCACGGTCCAGGTGCCGTCCGGATGCACCACGACCGCGTCCGGCTCCAGATAGGCCGGGGAGCCCGCCACCTCCAGGGCCAGCATCGGGTGGTCGAGCAGCGCCCAGCCGCCCGTCTCCGTCGCCTCCCGCAGCGCCAGCGCGGTCCTGGCCGCGCGGCCCTCGGGCCCGGCGGCGGCCAGATCGGGCGTCGCCACCTCGCGCGGCGGTTCACCGGAACCGCCGAGCCGCTCGTGCAGCAGGCGCATCAGCTCCGTACCGCCGTCGGCCTTGACCCGGGCCTCGAAGGCGTTGCCCCGCATGAAGGCGAACTGGGACTGGCCGAACGGCGCCGGTGAGCCCAACGCGGAGGCGAGCGCGCCCTTGTCGACCCCGGCCCCGTCCAGCAGGGCGCGGCGCTTGCAGCCCGGGTTGGCGGCGAGGGCGGCGAGCGCGCGGGCGTCCAGCGGGCGCGGGGCGACCGCCGGGCCTCTCAGCTCAGCGAGTCGCTGCCGCAGGGTCCCCGTCGGGGGTGCGTCCTGTCCGGTCGGCGCCGTCGGCCCGGGCAGGCGGGCCGGCCGCTGCTGCCGCGTCGGATGGTTCTGCGGAGGAGGTCCGCTGGCCGGGGATTCGGTCACCCGCCGAAGTCTCGCACCCGGCACTGACATCCGGGGACCCCGTCGTCGCGGAACCCCGCGAGAAGCGGGACAGGACCGCCGACTTGACCCGGTCGGCGAGGCGCATCACGGGCCGGGCGAGCAGCGCCCCGACACCCATCACGGCGCAGCCGGCGACCGCGTCGAGCAGATAGTGGTTGGCGGTGCCCATCACGACGAACGTGGTGATCAGCGGGTACGCGATACCCGCCGCGCGCAGCGCGGGGTGCTTGGCGTGGCGCCACAGCAGGATGCCGCACCACAGCGCCCACCCCACGTGGAGGCTGGGCATCGCCGCGTACTGGTTGGTCATCCCGCCCATGCCGCGCGGCGCGCTCGCCTCCGTACCCCACCAGCCGTACGAGCTGTACTGCGCCATCGTGTCCACGAAACCGTGCTTCGCGTCCAGCAGCCTCGGCGGGCACGTCGGCATCAGCGTGAAGCCGATCAGACCGAGCATCGTGGAGGTCATCAGCCAGGTGCGGGCCCTGCGGTACGCGGCCGAGTGGCGGCGGAACATCCAGATCAGGACGGCCGGGGTGACCACGTAGTGCAGGGAGGCGTACGCGAAGTCGGACGGTATGCCTATGGAGGGGTGCGCGGTGAAGAGGCGGTTGAGCGGGTGCTCCGCGTTCAGGAACAGCGCCTTCTCCACGCGCAGGATGCTCAGTCCGTGGTCGACGGCCGTGGACACGTCACCGCGTACGAGGAGGCGGCCGCCGGAGTACGCCGCGTACACCAGGGCCAGGAGCGGCAGCTCGGTCCACCAGCGGGGCCGGTGGCGCGGAGCGGGCGCGGTGGTGGCGTGCGGCATCCGGAACTTCTCCATCACGTATTCATGCGGCCGACTGCGGGCGTTCAACCGTACGGTGCGCGTCGGGCGCGTGTCCCCCGGGGGTGTGGTCGGCACCCCTCAGCTGCTGCGATTCCTCTGTGGTCAAGGGGACGCCGTCGCGGCCCGCCGGGTTGCCTCTTCGGCGGATACGGGATGATGGGGACAAGGTCTTGGCTTTTCAGGGAGAACCCTCTTATGGCACCGCGCATCCTGCTCGCCCGGCACGGGCAGACGGAATGGTCCCTCAACGGCAGGCACACCGGCAGGACGGACATCCCGCTCCTCGACGCCGGACGCGAGGGGGCCAAGCTGCTCGGCGAGCGGCTGCACCGGGGGCCGTGGACGGACCTCCACGACCTGGAGGTCCGCACCAGCCCGCTCGTCCGCGCCGCCGAGACCTGCGAGCTCGCCGGCTTCGGCGACCGCGCGGAGCGGTGGGACGCGCTGATGGAGTGGGACTACGGGGCGTACGAGGGGATGACCCCGGCCGAGATCAAGGCGGGCCGTCCGGACTGGTTCATCTGGCGCGACGGGGTGCCGGAGGGCGAGAGCACCGCCGAGGTGTCGGCCCGGGCCGACGAGATCGTGGAGTGGGCGCGGTCCGCCGACCGGGACGTCCTGGTCTTCGCCCACGGCCACATCCTGCGGGCGCTCGGCGCGCGCTGGCTCGGCGAGGACATCGCCTTCGGCGCCCGCATCTGGCTGGCACCGACGTCGCTGTCCGTCCTGGGCTGGGCGTACGGCGCCCCGGCCATCCAGAAATGGAACGACACGGGGCACCTTGAGCGGTGAGCAATGGGGTTCAGCCCGTCCGGGGCGCTTGACGGATCCCGCCAGCCGGTGAAACCCAGCCCGTCCGGCGATTGAGGACGGAACCGTTGCGCACGGGGGCGGTGCCTGTTCTGGGTCCTTGGCCCGAGGGCCTGGCGGATGCGCCCCGGACCGGGGCAGAGGGTTCCGTCCTCAAACGCCGGACAGGCTGGAGTTGGCCCGGTCCAGGAAGTCACGGACCTCGCGGGTCACCCCCGTCCGGGGCCCCAGGGCCCCCACCGTGGTGTGGAGTATGGCGCGGATGCGGGAGGACTGGACGTCGTCCAGGAGGTCCAGGACCGCGTGGCCGGCCGCGGCCGCCTCCTCGGGGCGGCCACCCCGGGCCAGGTCCCAGGTGAGCTCCGCGCGGTACAGCGCGAGGTTCCGGGTGAAGTGGGGATCCTGCAGCCGGACCGCCAGGTCCGCATGGCGCGCCGCCCGCGCCCACTCACCGAGCGCCGCCCAGCACTGGGCCTCCAGCATCTCCAGCTCCGCCTCGCGGAAGAAGCTCATCCACTCCGGGTCCGCCCCCGAAGGCCCCCGCGAGAACGCGGAGTGCGCCCGGCCGAGCGCCCGTTCGCACCCCGTCCGGTCCCCGAGGCCGGCCCGGCCCCCCGCCTCCCGGAGCGCGAGCAGCGCCCGCAGCCGGGGCGAGCCCAGTGGCTCGGCGGCCCGCTGACCGGCCTCCGCCGCGCGCACCGCCTCACGCGGCCGCCCGGTGTCGCGGGCCAGGAAGGACACATTGCAGAACGCGTGCGCCTCCAGCGCCGGATCACCGGCCACCCGCGCGGTCGCCAGCGCCTCCGCGTAGTGCGAGCGGGCGTCCTCGAAGCGGCCCGAGTCATGGGCCAGCCAGCCCACGGAGATGGCCAGCTCACCGGCGCCGGAGTGCAGCCGGTCCGCCGTGGAGCGCCGGTTGACGGTCCCCGCGTCGAGCAGCGCGTACGCCGCCCGCAGGGGCTGCGAGGCGCGCCGGTAGAGCCAGTCGCCGCCGTGCCGGTCGTCCAGCACCCGGATCTGCCGCACCGCCCGCTCGACGGCGCTCACCTCCGTATCGCCGACCCGGCGTTGCAGGGGCAGGGCGGCGGCGGCCGGGCCACCGAGGCCCAGCCCCAGGGAGACGGCCGCCACCGTGGTGGTGCCGCTCGTCATGAACACGCGACGCAGCACGTCGCTCTCCTCGTCGTCGCCGCCGGGCTCCGGCGGCGGGGCAGTCGGGGGCGGGGCGGCCGCCGCGGGCCTGGCCGCCCGCCCGCGTACCGAAGCGCGGGGCGAGAAGCCCAGGTCCTCCAGGGTCGTCCCGGGGAACATGTGCAGGAAGACCCGCTCGTACGCGTAGTTGGGACAGCGGATCTCGCCGGACTCCACGCGTCCGATGTACCGGGCGTCGCACGCGACCTGCTCGCCGATCTCGCGAGCGGACCTGCGGACCGCGGCAGCGAACTCCCCGGCGGAGCGCGGGCCGCGCAGCCGCCGGAAGGCGAGGTTGGGAACTGCCCGTGTCGACACCATGGCATGGCCCTCTCGGTGCGAGCCGGGCGACGTTTCCGGTGTCCCGGCGGAGCAAGAACGTACCCGCTGTGACAGGTCGCACACGAAGCGTTTCCGGATGAACCGGGCATCTCGGCCGCGATCCGCCATGAACTGCCACCCTTTGCGGCGGTGTCGCACCGTAGCCCTTGACGCCGTCGGCGCGTTGGTCCCTGTGGAGACGGAATACGGCTCCGGCGATGAGAGGAGAGGTCCCTTGTTGCACATCGATCTGCCGAACGGCGGCACCGCGGCCGCCGAAGAACCCTGCGATCTGGTGACCGTGCCCGCCCGGCAGGGCCTGGAGGCCGTGGACATCCTGCGCCGGGGCGCGGCACCGGACGTCGTGGGACCCGTCATCCACGACGGCACCTGCGACACCCTCGGGTTCCTGGTGCCGCCGGGCACCGCGCAGGGCTGGGACGTACCCGGCAGCGCCTGTACGCGGACCGACGGCCGGGGGCTGCGCATCCCCGCCGAGCCGCCGGTCTCCGGCAGCGGCTGGCTGCTGCCGCCCGCCGAGGACACCCCGGTCACCGACCCGGCCGTGCTGCGCGTCGCGCTCGACCAGGCGGCCCGGCTGATCGAGGCCGCCGACAACTGCCGCTGAGCCGGGCGCGCCCCTCGCACCGATAATGGCGGGACGGCGGGCCGCGCGGATCGGCCCGTCCCGGACACGGTGAGCAGTGGGCAGGGGCGAGAAGCAGTGGCACGTCGAGGAGCGGCCGGCGGCGGCGACCGCAAGGGACGGGCGGGCCGAGGAGCCCCGGAGAACAGCGTCTCCGAGCCCGTGGACGGCGGTCTCGCCGAGCTCGTGCCCGACCGGGAGCGCCGGCGTGCCTGGACGCTGACGATCGACGGGGCCCCGCAGTCGCATGTCGACCTGGACGACCCCACGTACCTCTCCTTCGAATACCAGCGCCGCATCGGCCACATCGCCGACCTCGTCGCGCCCCCTGGGCAGCCGCTGCACGTCGTGCACCTGGGCGGCGGGGCCTTCACGCTCGCCCGGTACATCGCCGCCACCCGCCCCCGGTCCACCCAGCAGGTCATCGAGGTGGACGCGGCGCTCGTGCAGCTGGTCCGCCGAGAACTGCCGCTGGACCCGCAGGCCAGGATCCGGGTCAGGTCCACCGACGCCCGCGCGGGGCTCGGGAAGATCCAGGACGGCTGGGCGGACCTCGTCATCGCGGACGTGTTCAGCGGCGCCCGCACCCCGGCCCACCTGACCAGCGCCGAATTCCTCGCCGAGGTGCGCAGGGTCCTGAAGCCCGGCGGGAGTTACGTCGCCAACCTCGCGGACGGGCCGCCGCTGGCCCATCTGCGCGCCCAGATCGCCACCGCCGCCACGGTCTTCCCCGCACTCGCGCTCGCCGCCGACCCCACGGTGTGGCGGGGCCGCCGCTTCGGCAACGCCGTCCTGCTCGCCTCCGACACCGCGCCGGAGATCGCGCAGCTCACCCGCCGCGTCGCCACCGACCCGCACCCCGGACGCGTCGAACACGGCCGCGCCCTCGCGGACTTCACCGGCGGCGCGGCCCCGGTGCACGACGCGGACGCCCGCCCGTCACCGCCGCCGCCCCCGGACGCGTTCAAGTGATCACGAGTTGACGATGTCCACCTGGGGCGCGTGATCGTTCCAGGTGCAGAAGACGGAGACCGTCGTGCCGTCGTCCCGGGCGAAGTTGACCCGGATCCACGTCGTGTTGGACCACACCTGCATCGACCAGCCCGGTTCCGGGGTCGCCGACACCAGCTCCGCCGACGCGGCCCCCATCTCGAAGACGACCCGGCCGCCGTCGGTCGCGTAGCTCCGCGCCTTCCCGGCCGCCGCGGTCGTTCCGGACGCCGGGCGGGGGGTGTTGGGCGCCGGGGTGCGGGACGGGGACGGCTTGCGGGACGTGGGCGTGGCCGGCTTCGGGGTGGTGGGCCGGGGTTTGGGGGACGGCGAGGCCGAGGGGGCGGGGCGGTGCGTCGAGGACGTCAGGCTCTCCGTGGTCGGCGCCGCGACCGGCACCGCGCGCGGCGGGTCGTACACCGTGCCCGCGAGCACGGAGTGCACACCCCACCACGAGACCGTGACCGCCGCGCCGGTGGCGAGCGACCACGCCAGCGCGTGTACCAGACCTCGTTGCATCATCAACATCCTGCACCACGAAACAGGTGGACATGACACCCGGGCAGACCGGATGGCGTACGGTGCCGCCCATGCCCAGTGTGCTCGTGGTCGAGGACGACCAGTTTGTACGTTCCGCCCTCATCCGGCACCTGACGGAGGCCGGTCACACCGTACGGAGCGTCGGCACCGCGCTCGAAGCCTTGCGCGAAGTCGCCCACTTCCGTTTCGACGTGGTCATTCTCGATCTCGGGCTGCCCGATCTCGACGGGTCCGAGGCCCTGAAGATGCTGCGCGGCATCACCGACGTGCCCGTCATCATCGCGACCGCCCGGGACGACGAGAGCGAGATCGTCCGGCTCCTCAACGACGGCGCCGACGACTACCTCACCAAGCCGTTCTCCGTGGAGCACCTGTCGGCCCGGATGGCCGCCGTGCTCCGCCGGGCCCGGGCCGCCGAGGGCGAGGCGCCGCCCCCGCGCGTCATCCAGGTCGGCGGGCTCTGCATCGACCCGCTGCGCCGCCAGGCCGAACTCGACGGCACCGCACTCGACCTCACCCGCCGCGAGTTCGACCTGCTGGCCTTCCTGGCCGGGCGCCCCGGCGTCGTCGTGCCCCGCCGGGAACTCCTCGCCGAGGTCTGGCAGCAGTCCTACGGCGACGACCAGACCATCGACGTCCACCTCTCCTGGCTCCGCCGCAAGCTGGGCGAGACCGCGGCCCGGCCGCGCTATCTGCACACCCTGCGCGGCGTCGGCGTGAAGCTCCAGCCCCCGGCACCGGAGCGGCCCGCATGAGATGGGCGCTGGTCAAGGTCTGCCTGGCCGTCACCGCCATGGTCGTCATCGCCTTCGCCGTGCCCCTGGGGCTCGTCGTCAAGGAGATGGCCCGCGACCGCGCGTTCTCCGACGCCGAACGGCAGGCCGCCACGATCGGACCGACCCTCTCCATCACCACTGACCGCGCCCAGCTCGAAAAGGCCGTCCTCACCACCGAACCGGGCGCCGCCGGGCGGATGGCCGTCCACATCCCGGCCTCCGGCGAGCCCGACGGCATCGCGGCCGACATCGGCAAGGGCCGCGCCACCCGCCAGGAGCTGGAGGCCGTGCGGGTCTCGGGGCGCGCCACGATCACCGGGGTCACCGGCGGGTCCGTGCTGCTCCAGCCGACCGCGGTGGGGCCCAGGGACATCGCGGTCGTCGAGGTGTTCGTCCCCGAGGCCGCCGTGTCCCACGGGGTCACCACCGCCTGGCTGATGCTGGCCGCCGTCGGCGTCGCGCTCATCGTCGGCTCGGTCGCCGTGGCCGACCGCCTCGGCATCCGCATGGTCGAGCCCGCCCGCCGCCTCGCGGGCGCCGCCCACGACCTGGGGGAGGGGCGGCTCGGCACCCGCGTCCCCGAGGAGGGCCCGGACGAACTCCGGTCCGCCGCCGTCGCGTTCAACTCCATGGCCGACCAGGTCGTCCAGCTCCTCGCCAACGAGCGCGAGCTGGCCGCCGACCTCTCGCACCGGCTGCGCACCCCGCTCACCGTCCTCCGGCTGAACGCCGCGTCGCTCGGCGAGGGCCCCGCGGCCGAGCAGACCCGGGCGGCCGTCGAACAACTGGAGCGCGAGGTCGACACGATCATCCGGACCGCCCGCGAGCAGCGCCCCCAGACCCAGCCGGGCGGCCCCGGCGCGGGCTGCGACGCCTCCGAGGTGATCCGCGAGCGGATGGCCTTCTGGTCCGCGCTGGCCGAGGACGAGGGCCGCGAGGTGCGCCTCGCCGGGGTGGACCGTACGGTGCGCATCCCGGTCGCCCGGCCCGAACTGGCGGCCGCGCTCGACGCGTTGCTCGGCAACGTCTTCCGGCACACCCCGGAGGGCACCGCCTTCGCGGTCGACGTGCACCACAGCGGTGACGCGGTGATCGTGCTGGTCTCGGACGCCGGGGGCGGGATCGCCGACCCGAAGGCGGCCCTGGCGCGCGGCGGGGCCCGGGACGCGGTGGGCTCGACCGGGCTCGGGCTCGACATCGTGCGCCGGGTCGCCGAGTCCACCGGCGGCGACGTGCGCATCGGCCGCTCGGTGCTGGGCGGCACGGAGGTCCGGGTCTGGATCGGGCTCGACGGACAGCGCCCGCAGGGCGGCGGACGGGGCCACCGGGTGGGCCGTCAGCGCCGCCGCCGGGGCGTGGGACGCGCCAACCTTTAGCCCGGCCGATGCGCTCCTTAAGGCAGTCCTAAGAACCTCAACCCCGGCCCGGTTCGCCCCATTTGCCCGATCCGCAGCCGCTAGCGTGCTCCCGCATCCCCCACTCCCGTACGACGAGGCAGGAACGCGATGGGCACCAGTACGCACCGGCGCACGATGGGCACCAGGACCAAGGTGATCGGCTCGGTCGTCGCCGCGGCGGTGATCGGCGGAACGGTGTTCGCCCTCACCGGGACGGCGCAGGCATCGGCGGTCGGCGCCGCGTACACCCGTACCAGCGGCTGGACCGGCGGCTACACCGGGCAGTACGTCGTCACCAACGACACCGGCTCGGCGAAGACCGACTGGACCCTTGAGTTCGACCTCCCGGCGGGCACGAAGCTCAGCTCGCTGTGGAACGGCGAACACACCGTCAGCGGCAACCACGTCACCGTCCGCCCCGCGAGCTGGAACAAGCAGCTGGCCGCCGGGCAGTCCGTCACCGTCGGCTTCGTCACCGCCTCCGACGGCACCGCGGCCGACCCCACCGGCTGCCTGATCGACGGCGCGAAGTGCTCCGTGGACCCCGGCGCCACCCCCGAACCCAGCGGCCGCCCCACCGAGTCCGCGACGCCGACCCCCACGGCCACCCCCACCGACAAGCCCACCGAAACGGCGACCCCGACGCCGACCCCCACCCCCACGAAGACCGACGACGGCGGCTCCACCGCGAGCGGCGCCCGCTTCGCCCCGTACGTGGACACCTCGCTCTACCCCGCGTACGACCTGGTCGACACCGCGAACAAGACCGGGGTCAAGCAGTTCAACCTCGCCTTCATCACCTCCGGCGGCAGCTGCGCCCCGCTCTGGGGCGGGGTCACCGGCCTCGGCGACGACCACGTCGCCTCCCAGATCGGCGCCCTGCGCGCGGCCGGCGGCGACGTCCGGGTCTCCTTCGGCGGGGCCGCGGGATCCGAACTGGCCCTCCGCTGCTCCTCGGCGGCCGACCTCGCCGCCGCGTACGGCAAGGTGGTCGACACGTACAAGCTGACCAAGGTCGACTTCGACATCGAGGGCGGCGCGCTCCCCGACACCGCCGCCAACACACGCCGCTCGCAGGCCATCGCGCAGCTCCAGAAGGCGCACCCCGGCCTGGACGTGTCCTTCACGCTCCCCGTGATGCCCGAGGGCCTGACCCAGCCCGGCGTCGACCTGATCGCGGACGCGAAGAAGAACGGCGTGGACGTCGGCGCCGTCAACATCATGGCGATGGATTACGGCGCCTCCTACAGCGGCGACATGGGCACCTACGCCATCCAGGCCGCCACCGCCACGCAGGCCCAGATCAAGGGCGTCCTCGGGCTCTCCGACGCCGACGCGTGGAAGGCCGTCGCCGTCACCCCGATGATCGGCGTGAACGACGTCAGCACCGAGGTCTTCAAGGTCGAGGACGCCACCCAGCTCGTCGCCTTCGCGAAGGAGAAGGGCCTCGCCTGGCTCGCGATGTGGTCGGGCACCCGGGACAAGGAGTGCGCGGGCGGCGCCAAGCCCACCGCGGACGCCTCGTGCAGCTCGATCGCCCAGGAACCGCTCGCCTTCACCAAGGCATTCGGCGCGTACAAGTAGGACCCGCACCCAGGACCGCACCCCCTCCGCGCACCCCGGCCCGGCCCCCCCTTCCCCCCACCCCGGCCGGGGTGCGCGCCCCACTGCCCCCGGCCGGGTCGAGCACCCCCCCTTCCTCCCGGCCGGGGGCGCACCTCGTTCCGCTACCCCCGGTTCACCGCCGACAGCACCGCCGCCACGGACGCGGCCACACCCGAGGCGTCCCGGCCCGCGCCCCAGCGCTCCTCGCCGCCGACGCGGCAGCGCGCGTACGCGGTCGTCGTCCCGGCCCCGTCCGGGTGCTGCTCCGACAGTTCGAGGACCGCCACCTCCACCCCGGCCGCCGCCAGCGCGTCCGCGAACGCCGTGACCGGGCCGGTGCCCGTCCCCTCGTAATCGCCCTCCCGGTCGTCCACGCGCAGGGTGCAGACGAAGCGGTGCTCACCGGCCGGACCGGTCTGCGCCGACCAGGAGGTGAGGGCGACCCCGCCGTCCCGCCCGGGGACCAGATACGCGGCCTCGAAGAGGATCCACAGGTCCTTCGGGGTGGCCTCGGCGCCGCTGTCGTCGGTCGCCTCCTGGACGGTACGGGAGAACTCGGCCCGCATCCCGGCAGGCAGGTCCACCCCGTGGCCGGTGCGCAGCAGATGCGCGATGCCGCCCTTGCCCGACTGCGAGTTGACCCGGATGACGGCCTCGTACGTACGCCCCACGTCGGCCGGGTCGATCGGCAGGTACGGCACCTCCCACAGCTCCGACGCGCTGTTCGCGCGGCGGGCGAAGCCCTTGCTGATGGCGTCCTGGTGGGTGCCGGAGAACGCGGTGTACACCAGGTCGCCTCCGTAGGGGTGGCGCGGCGGCACCGGCAGCCGGTTGCAGTGCTCGACCGTGCGGCGGATCTCGTCGATGTCCGAGAAGTCGATCATCGGGTCGACGCCCTGGGCGTGCAGGTTGAGCGCCAGGTTGACCAGGTCGACGTTGCCGGTGCGCTCCCCGTTGCCGAACAGGCAGCCCTCCACCCGCTGGGCGCCCGCCAGCACCGCCAGCTCCGCGCAGGCCACGCCCGTGCCGCGGTCGTTGTGCGGGTGCACGGAGAGGATCACCGAGTCCCGCCGGGCCAGATGGCGGTGCATGTACTCGATCTGGTCCGCGTAGACGTTGGGCGTGGCGATCTCCACGGTGGCCGGGAGGTTGTGGACGACCGGCCGGTCCGGCGAGGCGTCCCACAGCTCGGTGAGGCTGTCGCAGATCTCCAGGATGTAGTCGGGCTCGGTCAGGTTGAAGACCTCGGGCGAGAACTGGAACCGGATGTCCGCGCCGGGCCTGGCCCGGGCCAGCCGGTCCATCTGCCGGGCCGCGTCCAGCACCACGCCGTGCACCTCGGCCCGGTCGCGGCCCAGGACCACCTCGCGCCAGACGGGGGCGGTCGCGATGTAGAGGTGGACGACGACGCGGTCCAGGCCCGCCACGGACGCGAAGGTCCGGTCGATCAGGTCGGCCTTGGCGGGGGTGAAGACGACCACGGTGACGTCGTCGGGGACCGCCCCGCTGGTCGCCAGGTGGCGTACGAAGTCGAAGTCGGTGCGGCTCGCGGACGGGTAGCCGACCTCGATCTCCTTGAAGCCCATCGCGACCAGCAGGTCGAACATCCGCCGCTTGCGCGGCGTGTCCATCGGCTCCGCCAGCGCCTGGTTGCCGTCCCGCAGGTCGACCGGCACCCACAGCGGGGCGCGTTCGATACGGGCCTGCGGCCAGCTCCGCCCGGTCAGCGGGACCGCGACCCGGTCGAACGCGGAGCGGTAGCGGTGCGAGGGCATGGAGCTGGAGCGTTGCGGGTTCCAGCGGGGCGCCGCCTGGGGGACCGGGCCGCGCGGGGTGCAGATGGTGGGGAAGCTGTGCATCGGGGCAGGGGCGTCGGACGGGGCCGCGGACATGAACTCGGGCATGAACGGTGTCTCTTCTCGCATCGCCGGATGCGACCGGCACAGCACGGCACCCCGCGGCGGGGTGCCGATCGCTTCAGGCCCCGCCGCGGCAGCCGAGAAGGAGGAGACCGCGGTACGTCATGGGCGGTACAGTAACCAGAACGCAACCACTCAGACAACCTGACAGGTGAACGACGTGCCTCCGTCCGGCCCCCTCCGCCCCAGCCCTCTCGTGGAACAGGCGACCAGCCATCTGCGCACGCGGATCACCGAGGGGCACTGGCCGGTCGGCACCAAGCTCCCGGGTGAGACGACCCTCGCCCGCGAGCTGGGCGTGGGCCGCTCCACGGTCCGCGAGGCGGTCCGTACGCTCGCCACGCTCGGCCTCCTCCGGTCCCGCCAGGGCGCCGGCGTCTTCGTCGTCGCGGACCACGTCACGGAGGACTGGCCGGAACGGCTGCGCAGGGCGTCGGTCACCGACGTCTACGAGGTCCGCATGCTCATCGAGGTCCAGGCCGCCCGCCTCGCCGCCCGCCGCCGCACCGACGAGGACCTGACCGCCCTCGACGCGGCGCTCACCGCCCGGCTGAAGGCGGGCGCGGGCGTCGACGACGCGGACTTCGTGGACGCGGACATCGCGGTGCACCGGGCGGTCGTGGCCGCCGCGCACAACCCGGTCCTCACCGACCTCTTCGCCGAGTTCGTCCCGGCCCTCCGCCAGGCCCTCATCGACCTCGTGGACCTCCTGGGCCTGCGCCGCCAGGACCCCCACCACGGCCACACCGGCCACCGTGCCCTGGTCACCGCCATCGTCGCGGGCGACCCGGAGCGAGCGGCCCAGGCGGCCCAGGAGGAACTGGAAGCGACCCTGACCCGGCTGCGCGGAGCGTGACACCGGGGCGCCCGCCGCGCCCTCGCCGCCACCCCCGTCCCCGCCCCCGTCCCCGCCACCATCCGGACCCCGGCTTCGGGCAAAGAACGCGCGGGTCCGGATCCGCGCCCCCTCCGCGCCGCACCCCGTTCACTTCCCGGCGGGGTCCGCGGGGCTTCGGTGGACTGTTTCCGGGCCATGCCGGAAAACCGGCACCGGGGCCGGTTTTTCGCGAGGGCTCAACCAAGATCCATTGTCAACCCGCCGCCCACCTGCGGGAATTCGGAATCGCGCCGCGCGCCGCAACGCGGCGCACCGCTTTGGCAAGCCTTCGGCCGGACACGGTCTCGTGACTTGCAGGACACGCTCGCGCAACGGAAGCGTCTTCAACTCTTGACACCCACCCCCCGCAGGCAGCAATCTTCCGACATCGACGCATGGGAGCGCTCCCACATCACGCGGGGATTCCCCGGGTGAACGGCACTGCCCGTGTACTCCCCCCAAAACCATCCGGCACCCGCACTCACCAGCGCGTATGCCACGCAGTGAACCAGTCCCACCCTGGAACAAGGAGTAGTGGAATGCGTATCACCCGCACCGTCGCCGGCCGGAGCCGCAGAGTCGCGGTCCTGGCCACCACGGGCCTGACCGCTTCGGCGCTGCTGCTGACCGGCTGCAGCAGCGACGACTCCGACTCGAACGAGTCCTCCGACGCGAACGGGAAGATCACGCTGACCGTCGCCGACTACGGCCAGTTCGGTTACAAGGAAGCCGGTCTCTTCGCCAAGTACCACGAGCTGCACCCGAACATCACGGTGAAGGAAGACACCACCGCCGATGAGAAGGTCTACTACCCCAAGCTGCTCCAGCAGCTGAACGCGGGCAGCGGTCTCGCCGACGTCCAGGGTCTTGAGGTCGGCCGCATCAAGGAACTCGTCGACACCAAGGCGGACCAGTTCGCCGACCTGAGCAAGGTCATCGACGTCAAGGAGTTCGTGTCGTGGAAGGAGAAGCAGGCGACCACGGCCGACGGCAAGGTGATCGGCGCGGGTACCGACATCGGCCCGATGTCGCTCTGCTACAACACCGAGCTGTTCAAGAAGGCCGGCCTGCCGACCGACCGCAAGGAGGTCGCGGCCAAGATCACCGGCGGCTGGGAGGACTACCTCAAGCTCGGTGAGGAGTACAAGAAGAAGGCGCCCGCGGGCACGTACTTCATGGACTCCGCCAGTGCCATGTACAACGCCGTCGTCAGCTCCAACGCGAAGCAGTACTACGACGAGAGCGGCAAGGCGATCTACAAGGAGAGCCCCAGCGTCCAGCAGGGCTGGAACCTGGCCGCCGAGGCCGCGGACAAGAAGCTGACCCAGGGTCTCGCCCAGTTCAGCGACCCGTGGGCGGCGGCCCTGCGCAAGGGGACCATCGCCACGGTGGCCTGCCCCGCCTGGATGGCCGGTCAGATCTCCGTGAACGCCGGTGACGCGAACAAGGGCAAGTGGGACATCACCACCGCCCCCGGCGCCACCGCGGCCAACTGGGGTGGCTCCTTCCTCGGTGTCCCGAAGTCCGGCAAGAACGTCGACGAGGCCACCAAGCTCGTCAAGTGGCTGACCGCCCCCGAGCAGCAGGCCGCCGTCTTCAAGGCGATCGGTTCCTTCCCGTCCAACACCGGCGCGTACGAGCTGCCGGACGTGAAGAACGCGACCCTGCCGTACTTCAACGACGCCCCGATCGGCCAGATCTACGCCGATGAGGCCAAGTCCATCCCCGAGACGATCCTCGGCCCGAAGGACGCTGCCATCAAGGACACCATCTCCACCCAGATCAACAACATGGAGCAGCGCGGCACCAAGCCCGACGCCGCGTGGGAGGCCGCGACCAAGTCCATCGACAAGGTCATCGGCTGACGTTCGCCAGGGCGCGTCCGGCCACCTGACCAGCCGGACCCGCCCGGGCGCGGGCGGCCCCTCCCCGGGCCGCCCGCACCCGCGTGTTCCTGAGGGGTGCGGCGCGACGGCCCAGCCATCCCGTACCCGGGTAACCCAAGCAATCCAGGGAAGGACTCCCGCTCGTGGCCACCTCGACTCCCACCCGGGACGCATACGCGCCGCCACCCCGCGGCTCCCAGCACAAACCGGTGGACGCCCGCCGGCAGACGTGGCGGAGCCGGCTCTGGCGGTTCGACGACAAGGCGTCCCCGTACGCCTACATAGCCCCGTTCTTCCTCGTCTTCGGCGCCTTCGGGCTCTACCCGCTGCTGTACACCGGCTGGATCGCCATGCACCGGGTCGAGATGACCGGCATGGACCAGATGGAGTGGGTCGGCTGGGAGAACTTCGACAAGATCCTGCACGACTCCGAGTTCTGGACGGCCGTCAGCAACACCTTCCTGATCGGTGTCATCTCGGTCGTCCCGCAGCTGCTCGTCGCGCTCGGCCTGGCCCACCTGCTCAACTACAAGCTGCGGGCCAGCACCTTCTGGCGCACGGTCATCCTCACCCCGTACGCCACCTCCGTGGCCTCCGCCGCCCTCGTCTTCGCCCTGGTCTTCCGGGCCGACGGCGGCCTGCTCAACTGGGCGCTGCACTTCGTCGGTCTCGGCGACACCAACTGGGCCAACGGGCACTGGACGTCCAAGATCGCCATCGCGGTCATCGTGATCTGGCGCTGGACCGGCTACAACGCCCTGATCTACCTCGCCGCGATGCAGGCGGTGCCGTCCGACCTGTACGAGGCGGCCTCGCTCGACGGCGCCTCGCGCTGGCAGCAGTTCCGCAAGGTGACCATCCCGTCGCTCCGGCCCACGATCCTCTTCACGATCGTCATCTCGACCATCGGCTCCATGCAGCTGTTCGGTGAGCCCCTGCTGCTGGAGGGCGGCACGCTCGGCGCGACCGGCGGCAACGAGAATCAGTACGAGACCCTCAGCGTCTACCTCTACAACTACGGCTGGAATCTGGGGCACCTCGGTCCGGCCGCCGCAGTGGCCTGGGCGATGCTCGCCCTCCTGCTGATCATCGCCGCGGTCAACTGGCTCATCGGCCGCTTCGTACGCAAATCCGCGGTCTGACCGGGAGCGATATCCAATGACCATCACCAGCCCCACCAAAGTCTCGGAGCCCGGCCTCCCGGCGCGTTCCGTCCACCGCGCACCGAAGAAGCCCAGCCGCTTCAAGCCCGGTGCCGGGCAGCAGCTGAAGGGCGGCCCGTTCGCCTACGTCGCCCTGGCCGTCATCGGCATCGGCTCGCTGCTGCCGCTGTACTGGACCCTCGTGGCCGCGTCCCACACCCAGGACGAGGTGCTGGCCACCACCCCGCCGTTCCTGCCGGGCGGGCGCCTCTTCCACAACCTCGACGCCGCCTGGACCCAGGCCCACCTGGGCAAGGCGATCGTCAACAGCGTCATCGTGGCCGGCTGCATCACCGCGGCGACGCTCTTCTTCTGCACCCTGGCCGGCTACGCCTTCGCCAAGATGCGCTTCCGCGGCCGAGGGGCCCTGATGACCGGCGTCATCCTCACCCTGACGATCCCGCCGCAGCTCAGCGTCGTCCCGCTGTTCATGATGATGGCCGACCTCGGCTGGGGCGGGAACCTGGAGTCGGTGATCTTCCCGACCCTGGTCAGCGCCTTCGGTGTGTTCTTCATGCGCCAGTACCTCATGGAGGCGCTGCCGTACGAGCTGATCGAGGCCGCCAAGATCGACGGTGCGAACAACTTCCGCATCGTGCTGAGCGTGGTGCTGCCGGTGGCCCGCCCCGCGATGATGGTGCTCGGCATGCTCACCTTCGTCCAGGCGTGGAACGACTTCTTCTGGCCCTACCTCGCCCTGAACCAGCAGAACCCCACGCTTCAGGTGGCCCTCGGCCAGCTCAGCGCCTCGTACACCCCCGACACCAGCATCGTGATGGCCGGCGCGCTGATCAGCACCCTGCCGCTGCTCGTGGTGTTCGTGATCTTCGGCAAGCAGATCGTCGGCGGCATCATGTCCGGCGCCGTCAAGGGCTGACCCCCCGCTCGCCGCAGCTGTGTCACGGAGCCGTACGGTCCCGCCCGCCCCGTGGACCGTACGGGCCCCGTAGCCCCACCCGTCAACGCCCCTGTCCTTCACACCCCTGGGAGCGCTCCCGCATGACTGCTGTACGACCTGACATCGCCCCGAAGCCGGTGCCCGAGGCCACCACGACCTTCCCGACGGGCTTCGTCTGGGGAGCGGCCACCGCCGCCTACCAGGTCGAGGGTGCCGCCGCCGAGGACGGGCGGACGCCCTCCATCTGGGACACCTTCAGCCGCACCCCCGGCAAGGTCCGCAACGGCGACACCGGCGACATCGCCGCCGACCACTACCACCGCTACCGCGACGACGTGGCCCTGATGAAGCAGCTGGGGCTGAAGGCGTACCGCTTCTCCATCTCCTGGTCCCGGGTCCAGCCCACCGGCCGCGGCCCGGCCGTCCAGCGCGGGCTCGACTTCTACCGCAAGCTGGTCGACGAACTCCTCGACGCCGGCATCACGCCCGTCGCCACCCTCTACCACTGGGACCTGCCCCAGGAGCTGGAGGACGCGGGCGGCTGGCCGGAGCGCGCCACCGCCGAGCGCTTCGCGGACTACACCGCGATCATGGCGGGCGCCCTCGGCGACCGCGTCGGTACGTGGACCACCTTCAACGAGCCGTGGTGCTCGGCCTTCCTCGGCTACGGCTCCGGGGTGCACGCCCCCGGCCGCACCGAGGCCGCCTCCGCCCTGCGCGCGGCCCACCACCTCAACCTCGCCCATGGCCGGGCGATCGAGGTTCTGCGCGGTCAACTCCCCGCTGCCGCGCAGACCTCGGTCACCCTCAACCTCCACCAGGTCCGCCCGCTCACGCCGAGCCCGGAGGACGTGGACGCCGCCCGCCGCATCGACGCGGTCGGCAACCGGGTCTTCACCGGCCCGATGCTGCACGGTGCCTACCCGGAGGACCTGCTCGCGGACACCGCGCACGTGGTGGACTGGTCGAAGCTGGTCCAGGACGGCGACCTGGAGGCCATCGCGCGCCCGGTCGACGTCCTCGGCATCAACTACTACACGCCGACCCTGGTCTCCACGCCCGCCGAGGGCTCCGGCGACACCCGCAACGACGGCCACGGCGCCAGCGACTACTCGCCCTGGCCCGGCTCCGAGCACGTCGCCTTCCACCTCGCCGACGGCAAGCCGACCACCGCCATGAACTGGTCGATCGACCCCAACGGGCTCTACAACCTGCTCATGGACGTCACCCGCGAGCACCCCGGCATTCCGCTCATGGTCACCGAGAACGGCGCCGCCTTCGACGACTACGTCTCGCCCGAGGGCCGGGTCCAGGACCCCGAGCGCATCGCCTACCTGCACGGCCACCTCGACGCCGTGCAGCGCGCGGTGGCCGACGGCGCGGACGTGCGCGGCTACTTCCTCTGGTCGCTGATGGACAACTTCGAGTGGGCGTACGGCTATTCGAAGCGCTTCGGCGCGGTGTACGTGGACTACGCGTCCCAGCGCCGCATCCCGAAGGCCAGCGCCCACTGGTACGCCGACGTGATCCGCCGCCACGGCCTCCCGCCGCTGGAGGACGCCAACTGACCCGCGCGGTACGCCCTGTTCGTACCGCAGCCTCCCCCCGAGACCCGGCACCCGGTGCCGGGTCTCGGCCCATTCGCCGCCCCGGCCTGTGCGTTCCGCTTGACCACGCGCGTAGAGTGGGAGCGCTCCCACAAAAGGAGCGGGGGAGCGGCCGACCGGTCCCGCAGAGTGTCAAGGGAACCAACGCCAGGACTTGGTTTGGTTATCCGACTGTGAGAAATTGACCGCGAACGGGAGGCAGCCATGACGGCAGCGCGAGTACGGAGCGGGGGCCGGCCCACGCTCGAAGAGGTGGCGGCGCGGGCAGGGGTCGGGCGGGGCACGGCCTCGCGCGTCATCAACGGATCGCCCCGGGTCAGCGCCCACACCAGGGAGGCGGTCGAGGCCGCCGTCGCCGAGCTGGGTTACGTACCCAACCGCGCGGCCCGTGCGCTGGCCGGCAACCGCACGGACGCCATCGCGCTCGTCGTGCCCGAGTCGGAGAGCCGCTTCTTCGCGGAGCCGTACTTCTCCGACATCGTGCGCGGGGTCGGCGCCGCCCTCGCCGATACGGAGATGCAGCTCCTGCTCACCCTCGTCGGCAGCGACCGCGAGCGCCGCCGGCTCGCCCAGTACCTCACCGCGCACCGCGTGGACGGCGTGCTGCTGGTCTCCGTGCACGCCGACGACCCGCTGCCCGACCTGCTGGAACAGCTCGGCATGCCCGCCGTGATGAACGGGCGCAGATCCGCCGCCGAATCCCTGTCCTCCGTCGACTCGGACAACTTCGAGGGCGCCCGCAGCGCCGTGGAACACCTCGCCTCGCGCGGCCGCCGCTCCATCGCCACGATCACCGGCCGACTCGACGTCTACGCCTCCCAGAGCCGCCTGGACGGCTACCGCCAGGCCGTCCGCGACGCGGGCCTGGAGCCCGACGAGCGGCTGATCGCCCCCGCCGACTTCTCCGAGGAGGGCGGCGCCCAGGCCATGCGCGACCTGCTCGCCCGCCGCCCCGACGTGGACGCGGTCTTCGCCGCCTCCGACGTGATGGCCGCCGGTGCCCGCCAGGTCCTGCGCGAGGCGGGCCGCCGCATCCCGGACGACGTCGCCCTCATCGGCTTCGACGACTCGGCCGTGGCCCGCCACATGGACCCGGCCCTCACCAGCGTGCGCCAGCCGATCGAGGAGATGGGCCGCACGATGACCCGGGTCCTGCTCGACATGATCGCCGGGGAGAACGCGGACCGGGCGCAGATCGTGCTGCCGACCGAGCTGGTGGTCCGCGACTCGTCGTGACGCCCGGGTTGCCGCAACTCGGTCTGCCCGGCGCGCACTTCGAGTAGCTTCGGAGGTGTGGACCCTTCTCTGACCGCTCTGATCGTCGCCGTGGTGGGCGTGGCGGGCACCCTGGTGTCCGGCGTGATGGCGCACCGCGGAGCCCTGCGGGCCAAGACGGTGGAGCTCGACCGTGCGGAGCGGCTGCGGCGCGAGGAGCTGCTGGCGGACGAACGCCGCGAGGCCCTGGCCGTACGGCGGGCCTCCTACGCGGTGTTCAACCAGCGCCTGCGCCAGTTCCACTCCGTCCTCTCCAAGGACTACTTCGCCCTCGCCGCCGGGGAGGCGCGCCCCGGACAGGGCCGGGAGCGGGAGGAGCCCCGCCAGGTCCAGCTACTGCGACTCGGCGGGCCCCGACTGCGTCGAGGTGGCCCTGCCCCCCGGCCCCGCGACGGCGGTCCGCCTGCGCGACTCCAAGACTCTGTCCCTCCCCGCACTCGCCTTCGCCCCGGACGCGTGGTCGGCGTTCGTCGGCTCCGTCGGGCAGCTGGAGCCGCGCGACTGAATCAGCGTACGAAGAAGCCCCTGTCCTGTGTTTCCACAGGACAGGGGCTTCTTCGTACAGGGTGAGTAACGGGACTCGAACCCGCGACATCCTGGACCACAACCAGGTGCTCTACCATCTGAGCTATACCCACCACGTCCGGGCGTTTCCGACCGGCCGAGAAAAAGTGTACAGGGTCCGGGAGGGTGCTCGCGCACTCATTTCCCGGCGGGGGGTCGCGGCCCCCGGAGGGGCCGTGACCAGCGCCTTCAGCCGCGGGGCCGGGAGACCCGCGCGGCCGCCGCCCGCGCCTGCTCGGAGTCCGGGCCGGGCTGCGGGACGAAGACCGCCTCGCGGTAGTACCGCAGCTCGGTGATCGAGTCGCGGATGTCGGCGAGCGCCCGGTGGTTGCCGTTCTTCTCCGGGCTGTTGAAGTACGCCCTCGGATACCAGCGGCGGGACAGCTCCTTGATGGAGGAGACGTCCACGATCCGGTAGTGGAGGTAGCCCTCCAGGAGCGGCATGTCCCGGGACAGGAAGCCGCGGTCGGTACCGACCGAGTTCCCGCACAGGGGAGCCTTGCCCGGCTCCTTCACATGCTCGCGGACATAGGCGAGGACCTGCTCCTCGGCGTCGGCCAGCGTGGTGCCGCCGGCCAGCTCGTCGAGGAGGCCCGAGGCGGTGTGCATCTGCCGCACCACCTCGGGCATGGTCTCCAGCGCCGCGTCCGGCGGGCGGATGACGATGTCCACCCCTTCGCCGAGCACGTTCAGCTCCGAGTCGGTGACCAGCGCGGCCACCTCGATGAGCGCGTCATCCGCCAACGAGAGCCCGGTCATCTCGCAGTCGATCCACACCATGCGGTCGTTCATGGGCCCCACCCTACGGGGCGCTCCGCTGTCCGGGCAGGGCCGGGCGCCCCGCGGCGAACACGTCGGTGGCCGCCTTCGCCTCCAGCGCCGCGGGTGCGGCGCCGGAGGAACCGGGGACGGCGGTACGGCGGCTCTGGGCGGTGCCCTGGCTGGGTACCGCCACCTCCGTCACCATGACCGGCTCCGGCGCTCCGCCCTGCGGACGCCGGGCCCGGTAGGCGGCCCGGTACGCGGCGGGGGAGGAGCCGAGCTGGCGGCGGAAGTGCCCGCGCAGCGCGACCGGCGAGCGGAAGCCGCAGCGGCCCGCGACCTCGTCCACCGAGTAGTCCGACGTCTCCAGGAGGCGCTGCGCCTGCAGCACCCGCTGGGTGATCAGCCACTGGAGCGGTGCGCTGCCCGTCAGCGAGCGGAACCTCCGGTCGAAGGTCCGCCGGCTCATGTAGGCACGCGCGGCCAGCGTCTCCACGTCGAACTGCTCGTGCAGATGCTCCAGCGCCCAGGCGACGACCTCGGCGAGCGGGTCGGAGCCGATCTCTTCAGGTAAAGACCTGTCGAGGTAGCGCTCCTGACCGCCACTGCGCCGGGGCGGCACGACGAGCCGGCGGGCCAGTGCCCCGGCGGCCTCCGTGCCGTGGTCCGAGCGGACTATGTGCAGACACAGGTCGATGCCGGCCGCCGTCCCGGCGGAGGTCAGCACGTCCCCGTCGTCCACGAACAGTTCGCGTGGGTCGACGTGCACCGACGGATAGCGCTTGGCCAGCGTCGGTGCGTACATCCAGTGGGTGGTGGCCGGCCGGCCGTCCAGCAGCCCGGCGGCGGCGAGCACGAAGGCCCCCGTGCACAGGCCGACGATGCGGGCGCCCTCTTCATGGGCGCGGCGCAGCGCGTCCAGCGCCTCCATGGGCGGTGGCGAGGTGATCGAGCGCCAGGCGGGCACCACGACGGTGCCGGCCCTGCTGATCGCCTCCAGCCCGTAGGGCGCGGTCAGTTCGAGTCCGCCGGTGGTGCGCAGCGGTCCCTCTTCACCGCTGCACACGAGCAACCGGTAGCGCGGAACTCCCGCGTCCTGGCGGTCGATTCCGAACACCGACAGCGGGATGGAGCTCTCGAAGATGGGGCCACCGCTGAAAAGCAGTACGGCGACGACTTCCCGGCGTCGTCTTCCGCCCAGCTTCCGTACAGCCTCCGTTGCGGTGGCGGAGTCCTGGCTCATGACGCTAAGCCCCCCTCGGTGTTCGCGTCTTCCTGGTCCTTACGGGCCTGTGGCACCTGCACTTGTCCCCTCGGTCGTGCACGAGTCCCCGGCCTTCGACGCCCAAGATCGAATCTACTGCGTCCCGTGGTGCCGTCGTGACAAGTTCACCAACCGGCTCATTGTCGACAAGGCAACCTGGCGGGAAGCGTTCGATCACGAAGCGTTTCACTCGCAGCTCGCGCAGGGAAGTGCGTCCGGCGTTCATGGCCCGTCCCCATTGGGCCGAAGCGTACCGCCCGGTCTCTTCCTGCCTGGTGGCAAGGGGGTTGATCGGCCATTTCGACAAGGAATGGACCGGTCCTTGAAGTTGGCTGAAAATGTACGGTCGCGTGTGCGGAAATCAGTCGTTCTACCGGCGCACAACCCGGGGCGCCCGCCCGCCCCCGTACGCCCCCTCGCCGGGGCCGGCGGCCCCGCCGGGGGGTTCGGCGCCCCCCTCCGGGGTCCGGTCCGGGCGGGCTGCCGAATACCGCTCTCCCGGCCGCCCCCGGAGCAGACCGCGCGGTGGGTTCCGGACGGACCCCGGGGGTCGGCCGACTCCCCCGGAAGGGTGGGTTCCGCTCCTCGTGGGCGACGCCCCCGGACCGTCCGCGCGGACCCCTCCGGGGCGGTTCCACCGGGGCGCCGCAAGGGGCCGGGGTGGTGGCCGGTACGTCTGTGTAGAGGGCAACCGGCATTGCCATGGGGGCCCGGTCTCGGGCATGCTCCGGAAACCGCCGCACGCCGCTGTGCGCGGGGCGGGCAATGGAGGAGTGGGGCCGTACCCTTGGGGGTAAGGGGTTGGGAAGATGATTCCCGGACACCACGACACCGCCCGCTGACGCACCTTCCCACGTCGCTCTCCTCACGAGGACTCTCTTCGCCGAGACACCGATGGCCGGTCACGAAATCCCCGAACCCGCGGACCGCAAGCAGGTAGCCGACCCCTTGTCGGACCCGCTGGCGGCCGAACAAGCGCGCCGTCCGTGCGACCCCGCCTTTCGGCATGGGGTCGTCGTCGGCTTCGACGGCTCGACCTCCAGCGAGCGGGCCCTCGCCTATGCGATCGGCATGTCCCGCAGGACGGGCTCCGGTCTGATCATCGTCCACGTCGCCAACCGGCTGCCGACCACGGTCTGGGCGGGCTGCGAGCCCCCCGTCTTCGTCGACGTGCCGGACCACCGCACCGAGGTCCTGGGCCTGGAGCTCGCCTGCGCGGACTACCTCGCCGAGGTGCCCTGGGTGCTCGTGGAGCGCGGCGGGGACATCTGCCACGAGCTGGAGGAGGTCGGCCGGGAGTACTCGGCGGACGCCATCGTGGTGGGCTCCACGCACGGCCTGGTGGGCAAGATCTTCGGCTCGGTGGCCGGCCGGCTGGCCCGCCGCGCGCAGCGGCCGGTCGTGGTCATCCCGTAGCCCTGAGGCCGCCCCGGACCCCGTGGCGTCAACTCGCCTGTGGAAAACGCCGCATGGGCCCTTCCCGGCCGCCCCGGGGCCGGTTCCGGTCCGTACGCGGAAGGCCCCGCGGTCACCGACCGCGGGGCCTCGCCTGCGCCACGTGACTATTCGACGGTGACCGACTTCGCCAGGTTGCGGGGCTTGTCGATGTCCCGGCCCATGGCCAGCGCCGTGTGGTACGCGAAGAGCTGGAGCGGGATGCCCATGAGGATCGGGTCCAGCTCGTTCTCGTTCTTCGGCACGACGATGGTGTGGTCGGCCTTCTCCTGGACCTGGTGGGCCACGGCGAGGATGCGGCCGCTGCGGGCCTTGATCTCCTCCATCGCGGCGCGGTTCTTCTCCAGCAGGTCGTCGTCCGGCACGATCGCCACGGTCGGCATCGCGGGCTCGATCAGGGCGAGCGGGCCGTGCTTCAGCTCGGAGGCGGGGTACGCCTCGGCGTGGATGTACGAGACCTCCTTGAGCTTCAGCGACGCCTCACGGGCCACGGGGTAGCCGCGCACCCGGCCGATGAACATCATCGACTTCGCGTCCGCGTACTCGGCGGCCAGCCGCTTGATCTCGTCCTCGCCCGCCAGGATCTCGCTGATCTGGGCGGGCAGCTTGCGCAGGCCCTCGATGATCCGCTTGCCGTCGGCGACCGACAGGTCCCGGATGCGGCCCAGGTGCAGGGCGAGCAGCGCGAAGGCGACGACGGTGTTGGTGAAGCACTTGGTGGAGACCACGCACACCTCGGGACCGGCGTGCACGTACGTACCGCCGTCCGCCTCGCGGGCGATCGCCGAGCCGACCACGTTGACCACACCGAGGACCCGGGCGCCCTTGCGCTTCAGCTCCTGGACGGCGGCCAGCACGTCGTACGTCTCACCGGACTGCGAGACCGCGACGTACAGCGTGTCGGGGTCCACGACCGGGTTGCGGTAACGGAACTCGGAGGCGGGTTCGGCGTCCGCGGGGATGCGGGCCAGCTCCTCGATCAGCTGGGCGCCGATCTGGCCCGCGTGGTACGAGGTGCCGCAGCCCAGGATCTTGATCCGGCGGACCCCGCGCGCCTCGCGGGCGTCCAGGTTGAGGCCGCCCAGGTGCACCGTGGAGAACCGGTCGTCGATCCGGCCGCGCAGCACCCGGTCGACGGCGTCCGCCTGCTCCGAGATCTCCTTGTGCATGTACGTGTCGTGGCCGCCCATGTCGTACGACTCGGCCTCCCACTCCACGGTGGTCGGCGTGGCCGTCGTGGTCGAGCCCTCCGTGGTGTACGTACGGAAGTCGTCGGCCTTCAGGGTGGCCATCTCACCGTCGTCCAGGGTGACGACCTGGCGGGTGTGGGCGACCAGGGCGGCGACGTCCGAGGCGACGAACATCTCCTTCTCGCCGATGCCGAGGACGACCGGGGAGCCGTTGCGGGCGACCACGATGCGGTCGTTGAAGTCGGCGTGCAGGACGGCGATGCCGTAGGTGCCCTCGACGGAGCGCAGGGCCTCGCGGACCTTCTCCTCCAGCGTCCCGGCGTCCGAGCGGGCGATCAGGTGGACCAGCACCTCGGTGTCGGTCTCGGAGAGGAAGACGACGCCCTCGGCGGTCAGCCGGGCGCGCAGCTCGGAGGCGTTGTCGATGATCCCGTTGTGGACGACGGCGACCTTGCCCTCGGCGTCCAGGTGCGGGTGGGCGTTCTCGTCGCTCGGGGCGCCGTGGGTGGCCCAGCGGGTGTGGGCGATGCCGGTGGTGCCGGCGAAGCGCTTGGGGACCCGGGACTCCAGCTCGCGGACCCGGCCCTTGGCCTTGACCGACTTCAGCGCGGCGGGCTTCCCGGCCGCGGGCTTTCCGGTGATCACGATCCCGGCGGAGTCGTAACCCCGGTACTCCAGCCGCTGCAGGCCTTCCAGCAGCAGCGGGGCCACGTCACGCTTTCCGATGTAACCGACGATTCCGCACATAGAGCTTTCTGTCCTCCGACGACGAACAAGTGAAGGGGTACCCGGCCGTGAGGCGGCCTCAGCCGTAGACGATCCGGCGCAGCTGGCGGAGCGAGAGCTCCGGCGGCGCGACAGCGCGGTGCGGCAGTTCGGCCGCGATCCGCTCGAAGATCTCCGTGTTCACCAGGCCGCCCGCCTGCAGTTCGCGGTGGCGGCGGCGGACGAAGACCTCGGTCGTCTCGTCGAAGTACGCCAGCACGTCGAGGATCACCCGGGCGGCTTCGCCGCGGGGCAGCGTGGTGCTGCGCACCACGTGGTCAATGAGGTCGTCGTACGACGAGAGGCGTTCGAGCACCCGTCGATACTGCGGCGGAAGGGGCCCGAGCGCAACAATCCTGCCCGATATCGGGCAGGAAACCGCGATACTGGCCCTCTTTTTTCTGGCTTGGGTGGATTTCGTGCGGGCGTCACGAGGGCGTGGAGGAGGGGCGGCGCCGTAGTGGTCGGAGCCGAAGGGGTGAATGTGCACATAAGCCGCAAAAGCTCATCAGGGTGCCTGGGTGACCAACGCCGGTGGGTGGTCTACACCTTGACCACCCGTGAGACGCGCGGTACGCATGGCGACGGAGAAAGGTCAGGAGATCCAGCAGAGTGACCCCCCAGAAAGGGACCCGGCTTGTGAGACTGCACACGGCACGGCGCAGTGCTCTTACCCGTTCTCTACCCCGGCTCCTCGGCTCGCTGCTCCTCGTCGCGGCGGCCGGTGTCTCCAGCGCGTGCGCCGCCCCGCAGGCGTCCGCCGCCGGTACGGCCTCGGCGGCGTGGGCGCCCAGGCCGCTCGGCCAGGTGGTGCCCGCCCCCGCCTCGGTCAGACCCGGCGGCGACCCGTACGTCCTCAACGGCTCCACCAGCATCCGGACCCTCGGCGCCTCCGGCGAGGCCCGGAAGATCGGCGACTACCTGGCGGGCCTGCTGCGCCCCTCCACCGGGTACGCCCTCCCCGTCACCACCAAGGACGGCGCCGACGGCATCCGGCTCCGGCTCGACCCCCGCGCCGGCAAGCTGGGCGCGGAGGGCTACACGCTCACGTCCGGGCGCGGCAACGTCACCATCACCGCCAGGCAGCCCGCAGGGCTCTTCCACGGCGTCCAGACGCTGCGCCAACTGCTTCCGGCCCAAGTGGAGCGCGACACCCGCCAGACGGGCCCCTGGCGGATCGCCGGCGGCTCCATCACCGACACCCCGCGCTACGCCTACCGGGGCGCGATGCTCGACGTCTCGCGCCACTTCTTCTCGGTGGACGAGGTCAAGCGCTACATCGACCAGGTCGCCCAGTACAAGATCAACACCTTCCACATCCACCTCTCCGACGACCAGGGCTGGCGCATCGCCGTCGACTCCTGGCCGAGGCTGGCCCCGTACGGCGGCTCCACCGAGGTCGACGGCGGGCCCGGCGGGTACTACACCAAGGAGCAGTACAAGGAGATCGTGCGCTACGCGGCCTCCCGCTACCTGGAGGTCGTCCCGGAGATCGACATGCCGGGCCACACCAACGCCGCCCTCGCCTCGTACGCCGAGCTGAACTGCGACGGCGTCGCGCCGCCGCTCTACACCGGCATCAAGGTCGGCTTCAGCTCGCTGTGCGCCGGCAAGGACGTCACGTACACGTTCATCGACGACGTCGTCCGCGAGGTGGCCGCGCTCACGCCCGGCCGGTACTTCCACATCGGCGGCGACGAGGCGCACTCCACCAGCCACGAGGACTACGTGGCGATCATGACCCGGGCCCAGGCCGTCGTCGGCAAGTACGGCAAGACCGTGATGGGCTGGCACCAGCTGACCGGCGCCGACCCGGTGAAGGGCGCCGTCGCGCAGTACTGGGGCTACGACAAGACCAGTGCCGCGGACCGGCAGCAGGTGGTGGACGCGGCGAAGAACGGCACCCGGCTGGTGCTGTCGCCGGCGGACCGGGTGTACCTCGACATGAAGTACACCGACGAGACCGTCCTCGGCCTGAAGTGGGCCGGCACGGTCGAGGTGCAGCGCAGTTACGACTGGGACCCGGCGACGTACCTCACCGGCGCCCCGGAGAGCGCGGTGCTCGGCGTCGAGGCGCCGATCTGGTCCGAGACCCTGACCGACAGCGACGACATCGACGCCATGGCGTTCCCGAGGCTGCCCGGCGCGGCCGAGCTCGCCTGGTCCCCGGCGTCGACGCACGACTGGGACACGTACAAGGTGCGGCTCGCGGCGCTCGGGGAGCGGTTCACCGCCCAGGGCATCGACTACTACCGCTCGCCGCAGGTCCCGTGGCCCGCCTCGGAGACGAACGGGAGCTGACACACCACCGCCCCGGCGGCCGGAAACCCGGCCGCCGGGGCGGTGAACCGTCGCGTCAGGCGACCTTCTTGGCGTTCTCGATGGCCTTCGCCAGGTCCTCCAGGATCGGCGCGCACTTGTCGTAGCTGTAGATCGGCTCCGTCGTACGCGGAACGACCTGGCCCGCCTTGACCGCGGGCAGCTGCGCCCAGGTCGGCTTGGAGGTCAGCGCCGCGGGCTGGAGGGCCGAGGAGCGGTTGTCCATCATGATGATGTCGGCGTCGTACTTGCCGACGTTCTCCCAGCTCAGCTCCTCGAAGAAGCCCGCCGCGTTCACCTTCGGCTTGACGAACTTCACGCCCAGCTCCTGGAAGTACAGGGTGTCGGCGGACATCTTGGCGAGCGAGACGTAGAACAGGTCCTGGCTGGCCGAGCCGACCATGACCCTGATCTCCGGCTTCGACTTCGCGGCCGCGCGCAGCCGGGCCGCCGCCTTCTCGAACCGCGTCTTCGCGGCGACGGCCTTCGCGGACTTCACGTCGGCGCCGAGCGAGGCCGCCAGGTCCTCGTGGCGCTGGATGGCCTTCGGGATGGTGGTCTCGGCGGCCCACAGGGCGACGCTCGGGGCCAGCTTCAGGATCTTGTCCTTGGACTGGTCCGGCACGTACCAGAGGGCGTCCTTCTCCCACATCGCCGTGACCAGCAGCTCCGGGCCGAGCTCCGCGTACTTCTCCACGTTGAACTCGCCCCAGACGTTGCCCAGGATCTCGACCTTGCTGATGTCCAGGTCGCCGGCCTGCACATCCGGCTTGCCGTCCTTGGTCCTGGTCGGGCCGAAGACCGCCTTGACCTCGATGCCGTAGTCGTGGAGGGCGGCGGCGACACCGGTGAAGGCGACGATGTTCTTCGGTATCGACTTCGCCTCGGCGACCTGGCCCCGGTCGTCCTTGAACTTCCACGGCCCGGCGTCGGCGCTCTTGGAGCCGGAACCGGCGGAGTCCTTGGAGTCGCTGCCGCCGCAGGCCGCGAGCACGGCGCCGAGACCAACGGCGCCGCCCATGGCCAGCAGGCCGCGGCGGGTGGGACGGGACGCGCGGGTTGTGCTCATGACGGAATCCGCCTTCGTACGAGCCGGAGACCGGCAGGTGACACGTTCAAGGGAAGGCTAGCCTAACCTCACACAATGTCGACCTGTCGACGGGGTCCGGCCCGTGGAGGGGGCGCCGCCTCAGGCCTCCGTCGCCCAGACGTGCTCGTACCAGTCGCTGCCGCCCTTGTCCGCCTTGTGCCGCGGGTCCTGCCTCCACTCGCTCCGGGTCACCTTGAAGTTCGCGCCCGGCATGAGCAGGACCTCCGCCTCGGTGTTCTGGTAGCGGTGGAAGGGCTCGACGTCGCGGCCGTACTTCCCGGTCAGCGTCAGCTCCAGCAGGATGCGGTGCGTCGCCTTGCCGGAGACCTTCTGATCGCGCATGAAGTTCATGGCCACGGGCTCGTCCCGGCTGGTGCTGTCGAAGGAGGTGGTGAAGACGGTGCCCGGCCGGTAGTTCAGTGCGGCCTGCTTGCCGAGCCGGTACACCGACTCGTCGCCGCCCGCGTTCCAGTCGCCGCGGAAAACGGTGCCGGTGACGGGAGGAAGTCGCGTCAGCGCCTCCATCGTCATGTCGGCGTGCGCCTTCATCTCCTCGAAGAGCACGGGCGCGAGAAGGTCGATGCGCGGGTCGATGACGGCGATGGCCGCCTGCTTGGCCGCCGGGTTCGTGCCCCGGGCGGCCACGAGCTGCGGCGCGATCACCGGGTCCTCGTCGAGGGTGCTCACCGGCTCGGCATCGGGGTCCTGCGCGGCCCACTTGAGCTGTTTCTTGATCTGCTGGAGCGAGATGGCCTCGGCACCCGCGGCGGCCAGGCCGCCCGTGCCGTACGGCGCGTACCCCTCGGGCAGCAGCCGGCTGCGCACCACCGAGTTGATCATCTGGTGCGCGCCACCGGTGTAGGCCATCAGCGCGGTCGCGTGGGCAGGCTTGAGCCGCTCCGCCACGGTCGTGGTGGAGGCGTTGCCGTTCCTCGCCTTCCAGTTGGCGATTTCCGGCGTGGGCGCCGTGTCGCCCGCGAGGAAGTCGGCGTACCTGCCGGGAACTTCACCAGCTGTGGCCTGGCCGGGCTCCATGAAGCCGCCAGCCGCAGGGGCGACCGCACGGGCCGCGTTGGCCTCCGCCAGATACATCAGCTCGTGCGGGAACTGCCCGTTGACGCAGACGTTCTGGCGCAGCTCCTCCTCCGTGAAGGGCGCGATCGTCTGGTACATCAGCGCCGCGCCCTTGCCCGCCCGGGCGGCGGTCTCGCCCGGCCCCTTGACCCCGGCCGCCCAGGAGCCGCGCAGGATCTCGTAGAGCGAGTGGTCCCAGGACGGCAGCATCCAGCCCATCAGAGCCATCCGGTAGTCGAAGACGTCCACCCCGGACACGTTGATCCACTGGAAGGTCTTGAGCATCCGGGTCGTGGTACCGGACATGCCGGCGACCACCGGGATGCCTCGCTCGGCGTTCGCCTTCGGCCAGGCTTCGTTCTGCTGGATCTCCCAGTAGGCCGCGCCCTCGTTCCAGGGCAGCTTGTCGTCGGGCCCCGGCTTTCCCGCGAACTCCAGCTCGCGCGCGCTGAGCGGGGCGCCGCGGGTCTCGTATTCACGAGGGGTCTTGCGGTTGGTCAGTTTGTCGGCCTCGCTGCGCTCCTTGCGCGGCCCCTGGCTGTCGATCATCTCGCGGGTGTCGCCGGCCAGGGTCTCCGGTTCCGACTGCCACAGCAGGCCACCCAGGGCGTACGGGTCCTTCTCGTAGTTGTAGCCCTTGCCCACGAGGTTGGCCCCGGCCCACAGGGCCGGCCGGGTCCAGCCGTTGAGGAACGCTGAGTGCTTCTTCAGCTCCTCCTCGTTCATGCCGAGGGTCGACGCCAGTTGCGGCTGGGGCCCGATGATGGCGTTGAGGATCTCCTTGAGCGAGAGCTGGGCGCCCTTGTTGTAATAGGCGGCGTTGTAGACGGCGGTCATCAGCTCACGGACGTTGCCGTCCCGGGAGAAGAAGTCGTTGATCCGGGCGGTGGTCATCTTCCCGCCCACCTGCCCGCCGCTCGTCCGGTCGTCCTGGAAGAACGCCTTGTTGGCGAGTGCCGAGTCCTTGTGGGCGACGCGCGAGTACGCGATCAGCAGCTGCTTGAGCCGGTGGACCGTCTTGCGCGCCGCCGCGAGCGCCTTCGGATGCCCGAAGGCGTACGCGCCGAGCCGCTGCTCGAACTGCTCGGCCGACGCCTGCCAGTTCGTGTGCGCGTAGTACTGGGCGTGGTCGAAGGGTGCCTCGCCCTCGCCGAGGCGTTGTACGGCGATCTCCCCGCCGGTACGGGCCGGGCCGTCAGCCGTCCGCTGTACGGGCGTCGCCTCGGCCGGGACGGGACCGGCCAGGACCCGGCGGGCGTTCTCCTCCGCCGCGCGCTCGAAGCGGTCGGACGGGTCCGAGACCCGGAGCCCCGAGCCGTTGTCGGTGCCCGCGACCGGCCCCTGACGCTGCTGGACGACGTGCGTCAGCTCATGGGCCAGCGTGTGCCGGTCCGCGCCGCCGGAGCCGATGACGACATGGCTGCCCGAGGTGTAGGCGCGGGCCCCGACCTCGGCCGCCGAGCGCCGGGCGGCCGGCCCGGTGTGCAGCCGCACATCGGAGAAGTCGGCGCCGAGCCGTGCCTCCATCTCCGTACGGACGGCCTCGCCCAGCGGCTGTCCGGGACCACGCAGCACGTCCGGCACGGTCGAGCGCTGCACGGGAGCCGCCGCGCCCTCGTCGTGGGAGCGTCCGGGCACCCGGCAGTCGTCCTGCCACTGCTGCTCCAGGGCCCGGGCGAGGGCGGCGTTGCCCATCGAGCGCTGCAGGGCCCGTAACCGTTCCCCGGGCACCGGCCCGCCGGAGCCGACCGCGCCCGCCGGAGCGGACAGGCCGACCGGCCCCACCGCTCCGGAAAGCACGGCCGGGCCGGAGGCGCCGGCCGAGCGGGCGGCAGCGGGCTCTGTCCGGACCGGGGAGGCGGCGGTCTCCTGCTTGTCCTGTGCGCGCATGCTCCGATCATTGGCCATCGCACCCCTCGCGGGCTAGGTGCGTTTCACGCATCCCACGCCGGCCCGACCGTGCGGGGTGGCTCAGGCCCGCATCCCCAACTCCCGCGCGATCAGCATGCGCTGGACCTCGCTCGTGCCCTCGCCGATCTCCAGGATCTTGGAGTCGCGCCACATCCGGGCCACCGGGTACTCGTTCATGAAGCCGTAGCCGCCGTGGATCTGGGTCGCCTCGCGGGCGTTGTCCACGGCCACCGTCGAGGAGTACAGCTTGGCGATGGCCGCCTCCTTCTTGAACGGCTCGTCCGCCAGCAGCCGGGACGCCGCGTCGCGCCAGCCGATGCGGGCCATGTGCGCCCGCATCTCCATGTCCGCGATCTTGAACTGGATGGCCTGGTTGGCCCCGATCGGCTTCCCGAAGGCGTGCCGCTCGGCGGCGTACTTCACCGACTCGTCCACGCAGCCCTGCGCCAGGCCCGTCGAGAGCGCCGCGATGGCGATGCGGCCCTCGTCCAGGATGCGCAGGAACTGCGCGTAGCCCCGGCCCTCCTCGCCGAGCAGGTTCTCCAGCGGGACGCGCACGTCGGCGAAGGACAGCTCGCGGGTGTCCGAGGCGTTCCAGCCGACCTTGGAGTAGGGCGCGGCGACCGTGAAGCCGGGGGTGCCGGAGGGGACGATGATCGAGGAGATCAGCGGGGCGCCGTTCTCCTTGCGGCCGGTCACCGCCGTGACCGTGACCAACTCCGTGATGTCCGTACCGGAGTTGGTGATGAAGCACTTGGAGCCGTTGATCACCCACTCGCCCGCCGCCTCGTCGCGCACGGCGGTCGTCCGGGTGCCGCCCGCGTCCGAACCGCCGTCCGGCTCGGTCAGGCCGAACGCGCCCAGCGCCTCGCCCGAGCAGAGCTTCGGCAGCCACCGCCGCTTCTGCTCCTCGGTGCCGAAGCGGTAGACCGGCATCGCGCCCAGTGAGACGCCCGCCTCCAGCGTGATCGCCACCGAGGAGTCGACCCGGGCCAGCTCCTCCAGGGCGATGCCGAGCGCGAGGTAGTCGCCGCCCATCCCGCCGTACTCCTCCGGGAAGGGCAGACCGAACAGGCCCATCCGCCCCATCTCGCGCACGATCTCGTACGGGAACTCGTGCCGCTCGTAGAAGTCGCCGATCTTCGGGGCGACGACGTCATGGGCGAACTCCTCGACGGTGCGGCGGAGTTCCTCGTGCTCGGCGGTCAGCCGGTGGTCCAGGGACATCGGGGTATCACTGCTCCTTGTGGGACAGGGCGCGGACGGTGCGGGAAGGGCTGGGTCGGCCCAGGTGTCCGGCGAGCCACACGCTGGTGGCGATGAGCTCGTCGAGGTCGACCCCGGTTTCGATGCCGAGGCCGTCGAGCATCCACACGAGATCCTCGGTGGCGAGGTTTCCGGTCGCGCTCTTCGCGTACGGGCAGCCGCCGAGGCCGCCGGCCGACGCGTCGACCGTGGACACGCCGTGCCGGAGCGCGGCGAGGGTGTTGGACAGGGCCTGTCCGTACGTGTCGTGGAAGTGCACCCCGATCACGTCGGTGGCCACCCCGGCCTCGTTGAGACCGGTCAGCAGCGCGGTCACGTGGCCGGGGGTGGCGACGCCGATGGTGTCGCCGAGGGACAGCTCGTCGCAGCCGAGGTCCATCAGCGCCTTCGCGACCCGGACGACCTGCGCGACCGGCACGGAGCCCTCCCAGGGGTCGCCGAAGCACATCGACAGATAGCCGCGCACGTGCACCGACTCGGCCTTGGCCCGGGCCACCACCGGCGCGAACATGGCCAGCGACTCGTCCACCGTGCGGTTGAGGTTGCGCGCGGCGAAGGTCTCCGTGGCGGAGCCGAACACCGCGATCCCGCGGGCCCCGAGCGCCAGGGCCCGGTCCAGTCCGCGTTCGTTCGGGACGAGGACCGGCAGCGCCACGTCGCCGACGTCCGCGATGTCCCCGAGCATCGGGAACAGCTGCTCGGCGTCGGCCAGTTGGGGCACCCACTTGGGGTGCACGAAGCTGGTGGCCTCGATGGTGGTCAGCCCGGCGACCGCGAGCCGGCGGATGAACTCCGCCTTCACCTCGGTCGGGACGACCTCCTTCTCGTTCTGGAGGCCGTCGCGGGCGCCGACCTCGTGGATGCGGACCCGGACGGGCAGCCCCTCGGCGGGCACCGTCATCGGCAGGGCTCGGGCGTCGGCGGTCATGCGTCCTCCCCGGCACCGGCGGCGGGCACGACGACGGCGAGCACCTGGTCCATGGCGACCGTGGACCCGGCGGTCACGTCGAGTTCGGTGACGGTGCCCGCGTGCGGCGCGGAGATGACGTGCTCCATCTTCATCGCCTCCACCACCAGCAGGCTCTGCCCGGCGGCGACCTCGTCCCCGACGGCCACCTTCACCACGGTGACCGTCCCGGGCATGGGCGCGGCGAGTGTGTCCGCGCCTGAGCGGGCGGCGCCGGTCAGCGAGGCCTCGACCGGGTCGTGGTCCCGGACGTGCCAGCTGTCGCCGTCCCGGCCGAGCCAGTGCCCCTCCGGGGAGACCGCGTACGCGAACACATGGGTGACCCCGGCGAGTTCGAACGCGATCCGGCCGTCACCGGCCGCGAGGGTCCTGGCCTTCTCCGCCGTACCGGGCAGCGGTCCCAGCGGTCCGCAGGACCCCGATTCCGGGGCGGGCGGGCTCGCGCCCTCGCCGACGTGGCCGAAGGTCAGCTCGGTGTCCCCGCCGCCGCACGGCCGCAGGCCCACCTGCACCGGGTCGTGGCCCGGGATGTGGAAGTCGAGCACCGTCCGGGCCGGGGCGCCGCCGAGCCGCCAGCCGTCGCCCGCCGAGAACGGGTCGGCCCAGGCGCCGGGCGCGGGGCGGGCGGCGGCGGACGCGGTGTGCTGCCGCAGCAGCGCGGCGGCCGCGTACACCTCCTCCGGTACGCCCTCCGGGACCAGCGCGGCCACCTCGCGTTCCACCAGGCCGGTGTCCAGCTCGCCCGCCACCACGGCCGGGTGGGCCAGCAGCCGGCGCAGGAAGCCCGCGTTGACCGGGACGCCGAGGACGACCGTGTCCGCGAGCGCCACCCGCAGCCGGCGCAGGGCGGTCGCCCGGTCGGGGCCGTACGCGATGACCTTGGACAGCATCGGGTCGTACAGGCTGCCGACCTCGCCGCCCTCGGCGAGCCCGGAGTCGGTGCGGACCCCGCCGCCCTGCGGCTCGTGCAGCGCGAGCACGGTGCCGCCGGAGGGCAGGAAGCCGCGGGCCGGGTCCTCGGCGCAGACCCGGGCCTCCACGGCGTGCCCGGTGAGTGTGACGGCGTCCTGCCCGTACGGCAGCGGCTCACCGGCCGCGACGCGCAGCTGCCACTCCACCAGGTCGAGTCCGGTGATCAGCTCGGTCACCGGGTGCTCGACCTGGAGGCGGGTGTTCATCTCCATGAAGTAGTACGAGGACGGGTCGCTGCCCGGGACGATGAACTCCACCGTGCCCGCGCCGACGTACCCGCAGGAGCGGGCCGCCTGGACGGCCGCCTCGCCCATCGCGGCCCGGGTCGCCTCGTCCAGCAGGACGGACGGGGCCTCCTCGATGATCTTCTGGTGGCGGCGCTGGAGCGAGCACTCGCGCTCGCCCAGGTGCACCACGTTGCCGTGGGTGTCGGCCAGGACCTGGATCTCGATGTGGCGCGGCCGGTCGATCCACCGCTCCACCAGCAGGGTGTCGTCGCCGAAGGAGGCGCGGGCCTCGCGCCGGGCCGCCGCGATCTCGTCCGCGAGCACCGCCGCGTCCCGGACGAGCCGCATGCCCTTGCCGCCGCCGCCCGCCGAGGGCTTCAGCAGCACCGGCATGCCGATCCCGGCCGCCGCCTGGGCCAGCTCGGCGTCGCTCAGCCCGCTCCCGGAGGAGCCGGGGACGACGGGGACGCCCGCCGCGGCGACCGTCTCCTTGGCCCGGATCTTGTCGCCCATCAGCGAGATCGCGGTGGCGGGCGGCCCGATGAAGACCAGCCCCGCCTCCGTGCAGGCGCGGGCGAACGCCGCGTTCTCCGCGAGGAAGCCGTAGCCGGGGTGGACGGCCTGCGCGCCGGTGCGGCGGGCGGCCTCCAGGAGGCGGTCGGCGCTGAGGTAGCTCTCGGAGGCGGGCGCGGGGCCGATCCGTACCGCCGTGTCGGCCTCCCGTACGTGCCGCGCGTCCGCGTCCGCGTCGCTGAAGACGGCGACCGAGCGGACGCCCAGCTCGCGCAGGGTCCGGATGACCCGGACCGCGATCTCGCCGCGGTTGGCGACGAGGACCGTGTCGAACATCGTCATCTCTTCCTCACATCCGGAAGACGCCGAAGCCGGCGTCGCCCAAGGGCGCGTTGGCGCACGCGGTCAGGGCGAGCCCCAGCACCTGCCGGGTCTCCAGCGGGTCGATCACCCCGTCGTCCCAGAGCCGCGCGGTGGCGTAGTACGCGTTGCCCTGGGTCTCGTACTGCTCGCGGATCGGGGCCTTGAAGGCCTCCTCGTCCTCGGCGCTCCAGTCGTCGCCCAGCTGGTCGCGCTTGACGGTGGCGAGGACGGAGGCGGCCTGCTCGCCGCCCATGACGGAGATCTTCGCGTTGGGCCACATCCACAGGAACCGGGGGCTGTAGGCCCGGCCGCACATGGAGTAGTTGCCCGCGCCGTAGGAGCCGCCGACGACCACGGTCAGCTTGGGGACCCGGGTGCAGGCGACGGCGGTGACCATCTTCGCGCCGTGCTTGGCGATGCCGCCGGCCTCGTAGTCCCGGCCGACCATGAAGCCCGAGATGTTCTGCAGGAAGACCAGCGGGATGCCGCGCTGGTCGCACAGCTCGATGAAGTGCGCGCCCTTCTGGGCGGACTCGGAGAACAGGATGCCGTTGTTGGCGACGATCCCGACCGGGTGGCCGTGGATGTGCGCGAAGCCGGTGATCAGCGTCGTGCCGTACTCCGCCTTGAACTCGGCGAACCGCGAGCCGTCCACCACCCGGGCGATCACCTCGCGCACGTCGTACGGCGTACGCGAGTCGACCGGGACCGCGCCGTACAGCCCGGCCGGGTCCACCTTCGGCTCCTCGACCGGCCGCACCGACCAGGGCAGCGCGCCCCGGTCCGGCAGCGTCGCCACGATGTTCCGGACGATCCGCAGCGCGTGCGCGTCGTCCTCCGCGAGGTGGTCGGTGACGCCCGACGTACGGGAGTGCACCTCGCCGCCGCCCAGCTCCTCGGCCGTGACGACCTCGCCGGTGGCGGCCTTCACCAGCGGCGGGCCGCCCAGGAAGATCGTGCCCTGGTTCCGGACGATGACGGCCTCGTCGCTCATCGCCGGGACGTACGCCCCGCCCGCCGTGCAGGAACCCAGCACCGCCGCGATCTGCGGGATGCCGGCCCCCGACATCCGGGCCTGGTTGTAGAAGATCCGGCCGAAGTGCTCGCGGTCCGGGAAGACCTCGTCCTGCATCGGCAGGAAGGCGCCGCCCGAGTCCACGAGGTACAGGCAGGGGAGACGATTCTCCAGCGCCACCTCCTGGGCCCGCAGGTGCTTCTTCACGGTCATCGGGTAGTACGTGCCGCCCTTGACGGTCGCGTCGTTCGCGACGACCACGCACTCCCGGCCGCTGACCCGGCCGATCCCGGCGATCACCCCGGCGGCCGGTGCCGCGCCCCCGTAGAGCCCCTCGGCCGCCAGCGGGGCCAGCTCCAGGAAGGGCGAGCCCGGGTCGAGCAGGGTGTCCACCCGCTCCCTGGGCAGCAGCTTGCCGCGCGCCACATGCCGGGCGCGGGCCCTCTCACCTCCGCCGAGCCTGGCCGTGGCGAGCCGCTTGCGCAGCTCGTCGGCGAGCGCGTGATGCGCCGCCTCGTTGGCCTGCCAGGCCGCCGAGGCGGGATCCGCCGCGCTCGTCAGCACCGGTGCCTGCTGCATCGTGTCGAGCCCCCTTGCCCGTACCGCGCCGTTCCGATCGCCAACGCCACCGTGTTAATGAGCGTTAACGTGATCACAGGTTAACGAGCGCTAACCCGCCTGTCTAGAATGGCTGCTCATGAGCACCCATGCCGCCGCCCGCGTCGCGGCCCCCACCCGCCGCGAGCAGATCCTCCGGGAGGCCGCCCGGCTCTTCGCCGAGCGCGGCTTCCACGGTGTCGGCGTCGACGAGATAGGCGCCGCCGTCGGCATCAGCGGCCCCGGTCTCTACCGGCACTTCCCCGGCAAGGACGCGATGCTCGCCGAGCTCCTCGTCGGCATCAGCGAACGGCTGCTGGCCGGCGGGGAGCTCCGGGTGTCCGAGGACGCCGCCTCCGGCGACGGATCGCCCGAGGCCCTGCTGGACGCGCTCATCGAGGGCCACATCGACTTCGCCCTCGACGACCGCCCCCTGATCACCCTGCACGACCGGGAGCTGGACCGCCTGCGGGACACCGACCGCAAGCGGGTGCGCCGGCTCCAGCGGCAGTACGTCGAGGTGTGGGTCGCCGTCGTCCGCGACCTCTACCCGGACCTGCCCGAGCACGAGGCCCGGGCCGCCGTCCACGCGGTCTTCGGCCTGCTGAACTCCACCCCGCACCTGGGCCGTCCCGGCGCGCTGCCCGGGCGCACCGAGACGGCGGCGCTGCTGCACCGGCTGGCCCGGGGCGCCTTCGCGGCGGCGGGGGAGCGGCAGGGGGACTGACCGGCCTCCGGACCGCCGGGACGCCGGGCACGCGTCACGGCACAATGGCCCCATGCCGATACCCAGCCGCGCCGCCCTCGTCGAGCACCTCGTCCGTACGCGCATCGCGGGGGACGTCGCCACCCCGCGCGACAACAACCTGGCCCACTACCGCAGCCTGGCCAACGGGGACCGGCACTACTGGCTGGGCCTGGAGCTGGGCGACCGGTGGCGCGACGAGCAGGACGTGCTGGCCGTGATGGCCGAGCGGTGCGGGGTCAGCGACGATCCGGAGCACCGGTTCGGGCAGGACACCATCGACCCCGAGCTGACCGTCGACGCCCTGGAACGGGCCGCCGCCCGGCTCCGCAAGGCCGTCGAGAGCGCCGAGCGGGTCCTCTTCGCCACCGGCCACCCCGGCGGCCTGCTCGACGTCCACCGCCAGACCGCGCAGGCGCTGCGGGCGGCCGGCTGCGAGATCGTCCGCATCCCGGGCGGGCTGATGGCCGACGAGGGCATGGTCTTCCAGTTCGCGGACGTCGCCGTCCAGGAGCGCGGCGCGACGCTCTGGCACACCCACTCCCCGGCCCCGATGGCCGCCATCCTCGACGGCCTGGAACGCGAGGGCCGCCCGCTGCCCGACCTCGTCGTCGCCGACCACGGCTGGGCCGGATGCGCCGCGCAGCGCGGCCTGGACGCCATCGGCTACGCGGACTGCAACGACCCCGCGCTGTTCCTCGGCGAGTCCGAGGGCACCCTCCAGGTCGCGATCCCGCTGGACGACCACGTCCTGGACCCGCGCTTCTACGACCCGATGACGGACTACCTGCTGGACGCGGCCGGGCTGCTCCGATGACCGGGCCTCAGGAGCCGCCGGGCTTCAGGAGCCCTCCCCCTCGGCCGCGCGGGCCCGGCGGCGCGCCTCGCGGCCCGACGTGGGGTCCAGGTAGACCCGCTTGATGGACGCGTACCGCTGCCGCAGCCGGCGCTCGGCCTCCTCGCAGGCCGTCTCGACCTGTTCGGCGGTGACGGTGTCCCGGAAGTCCACCTTCGCGGCGACCAGGATCTCGTCCGGCCCCTGGATGAGCGTGGTCAGCTCCAGTACGGAGATGAGGTGGTCGACGCCGAGCAGCTCCTCCCGGATGCCGTCGCGCATCGGCGCCGACACCGGCCGCCCGATCAGGAGCTGGATGTTGGACTTGCCGAGCACCCACGCCACGTACACCAGCAGCACACCGATCAGCAGTGAGGCGATGCCGTCCCAGACCCCGGACCCGGTCAGCTGGCCGCCGAGCAGGCCGCCCGCCGCGAGCAGCAGGCCGAGCAGGGCCGCCGAGTCCTCCATCACGACGGCCTTGACCGCGGTGTCCGGGGTGCGCCGGAAGTAGTGCCGGGCGGGCGCGCCCAGCTCCTCGGCCTCCTGGCGGACCTGCCTGAGCCCCGTTCGCAGCGAGAAGCCCTCAAGCAGGAAGGCGACGACGAGCACGAGGTACGAGATCAGCGGCGAACCCAGGTCCTCGCCCGCGAGCAGCGTGTGCACCCCGTCGTAGATCGAGAAGACCGCGCCGCCGACGAATGTCGCGACGGACGCCAGCAGCGCCCAGATGTACCGCTCGGGGCCGTACCCCAGCGGATGGTCCTCGTCGGCCGGCTTCTCGCTGCGCTTGAGCGCGGTGAGAAGCAGGACCTCGGTCACGGTGTCGGCGACGGAGTGGGCCGCCTCGGAGAGCATCGCGCTCGACCCGCTGATCAGCCCGGCGACCGCCTTCGCCACGGCGATGCCGAGATTGGCCAGCGCCGCGACGACGACGGTGAACGTGGACCCCCCGCCACTGCTTTTCGCGTCAGTCATGCCGGTGAGTATGTCCGCGCCCGGCCCGCTCATGTCCGACGCGCGGCCGGGGGCCGGTCACCGGGGGACCCGGACCACACCCTCCTGGATGACGGTGATCGCCAGGCGGCCGTCCTGGGTGTAGATGCGGGCCTGGCCGAGGCCGCGCCCGCCGGACGCGGACGGCGACTCCTGGTCGTACAGCAGCCACTCGTCGGCCCGGAACGGCCGGTGGAACCACATCGCGTGGTCGAGGCTGGCCCCGACGACGTCCCCGACCGCCCAGCCGCCGCGCCCGTGGGCGAGCAGCACGGAGTCGAGCAGCGTCATGTCGGAGACGTACGTGGCCATGCAGACGTGCAGCAGCGGGTCGTCGGCCAGCTTGCCGTTGGTACGGAACCACACCTGCGACCTGGGCTCGCGGGGTTCGCCCACCGTGCCGAACGGCGGCGCGTCCACGTACCGCAGGTCGACGGCTGCCCGCGCCTCGACCAGCCGGTCCACCATGCCCGGGTCGCTGAACCGGTCGGCGTGGCGCGGCAGCATCTCGGCGGCGGTGGGCAGCGTCTCCGGGTCGGGGGCGGGCGGCATGGCCGCCTGGTGCTCCAGCCCGTCCTCGTACGTCTGGAAGGACGCGGAGAGGTGGAAGATCGGCTGTCCGTGCTGGACGGCGACGACCCGGCGGGTGGCGAAGGAGCGGCCGTCGCGGATGCGGTCCACGGTGTAGACGATCGGCGCGCCCGGGTCGCCCATGCGCAGGAAGTACGCGTGCAGCGAGTGGGCGGACCGGTCGGCGGGGACGGTGCGGCCCGCGGCGACGAGCGCCTGGGCCGCGACCTGTCCGCCGAAGACCCGGGGCACGACCGCCGAGCGGCTGGTGCCCCGGAAGATGTCCTGCTCGATCCGCTCCAGGTCGAGCAGATCGAGCAGGGAATCGAGTGCGGTACTCATGGGAGTCGGGCGGTCCCTACAGGCCCATGGACTTGGCGATGATCGACTTCATGACCTCGCTGGTGCCGCCGTAGATGCGGTTGACGCGGTTGTCCGCGTACAGGCGGGCGATCGGGTACTCGTTCATGAAGCCGTAGCCGCCGTGCAGCTGGAGGCAGCGGTCGATCACGCGGTGCGCGACCTCGGTGCAGAACAGCTTCGCGGAGGCGGCCTCGGCGGCGGTCAGCTCACCGGCGTCCAGCGCCTCCAGCGCGCGGTCGGCGACGGCCTGGGCCGCGTCCACCTCGGCCTGGCAGGCGGCCAGCTCGAACTTGGTGTTCTGGAACGAGGCGACGGTCTTGCCGAAGACGGTGCGCTCCTGGACGTACTCCTTGGCGAACCGCACGGCGGCGGCGGCCTGGGCGTACGCGCCGAAGGCGATGCCCCAGCGCTCGGAGGCCAGGTTGGTGCCGAGGTAGCCGAAGCCCTTGTTCTCCTCGCCGAGCAGGTCCTCGGCGGGCACCTTGACGTCCACGAACGCCAGCTCGGCGGTGTCGGAGACCTTCAGGCCCAGCTTGTCGAGCTTGCGGCCGACGGAGTAGCCCTCGGACTTGGTGTCCACGGCGAACAGCGAGATGCCGAAGCGGCGGTCGTCCTCGCGCGGGGCGGAGGTGCGGGCGCAGACGATGACGCGGTCGGCGTGCACGCCACCGGTGATGAACGTCTTGGCGCCGTTGAGGACGTAGTGCGTGCCGTCCTCGGAGAGCTTCGCGGTGGTCTTCATGCCCGCGACGTCCGACCCGGTGCCCGGCTCGGTCATCGCGAGGGCCCACATCTGCTCGCCGGTGACGAACTTCGGCAGCCAGCGCTTCTTCTGCTCGTCGGTGGCGAGCATCTTGATGTACGGCAGGCCGAGCAGCGTGTGCACGCCGGAGCCGCCGAAGGAGACGCCGGCCCGGGCGGTCTCCTCGTAGATGATCGCCTCGTACTTGTGCGAGTCGATGCCCGCCCCGTCGTACTCCTCGTCCACGTTGATCCCGAAGACGCCCAGCTCGCCGAGCTGCTGGTAGAACTCCCGCGGCGCCTGCCCGGCGGCGAACCACTCGTCGTACACGGGCACGACCTCGGCCGCGATGAAGGCCCGGATGGTCTCCCGGAACGCCTCGTGGTCCTCGTTGAATACCGTACGGCGCACGGGGTGCCTCCCTGGTCGGCTACGTCTGCTGCGACTTCTGGTGCTACGTCTTCCGGAGCATGGCTAAGCGCTTGCTCAGTCATGGTTAAAAGTTACCCGGCGGTCACGGGGCTGTCCAGGGTGATGCTGAGCACGCGGGGACGGCCGGTCGGTAGGGTGATGCGCGACCTGCGCCCGGCCGGACACGAGCGAGACGAAACGGTGGAGCTGTGCACATCGAGCGGCATGTGATCGACGAGGCACGCGTCTCGGCTGCTCGGGACGGATTCGAGGGGCAGATCGGCGGGCTGGTGCGGACCATGTCCTCGGAGCGGATGACCGCCAACGACTGGTCCCTGCTGGCGGGGGAGTTCCTCGACCATCTGGGCGCGCTGTCCGTACGCCACCCCGCCCTCGACACCCCGCAGGCGGAAGCCGTCCTCCGCGCCGCGGAACAGGCGGCGACCGGCGCCGTAGCCTTCGCCGCGTACTTCCCGGGCCACCCCTTCACGGTCTCCCTGGACTACGTGAACTTCGGGGTGTCCTACGACGCGGGCGCGGACGGAAGCCCTGTTTCCCTTGGCGCGTCCGACTGGCTCGACGCCTTCTGCCTGGCGGTGCTCACGGATACGGTCGAGCGCCACCGCGAGGCGTTCTACCACGCGCGGCACCCTCGGGAGGAGGCCCGCTTCCCCGTGGACGCGCTCGCCGACGGCCTCATGGCGTACGTACTGGGGGACCTGGGCGACGACGAAGACGCGGACTACCCGCCCACGGAGGCGCAGGTGCTCGCGGCGATCGACGGCGGGCTCGCCCGGATCCGCGCGTTCGTCGCCGAACTGGGGAGCGATGTCGGGGGCCGCCCCGATTACCTCGCCCTTCTCGCGCTGCGCGGCCTCGCGGCCGGGGACGGGGAGGCATTCGACGCGGCGTTGGGCCGGCTACTGCTGACGTACAGGTCGTTCGGCGAGGTCAGCACCCACCCCCGCTCCCTCCTGCCGCTCACACCCCTGGCGCTCGCCGCCCTGGCCCACCGTCGCCGGGACTGGGCGCCCGCCGTGGACAGCGACTACCTTCCCCGCACCGTGATCACGGGCCGCAAGGCGAGCGGCCCCGCGAACCGGGCGGACATGGTCGCCGCGCTGCGTTCGGGAGCGGAACTCTTCGGACGCCCCGCCGAGTAGCGCGGTTGCCGTCAGGTGGGGAATTCCCCGATCCAGGTGCGCTGGAGGAGGTGGTGGGGGAGGTAGTCGGATTCGATGTCGAGGGGGAAGTCGGCGTCGTGGGCGAGGCAGGCGATGGCGAGGGGGCCGAGGGCGATGCTGCCGTTGATGTCTGTGGTCCGGTCCTCGGTGAGGGTCCAGTAGGCCTTGTGGAGTTTCAGCGCGTCGGCGAGGGCGGGAGAGAAGCCGTCTCGGTCTTGGCGGACGTAGTGGTAGAAGAGGTTGATGGGTGGGTAGAGGGTGCCATCCATCAGATCTCGGGGGGCGATCTGTGCGACGGCCGGGTCGGATGCCTCGATGGTGGCGATGAGCTTGTCGGCGAGGCCGGGGCCGCGGAGCCACCAGGTCTGGAGGGTGTCGACCCAGTGGTAGATGTATTCGTCGTACTGCCCCTGAGGTGACCGCAGCCGCTCCAGAGGAATCTCGCTGAGCTGCGTCATCCGTTCCTGGTCACGGCAGATGACGGCCAGCCAGAAGCCGGACAGCCAGTTGCCCGCGTCGGCCGTGGACAGTGGCCCGGCGGCGGGGATGGTGCGTAGCTTCCGGTTGATCCGGCACTCGACGGTTCCCTCGTTCACCGCGCTCGCGGCGAACAGGGCCGAAGTGACCTGCATGGCGTTGACCGTGGCTTCCCACGTCTCCACCTTGGAAGCTCGCGGATCGATGGCACAGCGGGCACGGAAGGCCAGAAGGGAGGACCTGCACGTGAGGTCGATCAGGGCTGTCGACGCCTCCAGTTTGTCGATGTCCCGGACCAGGCGCTCGCTCAGCCGGTTGGCCAGTGTCTCCGCTTCGGCTCCTCTCTGGAGGTCGTGGCGGGTAATAGCTACCGTCATGAAAGGGTCCCCTTGCTGATGTCGAACCGCCGATACCGGTAACCAGTGTACCGGCCCGAATTTTTCTCCCCCTTGACTACAACGTATTCTAGGTCGCCGCTCTCCAGCGCCCTTCTTATGGCGTCGGACGCTGCTGTTTCATTTCGCATGTCCATTTTCTCAAGGATGTCAAAGAAGTACTCCTTGCTTCCTTGGGAAACCTTCTTACCGTCCGGAAGGGTTCGCTGGCCGAGCTCTGTGCCGGTACTGCTCTTCGCCTCGATGACGACCACGCGGCCGTCCTCGTGTATCCACACCTGGTCGAACTGGTCGTTCCCATTCTTGGGGCCGCGCAGTTCCTGCCGTTCGAAGTCGGGATAGCGTTCCGCTATGAAGTGATGCTCGGCTGCCGCCTCCCCGAACGCTTCGGCTGCATCGCCCATGTCCGTGTGGGTTTGCTTGTAGGCGTCGGTCGTCTCTTTTAGGAGCTGGCCGGACTCGAAGTCGTCGTGGGTTTTGTGGAGGCTGCCGGCCTCCGCTTTCCACTTCTCCATGAGGTTGTCGAGCTGGATGGCGGCGAATCGTTTTTGGGCCGCGACATCAAGAATTCTGAGCCTGACGCGACTGGTGACCGTGTCCGCCCGCACGCGGATGTAGTCGGGGTCGAGGAAATGGGGTTTGGGCGGCGCGGGGGCGTCCTTGGCGCGGACCCACGGGCCGTTGTCCACCAGCTGTGTGAGCTGCGGAGGCGCGTATCCACTCGCGTCCAGGACATCGGTGTCCCTGCGGGTGCCATCCTTTCTGTAATAGTGCTCGCGGTACCCCGACTCCTCGTTCGCCCGATAGACCTGGATCTCCTCGATCTGCTCCCGGGTCAGCGAACCCCGTTTGCCGTACGGGTTCGGGCCGTCGGCCATGAATGCGGGACGGGGCACCCGGGGATGCGTCGGTCCCGAGGGCCCGCCGGAGCCGGAGCCCGAGCCGCCGCCCCCGTGGCCCGAGGGGAGCGCGCCGCCGGAACCCGGACCGGACGGATGGCGGGTCGGTCCGGGGACGCCGCTGTCGCCGGTATGTCCTCCCCCGCCGCCCGCATGGTGGGCCGCCTGGTCCGACGACCTTCCCGCCCCGGCCAGCGCCTCCTCCGGCGTGGCCGAAGCCCGTACCCCCGTCCCCTCCTGCCGGGCCGCCGAGTGGTGCTGGAGCAGGGTGCCGTCCTCCGCGAGGACGTTGCCCGGGCGGTCCAGGTAGACCGTGTTGCCGGCCTCGTCCGTGCCCTTGAGCACGTTCTCGGGCAGGGCCGTCGTGCCCTCGGGGAGTTTGAGGGATCCCTCGGGGATGCGGAGGGCGCCCTCAGGGGGGTGTACGCCCTCCGGGAGGCGGACCACGCCGTCGCCCAGGTCCAGGGCTCCCGGGGGGATCTCCGCGCCGGCCGGGAGCTTGAAGGAGTTGGCCGGGATCTCGAATGCGGCCTCCGGGACCGCCGCGCCCTCCGGCAGGTGCAGGGTGCCGTCCTGGAGCTTGAACGCGCCCTCCGGGAGGGTGATCGTGCCCTCGGGGAAGGTGGGTATCTCGAGCTGCCCCAGGCCCTTGAGCGCCGCCAGGCCGTCGCCGATCTTCGTCAGGCCCATGCCCGCGCCCTTGAAGACGTACGTCATCGGGTCCACGACCCGGCCCACCTTGCCCACTGTGGACAGGGCCTTCGCCGCGACGGCCGCCTTTCCGGCGCCGGAGGCCGCGCCGCCCGTGCCGCCGGTGAAGATCGTCGTGACGACGTTGAACGCCACCGCGCCCGTGGCCCGGGACGGGTTCTCGCTCCACTGGTCCCAGGCCAGCAGCGCCTTGCCGGTCTCCTTCATCGCGGTGCGGGACTCACGCAGGTAGGAGGGGAGTTTGTCGTCCGGCAGGGTCCAGTACAGGCCGGCCAGCGGCGTGCCGGAGATCGCCAGGCCCGTGGCGAGCTTCCCCAGGCCCGACCACGCCTGCTTGGCGGAGTCCCACCCGTCGGTGCCGACCAGGGTGCCCAGGCCCTTGATCGTGCCCCAGACGCCGTCGACGAAGAAGCCCTTGGCGAAGTCCCAGGCGTGTTCGTGGAGTTGCCACCAGGGCTTGGACTCCTGGACCGGGTCGCCCCAGGGCAGGCCCTCGGCGTGCTTGAGGGTCTCGGCGTCGTAGCCGTACGTGCCCTTCTTGCCGGAGCCGTCGTCGGTCTTCAGCGCGGGCCCGCCGACCAGGGCGACGATCTTGTCGTGGCAGGTCCGCTCCACGGCCTGGAACGCCGCCCACGTCTCGGCGATCTCGTCGTGGCGACGGTTGTTCTCCTCGACCAGGTCCCCGTCCTCGCGCCACTTGTCGTCGTCCTTGATCTGGACGACGAACGCCTCGGCCTCGCGCTTGAGCTCCTTCAGCTTCTCGACCAGCGGGTAGGCGTCGGACGCGTACGTGGACAGCGCGGCCGTGATCGTCTCCAGCTCCGACTTCAGGGAGGTCCCCCGGTCCGCGACCGGTTTCGTGGTCGCGAAGAGCTGGTCGGCCTCCGGCGCCTTGTAGAACGCCTGGAGGCCGCCGAAGGTGCTGTGGACGTCACCGGCGGCCGTGGCGGTCGACGCCGCGCTCTTCGTCAGCGTGGTCACGCTGGTGTCCAGCAGGGCGAGGTTGCCGGTGAAGACCGGTATGCCGGACGGGGTGACCGCCTCGTTCTTGCTCACTTGCCCGCCCGTATGTCCTTGAGCACGTCCAGGCGGACGGACTTGGCGGCGTCCTGGGCCCGCTTGGCCGTGTCGAGGTCGCCCTCCACGTACTCGCTCGTCGCCGTCGCGGCGCCCAGCACGGCGGCCTGGATGCGCTCCGCCATCGACTTCAGCTGCGGCTTGCGCTCCGTGATGTACGTGCCCAGCGCCGCGGCCACCGGCCCGAGGGTGGGGTGGGACAGGGGCTCCGCCCCCACCGCCACCGGCCCGGCGACCGGCAGCGACGCCGCCGAGCCCGGTACCGCCGTGCCCGCGTGCGTCGCCGCCTCCGACATCGCGGTGACCATGGAGTTCAGCGCCTTCTCCAGGTCACCGGCGTGCGTGCCGACCTTCTTCAGCTGCCCCTGTACGCCCTGCGGTTTGATGTCCCAAGCCGTCACCGGCCGCCCCCCCCGGAGTCGTGAACGTCAGCCGATGTTGTCGACGGCCGCCTTGGCGCGGGCCAGGGTCTGGTGCGCCGTGCCGTCGTTCTTCTCCAGCGTGGAGCGGAGGAGGTGGATGATGTTCTTGACCTCCTGCGAGGTCGCCTGCCAGCGGAGTTCCTTGCCGTGGTAGTCGTCCGCCACGCCGTCCGCCGTGAAGTCGGCCATCGCGGCCTTGACCTGGCCGTCCCGGGCCGTGATGACCAGTTCGAGCTGGGCGATCACCGTCTGGAGGCTGCCCTGCACCTCGGTCGATGCGCCGGTGTCGTACGACCGCCGGTCCGTGTTGCCGCCGTGTCCTGCCATGACTCTTGTCTCCCCGTCAGGAATGTGTACGGATGCGTCGAAGGTGCCGGTGGTGCCGGCTCAGCGGCCGCCGAAGCGGGCCGCGTCGAAGTTGGCCGAAGCCATCTGCGTACGGGCGTTCTCGCCCTGCTCCTGCTCGCCCGAGCCGAACGCCGCGTCCATGCCCTGCTGGCCGCCCAGGATGCCGGAGAGCGAGGCGTTCAGCGCCGCGGTGATCTCGTCGGAGCGGTTCTTGAAGTCGTCGAACGCGGCCTTGCCCGCGCCGTTGAACTTGCCCTCCAGCGGCTCCGCCGCGGCGATCAACTGCCGGATCAGCGTGGTCAGATCGGTGCTGGAGCCCTGCGAGTGCTTGAGCAGCGTCGTCAGGACCGTGGACCCCATGTCGAACTTCATCGGCTTCCCCCATGCGTCGGACCTCGAACGGATGTATCCGTCCCAGCGTCATGTCTATCAATCCGCGCGTCGCTACTGCAATCTGCAATCGGCCATATCGTCACGGTGACAGGGCGAGCCGACCGGTGACCCCGTCGGCCGCGCTTTGCGAAGTGGTACGTCAGTGCGGCACGTACACCGTCTGCGTCAGCCGGTTCGGGCGCCCCCGCTGGATGAACACCCCACGTCCCGCCGCCTGTTGGGTCGCGTACACGCCGGGGAAGAGCTGGCCCTCGCTGCGGTCGCCGGACATCACGAGCGCCGAGGCCCCCGACTCCCGCAGGCTCTGCACCACCGGCTCGTACATCCCGCGCGCCGCCCCCGCCACGCGCCGCGACAGCACGAAGTGCAGACCGATGTCCACGGCGGACGGGATGTACGGGAGGAACGCGGCCAGCGGCGACTGGCCCGCGGTCGTCAGCACGTCGTAGTCGTCCACCAGGACCACGATGCGCGGGCCCTGGCCCCAGCTGCCCGGCTCCAGGTCCTCCAGGCGGGCGTTCTCGTCCGGCAGCCGCTTCTCCAGCTCGGCGGAGATCGCGGCCGAAAGGCCCATGCAGAGCTTGGAGTTGTACGCGTAACCGCCGTTCAGCTCCTCCGGGACCACCCCGCGCAGCGAGCGCCGGGGGTCCATCACCGCGAAGACGAGGTCGTCCTCGCCGTAGCGGTCGGCGAGCCCCTGCGCGACCGCCCGCAGCAGGTTCGTCTTGCCGCACTCGCTGTCCCCGAGCACCAGCAGGTGCTGGTCGTGGCCGAACAGGTCGAGCAGCACGGGCGCCAGGGCCGACTGGTCGAGGCCCAGCGGCACCCGCTCCGGCTCCGCCGCCCGGCCGGGCAGCAGGTGCGGTTCGAGCAGGTGCGGCAGCACCCGTACCGGCTGGGCGACCTCGCCGTGCCAGGTGGCCCGGACCGTGCGCGTGGCGCGTTCCAGGACCGCGCCCAGCTCCGTCGTCTCCGCGACCCCGTCCGTGCGGGGCAGGGCGACCTGGGCGAAGAGCTTGCCGTCGGTGAGGACGCGGCCCGGCTCGTCGGGGGAGAGGGTCTCGGCCAGCTTGCGGTCGATGCTCGACTCGCCCGGGTCGTTGAGCCGCAGCTCCACGCGGGTGCCGAAGTTGGACTGGATCGCGATGCGCACGTCGTTCCAGCGGAGCATCCCGGCGACGACGTGGATGCCGTAGCCGCCGCCCCGCTTGAGGATGTCCGCGACCGCGTCGTCCAGCTCCTCGAAGTCGTCGCGCAGCGCGCCGAACCCGTCGATGACGAGGACGATCTCGGCGGACGCCAGCTCCGGCAGACGGCCCGCCGCGTGCAGGGTGCGCAGCTGCTCGACGGAGTCGATGCCGTGCTCGCGGAACAGCTCCTCGCGCAGCGCGAGCATCGCCCGCACCTCCTCGACCGTGCGCGCCGCCCGCTCCCGGTCGGCGCGGCCGGCGACGCCGCCGACGTGCGGCAGCTCGGCGAGGGCCTGGAGGCCGCCGCCGACGAGGTCGAGGCCGTAGACGCCGACCTCCTGCGGGGTGTGCGTGAGGGCCAGGGAGAGGACCAGGGTGCGCAGCAGCGTCGTCTTGCCGGACTGCGGGCCGCCGATGACGGCGGCGTGCCCGCCGGCCACCGTGAGGTCGAGCAGCCACTGCCCCTGCCACTGCTTGGCCGGGTCGTCCAGCAGCCCGAGCGGCACCAGGAGCGGGCCGCGCTGCCGGGTGCCCGGCCGCCCCGCGTCCGGGCGCACCCCGGCCAGCCGCATCCCGCGCGGCCCGGCGTCCAGCGGTCCGGCGACGGCGTCCAGGGTGATCGCCGGGGGCAGCGGGGGCAGCCAGATGCTGCGTACCCCGGGCGCCGCACCGGTCAGCTGGTCCACCATGACCGCGAGTTCGGTCGGCCCGGTCTCGCGGCGGCGGGCCGACGGCTCACGGTCCTGCGGGCCGCTCTCCGGCCCGGCGAGGGTGTTGTACGCGTCGTACGGGAGGGCGAGCGGCCCGGTCTCCTCCTCGTCGGCGCTCCGCACGGGCCCCCGGTACGCGCCGGAGACGTAACCCGCCTTGAAGCGGGTGTAGTGGCTGGTGTCCACCTTGAGGAAGCCGAAGCCGGGCAGCGGCGGCAGGTGGAAGGCGTCCGTGGTGTCCAGGACCATCCGCGACTCGTCGGCGGAAAAGGTGCGCAGGCCGAGGCGGTACGAGAGGTAGGTCTCCAGGCCCTTGAGCTTGCCGCTCTCGATGCGCTGGCTGGACAGCAGCAGATGCACCCCGATGGAGCGGCCGATCCGGCCGATGGACAGGAACAGGTCGATGAAGTCCGGCTTGGCGGTGAGGAGTTCGCCGAACTCGTCGATCACCACGAACAGGTGCGGCAGCGGTTCCAGGTCCGGCCGCTTCTGCGCGCGCAGCGCCGTGTAGTCCCCGATGTCCGCGACGTTGCCCGCGTCCTTCAGGGCCTGCTGGCGGCGCTTGACCTCACCGGCGAGCGAGGAGTGCACGCGCTCGACCAGGCCCGCCTGGTTCTCCAGGTTGGTGATGACCCCTGCCACGTGCGGCAGGTCCGCGAACGGGGCGAAGGTGGCGCCGCCCTTGTAGTCGACCAGGACGAGCGCCAGGTCCTCCGGCGGATGGGTGGCCGCCAGGCCGAGGACCAGGGTGCGCAGCAGCTCCGACTTGCCGGAGCCCGTCGCGCCCACGCACAGCCCGTGCGGGCCCATGCCCAGCTCGGAGGACTCCTTGAGGTCCAGGAGCACCGGCTCGTGCGCGTCGCTGATCCCGATCGGCACCCGCAGGAAGGCCCGTTCGCCGCGCGGCGCCCACAGCCGGTCCAGGTCCAGCGCCGCCACGTCCTGGATGCCGAGCATCGCGGCGAACTCGACGGGCCCGGCCAGCGGCGCGTCGGCCAGGGACTCGGCGGACAGCCGCAGCGGGGCGATCATCCGGGCCAGGCCCTCCGCGAAGGGCACCCCGACCTCGTCCACCGTGCCGTGCGACTCGACGGTCTCCGTCGCGCGCAGGTCCTCCACCACGACGTCGGTGCCGTCCACGGTGAGGCGGACATTGACGTGGTCCGGCTCCTGGACCCGCCGGTCGAGCAGGTGCACCACGGTCACGCCCATCTCGCGCAGCCCCACCGCGTCGTCGGGGCGCGGCAGGTCCACGGCGTCCTCGCCGTGCCCGTCGACCACCACGAGCAGCCGGGAGTTCATCGCGAGCGCGTCCCGCCCGGCCAGGCCCCGGCGCACCTCGGCCGCGTACGAGGCGCGGCGGCGCAGCTCGGGCCCGAGGAGCCGGGCCAGCTGTGCGGCGGAGGGGGCGATGCGGCGGGCGGCGACCGGGCCGTCGGACTGCTCGGGGTCGAGCAGGTGCGGCAGCCACTTGGCCCACTCCCAGTCGGCCATCCGCTCACCGGACGCGGCGACCGCGATCGCCACGTCGTCCGGCGCGTGCAGGGCGGCCGCCTGGACGAGCAGGGCGCGCACGACCCGCAGGCCGTCCTCGCGGGGGCCGATGACGCTGACGTTCCCGGCCCGGTCCAGCGGGACGGTCAGGGGGAGTTCGGTGCCGTTGCGGAACCGCTGCACCACGGCCGACGCCTCGTTGAGCATGAAGAGGTCGGGCGGGGTGAGGACGGACGAGCCCTGCTCGCCGATCCGGAGGTCCCGCAGCGGCATCTCGCCCGTGCCGCCGCGTATCCGCAGGAAGTCGTCGTCGCCCCTGCGCCGCTCCCAGAGCCGGGCCGGGTCGCGCACGATGTCGTACAGGGCGTACGGGGACGGGTTGAGGACGTCCGCCTGCTCGCGCCGGACCCGCTCCTCGGCCGACAGCTCCTCGCGCAGGTCCTCCACATAGGCGAGGTACGCCTCGCGCTGGGTGCGGCGGGTGCGCTGCGCCTTGCCGCGCTGGGAGAGCAGCAGCACCGCCGAGCCGATGACCGTGACGACGAGGATGATCGCGCCGAGCCCGGCGAACTGGCTGTTGCGGACCACCGTCATCATCACCACGGACGACATGACCCCGGCGACCGGGAGCAGCGACATCGCGATGTTCCCGGACTTGCCCTCGGGCAGGTTGGGCGGCGCCTCGATGGTGCGCGGCTCGGAGGGGGCCGCCGGGCGCGTGGTGCGGGCGGGGCGGTGGATCAGGCGGGTGCTCATCGGTTCCGTCCGGGGATCTCGGCCGGGTGGGCGTACGGGCTCGGCACCGGGATCACCGGCGCTTCTGGGACAGCTCGAAGACCTCGGCGGCGAGGCGGGTGGCGGCAAGCCGGGCCGGGCGGGCGAGCAGTTCGGTGCGCAGCGGTCCGCCGGCCGCGAGGTGCCGGTCGTACGGCAGAACGTGGACGCGGGCGCCGGCCGAGGCGAGGCGTTCGGCCGCCGCGTCGACGTCGATGCCGGGGCGCGGGGTCGTCACGGAGAGCGCGACGACGGTGCCCTCGATGACGTGCGCGGGGAGCGCCCGCAGCCACTGGAGCACGGAGTACGTGCTGGTCACGCCGTCGAGCGTGGCGGGCGCGGCGATCACCCGGGCCTGCGCGGCGGACAGGGCGACCCGGGCGACCTCGGCGGGCAGCGTCTCGCAGTCCACCACGGTCACCCCGAAGTAGCGGCGCAGGGCGACCATCACCCGTTCGTACGTGACGGTGTCGACCATGGCCCCGATCCGGCCCTGGCTGCCGGGCAGCAGCCAGGCGTTGTCCGGGAGCTGGACGAGATAGCCGGTGACGTCGAGCAGCGACATCTGCGGCACCGCGATGTCCGCCAGGTCGGCGGTGGTCCACCGCAGTGCCTCGGCGCCCAGCCGCAGCGGCAGCGAGCCCAGCGCCGGGTCGGCCTCCACGAGGAGGACGGGGTCCTGCCGGTAGTGCGCGTACGTGGTGCCGAGCAGCGCGGTCACCGTGGTCTTGCCGGCGCCGCCCCGGATGGACGTGACCGCGATCTGCCGCCCCGTCGTCACCGGCTGCTGGAGCACCTCGGCGGTACGGGTGAGCGCGGCGACCTCCCGGGCGGCGGACCCGGAGACGATACGGCGCACGGCGCGCGCGGCCCGTAGGGCGACGGCCTCACCGCGCACCGGCCGCCGCGCCACGGCGGCCATCGCCTTGTCGATCACCGGGAGCGAGTCGGGGGTGGGGGGAGGCGCGGGCGTCCCGGGCCAGGCGCGGGCTGCGGGGGCCTGGGCGTGGGCATGGGCGTGGGCCGCCTCGTGCGCGGCGGGGCCCTGCGCGGTGGGCTCGGGGCGCGCGGGCGGCACCGAGGGGCGCGGGTCCGCCGGGGTCCCGGCCCCGGCCGGCCCCGTGCTCTTCAGGTCGCGCAGGAGGTCGCCCTGCCAGTTGTGGTCCGCGTTCGGCATGTCTGCCCTTCTTCGCCGCTTCGATGCCCCGCCGGGAGCGCCCGCGTGTGTGGTCTCGGAGTCGTCAGAACTTGTTCAGCAGTTGCCCGTAGACGCCGAACACCCCGACGGCGAGCGGGAAGAGCCCCACGACGCCGATGGACTCGATCAGGTCCGCCGTCCGCCGCAGCCGCACCCGTACGTGCTCCGGCGGCTCCGCCACCAGCGCGAGCAGGGGCAGCAGCGCGGCCGCGCACAGGACCGCGACGGGCCCCCCGCCCCCGGAGTGGTCCAGCCACAGCATCACCAGCCGCACCCCGGTGAACGCGGCGGCGGCGAACAGCGCCACCACCTCCGCGACCAGCGGGAACGCCCGGGCCCGGGACAGCAGCACCACCGCGACCAGGCACGGCAGCAGCACCGTCCACACCGTCGGCCGGTCCGCCGTGGTGAGGAGGTGGCCCCCGGCGGCGGCCGACACCGCCGTGACGAGCGTCGCCAGGGCGAGGCCCCGGTGCGTGGCGGCCAGCGCGTTGCCCACGTCGTGGCGGCTGACCGAGGCGCCGCCCGAGCGGCGGTCGTCCAGCCCCGTGAGGCCCGACGCCATCAGCGCCAGCCGGGGGAGCAGGCCGAGCAGCACCACGGAGAACACGGCCATCACGGCGCCGAGCCGGGCCGGGTCCGACGTGACGGCCGCGACGACCTCCCAGACCCCCGTCATCACGGCCGTGGCCAGCCCGCCGATCAGCCCGCCCCGGCCCAGCGGCGAGAGCAGCCCGAGCAGCACCAGCGACAGGGCGACCGCCCCGGCCACGGCCGCCAGCCGCAGCGCACCGGACCAGTCGTGCGCGTCGGCGGCCGTCCACGCCGTGAGGACGCCGAGCCCGGCCGAGACGAGGAGCAGCGCGGTCGCCAGCGAGCGGTTGCCCCGGCCGAGCCGGGCGACCAGCGCACCGGCCACCACCAGCAGGACCGTGACGCCCGCCAGCGTCCCGGCCAGCGCGCCCAGCGGGAACTCGCGGCGGGCGAGCAGCGCGGCGATCACCGCGAAGACCACGGTCGCCGCGCCCGCGCCGACGCGGCGCGCGGCCGGACGCCAGCGCCAGGTCTGCAGGTCCAGGCTGTCCGCCACCTGGTCCGTGACGTCGTGGACCACCGGGGCCGGCGGGGCCGCGTGGATGCGGACCAGCCGGAGCACGGCACCGTCGCCGATGCCCGCCGAGGCCAGGGTGGCGTCGTGCGGCAGCGCCGAGCCGTCGGCGGTCAGCAGCTGCCGGGTCAGCGGGCGGGACGCGGCCCGGTCGTCCAGCAGCTGGAGTATGTCCGGAAGGAGCTGTCCGACCGGGGTGTCGGACGGCAGGACGAGATCCGCGCGGCGCCGCTCACCGACCAGGGTCACCCGGCTCATCTCCGCGCGGGAAGCCATTGCCGTACTCACTGACGAGAACCAATCATCGCGACGTCCAGGAATGTCGGGGGCAGCAGAGACAACAGGGCGTTCGGGCAGTCGTTCAGTGCGTGGACTGCTGGTACTGCCGCTGCTGCTTCTCCTGCTCGGCCTTCTGCTTGTCCAGGGTGTGCTGGAGGAAGGACCAGCCGACGCAGCCCGCGCACAGCACCGCGGTGATGGCGATGCCCGCGAACACCTTGCCCAGGCGCTCGTCGGCCGTCCGCCGCGCACGGCCGGTGCCGAACAGGAGCGCGTCGCGCATCCGCCGGCGGCGTACTCCCACCGACTCCAGCAGCTGACTGTCGTAATCCCGTGCCATGCGACCCCCCTTTGCCACTGCAACATAAGGCATGGGGTGACGACGGGGACACCTCGGGTGGCCGGATCAGGGGCGCGTGGGGCCGGGGCGTGGCGGTTTCATCCGTTCCGGTGGGTGAGTGGACGAAACGTACACTTCAGTCCGCCCCCGCGGCCGCCTAGCGTCGCCTCGGCACACGCATCCCAGGAAAGGGCACCCCCCGTCATGACCAGCAACGAGACGCCCCGCGGCCCCGTCGACTCCTCGCGCATCCCCCGGTACGCGGGCCCCGCGACGTTCGCCCGGCTGCCCCGCCTGGACGAGGTCGGCACGGCGGACGTGGCCGTCGTCGGGGTGCCGTTCGACTCGGGTGTCTCCTACCGGCCCGGCGCCCGCTTCGGCGGCAACGCGATCCGTGAGGCGTCGCGCCTGCTGCGCCCCTACAACCCGGCGCAGGACGCCTCGCCGTTCGCCCTGGCGCAGGTCGCCGACGCGGGGGACATCGCGGCCAACCCGTTCAACATCGAGGAGGCCGTGGAGACCGTCGAGGCGGCGGCCGACGAGCTGCTGTCCACGGGCGCCCGGCTGATGACGCTCGGCGGCGACCACACCATCGCGCTGCCGCTGCTGCGGTCCGTCGCCAAGAAGCACGGCCCGGTCGCGCTGCTCCACTTCGACGCCCACCTCGACACCTGGGACACCTACTTCGGCGCCGCCTACACCCACGGCACCCCGTTCCGCCGGGCCGTCGAGGAGGGCATCCTCGACACCTCGGCGCTCTCCCACGTCGGCACCCGCGGCCCGCTCTACGGCAAGCAGGACCTCACCGATGACGCCAAGATGGGCTTCGGGATCGTCACCTCCGCCGACGTGATGCGGCGCGGTGTGGACGAGATCGCGGACCAGCTGCGCCGGCGCATCGGCGACCGGCCGCTGTACATCTCCATCGACATCGACGTGCTGGACCCGGCGCACGCCCCCGGCACCGGCACCCCCGAGGCCGGCGGCCTCACCTCCCGCGAGCTCCTGGAGATCGTGCGCGGCCTGTCCTCCTGCCACCTGGTCTCCGCCGACCTGGTCGAGGTCGCCCCCGCGTACGATCACGCGGAGATCACCTCCGTCGCCGCCTCGCACACCGCGTACGAGCTGACGACGATCATGACCCGCCAGATCGCGGAGGCCCGCCAGCAGTGAGTCACGACCACCACGACGAGCGGCCCGAGCTCACCCCGGCGCAGATCGAGGCCGCGCTGAACCCCCCGCCCGGACGCACCGGCGGCGACCTCGTCGTCGAGACGCTGCGCGGGCTCGGCGCGACGACGGTCTTCGGGCTGCCCGGACAGCACGCGCTGGCGCTGTTCGACGCGCTGCGCCGCTCGTCGCTCCAGTATGTGGGGCTGCGCGTCGAGAACAACGCGGGCTTCGCGGCCGACGCCTACGGGCGGATCACCGGCGAGGTCGCCCCGCTGTTCCTGTCCACCGGGCCCGGCGCGCTGACCTCGCTCGCCGCGCTCCAGGAGGCGGCGGCCGCCTCCGCGCCGGTGCTCGCGGTCTCCAGCCAGATCCCGGTGCGCGGTCTGGGCGGCGGGCGCCACGGCCACCTCCACGAGCTGCGCGACCAGCAGGCGTCGTTCCGGGACGTGGTGAAGTCCGTCCACACCGTGCGCGCCGCCTCGCAGATCCCGTCGGCCATCGCCGCCGCCTGGGAGTCCGCGCTGACGGCCCCGCACGGCCCCGTCTGGGTCGAGATCCCGCAGGACGTCCTGGACGCGGCGACCGGGCTGCCCGTCGTCCTCGCCCCGGACGCCACCCCGCGCGAGCTCCACGCCCGCCCGGAGCTCATCGCGGTCGCCGCGCACCTGCTCGCGAACGCCGAGCGCCCGGCGATCGTCGCGGGCGGCGGGGTCGTACGGTCGGACGCGTCCGGGAAGCTGCGGGCGCTGGCCGAGAAGATCAAGGCCCCGGTGGTCACCACGTACGGCGGGAAGGGCGCCTTCCCCTGGCAGCACCCGCTCTCGCTCCAGTCCTGGGTGGAGGACCGGCACGTCACCGACTTCCTGGAGGACGCCGACGTCCTGCTCGTCGTCGGCTCCGGACTCGGCGAACTCTCCTCGAACTACTACACGTTCGCCCCGCGCGGCCGGGTGATCCAGATCGAGGCGGACGCCGGGAAGCTGGAGGCCAACCTTCCGGCGCTCGGCATCCACGCGGACGCCCGCGACGCGCTCGCCGACCTCATCGACGCGGTCGCCCCGCGCGAGGACCCGGCAGCGGCCGACCGGGCCGCCGGGGTGCTCGCCCGGGTCCGGGACCGGATCGTCGGCCAGGGCCGCGACCTGGAACAGGACCTGCTGACCGCGATCCGGACCGCCCTGCCCGACGCCTCGCCCAGCTTCTGGGACATGACGATCCTCGGCTACTGGGCCTGGGCCGCGTTCGACGCCCGCCGCCCGAACACCATGCACTCCGCCCAGGGCGCGGGCGGCCTCGGCTACGCCTTCCCGGCGGCGCTCGGCGCGGCGGTGGCCGACCCCACCCGGCCGGTCCTCGCGGTCTCCGGCGACGGCGGCGCGATGTACTCCGTCGCGGAACTGGCCACCGCCCGGCAGTACGACCTGCCGGTGACCTGGCTCATCGTGGACGACGGCGGCTACGGCATCCTGCGCGAGTACCTCACCGGTGCCTTCGGCGAGACCACCGGTACGGAGCTGGCCCGCCCGGACTTCGCCGCCCTCGCCGCGTCCTTCGGCGTCCCGGCCGTCCGCACGAGCCCCGAAACGCTCGCCGCGGACCTGGCGGAGGCGTTCGGACGGCGGGGCCCCTCGGTCGTCGTACTCCCGGCCCACCTGACGATGTTCGAGCCGACACACCTGTAAGCCGCGCACCCGCAAGCCACACCCGTAAGCCCGCACACCCGCAATTCGACGTACCTGTAACAGGCCCCCGACGGGACCTGTGGCGCGTACAACCTTCCCGCCGCCCGCGAGTCATCTCTTGCGGGCGTGCCGGGGGGCCGCCCGCAGGAATCGTTCAGGGGGAACACACCATGACCACGTCCCGTACCACCGGGCGCCGCCGCGCCGCGCTCTGTGCCGCCGTCGCCGCCGGGGTCCTCGCGCCCGTCGCGCTCGCCGCAGCGCCCGCGTCCGCCGCGACCACCTCGGTGAGCTGCACCTCCGGGCGGGCCGGGCTCGCCGCCCAGCTGACCAAGGACATCACCGCCGCGCTCAAGGGCCGCAAGTCCACCGTCGCGCTCGCGCTCTACGACCGGTCCACCAGCACCACGTGCACGCTGCGCGCGACGACCACGTACGACTCCGCGAGCGTCGTGAAGGCGACCGTGCTGGCCACGCTCCTGTGGGACAACTCCCAGCACAACCGCTACCTCACCCAGCGCGAGATCGACCTCAGCACCAAGATGATCACCAAGTCCGACAACGACGCGACCACCGCCCTGTGGAAGCAGCTCGGCACCACCAAGGTCAACGCCTTCCTCAAGGCGGCCGGGATGACCCACACCGTGCCCGGCTCCGGCGGCTACTGGGGCCTGACCCAGATAACCGCCCAGGACGAGCAGCGGCTGCTCACCCTGCTCACCTCGAAGAACTCCGTGCTCACCGACAGCGCCCGCTCCTACGAGCTGGGGCTGATGAAGAAGGTCGTCTCCTCGCAGCGCTGGGGCACCCCGGCCGGTGCCGTCACCGGGACCACCGTCCAGCTGAAGAACGGCTGGCTGCAGCGCTCCACCCACGGCTGGCGGGTCCACAGCATCGGCGCCTTCACGGGCAACGGCCACGACTACGGGCTGACCGTGCTCACCCAGGACAACAAAACGATGAACGACGGCATCAACACCATCCAGGCCGTCGCCCGGGTCGTCCACAAGGACCTCAACCCGCGCATCATGCACCGCAGGGTCTTCACCGCCCCCGTCGCCCCGCAGGAAGCCGTACCGCCGGTCCCGGAGGCGCCCGCCGGCCGCATGCTCACCGCCAACCCGCGGTAGGCGGCCCGGGGCCTCTCGCCCCGGCTCGGGCCCGTCTCCTACCGGGCCCGAGCCGGGGCGGAGGAGGGGCCGAGGCCGACGGACCGCGATCGGCAGGGCTGCGCGCCGCTCTTCCGGGTAGGCGGCGTCTCAAGGAGCGTCGGTTCCGCATCACCGACTGGCGTAAGCCCCCCAACGCAGTAGGAGAGGGAATGAGGCTTCGCGAATCTGCTCAGGCCACGGCTTCCCGGCTTCACGCCGAGGTGCTCAGCGGTCGGTACCGTCTTGACGAGACTCTCGGTTCGGGCGGTGCGGCGGACGTCTACCGGGGCTTCGACCTGACGATGAGACGACCGGTGGCCGTCAAGGTCTTCCGGCCCGACACCTCCCTCGACACCGAGGAGAGCTGGCGTGGCGAAGCACAGATCCTGGCCCGGCTGCACCACCCCGGACTGGTCACCGCCTTCGACGCCGGACACCACGACGGACGCGCCTTCCTGGTCATGCAGCTGGTCGAGGGCACCACGCTGAAGAACCGCATCGCCGAGAGGCCACTGTCCCTCGACGCCACCGCGGAACTCGGAGCGGACCTCGCCCACGCGCTGGCGCACGCCCACGAGGAGGGCATCGTCCACCGCGACGTCAAGCCGTCCAACATCCTCCTGGACTCCGCACACCGTCCGTACCTGGCCGACTTCGGCATATCCAGGCCCCTGGACGCAACGACCCGGACATCGACCGACACACTCGTGGGCACCGCGTCCTACCTGGCCCCCGAGCAGGTACTCGGCCGGTCCGTGGGACGACCCGCCGACGTCTACGCCCTCGGCCTGGTGCTCATCGAATGCCTCACCGGCAGGCTGGAGTACGGCGGTGGCCCCGTCGAAGCCGCGATCGCCCGCCTGCACCGCCCGCCCGCCGTGCCGCCCGACGTACCCGAGCAGTTCCGCGCCCTGCTCGGCCGGATGACGGCCCAGGACGCCGAGGCCCGCCCGACGGCCCGCGATTGCGCCCACGCCCTGACGGCGCCGGCCGGCACGGCGCACACGCTCCCCCTCCCTTCGCCCGGCGCCGTGCCCGGGCCGGCCGGGGCGGCAGAGCCCGGACACGCCGGTCCGCCGCGCGCCGGGGCCGACCACACCCGCCGCACCCGCGGACGCACCGCCATGGCCGGCGGAGGCGTCGCCCTCGCCGCCGTCGCAGCGGTCGTACTCGCCGTCACGGGAAGCTCCGCCCCGTCCGACGCCGGCCCGGACACGACCCGGGCCTCCACCGCCCCCACGGGAGGCGCTCACGCCCGTAACGACGGAGGCGAGCACGGGACGACGAGCACCCCGCCACCGGCCGCACGGTCCACCCGTCCGCACGCCGCGGTCGGCACCCGTACCGCGGAGACGCCATCACCCCGTACCTCCTCCGCCTCGTCCGTCACCTCCACTCCCGCCCCCGGCTCGGACACATCGACACCCCCGGCCACGCCCACGAGGAGCACGACGCCCGCCCCCTCGAAGACGTCTCCCACCGCGCCGGCCACACCAGGCGAGGGAACCCCGTCAGCGCCGGCGACACCGAGCGCCACGGAGACCGCGTCGCCTCGGCAGCCGCCCGGCCACCCGGAGAAGACAGCACCGGCCCGGGACGGGGAGGACGACCGAGACGGCTGAACGCGGCCCACTGGAACGCAGGGACCTACGTCTCAGGTCCCGTATTTGTTGCGGAGGGATGAAATCCGCGACGCCCCGCGTTGGTGCCTTCCGTCGGATCAGGTCGGACGGGAGGCACCGGGTGGCGGACGCACGGGAGACGGAACGCGGGCAGCGGGGCGGCTGGGCGCGGAGACTGAGCGGCTACGCCTGGCGCTACCGCCGCAACGTCCTGCTGGCGCTCGGCTCCTCGCTGGCCGGCATGGCCGTGATGGCCCTCGTCCCCCTGATCACCAAGGTGATCATCGATGACGTGGTCGTCGGCCACACCCGCCCCCTCGCCGTCTGGACCGGCCTGCTGATCGTGGCGGCCGCCCTCGTCTACGCCTCCACCTACATCCGCCGCTATTACGGCGGCCGGCTCGCCCTGGACGTCCAGCACGACCTGCGGACCGGCATGTACGGGACGATCACCCGGCTCGACGGCAAGCGCCAGGACGAGCTGTCCACCGGGCAGGTCGTCGGACGCGCGACCAGCGACCTCCAGCTCATCCAGAGCCTGCTCTTCATGCTCCCGATGACCATCGGCAACGTGCTGCTGTTCCTGATCTCCCTGGTCATCATGGCGTGGCTGTCGCCGCTGCTGACCCTCGTCGCCGTCGCCGTCGCCCCCGCCCTCTGGTACATCGCCCGCCGCTCCCGCGCCCGCCTCTTCCCCGCCACCTGGTACGCCCAGTCGCAGGCGGCCGCCGTCGCCGGAGTCGTGGACGGGGCCGTCTCCGGCGTCCGCGTCGTCAAGGGCTTCGGGCAGGAGGAGCAGGAGACCGGCAAGCTGCGCGAGGTCGGCCGCAAGCTGTTCGCGGGCCGGCTGCGCACCATCCGGCTGAACTCCCGCTACACCCCCGCCCTCCAGTCCGTGCCCGCCCTCGGCCAGGTCGCGATGCTGGCCCTCGGCGGCTGGCTGGCCACCCGGGGCGAGATCACCCTCGGCACGTTCGTCGCGTTCTCCACGTACCTCGCGCAGCTCGTCGGCCCGGTCCGGATGCTCGCCATGGTCCTCACCGTCGGCCAGCAGGCCCGCGCCGGAGTGGAACGCGTCCTGGAGCTCATCGACACCGAGCCCACCATGAAGGACGGCACCAAGGAGCTCCCCGCCGATGCCCCCGCCAGCGTCGAGTTCGAGGACGTGCGGTTCGGCTACGACGACAAGCGCCGCCCGGTCCTCGACGGCTTCTCGCTGACCATCGAGCCCGGCGAGACCGTCGCCGTCGTCGGCGCCTCCGGCAGCGGCAAGTCCACCGTCTCGCTGCTGCTGCCGCGCTTCTACGACGTGACGCACGGCGCGGTCCTCGTCGGCGGCCACGACGTGCGGGAGCTCACCCTCGACTCGCTGCGCGCCGCGATCGGCCTCGTCCCCGAGGACAGCTTCCTGTTCTCCGACACCGTCCGCGCCAACATCGCGTACGGCCTGCCCGGCGCCACCGACGAGCAGATCGAACAGGCCGCCCGCTCCGCCCAGGCCCACCGCTTCATCGCCGAGCTGCCGAACGGCTACGACACCAAAGTCGGCGAGCACGGCCTCACCCTCTCCGGCGGCCAGCGCCAGCGCATCGCCCTCGCCCGGGCCATCCTCACCGACCCCCGCCTGCTGCTCCTGGACGACGCCACCTCCGCCGTGGACGCCCGCGTCGAGCACGAGATCCACGAGGCCCTGCGCCAGGTGATGGCCGGCCGTACGACGCTGCTCATCGCCCACCGCCGCTCCACCCTGAACCTCGCGGACCGCATCGCCGTCCTCGACGACGGCCGCCTCGCCGACCTCGGCACCCACGAGGAGCTGGAGCGCCGCTGCGCCCTCTACCGGCGCCTGCTCACCGACCCCGACGAGCTCGGCAGCCCCTCACCCGGCCACCGCCAGGCCGCGGCCCCCGAGGACCCGGAGGGGGACCGCGCGCTCCAGGAGGAGATCGACGCCGCGTTCGACGCCGAGCGCGGCATCACGCCCGCGCTGTGGGTGCGCCGGGAGCAGGACCGGGGCGGCGACACGGCGGGTACGCCCGCCACGCCCGAACTGCTCGCCCAGGTGGACGCCCTGCCTCCGGCGACCGACACCCCGGACGTGGACGAGGCCCGCGCCGTGCGCCCCGAGGACTCCTACGGGCTGCGCAGACTGCTGCGCGGCTTCGGGCTGCCGCTCCTCGTGAGCCTCGGCCTGGTCGCGGTGGACGCCGGGGCCGGGCTGCTGCTCCCGGTCCTGATCCGCAACGGCATCGACGACGGGGTCACCCAGCTCGCGCTGGGCGCGGTCTGGACGGCGTCCGCCTTCGCCCTGGTCGTCGTCCTCGTGCAGTGGGCGGCCCAGATCGGCGAGACCCGGATGACCGGCCGTACCGGCGAGCGGGTGCTGTACGCGCTGCGGCTGAAGATCTTCGCCCAGCTCCAGCGCCTGGGGCTCGACTACTACGAGCGCGAGCTGACCGGGCGCATCATGACCCGGATGACGACGGACGTGGACGCGCTGTCCACGTTCCTCCAGACCGGCCTGGTCACCGCCTTCGTCTCCGTCGTCACCTTCCTCGGCATCATGGTCGCGCTGCTGGTCCTGGACGTGGAACTGGCCCTCGTGGTCTTCGCGACCCTGCCCGTGCTCGTCGTCGGGACCGTCTTCTTCCGGCGCAAGAGCGTCAAGGCGTACGAGCTGGCCCGTGAGCGGATCAGCGTCGTCAACGCCGACCTCCAGGAGTCCGTCGCCGGCCTCCGCATCGTGCAGGCGTTCCGGCGCGAGCGGGACGGGGCCGACGCGTTCGCCGCGCGCAGCGACGAATACCGCGAGGCCCGGGTGCGCGGGCAGTGGCTGATCTCCGTCTACTTCCCGTTCGTCCAGCTGCTGTCCTCGGTGGCCGCGGCGGCGGTGCTGATCGTCGGCGCCCACCGGGTGGACGACGCCACGCTCACCGCGGGCGCGCTGGTCGCCTACCTGCTCTACATCGACCTGTTCTTCGCGCCCGTCCAGCAGCTCTCCCAGGTCTTCGACGGCTACCAGCAGGCCGCCGTCTCCCTCGGCCGCATCCAGGAACTCCTGCGCGAGCCCGCCTCCACCACCGACCGCGACGACCCGCGCCACGTCCGCGAACTGCGCGGCGAGATCGCCTTCGAGGACGTGTCCTTCGCCTACGGGGACGAGGAGGCGGCCCTCCGGGGCGTCGACCTGCGCATCCCGGCCGGGCAGACCGTCGCGTTCGTCGGGGAGACCGGGGCCGGGAAGTCCACCCTGGTCAAGCTGGTCGCCCGGTACTACGACCCGACCGACGGCAGGATCACGGTGGACGGCGCCGACCTGCGCGCGCTCGGGCTCACCGCGTACCGGCGCAGGCTCGGAGTCGTACCGCAGGAGGCGTACCTCTTCCCCGGGACCGTGCGCGACGCCATCGCCTACGGGCGGCCGGACGCCACCGACGCGGAGGTGGAGGCGGCCGCCAGGGCGGTCGGGGCGCACGACATGATCGCGACGCTGGACGGCGGCTACCTCCACGAGGTCGCCGAGCGGGGCCGCAACCTCTCGGCCGGACAGCGTCAGCTGATCGCGCTCGCCCGCGCCGAGCTGGTCGACCCGGACATCCTGCTCCTGGACGAGGCGACCGCCTCGCTCGACCTGGCCAGCGAGGCGCAGGTGAACCAGGCGACCGACCGGCTCGCGGGCCGCCGCACCACGCTCGTCGTCGCCCACCGCCTGACCACGGCCGCCCGCGCGGACCGGGTCGTGGTGATGGACCACGGCCGGGTCGTGGAGGACGGCACCCACGACGAACTCCTGGCCCGCGACGGCCATTACGCGGTGCTGTGGCGCACGTTCATAGGGGAGGACGAGCCCGCGGGGGTGTGACGACAGGCCCTACGCGTCGTCGCGGATCGCCGAGATCTTCCCGGTCGCGAGGTCGGAGCGCACGGTCAGATAGGTGTACGTGGGGTCCTGGGGCGATCCCCAGGTGAGCCGGACCGTGGACCAGGTGTGCCCGGCGCCGCTGTGGCCCGGGGTGACCAGGTGGTCGGCGGGGACGTCCTGGGCGAGGAGCACGCCGTCCGCGTGGTTCGACGCCTCCCAGCCCGCGAGGCGTTCGCGCAGCTCGGGGGTGAGGTAGAACCCGCGCAGCGCGGTGGCGAGGTCCCCGCCGTCCTCGGCGGCCACCGCGTCGATGTACGCGCTGTAGAAGTCGTCCACCAGCCGGGACTCCTGGGTCGCGGTCTCGTCGGTGACCGTCGCCCCGGCGGCCGCCTCGCGCGGGGCGTCCGCGGCGGCGGTGGCGGGCACGGCGACGGCGGCGGCGAGGAGCGCGGAGGCGAGCAGCGTACGACCGGCGGTGCGCCGGGCTGAGCGGGTTCGGGTCATGACGGTTCCTGCCTTTCGTGGTGGTCTGTCCTGTCGGGCTCCATGGTGGGTCGCCCCGGCTCCCGCAGGTGCCGGGCCCGCCGGATGCAACCTCCGGATGGCCTCCCGCGTCGTACGCAGGTACAGGCATATGCGCCCAGGTGTCGGGTAGAGGCGCGGATGTTCGATGAAGCGATGGGGCTGCTGTGACCAGAGGGACCGAAGGACACGCCCGGGGCGCGCGGCGAGGGCTCCGCCGCCATGCCGTGGTCCTCGCCCTGGCCACCGCCCTCGCACTGGTGACCGGCGGGGCGGTCGCGGGGAGCGCGGACGCCGCCTCGGTCTGCGCGGGCCGCCCGAAGAAGACGGTGAAGTTCGCGACGGGCGAGCTCCGCGTCTACAAGTCCCGCGCCTACGCCTGTGTCACCGCGGTCGCCACCAAGCCCGGCAAGCGCCGCGCCATGTCCGTGACCATCCAGCCGCGCGGCGGCCTGCCCGTCACGGACAGCGGCCGCTTCACGCAGCTGGCGGGCCCGTTGACCGTCCACGCGCTGAACCGCTGCGTGCGGGTCTCCGGCACCGTCGACGGCAAGGGCGCCCGCACCGGCTGGATCCTGTGCTGACCGGGTGACGGTTCCCGGACCCGGGCAAGGGGGTCTGGTGGTGCGGGTGTTGCCCCGCTAGGTTCACCGCGTCAGCTGTGGACCAAGAGGCGTCTCGCGGGACTCCGGAGACGGCTCAGGGGAGGACACGCATGCGTAAGGCGCTCAGAGGAATCCTGTCGCTCGCGGTGCTCATCGGCACGGTGAGTGCGACGGGTGCCTCGGCCGGGGCGGCCACCGCCGCCGTACCGGCACCGCTCGGCACCGCCGTGAGCGACAGCGGAACGAGCACGGACATCAAGGACCGCATCCTGGCCATCCCGGGCATGAGTCTCATCGAGGAGAAGCCCTACGCGGGCTACCGCTACTTCGTCCTCAACTACACCCAGCCCGTCGACCACCGCCACCCGTCCAAGGGAACGTTCCAGCAGCGGATCACCCTGCTGCACAAGGACACCTCGCGACCCACGGTCTTCTTCACCGGCGGCTACAACGTCTCCACCAACCCCAGCCGCTCCGAGCCCACCCGGATCATCGACGGCAACCAGGTCTCGCTGGAGTACCGCTACTTCACCCCGTCGCGCCCGTCGCCCGCCGACTGGTCCAAGCTGGACATCTGGCAGGCGGCCAGCGACCAGCACCGCGTCTTCACCGCGCTCAAGCGGATCTACTCCAAGAACTGGCTGACCACCGGCGGCTCCAAGGGCGGCATGACCGCCACGTACTACGAGCGCTTCTACCCGAAGGACATGGACGGCGTCGTCGCCTACGTCGCGCCCAACGACGTGGTGAACAACGAGGACTCGGCGTACGACCGGTTCTTCGCGAAGGTCGGCACCAAGGAGTGCCGCGACAAGCTGAGCGGCGTCCAGCGCGAGGCCCTGATCCGCCGCGCGCCGCTGGAGGAGAAGTACGCGCGGTACGCGGCCGACAACGGCTACACCTTCGACACGGTCGGCTCGCTGGACAAGGCGTACGAGGCCGTCGTCATGGACTACGTGTGGGCGTTCTGGCAGTACAGCCTGCTCGCCGACTGCGACGGCCTCCCGGCCGACGCGAAGAAGGCGACCGACCAGGAGATCTGGGACTCGGTCGACGCGATCTCCGGCTTCTCCGCCTACGCCGATCAGGGCCTGGCCAACTACACCCCGTACTACTACCAGGCGGGCACCCAGCTCGGTTCGCCCGACATCAAGCAGCCCTGGCTCGGCAAGCTCAGCCGCTACGGCTACCAGCCGCCGCGCAACTTCGTGCCGCGCTCCATCCCGATGCGGTTCCAGCCTGGGGCGATGCGGGACGTCGACACCTGGGTGAAGCACCACGCCACGCACATGCTGTACGTCTACGGCGAGAACGACCCCTGGGGCGCGGAGCGCTTCCGGCTCGGGGCGGGCGCCCGTGACAGCTATGTGTTCACCCAGCCCGGCGGGAACCACGGCTCCAACGTCGCGGGTCTCGTGCCCTCGGAGAACGCCACGGCCACGGCCGCGATCCTGCGCTGGGCGGGCGTCGCCCCGGCCGCCGTCCAGCAGGACGAGTCCAAGGCGAAGCCGCTCGCGAAGTTCGACGCACGGCTCGACAACAAGGACCTGACGACGGACCACCGCCTCGGCGTCCGGCGCCCGTGAGGTGATCCTGCCCCGGTGGCCGCCGCCACCGGGGCAGGAGGTGCTCAGTACTTCAGTCCGTACCCCACCGGATACAGCACCCTCGACGGGTCGTCAGCCCGCTGCACCGGGACCGGAAGACGGCCCTCCGGGCGGGCCCGGCCCGCGATCACCCGGGCCGCCGCGCGCAGTTCGACGTCGGTCCAGGAGTACGCGGCCAGGTGCGCCTTGTGCCCGGTCCCCGCCAGCTGCGCGATGTCGTACGGATTGCGGATGGCGAGCGTGATCACCGGGACGCCCGTCGCGGCCAGTGCGCTGACCAGGGTGCGCTGCGAACTGGTCGCCGTGACGTTGTACGTCCCCACGACCACCGCGTCCTTGCCCCGCGCGGCCGCCACCGCCGCGTCGATGGACGCCTGGGTGGGCGCGGTCCCGGTGGACAGCGCGGTCGCGGCGAAGCCCAGCTCGTCGAACGCCTCGGCCAGCGTCGTCGTCGGCGGGCCCGTGGTGCCCGAGGGCGAGGCCGGGTCGGCGCCCACCACCAGCAGGTTCCGGTGCGAGCGGCGCGACAGCGGCAGCAGCCGGGCCTCGTTGGCCAGCAGGGTCGTCGTGTGCTCGGCGATCCGGTCGGCGGCGGCCAGATGCGCCCGGGTGCCGACCGTACGGTCCACCCCGCGCCCGGAGACGAACGGCTGCTCGAAGAGGCCCAGCTTCGTCTTCAGGCGCAGGATGCGCAGGATCGATTCGTCCAGCCGGGTCTCGCTGACCTCACCGCTCTTGACGGCTGCCAGCAGCGCGTTCCACGAGACCTCCAGGCTCGGCGGGTTCAGCAACTGGTCCACGCCGGCCTGGAGCGCGAGCACCGGCACCCGGTCGTCCCCGTACTTCGTGCGCACGCCCTCCATGCCCAGCGAGTCGGTGACCACGACCCCGTCGTAGCCCAGCTCCTCGCGCAGGATGCCGGTGAGGATCGGCTTCGACAGGGTCGCCGGGTCCTCGGCCGGGTCGAGCGCGGGCACCACGATGTGCGCGGTCATGATCGAGTCGATGCCCGCCGCGATGGCCGCCCGGAACGGAGGCGCGTCCAGCTCCGCCCACTGCTCCCGGGTGTGGCCGATGACCGGCAGGCCCGTGTGGCTGTCGGTGCTGGTGTCGCCGTGGCCCGGGAAGTGCTTGGCCGTGGAGGCGATCCCGGCGCTCTGATACCCCTTCACCTGCGCGGCGACCATGTCCGCCACGGACTGCGGGTCCGAGCCGAAGGAGCGGACGCCGATGACCGGGTTGGCCGGGTTCACGTTGACGTCGGCGTCCGGCGCGTAGTTCTGGTTGATGCCGATCGCCGCCAGCTCGGCGCCCGCGATCTGCCCGGCCCTGCGGGCGTCGGAGCGCGAACCGCCCGCGCCCAGCGCCATCGCGCCCGGCATCAGGGTGGCGGGCTCGCCGACGCGGCAGACGATACCGTGCTCCTGGTCGGTGGAGATCAGCAGCGGCACGCGGGACGGGCCCGCGAGGCCCGCGCGCTGGATGCCGTTGGAGAGCTCGGCGATCTGGTGCGGGTCGCGGGTGTTGTGCGCCCAGGCGAAGTAGATGATCCCGCCGACGTGGTACTTGGCGATCATCTCGGCGGCCGTACGCACCCCGATCTCGGCGAGGTTGGCGTCGATGTCGGCCTGGTCGGGGTCGGTGGCGGAGTGCCCGTAGACCCGCATGACGAAGAGCTGGCCGACCTTCTCCTCCAGGCTCATCCGGGAGATGAGCCGCTTCAGCCGCCGGGTCGTGGCGGCGGAGGTGTGGCTGCTGTGCGCGGAGCCGGGGCGCTGGGAGGCGGCGGCGCCCGGGGCGGTCGCCATGCCCGCCGCGGCGGCGACCGCGGTGGCCGCGGTGGCGGTGAGGAGGGTGCGTCTGGAGGTGCGGTGGTGCACGTGAGCTCCTTCGGCCGTTCTCGGTGACGAGGGGGTGAAAGAAACTTCCAAGGAGCACGGATATCCAGAAAATAACTTCCGGTCAAGGGTGCGGGCCGTTTTGAGCGCGTCTCAGGTGCCCCACGCCTACCGCAGACCCACCCGCGCCCCGTGCGTCTGGAGTGCCGCGACCGCCGCCGTGATCGCGGGCCGCCGGGCCGCCCCCGTCCGCCACAGCGCGTACAGCCGCCGCACCGGCACCGGGTCCATTCGCACCGCCACCACGCCCTCCGGCAGCGGCCCGCGCCCCAGCCGGGGGATCATCGCGACCCCGAGACCGGCGGCGAGCAGGGCGAGCTGGGTGTGGTTCTCCTCCGCCTGGTGCCGGATGTCCGGCGCGTACCCCGCCGCGCGCAGCGTCCGTACGAGCCAGTCGTGGCAGACCGTCCCCGGCGGCTGGCAGATCCACCGCTCCCGCGCCAGCTCCTCGCGCCGCACCCCGTCCCGCCCCGCCAGCCGGTGCCCCGCCGGGACCAGCAGGTCGCACAGGTCGTCCCCGATCACCGCCTGCTCCACGCCCTCCGGAGCGGGCAGCGGGGCGATGTCCCAGTCGTGCGCGACGGCCAGGTCGATCACCCCCTTCGCGACCAGGTCCACCGAGAGATGCGGGTCCACCTCGGTCATCCGGACGTCGAGCTCCGGGTGCTCGCGGTCCAGATCCGCCAGCGCTCCGGGCAGCAGCCCGCGCGCGGCCGAGGGGAACGCCCCCACCGAAAGCCGCCCCGTCGGCAGTCCCCGGCGCTCCTCCAGCGAGGTCTCCGCGCGCTCCACGATCGCCAGCAACTGCTGGGCGGCGGCCACCAGATGGACGGCTTCCTCGGTCAGCGCCACGCCCCGCCCGCGCCGTTCGAGCAGAGTCGTGCGGGTTTCCCGCTCCAGCTTGGTGATCTGCTGCGAGACCGCCGACGGGGTGTAGCCGAGGGCCGCCGCCGCACCCGCGACGGATCCGTGGACGGAGACCGCGTGCAGCGCGCGCAGCCGGGCGAGATCGAGCATCCGAGGCCTCCGGGGCGGGCTTCATTCGTTAGCGATGCTCAATTCCACCATGAAGAAACGCGCGCTGGTGCTACATGGTCGGGGCGGGTGATCCTCGGTCCATGCGTCCCCTTCACATCGCCCTGGCCGCCCTGGTGGCAGCCGTCTGGGGTGTCAACTTCGTCGTCATCGAGCTGGGCCTCGGCCACTTCCCGCCGCTCCTCTTCTCGGCCCTCCGCTTCCTGGTCGCCGCCCTGCCCGCCGTCTTCTTCGTGGGGCGCCCGAAGGTCGCCTGGAGATGGATCGTCGGGGTCGGACTGGCCCTCGGGGTCGCCAAGTTCGGGCTGCTCTTCATCGGCATGGACCGGGGCATGGGCGCCGGGCTCTCCTCGCTGGTCCTCCAGGTCCAAGCCGTGTTCACCGCGCTCTTCGCGGCCGTCGCGCTGGGCGAACGGCCCGGCCGCACCAAGCTCCTGGGCATGGCGGTGGCGCTCGCCGGGATCGGTGTCGCGGCGGTGGACGAGGGCGCGAGCGGGCCCGTGCTCGCCTTCGTCCTGGTGATCGCGGCGGCCGCCTGCTGGGGTGTGTCCAACGTGCTGACCCGCAAGGCCGCCCCGCCCGACCCGCTCAACTTCATGGTGTGGGTCTCGACCGTGCCCGTCCTGCCGCTGCTCGGGCTCTCGCTGCTCTTCGAGGGCTGGGACCGCGACCGCGCGGCGCTGGCCGGGCTCGACTGGAGCGGCGCCGGGGCCCTCGTCTTCGTCGCCTGGATCGCCACGGTCTTCGGCTTCGGCGCGTGGGGCTTCCTGCTCAGCCACTACCCGGCGTCCTCCGTCGCCCCCTTCACCCTGCTGGTGCCCGTCTTCGGGATGTCCTCGGCCGCGCTGGTGCTGGACGAGTCGGTGAGCCCGCTGCGGTGGTGCGCGGCGGCGCTCCTGGTCGGCGGGGTCGCGCTCACCTCGCTGACCGGGACGCGCCGCGCGCCCGCCCCGGAACCGGTACCCGCCTGAGACCGCTTACTGCTTCGGCGCGCCCAGCCGCAGCAGGTGCTCCCGCCCCGCGCCCAGCAGCCCCGGCAGCTCCGCCGCCTCCGGGTACCAGCGCTTCTCGTACTCCCAGCAGACCCAGCCGTCCGGGTCCAGCGTGTCCAGGCACGCCCGCAGCGGCAGCACCCCCGCACCCAGCGCCAGCGGCGTGGTGTCGTCCGCCGACGCGATGTCCTTCACCTGTACGTAGCCGAGGTGCGGGGCCAGCACCGCGTGACTGGCCACCGGCTCCTCGCCCGCCAGCCAGGTGTGCATGACGTCCCACAGCGCACCGATGTTCTTGTGCCCCACCGTCCCGGCCACCCTGGCCGCGTCGGCCCCCGCCCGGTGCGAGTCATGGGTCTCCAGGAGCAGGCGTACGCCCAGGTCGGCGGCGTACGGAGCGGCCGCCCCGAGCCTGCGCGCGGCGGCCGCGTCGGCCTCCTCCGGGTCCTGCTCGCCGCCCCCGGGGAACACCCGGACGTACGACGCGCCCAGGTCCCGGGCCAGCTCGGTCAGCGCGGCCAGCTCGTCCAGGACCGGCTGGTCGTACCCCTCGGCGGCGACCTTCGCGTACCCCGCCACACTCAGGATCTCGACCCCGCCGCGCTCGAACTCCGCGCGCACGGAGTCCCGTTCGGACTGCCCGAGGCCCAGGTGCACCGGCTCCTCGGGGTGGGCGCGCAGCTCGACCCCCTGGTAGCCGTGGTCGGCGGCCAGCCGGACGACCTCGGGCATGGGCAGCCCCGGCACCCCGAGGGTGGAGAAAGCGAGCTTCACGTGCGTGTTCCTTCCGTCGTTCCGTGGTGCCGCCGCACCTCACGAGAGGCGGGCGCCCTGACACGTACCCCGCCCCCCGGCGCTCACCCCCGGGGCGCCGCCGTCGAGCCGCGGACCATCAGCTCGGCCGGGATCAGCGCGATGCCGCCCGGCGGCGGGTCCTCCTTGCCCATGGCCAGCCGGCCCGCCCGCGCCCCCGCCTCGACCAGCGGCAGCCGCACCGTCGTGAGGGCCGGGACCACGTCCACCGAGAACGGCAGGTCGTCGAAGCCGGCCACCGAGATGTCCTCCGGGATGCGCAGCCCCCGGTCGCGGACCGCCGCCGCCGCGCCGAGCGCCACCGTGTCGTTCGCCGCGACCACCGCCGTGATCTCCGGTTCGCGGCGCAGGAGTTCGACCGTGGCGTCGTAGCCGGAGCCCCGGTCGTACGAGCCGTGCACGGTCAGCCGGTCCTCGTCCCCGGCCGCCCCCGCCGCGCGCATCGCCTCGCGGTGACCGGCCAGCCGGTGGCGGGTGGTGGTCCGTTCCAGCGGGCCCGCGACATAGCCGATGCGGCGGTGGCCCAGGGACAGCAGATGGGCGGTGAGGCGCCGGGCGCCGCCCTGGTTGTCGAAGGCCAGCGCCGCCACCACGGACGCCCCGTCCGGCAGCGGGGGCCGCCCGCAGAGCACGACCCGGGTCCCCGCCTCCGCGAGCTTCGCCAGCTTCGCGGCCATCGCCACCTGGTGCTCCGGATCCTCCACCGCGCCCCCGGTGAGGACGACGGCGGCGGCGCGCTGGCGCTGGAGCAGGGTGAGGTAGGTCAGCTCGCGGGCGGGGGAGCCGCCGGTGTTGCAGACGACCGCCAGTTTCTCGCCGCCCGCCCGGCCGGACCCGTCGCCGGGCCCGCCGATCTCGGTCTGCGCGGCGCCCGCCATGATCCCGAAGAACGGGTCGGCGATGTCGTTGACGAGGACGCCGACCAGGTCGGAGGTGGCCGCCGCCAGGGCGCTGGCCTGCCCGTTCAGTACGTAGTCCAGGTCGTCCACCGCGCGCAGCACCCGTTCCCGGGTGGACGCCGCCACCGGGTAATTGCCGTTCAGCACACGGGAGACGGTGGCCGGGGACACCCGGGCGCGGGCCGCCACGTCCGCCAGGGTGACTGTCATCGCGTTCCTCCGTGGCCTGTGACCGATTGACGGGCCCCCTCTTGTCCGGGCCGCTGTCGGCAGGCTAGCGTCATCCCGCATAGAAAGCGCTTGCTACGGCTGTACGGAGGGAACTTTCGTGACACGCAGGACAGTGCGCATCGCCATGAACGGCGTGACGGGACGCATGGGATACCGGCAGCACCTGGTGCGCTCGATCCTCGCGATCCGCGAGCAGGGCGGCCTCGACCTCGGTGACGGCGACGTGCTGTGGCCGGAACCGGTCCTCGTCGGCCGCCGCGCCCACGCCCTGGAGGAGCTGGCCGCCCGCCACGGCCTGACCGAGTGGTCGACCGACCTGGACGCGGTCCTCGCGGACGACACCATCGACATCTACTTCGACGCCCAGGTCACCCAGGCCCGGGTGGAGGCGATCAAGAAGGCCGTCGCCGCGGGCAAGCACATCTACACCGAGAAGCCCACCGCCACGGACGTCGAGGGCGCCCTCGACCTGGCCCGGCTGGCCCAGGACGCCGGCATCAAGCACGGCGTCGTCCAGGACAAGATCTTCCTGCCGGGCCTGCTGAAGCTGAAGCGCCTCATCGACGGCGGCTTCTTCGGCGAGATCCTGTCCGTGCGCGGCGAGTTCGGCTACTGGGTCTTCGAGGGCGACTGGCAGGAGGCGCAGCGCCCCTCCTGGAACTACCGCGCGGAGGACGGCGGCGGCATCGTCGTGGACATGTTCCCGCACTGGGAGTACGTGCTCCACGAGCTGTTCGGCCGGGTCACCACGGTCCAGGCGCACGTCCAGACCCACATCCCGGAGCGCCGGGACGAGCGCGGCGAGCCGTACGCGGCGACCGCCGACGACGCCGCCTACGGCATCTTCCAGCTGGAGGGCGGCGCGGTCGCCCAGATCAACTCCTCCTGGGCGGTCCGGGTCAACCGCGACGAGCTGGTCGAGTTCCAGGTGGACGGCACCCACGGCTCCGCCGTCGCGGGCCTGCGCAACTGCCGCGTCCAGCACCGCTCGGCCACCCCGAAGCCGGTCTGGAATCCGGACCTGCCGGTCACCGAGTCCTTCCGCGACCAGTGGCAGGAGGTCCCGGACAACGCCGTCTTCGACAACGGCTTCAAGGCCCAGTGGGAGCTGTTCCTCCGCCACATCGTGCTGGACGAGCCGTACGCCTGGGACCTGATGGCGGGCGCCCGCGGCGTGCAGCTCGCGGAGCTGGGCCTGAAGTCCCACGCGGAGGGCCGCCGCCTGGACGTCCCGGAGCTGTCCCTGTGACCCGCCGCCTCCCTCCCGTACCCCAGGAGCCGTCACCGTGACCATCCATCTCCCGCAGGGCCCGTACGAACCCCGGGCCACCCCGCTCGACCTCACCCCGACGGGCACGCCGCTGGCCTCCCGTACGGTCTTCTCCGCGGCGCACGTCGTCGCCGACCCGTACGCCGACGTCTCGCCGGACTCCCCGGCCGCCGTCGACTGGGACGCCACCCTCGCCTTCCGCCGCCACCTCTGGGCGCACGGCCTGGGCGTGGCCGAGGCGATGGACACCGCGCAGCGCGGCATGGGCCTGGACTGGGCGGGCGCCGAGGAGCTGATCCGCCGCTCGGCCGCCGAGGCCAGGTCGGTCGGCGGCCGCATCGCCTGCGGCGTCGGCACGGACCAGCTGCCGCCCGGTCCGACCACGCTCGCCGAGGTGCGCGCGGCGTACGAGGAACAGCTCGCCGTGGTCGAGGAGAGCGGCGCCCAGGCGATCCTGATGGCCTCCCGCGCCCTCGCCGCCGCCGCGCAGGGGCCCCAGGACTACCTGGACACGTACGCCCATCTGCTGCGCCAGGCCACCGAACCGGTCGTCCTGCACTGGCTGGGCCCGATGTTCGACCCGGCGCTCGAAGGCTACTGGGGCTCCACCGACCTGGACCTCGCCACCGACACCTTCCTCCAGGTCATCGCGGAGCACCCGGACAAGGTCGACGGCATCAAGATGTCGCTGCTCGACGCGGACCGCGAGATCGACGTGCGCCGCCGCCTGCCGAGCGGGGTCCGCTGCTACACCGGGGACGACTTCAACTACCCGGAGCTGATCGCGGGCGACGACCGGGGCTTCAGCCACGCGCTGCTCGGCATCTTCGACCCGCTGGGCCCGCTGGCCGCGCACGCGGTACGGGTCCTGGACACCGGTGACACGAAGGGCTTCCGCGAGCTGCTCGATCCGACGGTCGAGTTGTCCCGGCACCTCTTCCAGGCGCCGACCCGCTTCTACAAGACGGGCGTCGTCTTCCTCGCCTGGCTGGCGGGCCACCAGGACCACTTCACGATGGTGGGCGGCCTCCAGTCGGCCCGCTCGCTCCCGCACCTGGCGAAGGCGTACGAACTCGCCGACGGGCTCGGCCTGTTCCCGGACCCGGAACTGGCGGAGTCGAGGATGCGCGCACTGCTGACCGTGTGGGGAGGCACCCGATGAGCGACGGACGGCTCTCCATCAACCAGGAGACCATCAAGCAGTGGTCGCTCCCCGAGCTGGCCGAGGGCTGCGCGAAGGGGGGCATCGACAAGGTCGGCCTCTGGCGGGCCCCGGTGCAGTCGTACGGGGTCGAGGCGACGGCCCGGTTGCTGTCCGACCACGGCCTGACCGTCACCAGCCTGTGCCGGGGCGGCTTCCTCACCGCCCCGGACCCGGGCGAGCGCGCTCGCGCCCTGGACGACAACCGCGCCGCGCTGGACGAGGCGGCGGGCGTGGGCACGGACACCCTGGTCCTCGTCTCGGGCGGCCTTCCGGAGGGCAGCAAGGACCTGCACGGCGCCCGCGAACGCATCGCGGACGCTCTGGCCGAGCTGGCGCCGTACGCCGCCGAACGCGGGGTGCGTCTGGCCATCGAGCCCCTGCACCCCATGTTCGCCTCGGACCGGTGCGTGGTCTCGACGCTCTCCCAGGCCCTGGACCTCGCCGAGCGCTTCCCGGCCGAGCAGGTGGGCGTCGTCGTGGACACGTACCACCTCTGGTGGGACGACCAGGCGCCCGCCCAGATCGCGCGGGCCGGTGCGGCGGGCCGCATCCACTCCTTCCAGCTCGCGGACTGGATCACCCCTCTCCCGGCCGGCGTCCTGCTCGGCAGGGGCCAGCTCGGCGAGGGCAGTGTCGACTTCCGCTTCTTCCGCGAGGCGGTGGAGGCGACGGGCTTCGACGGCCCGGTCGAGGTGGAGATCTTCAACGAGGCGCTGTGGGCGCGCGACGGCGCGGAGGTCCTGGCGGAGGTGGCGGCCCGGTACGCCGAGCACGCCTGCTGAATCCGCCCCGCCCCGGGGCCCGCCTGTGCGGTGCGGGTCCCGGGGTGCCGGGGGACCATGACGGCCGGTGGGACCGCCAAGTCAGACGGCGACGGCCGAGACGTCGGCGGCCGGCAACGTGGCGGCGTATGCCGCGATGTCATGGGCGTCAGAGGTCAGCACGGCGCCTCCGCCATGGACTGCCGCGACGAAGACAGCCAGGGCGTCCACCGGGTCCGGGCGCTTCTTGGGAGGCAGGGCGGCCGCGCCGATCATGTCGCCGACTATTTTCCAGTGCTCGATGGTCATGCCGGCCGCGCAGGGCAGGCAGTGGGGCACGTCGTCCGCGGACAGCCGCGTCCGGGCCGCGGGGAAGACGAAGACGTCGGCGAGGAGGCGCTTCCACGCGTAGGCGGTCTTCGGGCTCGTCCGCCATGCCTGTGACAGGGCGGGACCGGGAACGATCGGCTGGTGGCCGCCCGCGACGACGAAGCCCTTGTGCAGAGCGTGTGCCCGTTGGTTCTGGCTCACCAGCGCCATCAGCATGCCGGTGTCGTAGACGACGACACTCACGCGGCGGTCTCACCCCGTGAAGGGCGGCCGAGGATGGCGTCGACCTCCGCTTGTTCCGCGTGGGTCAGCGCGATGTCGTCGCCCGCCCAGCTTCCGGTTCCTGCCTGCTCCTCGGCCGCCGCACGCGCTTCGTCGAACGGGGCGAAGACCTTCCTGACGCGGTCCTGCTGGTCCATCTGTGCCTGTGCGGCAATCGTCAGAAAGGTTGAGACGTCGAGTCCGGCGGCAGCGGCGTGCTGCTTGATCCGGTTGCGGACCTCGCCCGGCATGCTGACGGAAAAGCGTTCAGTGGCCATGCGGCAACGGTAACACCGAGTGTTACGGGCGTCCTGTGTGCGGCTGGTGTGTCAGCCGGCCCGGGTACCGTCTCCCCATGCCCACCACGCCCCACACCCCCAACCTGGCCGTCCTCGAAGGCGTGCTGGAGAGGATCACGTACGCCAACGAGGAGAACGGCTACACCGTCGCCCGCGTCGACACCGGGAGGGGGAGCAACGATCTGCTCACCGTCGTCGGGGCGTTGCTCGGGGCGCAGCCCGGGGAGTCCTTGCGGATGGAAGGGCGCTGGGGGTCCCACTCGCAGTACGGCAAGCAGTTCCACGTGGAGAACTACCGGACCGTCCTCCCCGCCACCATCCAGGGCATCCGGCGCTACCTCGGCTCCGGGCTGATCAAGGGCATCGGGCCGGTGATGGCCGACCGGATCACCACTCATTTCGGCGTGGACACGCTGGACATCATCGAGAGCGAGCCCAAGCGGCTCATCGAGGTCCCCGGCCTCGGGCCCAAGCGGACGAAGATGATCGCGGCCGCGTGGGAGGAGCAGAAGGCGATCAAGGAGGTCATGGTCTTCCTCCAGGGCGTCGGCGTCTCGACCTCCATCGCCGTGCGGATCTACAAGAAGTACGAGGACGCCTCGATCTCCGTCGTGAAGAACCAGCCCTACCGGCTGGCCGCCGACGTCTGGGGCATCGGCTTCCTGACCGCCGACAAGATCGCCCAGGCGGTCGGCATCCCGCACGACAGCCCGGAACGCGTGAAGGCCGGGCTGCAGTACGCGCTGTCGCAGTCCACCGACCAGGGCCACTGCTTCCTGCCCGAGGAACGGCTGATCGCGGACGCGGTGAAGCTGCTCCAGGTGGACACCGGGCTCGTCATCGAGTGCCTGGCGGAGCTGGCCGAGGAACCGGAGGGCGTCGTACGGGAGAAGGTGCCGTCGCCGGAGGGCGGCGAGCCGGTCACGGCGGTCTACCTGGTCCCGTTCCACCGGGCGGAGATCTCGCTCGCCGCCCAGGTGCGACGGCTGCTGCGGACGCCCGAGGAGCGGATGCCCGCCTTCGCGGACGTGGACTGGGACAAGGCGCTGAAGTGGCTCGCGGGCCGGACGGGCGCCAAGCTCGCGCCGGAGCAGGAGGCCGCCGTGCGGCTCGCGCTGAGCCGGAAGGTCGCCGTGCTGACCGGCGGCCCGGGCTGCGGCAAGTCGTTCACGGTCCGGTCCATCGTGGAGCTGGCCCGGGCCAAGAAGGCCAAGGTCGTGCTGGCCGCACCCACCGGCCGGGCCGCCAAGCGGCTCTCGGAGCTGACGGGGACCGAGGCGTCCACCGTGCACCGGCTGCTCGAACTGAAACCGGGCGGCGACGCGGCGTACGACAAGGACCGCCCGCTCGACGCCGACCTCGTCGTCGTGGACGAGGCGTCGATGCTCGATCTGCTGCTCGCCAACAAGCTGGTGAAGGCGGTGGCACCGGGTGCCCACCTGCTGCTCGTCGGTGATGTGGACCAACTGCCGTCGGTGGGGGCGGGGGAGGTGCTGCGGGACCTCCTCGCCGACGGCGGCCCGGTGCCCGCGGTCCGGCTGACCACGATTTTCCGCCAGGCCCAGCAGTCGGGCGTCGTCACCAACGCGCACCGCATCAATTCCGGCGTACCGCCCCTCACTCAGGGGCTCAATGACTTCTTCCTCTTCGTGGAGGACGAGACGGAGGACGCCGGGGTGCTCGCGGTGGACGTCGCGGCCCGTCGTATTCCGGCCAAGTTCGGGCTGAACCCGCGCCGGGACGTCCAGGTGCTCGCCCCCATGCACCGGGGCCCGGCCGGGGCCGGACATCTCAACGGGCTGCTCCAGCAGGCGATCACCCCGGGCCGGCCGGACGTGCCCGAGAAGCGGTTCGGCGGCCGGGTCTTCCGGGTGGGGGACAAGGTCACCCAGATCCGCAACAACTATGACAAGGGGGAGAACGGCGTCTTCAACGGCACGGTGGGCGTCGTCACCGGCCTCGACCTGGACGAACAGCGGCTGACGGTCCTCACCGACGAGGACGAGGAGGTCGGCTACGACTTCGACGAGCTGGACGAGCTCGCCCACGCGTACGCCATGACGATCCACCGTTCCCAGGGCAGCGAGTACCCGGCCGTCGTCATCCCCGTGACGAAGAGTGCCTGGATGATGCTCCAGCGCAACCTGCTCTACACCGCCGTGACCAGGGCCAAGAAGCTCGTCGTGCTGGTCGGCTCGCGGCAGGCGATCGGCCAGGCGGTCCGCACGGTTTCCGCAGGCAGACGCTGTACGGCGCTGGATCACCGGCTCCGCGGAGGCGGCGACGGAGGATCGTCGGTAAAAATGATCGATCAAATCGGTGGGAAACATCACGGAGGTCTTCCGGAACCGCAGTCAAGGGGGCAGGATGGCTAAGTTCGCGGCACTCAGTGCCGCGAGTAGGTCCAATGGACGACCCCGAGTGCACTCTCCTGAGCCAAATGGGGGAGGGTGGAGACAGTCAGGGAACCTCGAAGAAGAGGCACTACGTCGGTGAGGGATGACGTGAGCGAGCACACCAACAACGCTGTGGTACTGCGGTACGGCGATGGCGAGTACACCTACCCGGTGATCGACAGCACCGTCGGCGACAAGGGCTTCGACATCGGGAAGCTCCGGGCGAACACCGGCCTGGTGACGCTGGACAGCGGATACGGCAACACCGCTGCCTATAAATCGGCCATCACCTACCTCGACGGCGAGCAGGGCATCCTGCGCTACCGCGGCTACCCGATCGAGCAGCTCGCGGAGCGTTCGACCTTCCTCGAGGTCGCGTACACGCTGATCAACGGTGAGCTTCCCAAGGTCGACGAGCTGTCGACCTTCAAGAACGAGATCACCCAGCACACGCTGCTGCACGAGGACGTCAAGCGGTTCTTCGACGGCTTCCCGCGCGACGCCCACCCGATGGCCATGCTGTCCTCGGTCGTCAGCGCGCTGTCCACGTTCTACCAGGACAGCCACAACCCGTTCGACGAGGAGCAGCGCCACCTCTCGACCATCCGGCTGCTCGCCAAGCTCCCGACCATCGCCGCGTACGCGTACAAGAAGTCGATCGGTCACCCGTTCGTCTACCCGCGCAACGACCTGGGCTACGTCGAGAACTTCCTGCGCATGACCTTCTCGGTCCCCGCCCAGGAGTACGAGCTGGACCCGGTCGTCGTCTCGGCGCTCGACAAGCTGCTCATCCTGCACGCGGACCACGAGCAGAACTGTTCGACCTCCACCGTGCGCCTGGTCGGCTCCTCGCAGGCGAACATGTTCGCCTCGATCTCCGCCGGCATCTCGGCGCTCTGGGGCCCCCTGCACGGCGGCGCCAACCAGTCCGTCCTGGAGATGCTGGAAGGCATCCAGGCCAACGGCGGCGACGTCGACTCCTTCATCCGCAAGGTGAAGAACAAGGAGGACGGCGTCCGCCTGATGGGCTTCGGCCACCGGGTGTACAAGTCCTTCGACCCGCGCGCCAAGATCATCAAGGCCGCCGCGCACGACGTGCTGTCCGCCCTCGGCAAGTCCGACGAGCTGCTGGACATCGCGCTCAAGCTGGAGGAGCACGCGCTCTCCGACGAGTACTTCGTCTCGCGCAACCTCTACCCGAACGTGGACTTCTACACGGGCCTCATCTACCGCGCGATGGGCTTCCCGACCGAGATGTTCACCGTGCTCTTCGCGCTCGGCCGGCTCCCCGGCTGGATCGCCCAGTGGCACGAGATGATCAAGGAGCCCGGCTCCCGCATCGGCCGCCCGCGCCAGATCTACACCGGCGAGGTCCTGCGCGACTTCGTCCCGGTCGAGGGCCGCTGAACGCCCCCTCCCGCATCACCCGGCCCTGACTGACGCCGGACCCGCCGCCCCCGCCTGCCGCGCCCTCGCCCCGAGCGACGCGGCGGTCGGGGGCGTCGGGCGTTTCCGGGGGCGTGCGGTCGGGCGTCTTCCGGGGGTGTACGGGGTGCGCCACACGCGCGTGCGCCGGGGTGCGCGCCGTCCGGGAGTGCGCTCCCGCGCAAAAGAGAGAAGCGCCTCGCCATCGATCCCCCCACGGGCCGACGGCGAGGCGCTTCCCATGTCCCGGAGCGGATTCCCCCCACGGGATCCGGCCGGGCGTTCAGTGGGAGCCGTAGCTCCTGGGCTGTGCCTCGGTACTGCTTGTCCTGCTCCTGCGCTGTGGTCTGCCGGGGTACGTACCGACGGGAGGGCCGCTCAAAGCTCCCCGGTGTACGTGCCCCGGCCCACTCTTGCCCGGAGCATCCCCCAAGATGCTCCGTCGGACGTCCCCCAAGACATCCTTGGCATCGCACTCTAAGACTTACGAACCCATCGAATGGTTACCCTGAAACCGATGTGATCTGAATCTCATTGTGGAAATTAGGTGAAGGACCGCAGGCGCAGGCTGTTCGTCACGACGAAGACCGATGAGAACGCCATCGCCGCTCCGGCAATCATAGGGTTGAGCAGCCCAAATGCCGCAAGGGGTAGGGCGGCCACGTTGTAGCCGAATGCCCAGAGAAGGTTGCCCCTGATGGTGGTGAGGGTGCGCCGGGAGAGGCGGATGGCGTCTGCTGTCACCTTGAGATCTCCACGAACCAGGGTGAGGTCGCTCGCCTCGATCGCGGCATCCGTGCCCGTGCCCATCGCCAGACCGAGGTCGGCAGTGGCCAGCGCGGCGGCGTCGTTGACCCCGTCGCCGACCATGGCGACGACCCGTCCCTGGTCCTGGAGACCCCGGATGACGTGCGCCTTCTCCTCCGGCAGCACCTCGGCGCGGACCTCGTCGATCCCGGCCTCGCGGGCCACGGACTCCGCCACGGCGCGGTGGTCACCGGTCAGCAGGATCGGCGTGAGGCCGAGATCCCGGAGCGCGGCGACGGCCTCCGCACTGGTGTCCTTGATCGCGTCGGCGACTTCCAGGACCGCGCGCGCCTCACCGTCCCAGCCGACCGCGACGGCCGTACGCCCTTGAGCGGCGGCGTCCGTGACGGCGGCGGCCAGGAGGTCGGGGAGGGTGATCCCGGCCTCGGTGAGCAGCCGGGAGCGCCCGACGAGGACGGTGTGGCCCTCGACGGTGCCCCGGACGCCGAGTCCGGGCACGTTGGTGAAGCCCTCGGGGGAGGGGAGGGGCACGCCGGTGCGTTCCGCGGCCGAGGAGGCGACGGCCTGGGCGATGGGGTGTTCGGAGGCGTGTTCCAGGGCTCCGGCGAGGCGGAGGGCGTCGGCCTCGGTGGTTCCGGGGGCCGTGTGGACGGCCTGGAGGGTCATCCGGCCCGTGGTGACGGTGCCGGTCTTGTCCAGGACGATCGTGTCGACCCGGCGGGTGGATTCCAGGACCTCGGGGCCTTTGATCAGGATGCCGAGCTGGGCGCCGCGCCCCGTACCGACCATGAGCGCGGTCGGCGTGGCGAGGCCGAGGGCGCAGGGGCAGGCGATGATCAGGACCGCGACCGCCGCCGTGAACGCCGCCGTCACGTCGTCGGTGGCCAGCAGCCAGCCGATGAGCGTGGCGAGGGAGAGCAGCAGGACGACCGGGACGAACACCGCCGAGATCCGGTCCGCGAGGCGCTGCACCTCGGCCTTGCCGTTCTGCGCGTCCTCGACCAGCTTCGCCATCCGGGCCAGCCGGGTGTCCGTGCCGACCCGGGTCGCCTCCACGACGAGGCGGCCGGAGACGTTGAGCGTCGCGCCGGTCACCGCGTCGCCGGCGCCCACGTCCACGGGGACGGACTCGCCGGTGAGCATGGACGCGTCCACGGCCGAGGAGCCCTCGACCACGGTGCCGTCCGTGGCGACCTTCTCGCCGGGGCGGACGGTGAAGCGGTCGCCCACGACGAGCCGGGCGACGGGCACCCGGACCTCGGCGCCGTCACGCAGGACGGTCACGTCCTTGGCGCCGAGGTGCATCAGGGCGCGCAGCGCGGACCCGGCCCTCCGCTTGGACTTCGCTTCCAGATAGCGGCCCAGCAGGATGAAGGTGACGACGCCCGCCGCGACCTCCAGGTAGAGGGTGGACGAGGCGTCGGCCCGGGAGGCCGTCAGATCGAAGCCGTGCCGCATGCCGGGCATTCCGGCGTCGCCGAGGAACAGCGCCCACAGCGACCAGCCGAAGGCGGCGAGCGTCCCGACGGACACGAGGGTGTCCATGGTCGCCGCGCCGTGCCTCAGGTTGGTCCAGGTGGCCCGGTGGAAGGGCAGCCCGCCCCAGACCACGACCGGCGCGGCGAGGGTGAGCGAGAGCCACTGCCAGAAGTCGAACTGGAGGGCGGGGATCATCGCCAGGGCGACCACGGGGGCGGCGAGCGCGGCGGAGACGATGAGCCGCTGCCGGAGGGCGGCGAGGGCGGGGTCGGGGGTGTCGTCGGGGTCGGCTCCGGGGTCGGCTTCGGAGTGCGGCGGGGCTTCCGCTTCCGGTTCCGGCCGGGGCGTGCGGGGGGTGGGCTGCGGGGCTTGTGGGGCGTGCGGGGCTTCGGCGGTGGCGGGCCGCGGGGCCTGCTCGGCCTGCGGGGCTTCCGCGGCTTCAGGGGCTTCCGAGGTGGCGGCGGGCTCGGGGGCCCGTGCGGCGGTCCCGGGCAGCGGCTTCGCCGTATAGCCGGTCCTCTCCACCGTAGCCACAAGATCGCCTACGGAGACGGCGGCGGCGTCATAGCTGACGCGAGCCTTCTCCGTGGCGTAGTTCACGGTGGCCGTGACGCCGTCCATCCGGTTGAGCTTCTTCTCGACACGGGCCGCGCATGAGGCGCAGGTCATGCCGCCGATCGTGAAGTCGGCCCGGGAGAGCTCCGCCTCCGGGGCGCCGGCCTCCGTCGCGCTGTGGGTGTCCGATGCGCTGTGCATGTCCGAGCTCCTGGAACGCCGACCGGGCCGTACCCCACCAGTATCGGCTGGTCGGTGCGGCCCGGTCGGGACGGGGTGTCGCGGGTGGGTGGTCCCGGGGCGGTCAGGCGCGCCCGGTGAGCTCGTAGCCCGCCTCGTCCACGGCGGCGCGCACGGCCTCGTCGTCCAGGGGGCCCTCCGAGACCACCGTCACCTGCCCGGTGGAGGCCACGGCCTTCACGGAGGTGACACCCTCGATGGCGGAGACCTCCTCGGTGACGGCGCCCTCGCAGTGGCCGCAGGTCATGCCGGTCACCTGGTAGACGGTGGTCACGCCGGACTGCCCGGCGTCGGCGCCCGCGCTGTCGTGGCAGGAACCGCTGGGCGAGCAGCAGGAGCCGGTCGCCTGGGGGAGCTGGGTCTCGGCGGTCATGGTGTTCTCCTCTTCGACGGGCACACGGGGGCGGAGGGCCGCACACCGGTGCGCCTCCCCGCTTCCCACTTTATACCCCTAGGGGGTATGACGCGAGCGAGGCCCGGCCGTCGTGTCGTCGGGGATCATGGGTTCGAGGTACCGGTGGAGGACCGTCTTCACCTCCCGGATGTACGCCTCCCGTTCGTCGCCCTCGTGCGCCATGATCACGTCCAGCCCGGACTTGAAGATGTTGAAGATCATCGTGGCGATCCGGGTGACCTCGGCGGGCGGTCGGTCCGGCAGGTATCCGGCGAGGATCGTTTCGACGCGGCTGAGCATCGTGATGTGTACCGCGTCGTGGTCCTTGGAGGGCATGCCCGGGATCTCGGGGCCGTGCATCAGGACCGTGAAGGCCGGGTTCGCGCAGTTGAACTCGATCAGCGGGTCGAGGGTGGCGTCGAGCATCCGGTCCAGCGGGAGTTCCAGGTGGTCGGCGAGGAAGGCGGCCCCGTAGGTCTCCCGCCAGCGGGCCAGGAGCTGGTCGCCGAGTTCGACCGCGATGGCCTCCTTGTTGGGGAAGAACTGGTAGAGCGTGCCGGGGGAGACCCCGGCCTCGCGCGCGATGGCGTTGGTGCTCGCCGCGGTGTAGCCGGTCGTGCAGAACACGTCGGCGGCGGCCTTGAGCAGCTGCGCGATACGGGCCTCGCCCCGGGCCTGCCGCCTGCGCGGCCGGGCGGGGGCGTCGGCCCTGCCGGTGGTCCCGGCGCCTTCGGCGGCCCCGGCGTCTTCGGAGCCCGCCGCTCTGGACTGCGACACGGTGAATCCCCAGCTTTCGTGCACGGTTGACAAACACGAGTGGTCGCTCGCATTCTAAAGAAACGCGAGCGATGACTCGTGTTTGCCGGTGTATGTGGCAATGACTGATCCATGCTGCCCTGTGCGGCTGCCTCGTGCTGCCGCCCCGCGCGCCCGGATCCGGGGAAAAGGGGACCTCGCACCATGCCTGAAGTCAACGGCCCGCAGCGACTGGGGGGCTGGACGCGCTTCGTCACCGCGCGTCCCCGGCTCTCGCTGCTGGCGGCTCTGGTGATCACCGCGCTCGCGGTCCTCGCGGGCAGCGGGGTCGCCGACCGGATGGGCAGCGGCGGCTGGCAGGCCCCGGACGCCGAGTCGACCTACGCCACGAAGGCCCTGGAGCGCGAGTTCCCCGCCTCCCAGCCGAATCTGCTGCTGCTGGTCGACAGCGGCGGCGCCTCCGTGGACGACCCGGCCGTGGCCGCCGAGGCGGCGCGCCTGGCCGAGCGGCTGGCGGGTGAGGCGGATGTCGTGGGCGTCCGCTCCTACTGGCAGGACAAGGCGCCCGCGCTGCGCGCCGAGGACGGCAAGGAGGCGCTGATCGCCGCCCGGATCGAGGGCGACGACAAGGCGTCGGGCGAGGTGCTGGACCGGATAGCCCCGCACTACCGGGGCGAGCACGGGCCGGTGCGCGTCTCGCTCGGCGGGCCCGTGGCCGTCCAGCACGAGATGCAGACGCTCATCGAGGAGGACCTGCTGCGGGCCGAGATGATCGCCCTGCCGGTGACGCTGGTGCTGCTCGTCATGGTCTTCGGCAGCGCGATCGCCGCCCTGCTGCCCCTGGGTGTGGGCATCGTCGCCATCCTGGGGACCAACGCGGTGCTGCGCGGCATCACCGAGTTCACCGACGTCTCCGTCTTCGCCCAGAACCTCACCACGGCACTCGGACTCGGACTCGCCATCGACTACGCCCTGTTCATCGTGCGCCGCTTCCGCGAGGAGCTGGCGGCCGGCGCACCGACCCGGACGGCCATCGGGACGACGCTGCGCACGGCGGGCCGGACCGTGCTGTTCTCCGCGCTGACCGTCGCGGTGTCGCTCGCCGCGATGCTGGTCTTCCCGCAGTACTTCCTGCGCTCCTTCGCGTACGCCGGGATCGCCGTGGTGCTCCTCGCCGCCGCGGCCGCGCTGATCCTCCTGCCGGCCGCGCTGATGCTCCTCGGCCCCCGGGTCAACTCGCTGGACCTCCGGAAGCTGCTGCGGCGGGGCCGCGCGAAGCCGCAGGCGGAGGCCGGTGCGGGGTGGGCCCGGTTCACGGCCCTGGTGATGCGCAGGGCCCCGGTCTTCGCGGTGGTCACGAGCGTCGGGCTCATCCTCCTCGGACTGCCCTTCCTGGGTGTCAGGTTCGGTACGGCGGACGACCGGCAGCTGCCCGCCTCCTCCGAGCCCCATGTGGTGCAGCAGCATCTGCGGGACGGCTTCCCCGGCAGCCCCGGCGGGAGCCTGGACATCCTGGCGGAGGGCGGGGCGACACCCGCCCAGTACGCCGAGTACCGCGGCAGACTCGCCGCGCTGCCTGGGGTGCTCCGGGTGGACGGGCCGGTCACGGAGGGGCGGAACGCCTACTTCAGCGTGCTGGGCAAGGGCGAGCCGGTGGGCGAGGAGACCCAGCGCCTGGTGAAGGATCTGCGCGCCGAGTCCGCCCCCTTCGACACCTCGGTGACGGGCACGGCGGCGGTCCTGGTGGACTCCAAGGCCGCCATCGGTGACCGGTTGCCGTGGGCGGTGGGCATCATCGCGGTGGTGACGCTGCTGCTGGTGTTCCTGCTGACCGGGAGCGTCCTGATCCCCGTCCAGGCCGTCGTGCTCAACGCCCTGAGCCTCACCGCGATGTTCGGGGCCGTCGTCTGGGTCTTCCAGGACGGCCATCTGTCCGGGCTGCTCGCCTTCACCAGTACCGGCGACATAGAGACGACACTGCCGGTGCTCATGTTCTGCGTCGCCTTCGGACTCTCCATGGATTACGGGGTGTTCCTGCTCTCCCGGATCAAGGAGGAGTACGACCGCACCGGTGACCACGAGCGGGCGGTCTCCTTCGGACTGCGGCGCACCGGCGGGCTGATCACCGCGGCGGCCGTGATCCTGGCGGTCGTGATGGTCGCCATCGGCACCTCGCGGGTGACCAACACCAAGATGCTCGGCCTCGGCATCGCGCTCGCCGTGCTCGTGGACGCGATGGTGGTCCGCAGCCTGCTCGTCCCGACGGTCATGAAGCTGATGGGCCGGGCGAGCTGGTGGGCGCCCGCACCGCTGCGGAGGTTCCACCAGCGGTTCGGCCTGAGCGAGGGCGAGCCGGGTCGGCCGGAGGCCCCGGAGTCCATACCGGAGCAGGACGCCGAACCGGAGCGGGTGCCCAGCGGGGCGTGAGCCGGGCGGGGGCGGGCGGGTGGAGGGGCGCGGTACGGGGGCCCTCCGTCCGGTCGGCCTCCGGCGGTCCGGGACCGGCGCCCCGCCGCCGTCACGCCCCCGCGTCGGCCGGAGCGTCCCCCCGCCACAGCGCGGCCCAGGTGTCCGTGTCGACCAGGCCGGTGCTGAGCAGGGGCGGGTGGTCGGCCTGGAAGCGCCGGACGGCGTCCAGGGTGCGCAGGCCGAACGTCCCGTCCACCGCGTCCCACGGCAGGTAGCGCCGGTTGGCCAGCATGCACTGCACCTGGAAGGCGCGGTCGCCCTGGTCGCCGACGACGGTCATGCCGTCCCCGTCGTAGAAGGCGCACACGGGGCTGGACCCGGCCGGGGGCACGTTCTCGGCGTCGGCGGCGGCCCCCGGGGCCACGGCCAGGGCGGCGGCCAGCGCGGCGGCGGCCAGGAGCCCGGTGGTCAGGGCGGAGGCGCCGGCGGACCGGCGCGGGGACAGGGGGGTGCGGGACATGGCGGTCGCTCCTCGGTGAGTGAGGGGGGGCGGGCCCGGGGGCCCGGTCTCACCGAGGACAACAGCCCGCACCGCCCCCACGTCACTGCCGGAGACCGCCGAACCGCACGGACCACCCGTAAGCGTCACGGCGTCACGGCCGCGTCAGGCCGTCCCGGGCGGCCGCCCGCAGGAGCGGAGGTAGTCGCGGGTGCGGCGGGCGATCGGGAACGGCCGGTCCGGCGGGCAGGGGTACATGTCCTGCTCGACGATGGCGAACAGGTCGACGTCCAGTCGGCGGGCGGCGGCCAGCACGGGCTCCAGGGCCGGGACCCCGCCCGGCGGTTCGCACATCACGCCGCGCGCCACGGCGGGACCGAAGGGCACCTCGTCCGCCACCACCTCGGCGAGGACCGCCGGGTCCACCTGCTTGAGGTGGAGGTAGCCGATGCGCTCCCCGTACGTCTCGATCAGCTCGACGCTGTCGCCCCCGCAGTACGCGTAGTGCCCGGTGTCCAGGCAGAGCGACACCAGGTCCGGGTCGGTGGCGTCGAGGAACCGGGCGACGTTCTCCTCGGTGTCGATGTGGGTGTCCGCGTGGGGGTGGACGACGACGCGCAGCCCGTACCGGTCCCGGACCTCGCGCGCCAGCCGTTCGGTCTGCGTGGTCAGGTGGCGCCACTGCTCGGCCGTGAGGACCCGGTCCTCCAGCACCTCGCCCGTCTTGTCGTCGCGCCAGAAGGAGGGGATGACCACGAGGTGCCCGGCGCCCATCGCCCGGGTGAGTGCCGCGATGCCGGCGACATGCTCCCAGGTCCGGTCCCAGACGTCCGGCCCGTGGTGCAATCCGGTGAAGACGGTGCCCGCCGAGACGGAGAGCCCCCGGCTGCCCGTCTCCTCCGCGAGGCGGGCCGGATCGGTCGGGAGGTAGCCGTACGGACCCAGCTCGATCCACTCGTAGCCCGCGGCGGAGACCTCGTCCAGGAAGCGCCGCCACGGCACCTGCCGGGGATCGTCGGGGAACCACACCCCCCAGGAGTCGGGCGCGGAGCCGATGCGGATGCAGGGCGATGCCGAGGACGGGGAGGACGTCATGCGCCAAGCCTCACCACGGGGGCGGACCGGTGTCAAGGATACGTCCGTATGTCCGTACAAATGATTGACGATGATCGAAGCGGAGATGATCCAGGTACAGGCGCCCAGCCGAAGGGACGTTGCATGCCTGAGCAGCCGTACGACGTGATCACGATGGGGCGGATCGGGGTGGACCTCTACCCCCTGCGGACGGGTGTGCCGCTGGCCCGGGTCGACACCTTCGGGAAGTTCCTCGGCGGCTCCCCGTCCAATGTGGCGGTCGCCGCCGCCCGCCTCGGCCGGCGCACCGCCGTGGTGACCCGCACCGGCGAGGACCCCTTCGGAGACTATCTGCGGGAGCAGTTGAGGGAGTTCGGGGTCGACGCCCGGTGGGTGACGCCCGTCGCCGCCTACCCGACCCCGGTCACCTTCTGCGAGGTCTTCCCGCCCGACGACTTCCCGCTGTACTTCTACCGGCAGCCCAAGGCCCCCGACCTGGAGATCCACGCCTCGGAGCTGGACCTCGAAGCGGTGCGGGCCGCCCGGGTGTTCTGGATGACCGGCACCGGCCTGTGCGCCGAGCCGAGCCGTACGGCGACCCTCGCCGCGCTGCGCGCCCGCGACCGCTCCGGCGTCACTGTCTTCGACCTCGACTGGCGCCCGATGTTCTGGCCGCCGGGCGAGGCGAACGAAGCCTGTGCGCCCGCCCGGTACCGCGAGGCCCTGGCGTACGCGACGGTCGCCGTCGGCAATCTGGACGAGTGCGAGATCGCCACCGGCGAGCGCGAACCGCACGCGGCCGCCCGCGCCCTCATCGAGGCCGGTGCCGAGCTGGCCGTCGTCAAGCAGGGCCCCGCGGGCGTCCTCGCCGTCCACCGGGACGGGACCGTCGCCGCCGTGCCGCCGCTCCCCGTCGACGTGGTCAACGGCCTCGGCGCGGGCGACGCGTTCGGCGGCGCGCTCTGCCACGGGTTGCTGAGCGGCTGGGACATCGCGCGCACCATGCGGTACGCCAACGCGGCGGGCGCCATCGTCGCCGCCCGGCTCGCCTGCTCCTCCGCGATGCCGTTCCCGCACGAGGTCGAGGCCGCCCTCGCCGAAGGCGCGGTCACCGCACACGGAGAAGGGGCATGAGCATGCGAGGCGAACCGGCGTACCACCTGCCCGCGGGCTCCACCGCGCACGGCCCCTACGCCCTGGACATCGGCCCCGAACAGGCCGGCTGGGACCGGTCCGGCCTCCGCGTACTGGAGCTGGAACCGGGAGGAGTTCACACACTTGTCACCGGAGAGAGCGAGTGGATCGTACTGCCGTTGACCGGCAGCTGTACGGTGCACATCTCAGATGAGATCTTTGAACTGCTGGGCCGGAGGAGCGTGTTCAGCGGCGTTTCCGACTTCGCCTATGTACCGCGCGACGCCCACGCACAGATCGCCTCCGGCGCAGGCGGCCGCTTCGCCCTGGCAGGAGCGAAGTGCGAGCGACGACTCCCCGCTCGCTACGGCCCCGCGCCGGAGGTACGCGTGGAACTGCGCGGCGCCGGCACCTGCTCCCGCCAGGTCCACAACTTCGCCGCCGCCGACGCCTTCGACTGCGACCGCCTCATCGCCGTGGAAGTCCTCACGCCCGGCGGCAACTGGTCCTCCTATCCGCCGCACAAACACGACGAGCACCACCCCGGCGAGGAATCCGTCCTGGAGGAGATCTACTACTTCGAGGTCGAGGACGGCGGCCTCGGCTACCACCGTGTCTCCCCGTCCCACCCCGGCGGTACGGACGTGCTGGCCGAGGTCCGCAGCGGCGACGCGGTCCTCATCCCGGACGGCTGGCACGGCCCGTCCATCGCCCAGCCCGGCCGCACCCTGTACTACCTCAACGTCATGGCGGGCCCCGGCGAGAAGCGGGAGTGGCTGATCCGCGACCACCCCGACCACCAGTGGGTGCGCGACACCTGGCCGTCCCAGCCGGTCGACCCCCGGCTGCCGCTCCCCGGACCGGAGGACCACGCATGACCGCACCGCCCGGCACGCCCTCCCCGGCCGGGGAGGCCACCCGCCGCCTCACCACCGCCCAGGCGCTGATCGCCTTCCTCGCCCGCCAGTACGCCGAGCGCGACGGCGAACGCCACCGGCTGATCGCCGCCACCTGGGGCATCTTCGGCCACGGCAACGTCGCCGGAATCGGCCAGGCGCTCCGGGAGACCGGCCCCGCGATGCCCTACCTCCAGGGCCGCAACGAACAGGCCATGGTGCACGCGGCCGTGGGCCACGCCCGCCAGTCCGGCCGGCTGTCCGCCCATGCCGTCACCACGTCCATCGGTCCCGGCGCCACCAACCTCGTCACCGGCGCCGCCCTCGCCACCGTCAACCACCTCCCCGTCCTGCTGCTGCCCGGCGACACCTTCGCGACCCGCCCCGCCGACCCCGTACTCCAGCAGCTGGAGGTGGCGTACGCGGGCGACGTCTCCGTCAACGACTGCCTGCGCCCGGTCTCCCGCTTCTTCGACCGGATCACCCGCCCCGAGGCCCTGATCCCGGCCGCGCTGCACGCCATGCGGGTCCTGACCGACCCGGCGGAGACCGGCGCGGTCACCCTCGCGCTGCCGCAGGACGTCCAGGCCGAGGCGCACGACTGGCCGGCGGAGTTCTTCGCTGAGCGCGTCTGGCACGTACGCCGTCCCGCCCCCGACCCGTACGAACTCGGCGCGGCCGCACGGGCGGTGCGCGCCGCCCGCCGCCCCCTGGTCGTCGTCGGCGGCGGCGTCCACCACAGCGCCGCCGAGGACGCCCTCGCCGCGTTCGCCGAGGCCACCGGCATCCCCGTCGCGTCCACTCAGGCGGGCAAGGGCTCGCTGCGCCACGACCACCCCGCCGACGTCGGCGGCATCGGCCACACCGGCACCGCCACCGCCGACGACCTCGCCCGCACCGCCGACCTCGTCATCGGAATCGGCACCCGGTACACCGACTTCACCACCGCGTCCGCGACCCTCTTCCAGCACCCCGGGGCCCGCTTCCTCAACGTCAACGTGACCGGCTTCGACGCCCACAAGCTCGCCGCGCTCCCGCTCGTCGCCGACGCCCGCACCGCCCTCGACGCGCTCACCGAGGCCCTGGCCGGACACCGCGCGGACCCCGCGTACGTCACCGAGTACACCGGGGCCAAGGCCCGCTGGGAGCGGCGCGTCGATGCCGCGTACGCCACGCCCGATCCGCGCGCCCGCCCCACCCAGACCCAGGTCCTCGGCCTCCTGGACGAGCTCGTCACCGACGAGGACATCCTCATCAACGCGGCCGGTTCGCTCCCCGGCGACCTGCACAAGCTCTGGCGGACCCGCTCCCCGCGCCAGTACCACGTGGAGTACGGCTACTCCTGCATGGGCTACGAGATCCCGGCCGCGATCGGCGTGTGCCTGGCCGCCCCGGACCGCCCCGTCTGGGCGCTCGTCGGCGACGGCACGTACCTCATGAACCCCACCGAGATCGTCACCGCCGTCCAGGAGAACCTGCCGGTCAAGCTGGTCGTCCTGCAGAACCACGGCTACGCCTCGATCGGCGGCCTGTCCGGGGCGACCGGCGGCGAGCGCTTCGGCACGGACTACCGCCACCGGTCGGCGGACGGGGACTTCACCGGCCCCCCGCTCCCGGTGGACCTCGCCGCCAACGCGGCCTCGCTCGGCATGCGGGTGCTCCGCGCCGGGACGGTGGCCGAGCTGCGGACGGCCCTCGCCGAGGCCCGGGCGGCGGACCGGCCCGTCTGCGTCCACGTGGAGACCGAAACACCCGGCGCCGGACAGGGGCCTCCGGAGGCACAGGCGTGGTGGGATGTTCCCGTGGCCGGGACGGCCACCCGCCCCGCGGCGGTCGAAGCACGGAAAGAGTACGAACGACACAGCGCCGGCCGACGCCGTCACCTCTGAAGGAGCCACAGCATGAAGACCGTGAACCACTGGATCGGTGGCAAGACCGTCGAGGGCACCTCGGGCAACTACGGCGAGGTCACCGACCCCGCCACCGGCGCCGTCACCACCCGGGTCGCGTTCGCCTCGCCCGACGAGGTGGACACGGCGGTGGCGGCCGCGAAGGACGCGTACCGGACGTGGCGCGACTCCTCGCTGTCCGCCCGTACGGCGGTCCTGTTCCGCTACCACGCCCTGCTGGACGCCCACCGGGACGAGATCGCCGCGCTGATCACCGCCGAGCACGGCAAGGTGCACTCCGACGCGCTGGGCGAGGTGGCGCGCGGCCTGGAGATCGTGGAGCTGGCCTGCGGGATCACCACGCAGCTCAAGGGCGAGCTGTCCACCCAGGTCTCGAACCGGGTCGACGTCTCCTCGATCCGCCAGCCGCTGGGCGTCGTCGCGGGCATCACCCCGTTCAACTTCCCTGCCATGGTGCCGATGTGGATGTTCCCGCTGGCCATCGCCTGCGGCAACACCTTCGTGCTGAAGCCCAGCGAGAAGGACCCGTCCGCCGCCAGCCTCCTGGCCGAGCTGGCCGCGGAGGCCGGGCTGCCGGACGGCGTGCTCAACGTGCTGCACGGGGACCGGGTCGCCGTGGACGCGCTGCTCAACCACCCGGACGTCGCCGCCGTCTCCTTCGTCGGCTCGACGCCCATCGCCCGCCATATCCACGCCACCGCCTCGGCCAACGGCAAGCGCGTGCAGGCCCTGGGCGGCGCGAAGAACCACATGCTGGTGCTGCCCGACGCGGATCTGGACGCCGCCGCCGACGCCGCGGTCTCCGCCGCGTACGGCTCGGCGGGGGAGCGCTGCATGGCGATCTCCGCCGTCGTCGCCGTGGGCGCGATCGGCGACGAGCTGGTGGCCCGGATCAAGGAGCGGGCCACCCGGATCACGATCGGCCCCGGCACGGACCCCGCGTCCGAGATGGGCCCGCTGATCACCGCCGCCCACCGCGACAAGGTCGCCTCCTACGTCACCGGCGCCGCCGCCCAGGGCGCCGAAGTGGTCCTCGACGGCACCGGATTCACCGTCGACGGCTTCGAGGAGGGCCACTGGATCGGCCTCTCGCTGCTCGACCACGTCTCGACCGACTCCGACGCGTACAAGGACGAGATCTTCGGCCCGGTGCTGTGCGTGCTGCGCGTGGAGACGTACGAGGAGGGCGTCGCCCTCATGAACGCCTCGCCGTACGGCAACGGCACCGCGATCTTCACCCGCGACGGCGGCGCGGCCCGCCGCTTCCAGCTGGAGATCGAGGCCGGCATGGTCGGCGTCAACGTGCCGATCCCGGTCCCCGTCGGCTACCACTCCTTCGGCGGCTGGAAGGACTCCCTCTTCGGCGACCACCACATCTACGGCAACGACGGCGTCCACTTCTACACGCGCGGCAAGGTCACCACGACCCGCTGGCCCGACCCGGCGGACGCCCCGGCGGGCGTGGACCTGGGCTTCCCCAGGAACCACTGACCCGGTGGACGCCCCGAGTACGGGCCGGGCCCCCGCCCCGGCCCGTACTCAGCCCAGCTCCAGCACCCCGACCGTCTGGTCCCCGCTCGTCTCGCCCGTGGGCCGGAACCCGAGCCCCAGGTAGAACCCCTCGGGGCCGTCGTCGCCCGGATGCCAGGTGACGTACATCCGTGTGCCGCCGCGCCGCCGGATCTCGTCGGCCACGCACCCGACCGCGAACCGCCCGTAACCGCGCCCCTGTTCGCCCGCCGCGATGTTGAGGCGCCACAGCCCGGAGCGGATGTCCCGCCCGGTGCCGTCGCCCGCGAAGTCGATGTCCAGGAAGGCCATGAGGAACCCGACGAGCCGTTCCCCGTCGAACACGAGCCGCGGCCAGGCGACCTCCCCGTGCCCGTACGCCTCGGCCAGCGACTTCACCACCGGCGCCACCAGATGCTCCTGATCGGCCCGCACCCGCAGCCCGATCGCCGCATCGACATTCCCGGCGGTGACCTCGGCCAGCCTCAGTGAAGTAGTCATACGAAAACGGTAAACGCCGAGGTCAACCGGATTTCGGGGCCCGAATGACCGCAGGGCCACTCCCCCGGAGTGGCCCTGCGGCGTTCTGGTGGCCGGTCAGTGGTTCTTGGCGGTGGTGGTCTCGGCGGCGATCATGCGCTCCATCGGGGCGACCGCGATGCGGCCCGAGACGAGGAAGGCCAGGAACATCGAGGCGACCATGAGCACCGTCCCGGCCCACACCATCGTCTCGACCGGCACGGTGTACGCGCCCACGGCCCGCACCGCGCACTCGGTGAGCAGCGCGCAGCCCCACACCGCCGAGAACCGGATCTCGGCCCGGTGGAAGGCGGGCGAACCGGCGGAGAGCCGTTCCCAGGCGGCCGTCTTGGCGGCCTCGCCCCGGGTCAGCCACGGCCGCAGGCCCGCCGACAGCATTGGGCGGCCGCGCACCGCCGTCACCAGGAACGTCAGGCCGATGACGCTGCTCACCGCGCTGTCCTTGAGGAGCATCAGCCGGGGGTCACCGGACACCAGGCCCAGCAGCAGCGAGACCGCGTTGACCGACACCATCAGCGCCGCGAGGCCGTTGAGCCGGCGCTCGCGCACCGCGCCCCATACCGTGCGGACCGCCGGGACCACGCTGCTCCAGGCCAGTGCGCCGAACGTGCCGAGCCCCGCCGCCTTCAGCGCGTAGTACGCGGCGAGCGGCAGTGCGACGTCCACCAGGAGCGGCTTCATGCTGTCCACGAGGGCCTTGCGGGGCTCGATCGGGGTGGTGGGGGCGTCGAGGGCGGGGGAGGGGGTGGTGAGTGTGGCGGCCGGGCTGCTCATGTCGGTTCCTCCCGTTGCGGCGGCGCCTTCGTGGCTCCCGCTCTCGACACGTTCAAGACTGCCGATCCGGGCCCCCTCCCCGGCAGAGCCGCGTGTACTGACCTCCGCATGACGAATGTCATGGCCTTCGCCATGCGCTTGTACGGCTCCGAGCGCGTGCCCCGATCGTTGCCGTACGGCGTACAACCGCGCACGGCCCAGGGCGGTCCCAAAGACGGTCCGGTTTCCAAGGGGAGGGCGGGTTCGCACCTACGGCGAAGAAGTTGTGGAACGCGGTGGTGGCCGGGGGCGCGGCGGCCGTGTTCACCGCGATGGCGGCGGCGCCGACCGACAAGACGGTCAAGAAGGTGACGTCCAGTTCGACGGGGGCGCTCAAGACCACCGTGAAGGCCACCGATTCCGGCACCTGGCGGTGGAACTACTACGGGAACTCCACGGCCGGAGCGAAGGCGTCGGCTGGTGACCACGTGGCCGTGTCGTCCGGCGTTCGCGTGATGCACGGACCGCGCGTGATGCACGCGGCCCGCTAGGCCCTGGCCGGCCGGAAACTCGTTCGCCGTCAGCCCGCCGCCGGTGCTGGGATGGCTGCATGACCGCATCCGCATCCGCAGCCATCCCGCCCCAGCACCAGATCCGCGCGCTCCACACCGCCGAAACCGTGACCGTCTATCAGGCGTACACCCCGTCGCTCGGGCTGCCCGCCGCCCGCGACGGGCGCTTCCCGGCCGCCTGGAAGCGCGACCGCATGACGTGGATCAAGCCGAGCTTCCTGTGGATGATGTACCGCTGCGGCTGGGGGACGAAGGAGGGCCAGGAGACCGTCCTCGCCGTCGAGATCACCCGCGAGGGCTTCGACTGGGCCCTCGCCCACGCCGAACTCTCCCACTACGAACGGGACGTGCACCCCGACCACGCCACCTGGCAGCGCGAGCTGCGCCGGGCCCCCGCCCGCGTCCAGTGGGACCCCGAGCGCGACCTGCACCTGAACCGGCTCCCGTACCGCTCGCTCCAGCTCGGCCTGGCCGGGGAGGCGTCACGGCGTTACGCGGACGAGTGGACGGTCTCGATCCGCGACGTCACCCCGCTCGCCCGGGAGATCCACGCGCTGGCCCGGGCGGGCGAGACGGAGGCCGCGACCGCGCTGCTCCCGGACGAACGGGTCTACCCGGCGCCGGCGGCGGTCCCGGGGGTGTCTTCACCGTCGTAGGCGGCCAGCGCGGCCTGGCGGCATTCCAGCAGGTCGCCGAGGTTCTCGTGGGACACGTGCTCGCGGGCGAGCGCCACCATGGCCCTGGCCTCGACCGACGCCCACGCGTGGCGCGCACGTTTGTTGGCGCGGCGTCTGGCGTCGCTGCGCAGGAAGCTCGCTCCCGCAGCGAACCCGGCGGAGGCGAGGGCGGCGAGGGCGGCGGCCACCCGCACATCCGCCGAGGCCAGCCCCGCCGCTCCGGCCGTGCCCGCCAGCAGGGCCGCGGGGAAACCGAGGGCGATGTCCGTCCTGGCCCAGAACTCGGCCCGACGGTGCGCGATCTTCCTCTGCCGCGTCGCCTCGTCCCGCATCCGGACGATCTCGGCACGCAGGCGCTGTACGGGAGCGTCCGGACCCAGGTGCGTGATTCCGTCAGTGGAATTGACCATAGGGGCATTCCAACACGCTTGTCCTGAAAGGGATTTGGCGATCACGGACAGCCTTCGGGCGGGTGGGGCGTGAGCTTCCCACAAGGCTGTCGGGCCCCGGTCCACCCCGTCAGCTCCACGATCTCCCGCGCGATGTCCGGTACCGTCCGCCCGTCGGTCGCCAACCGCGTGGTGTCCGCCGGGACCCGGGCGTCGAGCATCCGGGCCTTGCGGTGGCTGCTGAGCAGCTCGTGCTCCAGCTCGGAGCCGATCTCGCGGCCGGTGAGCCGCTGCTCGGCCGTCGCGTCGGACGCGGTCAGCAGCACCCGTACGCACCGCACCCCGCCCCCCATCGCGCGCTCGAACATGGGCGCGGTCTCGGGCAGCACGCACACCGTGTTGGTGTAGACGAGACGGCGCACGCCCAGGGCCGCGTAGTTGGCCCAGACCGCCGCCAGATTGCGTTCGGTGATCAGGGACCGGCGCGGGTCGTCGTCCGGCGCGGGGTGCACGGCGCACATGAAGTCCCCGTCGATCACCGCGTGCACGGCCCCCGCCTCGCGCAGCCGCGCCGACACCTCCCAGGCCACCGTGGTCTTCCCGACGCCCGCGCGGCCGCCGATGAGCAGTACTTCCGGCAGTTCCATGGCGGCAGCGTTCCAGAGCGCGGGGCCGTCGCGCGACGCAATTGGCGGGCCGGACCGCCGTACCCCGGCATACCGCGTCCGGAGTACGAGGCCCGCTTCCGTACGCCTTGAGGATGCCCGGGAGTTCCGCCCGGCGGCAGGTGGGACGGGGTGGCGGGCCGCATAGGGTCGGACGCATGGACTCCCCTGTTGCGCGTACGTCCCGGTGGCGGCGCCTGCTGCCCCGCACCCGAGGCCGGTGGGCGGCGGCCGGTGCCGCGCTCCTCGTGCTCGCCGGTGCGGGCACCTGGACGGCGGTGGCCGACGACAGCGGCCCGGCCGTGCACCGCCAGGACCGGATGATGCGCGTCGACGGGGTCTCCCTCGACACCTCGTACTTCACGGCCGGGGGCGACGGGCGCCGGCCCGCCGTGCTCATCGGCCACGGATTCGGCGGCAGCAAGGCGGAGACCCGGGCGCAGGCCGAACAGCTGGCCCGCGACGGATACGCCGTCCTCACCTGGTCCGCCCGCGGCTTCGGCAAGTCGGGCGGCAGGATCGGGCTGAACGCGCCGGACCGCGAGGTCAAGGACGTGTCCCGGCTGATCGACTGGCTCGCCGGCCGCCCCGAGGTCCGGCTCGACGCGAAGGGCGACCCGCGCGTCGGCGTCACCGGGGCGTCCTACGGCGGCGCGGTCTCGCTGCTCGCCGCCGGGTACGACCACCGCGTCGACGCCATCGCCCCGCAGATCACCTACTGGAACCTCGCCGACGCGCTCTTCCCGGACGGGGTGTTCAAGAAACTCTGGACCGGGATCTTCGTCAACTCCGGCGGCGGCTGCGCCAACTTCGAGAAGGAGCTGTGCGACCTGTACGAACGGGTCGCCGTCAACGGCAAGCCGGACGCCGCCGCCCGCGACCTGCTCACGAAGCGCTCCCCGAGCGCCGTGGCCGACCGCATCAAGGCCCCCGCGCTCATCGTGCAGGGCCAGACCGACTCCCTGTTCCCGCTCGGCCAGGCCGACGCCATGGCGAAGGCCATCGCCGCCAACGGCGCCCCCGTCTCCGTCGACTGGGCGGCCGGCGGGCACGACGGGGGCGACATGGAGACCGGCCGGGTGGAGAAGAGGATCGGCTCCTGGTTCGACCGGTACCTGAAGGGGGACCAGGGCGCCGACACCGGACCCGCCTTCCGCGTCACCCGGACCGGCGGCATCGACTCCACGGACGGCGCCGCCCTCACCAGGGGCGCGAGCAGCGACACGTACCCGGGCCTGCACAGCGGCCCCCGGACCGTCGCATTGCACGGGCGCACCCAGAAGATCAGCAACCCCGCGGGGGCCAACCCGCCCTCGATCTCCGCCGTCCCCGGCGTCGGCGGCTCGCTCGCCCAGCTCTCCACCCTCGGCGTCGGCGGCCTCGCCCTCGACTTCCCCGGCCAGTACGCCCGCTTCGACTCCGCCCCGCTGCCCGTCGCCCGCCGCATCACCGGCGCCCCCACGGTCCGGGTGACCGTGCAGGCCGACCACGGCGACGCGGTGCTGTTCGGCAAGGTGTACGACGTGTCGCCGGACGGGAAGCGGCAGGTGCTGCCCGCCCAGCTCGTCGCGCCGTACCGGATCACCCCCGCACAGCAGGGCAGGCCGATCCAGCTGACCCTGCCCGCCGTCGACCACGAACTCGACGCGGGCCACCGCCTCCGCCTCGTCCTCGCCGCGACCGACCTCGGCTACGCGTCCCCGGCCGAGCCCGCCACGTACACCGTCTCCCTCGACGGGCCCCTCACGCTTCCCACCGCGCCCGGCCTGAAGACCGCCTCGGCCGCACTGCCCTGGTGGACCTGGGGGCTGCCGGCCGCCGCCCTGGTGATCGCCGCCGCCCTGCTGCTCACCGCCCGGCGCCGTACCGCGACGCCCGCACCCGACCCCGCGCTCACCGACGTACCGCTCCAGATCACCGGCCTGTCCAAGAAGTACGCCAAGTCCGCCGACCGGTACGCGGTCCGCGACCTCTCCTTCCGCGTCGAGAAGGGGCAGGTGCTCGGCCTGCTGGGCCCCAACGGGGCCGGGAAGACCACCACCCTGCGGATGCTCATGGGGCTCATCACCCCCGACGACGGCGAGATCCGGGTCTTCGGGCGGGCCATCCGCCCCGGCGCGCCCGTGCTGTCCCGGGTCGGCTGCTTCGTGGAGGGCGCGGGCTTCCTGCCGCACCTGTCCGGGCGCGCCAACCTGGAGCTGTACTGGAAGGCCACCGGCCGCCCCGACGAGGACGCGCGCATCGAGGAGGCCCTGGAGATCGCCGGGCTCGGTGACGCCCTGGCCCGCGCCGTGCGCACGTACTCGCAGGGCATGCGGCAGCGGCTCGCCATCGCCCAGGCCATGCTCGGCATGCCGGACCTGCTCATCCTGGACGAACCGACCAACGGGCTCGACCCGCCGCAGATCCGGGAGATGCGGGACGTGATGATCCGGTACGCGGCCGGCGGCCGCACCGTGATCGTCTCCAGCCACCTCCTGTCCGAGGTGGAGCAGTCCTGCACGCATCTGGTCGTCATGGACCGGGGCAGGCTCGTCCAGGCCGGCCCCGTCGCCGAGATCACCGGCTCCGGCGACATGCTCCTGGTCACCGCCGCCGACCCGCTCACCGAACCCCTCGTGGAGAAGGTCGCCGCCCTCCCGGGCATCGGCTCCGCCGTCCGCACCGACGACGGGCACGGGCTCCTCGTCCGGCTCGACGGGGCGACCTCGCCCGAGCTGATCGCCGAGCTGGTCCGCCTCGACGTGCCGCTGACGGGCGTCGGCCCGCACCGCCGCCTGGAGGACGCCTTCCTCACCCTGATCTCCGGAGGCTCCGCATGAGCACCGCAGCCGGCCTCACCGAGGCCCCCGAGGCGCCGGGCTACCGCGCCCGCCACACCCTCCCGCTGCGCGTCGAGGCGGTCCGGCAGTTGCGCCGGCGCCGGACCCTGCTGATGGGCGGGGTGCTGGCCGCGCTGCCGTTCATCCTGATCATCGCGTTCGCGATCGGCGGCACCCCGGACGGCGGGCGCGGCGGCGCGGACCGGATCACGCTGATGGACACGGCGACCGCGTCCGCCGCGAACTTCGCCGCGACCTGCCTGTTCGTCTCGGCGGGCTTCCTGCTGGTCGTCCCGGTCGCGCTGTTCTGCGGCGACACCGTGGCCTCCGAGGCGAGCTGGTCCTCCCTGCGCTATCTGCTGGCCGCGCCCGTGCCCCGGGCCCGGCTGCTGTGGAGCAAGCTCGTCGTCGCGCTGGGCTTCAGCCTCGCCGCGATGGTCCTGCTGCCGCTCGTCGCGCTCGCGGCGGGGGCGGCGGCCTACGGCTGGGGGCCGCTCCAGCTGCCGACCGGGGGAGCGCTGTCGGCCGGGGACGCGGTGCCGCGCCTCGCGCTCGTGGTCGCGTTCGTCTTCGTGTCCCAACTGGTGACCGCGGGCCTCGCGTTCTGGCTGTCGACGAAGACCGACGCCCCGCTCGGCGCGGTGGGCGGGGCCGTCGGGCTGACCATCGTCGGCAATGTGCTCGACGCCGTCACCGCGCTCGGCTCCTGGCGGGACTTCCTGCCCGCCCACTGGCAGTTCGCCTGGGCGGACGCGCTCCAGCCCACCATCGAGTGGGGCGGCATGGCGAAGGGCGCGGCCGTATCAGTGACGTATGCCCTGATCCTGTTCGCTTTCGCGTTCCGTGGGTTCAGCCGTAAGGACATCGTGTCCTGACCTTGACATTCCGCCGGTTCCGCGCTCGCCGTTGCCGCATCGAGATCGTTCCGCAACCCTTTCGTCCGGTCCGGGCCGCCCGTCCGCACGTCACATTCACAAGTGCTGACGTGACGACACAGGGGGTACGGGATGGAACACCGCACACGGAAGTACCGGGGCGCGGTCGGGCTGTTGCTCGCGACGGGCGTCCTGCTCACCGGCTGCTCGGGGACGGACAGCGGCGGCAAGGCGACGTCCGACCAGCGGCGCGCGGGGGCGCCCGCGCCCGCCTACACACGGGGTGACACGGACGAGCAGAAGAACGACGACGGCGGCGCTGACCGGCTGAAGGAGAGCGCCCCGCCCGACTACCTCTCCACCTTCGCGCTGGACGTCGACACCGCCTCGTACGGCTACGCCCGCCGCACCCTCGCCGACGGCCGGCTGCCCGGACCGGAGACCGTGCGGCCCGAGGAGTTCGTCAACAGCTTCCGGCAGGGCTACCACCGCCCCGAGGGCAACGGCTTCTCGGTCTCCGTCGACGGGGCCAGGGCCGCCGAGGAGGACGGCGACTGGTCGCTGGTCCGGGTCGGCCTGGCCACCAAGGCCGCGCCCAGCACGGCCGAACGCCCCCCGGCCTCCCTCACCTTCGTGGTGGACGTCTCGGGCTCGATGAACTCGCCCGACCGGCTCGGCCTGGTCAAGACCTCGCTGGGCATCCTCACGGACGAGCTGCGCGACGACGACTCGATCAGCCTGGTCACCTTCAGCGACGACGCGGAGACCGTCCTGCCGATGACCCGGCTGAAGGGCCACCGGGGCAAGATCCACGACGCGGTCGACTCGCTGGAACCCGGCGCCTCCACCAACGTCGGGGCGGGCATCGAGCGCGGTTACGAGGAAGCGGTGGAGGGCCGCCGCAAGGGCGGCAACAACCGTGTCGTCCTGCTCTCCGACGCGCTGGCCAACACCGGCGACACCGAGGCGGACGACATCCTCGAACGCATCGACTCGGCTCGCCGCGAGTACGGCATCACCCTCTTCGGCGTGGGCGTCGGCAGCGACTACGGCGACGACTTCATGGAACAGCTGACCAACAAGGGCGACGGCCACACCACGTACATCGCCGACGAGGAACAGGCCCGCAAGGTGTTCGTGGACCAGCTCCCCGCCCACCTCGAACTGACCGCCCGGGACGCCAAGGCGCAGGTCGCCTTCGACCGGAAGACCGTCGAGAAGTTCAAGCTGATCGGCTACGAGGACCGCAAGGTCGCCGACGAGGACTTCCGCGACGACAGCGTGGACGGCGGCGAGGTCGGCCCCGGCCACACCGTCACCGCCCTGTACGCCGTGCGGCTGCGCGACGGCGCCTCCGGCCATGTCGCCACCGCGACCGTGCGCTGGCTGGACCCGAAGACCCGCAAGCCGCACGAGGAGACCGGTTCCGTGACGGCCGGGGCGATCACCGGCAAGCTCTGGGGCGGCCGGAGCACCCGCCTCCAGGTGACGGCGGTGGCCGCCTACTTCGCGGAGAACCTGCGCGGCACCGGCCTGCCCGGCGCCCCGGGCCTGGGCGAACTCGCCGACCGGGCCGAGAAGCTGGCTACGACGACCGAGGACGCCTCGGTGACGAAGCTGGCCGACGCGATCACCCGCGCGGAGCGGCTGAAGGGCGGCGGGGACATGGTGGAGGACAAGGGAGAGGGCGAGATGGACTGACGGGAGGGGCCGGGGGAGCGGCGCGCTCCCCCGGGGCCCCGGGGATGTTTACGCCGTCACTACACGGACCGCGCTAGCGTGCTGTGCTCCGCGAGAAGTGGGACCTCCCTCGGGGGGAGGTCCGACGCGGGCGGCTGGGCCTGTGCGCCCCCGGCAGGACTCGAACCTGCGGCCAAGTGCTTAGAAGGCACCTGCTCTATCCACTGAGCTACGGGGGCCGGGTGGTGGCTGCGGTGGTCAGGAGCCCCGGGACCGGGCGGTCCGTGACCTTGCCGGATCAAGGATAGGGCTCCGATTGGCTCGACCTCGTTGCTTCACCTGCGTGGCACGATGTGGAGGTTCGGTGAAGCGAGACGATAATCGCAGGTAGGCCCGGATCACGCACCGCTTTTGGCGCTTCACGCCACGGGTGTTGTGCACTCGTTATGCCTGCGCCCCACTCATCCCCTCTGTCCGGACGGAGGAACCGGCGCGCAGAGGTGGCTATACGCTTCAAAAAGGCTCCAAAATTGGGCATTCTTCGCATGTGGTGACCTTGGACGTACGGCCTCAGCTCATCGACGCACTCTCCGCCCTGCGCGACCGTGTCGCCGCCGTGCGTCTCCCACTCCCGCTCCCGGGCGCCGCCCGCGCCCGGCAGACCAGGACCGAGCTGCTCGCCCAGCTGGACGACTACCTGCTGCCCCGGCTCAAGGATCCCGAGGCGCCCCTGCTCGCCGTCATCGGCGGATCGACCGGCGCCGGCAAGTCGACGCTCGTCAATTCGCTGGTGGGGCGCCGGGTCAGCGAGGCCGGGGTGCTGCGGCCCACCACCCGCACACCCGTCCTGGTCTGCCACCCGGACGACCAGCACTGGTTCACGGGCGTACGGGTGCTGCCGCAGCTCACCCGGGTCTGGCTGCCGCCCGAGGAGTACGCCGAGCCCGGCCAGTGCGACGACCTCGACGGACCCGACGGCCACGCGGCCGAGGAGGGCACCGCGCTGCGCGTCGAGACCGCACCCGGACTGCCGCGCGGGCTCGCCCTCCTGGACGCCCCCGACATCGACTCCCTCGTCGTCCGCAACCGGGTCCTGGCCGCCGAACTCATCTGCGCCGCCGACATCTGGGTCATGGTCACGACGGCCTCCCGGTACGCCGACGCCGTGCCCTGGCATCTGCTGCGTACCGCCAAGGAGTACAACGCCTCGCTCGTCACCGTTCTCGACCGCGTCCCGCACCAGGTGATCGCCGAGGTCTCCCGCCAGTACGGGGCCCTGCTCACCAAGGCCGGGCTCGGCGAGGTGCCCCGGTTCACCATCCCCGAACTGCCCGAATCGGCGGGCGGCGGCAGGGGGCTCCTGCCCACCACCGCCGTCGCCCCGCTCCGCGCCTGGCTCGCGCACCGCGCCCAGGACCCGGCCGCCCGTCAGCAGGCCGTCGGCCGGACCGCCGCCGGGGTCGTCGACTCCCTGAACGTCCGGATGCCCGCGCTCGCCGGAGCCGTCGCCGCGCAGTACGCCGCCGCCGTACGGCTCACGGGTGTGGTCGAGGAGGCGTACGGGAAGGAGGGCGCCCGGCTCCGGCGCCGGCTGAAGAACGGCGGCGCGCTCGCCGGCGACGCCCGGACCAGGTGGCGCGGCTACCCCACGTACAGCAGCTCCGACGAAGTGCTCGACGCGCTGGTCGAGAGCCTGGCCGCGCTCCTGGAATGCGGCGTCGCCGCCGCCGACGAGCAGATCCGCGCCGTCTGGCGCAAGGAACCCGCCGCCGCGGCCTTCGCCTTCGAGGCGGCGGGCCGCGAGGAAGGCGGCTGGGGACCGGCCGAGGACATCCGGGGCCGGATCGACATGGCCGTACGCAGATGGCGCCGGATCCTGGAAGAACTCGCCGAGGAGGAGCTGCGCCTGATGGAGCGCAACACCGCCCCGGACCCCGAGACCGTCGCCGCCCTGCTGGCCGCCTCCCTGCTCGGCGGACGCCGCGCCCGCACCGCCGGTGAACAACTCGCCGAACGGATGGGGGCGCAGGGCGCGCTGCGGCTGCGCGACAAGGGCGGCGCGCTGCTCACCAACTGCCTCGACCACGTGCTGAACGGCGAACGCGACCGGCGGCTCGCCCCCCTGGACGCCCTCGACGTGGCCCCCGAGCCACAGGCCGAACTCATTGCCGCGCTGTCCCTACTGCAGAAGGAGAGGTGGCAGCGATGACTGCCGTCACTGACGAGAATCCGGGGCAGGGCGGAACCGGGGAACAGCTGTCCGACACCTCCGGCTCCGATACCACTACCTCCCGCACCTCCCGTTCCGGCACCGGCTGGGACGACGGGCTGATCGCCCGGCGCGCGCAGGCCGGCCGGAAGGAGGCCGAACAGACCCCGGACGAGGCCCCCGAGGAAGAGGAGGACGACGGGCGGCCGCAGGTCGAGGCGTACGTGGACTCCGGCAGCCCGCTCCGGCCGCGCCTGGACGCCCTGCGCGAACTCGTCGGCCTCTCCCGGGCCCGCCTGGACCGGGCCGCGCTCGCCGAGGCGGGCCGGGTGCTGGACGAGGCGGCGGCCCGGCAGCGGCTCTCCTCCCGGCACACCGTCGTCGCCATCGCCGGGGCGAGCGGCAGCGGGAAGTCCGCCCTCTTCAACGCGCTCGCGGGCGCCCAGCTCTCCGAGACCGGCCTGCGCCGCCCCACCACCTCCTCCCCGCTCGCCTGCTCCTGGACCGACGGGGCCGCCGGACTGCTGGACCGCCTCGCCGTGCCCGGCAGACTGCGGCGGAGGCCGGCGCCGGGCGCGGCGGCCGACGAGGCGCTCCAGGGCCTCGTCCTGGTCGACCTGCCCGACCACGACTCGGCGGCGAAGGGCCACCGCGACCAGGTGGACCGGGTGCTCGCGCTGGTCGACGCGGTGATCTGGGTGGTGGACCCGGAGAAGTACGCGGACGCCGCCCTGCACGAGCGCTACCTGCGCCCCCTCGCCGGCCACGCCGAGGTCACCTTCGTCGTGCTCAACCAGATCGACCGGCTCCCGGGCGAGGCCGCCGACCAGGTGCTGGACGACCTGCGCCGGCTGCTGGACGAGGACGGCATGGCGCTCGGCGAGCACGGCGAGCCCGGAGCGACCGTCCTGCCGCTGTCCGCCCTCACCGGCGAGGGCGTAGGTGAACTGCGCGAGCTGCTGGGCCGGTTCGTCCAGGACCGCACGGCCGCCACCCGTCGCCTGTCCGCCGATGTGGACGCGGCGGCGGCCAGGCTCCGCCCGGTGTACGTCGCCGAGGGGCGGCCGGGTCTGGGGGAGCGGGCCCGGGAGGAGTTCACGGACCGGCTCGCGGAGGCCGTGGGCGCCGCGGCGGCGGGCCAGGCGGCCGAACGCGAGTGGCGCCGCAACGCCGGACGGGCCTGCGGCACGCCGTGGCTCCGGCTGTGGCGCTGGTACGAGGCCACGCGGCAGCCCGGCAGCCGGGACCGGGTCCCGCTCGCCGCCCCGCCCGAGGAACGGCTCACCGCGCGCCAGCGCGTCGAGCAGGCCGTGCGCACGGTCGCGGACGATGCCGCGGCCGGACTGCCCGGACCCTGGGCGCAGGCGGTGCGGGAGGCCGCGGTGCACGGGGCGAAGGGGCTGCCGGACGCGCTGGACGAACTGGCGGGGCGCGTGACGGGCGGCGAGGCGGCCGCGCGGGGCGCGGGCGGCGGTGCGGTGTGCGCGACGGCGTCGGAGCCCGCGGGCGGCACGGCGAACAGGGGCGCGGGTGAGGGCCGGGGCGGGCGCGCCGCCGGGAGGCCGCCGCGGCCCGCGTGGTGGCCGGCGGCGGTGCTGGCGCAGGTCGCGATGACGCTGCTGCAGATCTTCGGCGGCCTGTGGCTGGCCGGCCAGATCATCGGGGTGCTGGAGCCGGGGCTGCTGACGCCCGCCCTGGTGATGCTCGGCGGCGTCGTGGGCGGCCCGCTCGTCGAGTGGTCGTGCGCGGCGGCGGCCCGGGGACCCGCCCGGCGGTACGGGCAGGAGGCCGAACGGCGGTTGCGCGAGGCGGCGGCAGCCTGCGGGCGGGCCCGGGTGCTCGACCCGGTGGCGGCGGAGCTGATGCGCTACCGCGAAGTGCGGGAACGCTATGTGGCGGTGACGGAGTTTTCCACAACGGGCCGTTAGTCCACAGCCCCCGGCAGGATTTCCGCCTCCCCTCCAGCATGGGACCGGTGACCGCGCGCACGGCGCGGCCACGGGATCCGGGCGAAGGGGAGGCGGAGTCATGAACGAGACCCTGGTGACGCTGGTGGGCAACGCGGCGACGGCGGTGGAGTTCCGGGAGACGGCGAGCGGGGGTATGGCCCGCTTCAGGTTCGCGGTGACGCCCCGGCGCTGGGACCGGGCGAAGGAGGTCTGGGCCGACGGGCACACGAGCTTCTACACCGTGTGGGCGTGGCGCACGCTGGCCGCGAATCTGACGGGCTCGGTCGCGGTGGGGGAGCCACTGGTGGTGCACGGCCGGCTGAAGGTGCGCGAGGAGGAGTTGGAGGGGCAGCGCCGGACCTTCGTGGACATCGAGGCGGTGGCGGTGGGCCACGATCTGACCCGGGGCACCGCGGCCTTTCGCCGGGTGGTCAGGGGCGAGCCGGGGCTGACTTCGAGGTACGGGCCGGCGCCGGTCGCGGCGGGGGCCGATCCGTGGGCGGTGCGGGAGGCGCCGGAACGGGAGGCGCCGGAACGGCCGGTCGAGGAGCCGGTGGACGGTGGTGGACCGGCGGGCGGCGCGGAGCCGTCGGGGGAGGCGCCGGTGCGGGAGCGGCCGGTGCGGCGGCGGACGGTGCGTCAGAAGGAGGGTGCGGCGGCCCGGAAGCCCGACTCCGATCTGGTGAGCGCGTGACGACCAAGCGTGCCGGGGCCGGTGGCCGCAACGGGGCGCGAGGTGCCCGGGATAACGATTGCGATTCGGAATGGTTGTCGGATGGTATGACGGGGGACTGTTCATGGCTTGCTCCATAGGATCTCCCCGTACTCACAAGGCACTTGAGTAGCAGGCGGGACAATCCCCACACGCGTACCGGGCGCGAGGGTCTCGCCCGGAGGGGAAATAAGTGTTTTCTGCTTCTTCAGCGACCGCTTCGTCATCCAAGGCGACGGCCCCGACCGCACGGCGCGGGCGCATAGCCCGGCTGACCGCTTCCGCGATGGCGTCCGGCCTCGTGGTGGCCGGAGCCCTCGTCGGCGCGGGCACCGCGACGGCCGACGAGGTGCCCGCGCACCAGGGCGGGGCCACCGCCGTACTGGACGGCCTCAAGACCTATGACACCGCGCTCCTGCACGACGGGGGCAAGACGCGCAAGGTGTCCGCGGGGCTGTTCGAGATGAACGTGGACGGCGGCGGCACGCTCAAGACGTACTGCATCGATATCCACAACCCGACCCAGGACCGGGCGAAGTACCTGGAGACCCCCTGGGACCAGACCTCGCTCGGCGGCAACAACGACGCCGGCAAGATCCTCTGGATCCTCCAGCACTCCTACCCGCAGGTGAACGACCTCGCGAAGCTCGCGGAGGCCGCCAAGACCGGGCCGCTCACCGAGGAGACCGCTGCGGCCGGCACCCAGGTCGCGATCTGGCGGTTCTCCGACCACGCCGACGTGACCGCCCAGGACGAGCAGGCGGAGAAGCTCGCGGACTGGCTGGAGAAGTCCGCCACCGTCACCGCCGAGCCCAAGGCCTCCCTGGCGCTCGGCCCGGTCGCGGTCTCCGGCCGCTCCGGTGAGCGCCTCGGCCCGGTCACCGTCCACACCAACGCCGGCCAGGCCACGGTGACCCCGCCGGCGGACCTCGCCAGCGGCGTGAAGGTCACCGACAAGGCGGGCAAGCCTGTCACCACGGCGTCCGACGGCGACCAGCTCTACTTCGACGTGCCCGCCGGCTCCGACGAGGGCAACGCCTCGCTGACCGTCCAGGCCGCCACCTCCGTCCCGGTCGGCCGCGCCTTCGCCGGGGTCACCAAGAGCCAGACCCAGATCCTGGCCGGCTCCAGCGAGTCGACGGTCTCCGCGACCGCCACCGCCACCTGGGCCAAGCAGGGCCCGATCCCGACGGCCACCGCCGAGAAGAACTGCGCCAAGGGCGGCGTCGACATCACCGTCGGCAACAAGGGCGACGAGGCGTTCACCTTCGAGCTCGACGGCAAGGAGAACACCGTCGAGGCGGGCAAGACCGTCACCGTCACCGTGCCCGTCGCCGAGGACCAGGCGTACGACATCACGGTCACCGGCCCGAACGGCTTCTCCAAGACCTTCAAGGGCGTCCTGGACTGCAAGACCACGGGTAGCACCACCGGCGGCGGCAGCACCGGTGGCACCGACACCCAGACCGGTGGCGACAAGCCCACCACGGCCACGGCCGGCGGCAGCACGGGCGGCGACGACACCAACCTCGCCGAGACCGGCAGCTCCAGCGCCACCCCGATGATCGCGGGCATCGCCATCGCCCTGGTCGTCGTCGGCGGCGGCGCGGTCGTGCTCCTTCGCCGCAAGGGCCGCACCGCAAGTGAGTGACCAGCGGTAGCACACCGCCACACGCACTGATCAAGGCCCCGGCAGGCACCAGCCCGCCGGGGCCTTCGCGTACCCCCGCCCCACCACCCCACCCGGCTCACACGTACCGAGACCCGGGACCGTGCGTATCGCGCACCGGACCGGTTTCCGTCAAGGGGCGGCAGTCAGGCAAGATGGGGTGTATCTGCCCACTCATCGATTGCCGGACGGTTTCTCTTGGCTGAGTACATCTACACGATGCGCAAGACACGCAAGGCGCACGGCGACAAGGTCATCCTTGACGACGTGACGCTGAGCTTCCTGCCCGGCGCGAAGATCGGTGTGGTGGGTCCCAACGGTGCCGGTAAGTCCACGGTGCTGAAGATCATGGCGGGCCTGGAGCAGCCGTCCAACGGTGACGCGTTCCTGTCGCCCGGGTTCAGCGTCGGCATCCTCATGCAGGAGCCCCACCTCGACGAGGCCAAGACGGTTCTGGAGAACGTCCAGGACGGTGCCGCCGAGATCATGGGCAAGCTCAAGCGCTTCAACGAGGTCGCCGAGCTCATGGCGACCGACTACTCCGACGCGCTCATGGACGAGATGGGCAAGCTCCAGGAGGACCTGGACCACGCCAACGCGTGGGACCTGGACGCCCAGCTGGAGCAGGCCATGGACGCCCTGGGCTGCCCGCCCGGCGACTGGCCCGTCGTCAACCTCTCCGGCGGCGAGAAGCGCCGCGTCGCGCTCTGCAAGCTGCTCATCGAGGCGCCCGACCTGCTGCTCCTCGACGAGCCCACCAACCACCTCGACGCCGAGTCGGTGAACTGGCTGGAGCAGCACCTCTCCAAGTACGCGGGCGCCGTGGTCGCCGTCACCCACGACCGCTACTTCCTCAACAACGTCGCCGAGTGGATCCTCGAACTCGACCGCGGCCGGGCCATCCCCTACGAGGGCAACTACTCCACGTACCTGGAGAAGAAGGCCACCCGCCTCAAGGTCGAGGGCCGCAAGGACGAGAAGCGCCAGAAGCGGCTCAAGGAAGAGCTGGAGTGGGTGCGGTCCAACGCCAAGGGGCGCCAGACCAAGTCCAAGGCCCGTCTCGCCCGGTACGAGGAGATGGCCGCCGAGGCGGACAAGATGCGGAAGCTGGACTTCGAGGAGATCCAGATCCCGCCGGGGCCGCGCCTCGGTTCCATCGTGGTCGAGGTCGAGAACCTGTCGAAGGCGTTCGGCGACAAGGTCCTCGTCGAGGACCTGTCGTTCACGCTGCCGCGCAACGGCATCGTCGGCATCATCGGCCCGAACGGCGCCGGCAAGACCACGCTGTTCAAGATGATCCAGGGCCTGGAGACGCCGGACAGCGGCTCCATCAAGGTCGGCGACACGGTCAAGATCAGCTACGTCGACCAGTCCCGCGCCAACATCGACCCGAAGAAGACCCTCTGGGCCGTCGTCTCGGACGAGCTGGACTACATCAACGTCGGCCAGGTCGAGATGCCCTCGCGGGCGTACGTCTCCGCGTTCGGCTTCAAGGGCCCGGACCAGCAGAAGCCGGCCGGGGTCCTCTCCGGTGGTGAGCGCAACCGCCTCAACCTGGCGCTGACGCTCAAGGAGGGCGGCAACCTGCTGCTCCTCGACGAGCCCACCAACGACCTCGACGTCGAGACCCTGTCCTCCCTGGAGAACGCCCTCCTGGAGTTCCCCGGTGCGGCCGTGGTCATCTCCCACGACCGCTGGTTCCTGGACCGCGTCGCCACGCACATCCTGGCGTACGAGGGCGACTCCAAGTGGTACTGGTTCGAGGGCAACTTCGAGTCGTACGAGAAGAACAAGATCGACCGCCTCGGTCCGGACGCGGCCCGTCCGCACCGCGCCACGTACAAGAAGCTCACGCGAGGCTGATCGTCTTGGCTCGTCACATCTACAGCTGCCCGCTGCGCTGGTCGGACATGGACGCCTTCGGCCACGTCAACAACGTGGTCTTCCTCCGCTATCTGGAGGAGGCGCGGATCGACTTCATGTTCCGGCTGGCGCCGGGGGACGGCTCGCCGTCCTTCGCGGGCGGCTCCGTCGTGGCGCGGCACGAGATCGACTACGTGCGGCCCCTGGTCCACCGGCACCGTCCGGTGACCGTCGAGTCATGGGTCACGAAGATAGGCGCCGCGTCCCTGACGATCGCCTACGAGATCAAGGACCCGGACCAGGTCTACGTACGCGCCTCGACCGTCGTCGTGCCGTACGACCTGGCCGCCGAGCGCCCCCGGCGCATCTCCCCGGAGGAGAAGCGGTTCCTCCAGGAGTACCTGGTCGAGGAGCCCGCCGCGGTATGACCGTGTCCGTACAGTCGCTGCGGTTCGCCGACGCGAGGGAGGCCGCCGATCTCGGCGCCTTCCTCGGGCGGCTGCTCCACTACGACCGTGCCGCCGCCGTACGCCTCCAGGCGGGCGGCGGCGCGCTCGCCGTGTTCGGCAGGCCCCCGTCCTTCGACGTGCTGGCCATCCGCACGGCCCGGCTCGCCGACCCGCACGACTTCGACGTCACCGTGTCGGCCGGGGACCTCCTGGAGGCCCTGCCCGGTGAGGGGCCGGAAGCCGCCGTCCTGCCCGCGCCGGTCACCGGACCGCCCTGGGCCGGTGTCCTCCCGCCGCGCGGCGGCTGGCGGGAGCGGTCCGGGCTGCCCGGACCCGTTGCCCTGCGCGCCGCGCTCACCGCCGCCGTCACCGAATTCCGGGTCCGCGACGAGGCCCTGCCCGAGGACCGGCGCACCCGCGCCGAGCGGGACCGCATCGGCCACGACATCTGGTCGCGCACCCTCGCGAGCACCGAGCTCCCGCTGCGCGCGGTGCACGCCGCCCAGTCCCTCGGCTTCCTGCGCGCCGACCCCGCCTTCCCGGTCGCCCTCCTGGCGGCCGGCAGTTGGCTCCGCCTGCGCACCCCGTACGGCTCCGTCGCCGTGCGCCGGGCCGGGGCGGCGGGCGGCCTGGGGAACCTCGCGGTCTCCGTGAACGGCTGAGCAGCGCGCCTTACGTCGTAGAGCCCCGCTCACCACCGCATCCGGACGTCCTCCGCCCACCCCAGCAGCCGCTCCACCGCGATCCGCGTCCCGTCGTCCGCGCGCACCGTGCCGTCGTAGTGGCCGAACAGCTGGTCCGTGCGATTGGCCAGCACCCCCGCCTCGGTGCGGACGCGGCGGTTGTGGAACGGGGTGAACGTCAGGTCGACCTGCCCGGTCAGCGGGGTGCGGACCGTCCACGGACGCAGCGGTTCCGCGGTGGACCAGCGCCAGTCCAGCTCCTCGCCGATCTTGCTGAGCCGCCCGTCCACGCAGAGCGCGTTCTCCGTGGACCCGGTGCCCAGCGTCCACTGCCCGCCGAGCTGGACGCCCAGGGTGTGCCCGTCGGTGCGGCCGGACGCGGCGCCCCAGTTCCAGCGCACCGTACGCGGCCAGCGGCCCCGGCCGTGGTCCAGGACGGCCCAGGTGTCGTCCCCGTCGAATTCCAGGAACTCGCCGCCCACCCTGACCCGGCCGGACGCGGGCAGCGCGGTCTGCTTGGAGGTGTACTGGAAGCGGCGGCTGTCCCACGGCACGACCACGGAGAGTGATTCGTGGCTCGCCGGCCGGGCGACCAGGAGGTCCACCTCCACCGGCACCCGCTCCGGGGTCAGACAGCGGGCCCGCAGCCGGGTGCCGCCGGGCTCGTCGCGGATCTCCACGCGCACCCTGCCGCCCGTCGGGCGCGCCGGGCCCGTCACCACGTCGGGGGCGCCGGGGGAGCCGGCCACCGTGTCGGGCAGGCGGGCGCCGAGACCGGCGGGGAGGATCGCCGTACGTTCGAACTCAAGGCCGCCGGGCGCGTACTCCAGCAGGTAGACGCTGTTCAGGGCGAGGAAGTCCAGATCGCTGACGGTCAGCGCGACCAGGTGGGTGGGCGTCGTCACGCACCAGTACTCCCAGCGCTTCGTCCGGCCCCAGCCGCGCAGGTTGGCGCGGTGCAGCGGGGTCCGCGACCAGCCGACCGCCGCCGGGTCGAGGCGGCCGTCGGGCAGGCACAGGTCGGCCGGCGCGGTGATCTCGCGTTCGAACGTCGTCATGGCCGGATCCTAACGGCCGGTCACACGGTGTTCCGGGGCCGGTCACCCGCCCTTCGGGCCGTCCGGCCACACCCCGATGTGGTCCTGCTCCAGCTCCAGCATCACCCGGTGCTCCATGCCCAGCGCCTCGGTGTAGTCGGCGGGGAGTTGCAGCCGCCCGGCGCGGTCGAGCATCGCGTACTCGCGGGCGACCTGGGACTCCTGGCCGGTCGCCGCGTCGACCTCGGTGCGGCGCAGCACCTCGAAGGACGTGCGGCCGTCGCGGATCGCGACCGTACGCCGCACCTCACTGGCGACCGCCTGGTCGTGGGTGACGATCACGATCGTCGTCCCCAGCTCCTCGTTGGCGCGGCGGAACGCGGCGAAGACCTGCTCGCCGGTGGCCGAGTCGAGTTCGCCGGTCGGCTCGTCGGCGAGCAGCACCGAGGGGGAGTTGGCGAGCGAGACGGCGATGGCCACCCGCTGCTGCTGGCCGCCCGACATCTGCTGCGGACGCCGGTCGCGGCAGTCCTCGACCTCCAGCATCTTCAGCAACGCCTCGGCGCGCGCGGCCCGTTCGCGGCTCCGGCCCCGGCCGCGCAGCTGCATGGGCAGGGTGACGTTCTGGATCGCGGTGAGATACGGCAGCAGGTTGCGGCCGGTCTGCTGCCAGACGAAGCCGACCACGTCCCGGCGGTAGCGGAGGCGTTCCTTCGGCCCCATGGACAGCAGGTCGCAGCCCGCCACCTTCGCCGCCCCGGCCGTCGGCTCGTCCAGGCCCGCCAGGATGTTCATCAGCGTCGACTTGCCGCTGCCGGACGCGCCGACCAGCGCCAGCAACTCACCCTCCTCCACCAGCAGATCGAGGCCCTGGAGGGCCTGCACCTCCACCCCGTCCGTGGTGAAGATGCGCACCAGCCGGTCGCAGGCGATCAGCGCGTCATGGCCGTAGGAGGGCCGGTCGCGCCGGGCGGTGGCCCGCTGTTCGAGCTCCGCCAGCGTGGAATCGGTCGACGGCGTCGTCATCGGGAGTCTCCTGCCCTGAGTTCGGTGATCGATCCGCGGCGGCCGGCCCACCACGCCTGCACACCGGCCACGGCCCCGGTCAGCACGATGACGCCGAGCGCCGGGAGGACCAGCGACCAGGGATCGGTGCGCAGCGGTGCGGTGGCCAGCGGGCCGGTACCGGGGCCGGACGAGAGTGCCAGGCGTACGAGGTCGATGCCCGGGGCCAGCAGAGCGATGGTCGCCCAGCCGACCAGGAGCCCGCCGCCCGCCGCGAGCAGCGCCTGCGGCAGGGCCTCGAAGCCCAGGAGCCGCCCGCCCTGCCGGGAGGTGAGGCCCATGGTGCGCAGCCGGGCCAGCAGCGTGGTGCGCTCGGGCGCGGTCTGGAGCAGTGAGAGCAGGACGGCGAGCAGGGCGTATCCGGCTCCGGCGATGATCGCCGCCAGATAGATCCGCTCCGCCCCGGACTGCATCGGGGTGTCGACGTAGGTGGCCCGCTCCTCGGAGCGCAGCTGTACGGCGGCCTTCTCGCCCGAGTGCCGGGCCGCCGCGCGCAGTTCCTTCGCGTCCAGGCCGTCCCCGGTCAGCAGCAGCGCCGTGGTCTGCCGGTGGGTGAACGCGGCGGCGTCCACGACGATGAAGGAGCTGCCGTCCACGGCGGGCGTCCGCGTGACCGTGGCGACGGCCTTCACCTTGAAGTTCCCGGCCAGTGCGCGCAGGCCGAGCGGCCGGTCGCCCAGGCGTTCCGCGACGGACGGCGAGACCAGGGCCGGTACGACCCGGTCCTCGTCCGGCCGCGTCCCCTCGCGGACCGCCGCGCCCTTCGCCCGCAGCCCGTCGGCGGAGAACGGGCCGAGCCCGGTGGAGCGGGCCAGCGCGGCGTACGTGGCGGGGTCGACGCCGATCAGGGTCGCGCCCCTGGCGTCCTGCGTGCCGTTGTCCGCGGCCGGCAGGGCCACCCCGAACTCGACCTGGACCCGGGCCGATCCGCGTACCCCTTCGGCCTGCTCCATCGCGCGGACCAGACCGGCCGACAGCGGTACGGAGTCGGCCGCGCCGGTGACCCGGGCGTCCGCGCCGGTGGCCAGGACGGCGGCGTCGTCGCGGGCGTCCGCGACCCCCGCGAGGACCGAACCGCCGAACGCGGCCGTGGTCAGCGCGACCAGCAGCGCCAGCAGCGGCAGGGTGCCGGAGGCCGAGGTGCGGCCGGCCCGGGCGAGCGACAGGAAGCCGATCGCGCCGCGCAGCCGGGACACCGAGCGCAGCGCCAGGCGCAGCGGCAGCGGGTAGAGCCGGACCAGCACCACCGCCGCGATCAGCCCGACGAGCACCGGCGCGGCGCTGACCAGCAGGTCGGTGCCGCCCTCCGCGTCCGTGCCGCGTCGGCGCAGGGCGAAGACCGCGCCCACGGCCAGGACGAGGAGGGTGAGTTCGGCGACAGTGCGCCGCCGGGACGGGCGGGCCGTCGCCAGGTCGTCCCGGCCGATGTGGGTCTGCGGGGTGCGGTGCTGGAGGGCGGCGCGCAGCGGGAGCGCGGCGCAGACCAGCGCGACGACCGCTCCGGCGCCGACCGCCGCGGGCCACAGCCGGGCCTCGCCCACGGCGAGCACGGCGAGCAGCAGGCCCAGCGCCCCGGCGGGCACCGCGGTGACCGCGGTCTCGGCGAGGAGCCGGCCGCCGATGCCCCGCAGGGAGCCGCCCCGGGCCCGCAGCAGGGCGAGTTCGGCGTGCCTGCGGCCGGCCAGGAGCCCGCCCGTCATCAGCAGGACGACGGCGGCGACCGCGCCGATGCCGACGGCGGCGACGGTGACGACCGGCTGGATCGCGGTCCGCATCCCGTCGTACCCGGTCAGGATCTCGTCCAGGTCCGTCGTCGTGTTCACCGTGGCACCGGCCACGTCGCGCATGGCCAGCAGCCCCGGGCCGCCCTCCAGCGAGGCCACCGAGGTCCGCAGTCGCGGCACGTCCAGCGCGGTGAGGTGCGAGACGTCCGGCGCGATCCGCCAGTACAGCTCGGGCTGGCCCGGGGTGGAGAGCAGGGCGGGCGCGGCGTCCGGCGGCAGCAGCAGCGCGGCGATCCAGTAGTAGCGGGGCGTGTCCTTGGTGGGCTTGGCCACCAGCGAGGGCGTCCGCAGCAGCGGCTCGGCCGACCAGTAGGAGCCCGCCGGGTTCTTCGGGGCGACGATGCCGGTGATCCGTACGGTCAGGGTGTCGTCGCCCCGGGTGGGGACGGCGATCGTCGCACCGGTCTTGATGCGCAGCGCCTTCGCGGTCTCCTCGGTGACGGCGGCCTCGACCTCCCCGGTGGTCATCGACACCGTGCCGCGCGTGGCCGGCCAGCTGCCGGTGCGCAGGGTGGCGTGGGAGGACAGCCCGGACTGGGTGACGTACGTCAGGGTCGGGTCCAGGCCGAACGGGCGCGGGAACCACGGCTCCTGGGCCGCGATCGGCGTCGAGGTGCGCACCCCGTACGCCGACTCGGCGGTGTCGGCGCGCAGCGGGGCGGGCAGCCGCTTCAGGACCTGCGCGTCGACGGAGGCCATGGTGTCCTCGCGCACCGCGACCTCGCGTGCCGCCGGGCGCAGTTCGAGGCCGGGCTGGGGGCGCTTGAACTCCACCACGCTGTGCGGCGGGGTCGCCGTACCGAGGTCGTGGCGCAGCCCCTTCGTCTCGTACGCGTCGACGGAGCGCGGGAAGGCGGCGGCGAGGAACGCGGTCACCAGCACCAGCAGCGCGAACGCGCAGGCGGCGCCGGGTGCCGTGCGCAGCCGGGTGCGCACCCAGGGGGCGCAGGCGGTGGCGGGGCGGGCACGCATGTCAGTTGTCCCCCTGGGTGCGCAGCGAGATCGCGGGGTCGGCGCGGCGCAGGGTGAGAGCGGCGACGATGAGCAGGGGCAGCGCGGCGACTCCGGCCAGCAGTGCGGCGACCTGGCCGGGCGGCAGCTGGACCAGGACCGGCGGCACCGGCTGGGCCGCCTGCCCGGTCAGCACGATCAACGGCACGACCGCCCGGGTCAGCAGGGCCCCGAGCAGGGCCCCGACGAGCAGCGCGATCGCGATCAGGACGCCCTGCTCGGCGGCGGTCATCCGGGCCAGCTGGCGGCGCGGGGTGCCCAGCGCGCGGAGCACGGCGAACTCGGCGGAACGTTCCCGCTGCGAGCCGACCGCGGCCACCGCGAAGCCGACCGCGGCCAGCGCGGCGGCGATCACCGCGACGGCGAGCAGCGCGGACTGCGGGCCCGCCCCCAGCGGGTCGGTGACCAGCTCGTCGGCGGTCTCGTCGCGCACCTGGACCTGGACGGGGTCGGTGTCGGGCAGCGCGCGCAGCGCGGCGGCCACCTCCGCGGTCCGGCCGGATTCGGTGCTCATCCACCACTCCGTGGCGGTCAGCCGCGCGGTCGGGCGGGCGGCGAAGACCTCGCCGAGGGCGCGCAGGTCCAGCAGGAGCGCCCCGCCGTCCCGGGCCCGCTGGGAATCGGCGGACGCGCTGGAGGAGCCCGAGCCGGGGCCGGTGGTGGGCAGCCGGTGCACGGTCCGGGTGATCGTCACCCGGACCGTCTCCCCGGCCAGGGTCACATCGGTCTGCCGGCCGGGCTTGGCACCGGTCGCCTTGAGGTACGCGTCCGTGGCCACGGCGTTCAGCGCCGGGGCCTCGGGCCGGGCCGCGGTGAGCCGCACGCCGATGGTGGGAATCGAGTACGCCGCGTCCTCGGCGGTGACCGATCCGGTGGAGTAGCCGACGGCGAGGGGGGTGGCGGCCGACGCGGCGGGGGAGAGCGGCACGCCCGGCTTCGGCTCCTCCAGGAGGGAGTCCTCGGTCTTCTCGCCCTGCCAGCGGAACCCGTCGGGGACCGGGACGGGGTGCTCGGTGCCGTCGGCGGCGGTGGTCCGCAGCGCGCTCACGGCCAGCCGCTGCGCCTCCGCGTGCTCGACGGGCTGCTTGCCGCTCACCTCGATCCCGGTGACGGCGAACCCGCCGGCGGGCGCCACGGCGACGGAGAGCGGGTGCGCCTTCCCGTCGGCCGGGACGGACCCGGCGACGACCTGGTAGGGCAGCCCGTAGCGGTCCTCCAGGAGGACGGAGACCCGGGCGGTCATGCCGGACGGCGAGGCCTTGCGGGGGGCGTCCTCGGCGGATATCCGTACGTCGAAGTGGAGCCGGGTGCTGCGCTCCGGCAGCGGCAGCCCGACGCGGGCGGCCTTCGGCGGGGTCAGGGTGTCGAAGAGCCCCGCCACCGGGCCGTTCCCGAGGTCGTCGCGCATCAGCATCCGCTCGTCGGCGTGCGCGGTGTCCAGGGCGAGGATCTCGGCGGTGCGCTCGCCGGAGAGGCCCACCGTCGTGCGGTAGGCGGGCGCCGCCTCGCGCACCCCCGGCAGCTGTCCGTACGCGGGTGCCTTCGCCGGGTCCGCGTTGACGCCGGCGGTCATGCGCACCGAGGCTCCGGACCTGAAGTCGGCCTGGTCGCTCTGCGAGCGGTTCCACGACGCGCTCTGCCCGATCGCCAGCATGCCCATCGCCACCGCGAGGACCAGCAGCAGCACCGGCCCGGCGCCCCGCAGCGGCCGGCGGCTGAACTGCCAGCCCGCCAGCGCGGTCGCCAGCCCCCGTCCGCCGGAAGCGCGCCGCTCCGCGAGCCTGGCGGCGGGCGGCAGCAGACGCAGCGTCAGTACGGTCCCGGCGAGCAGGGCCAGCGCGGGCGCGGCCACCAGCAGCGGGTCGATCCCGAACCCGCCGGCCCGGTCCCCGCTGAGCGCACCGCTCCCCGAGCCCTTCGTCTGCCGGTCCAGCTGCCAGTACGCCACCGCCGCGACGAGCAGCAGCGCGAGGTCGGCGCCCGCCCGCACCGGGCCCGGCAGCGCGGCGGACCGGGTGGTGCGCCGTCCCCCGCCGCCCGCGGCGAGGGCGGGCGCCACGACGGCGAGCGCGCAGGCCAGCGCGGTGACGGCGGCCACCAGCCACACCTGTCCGGTGACGCCGGTGTCCAGCCGGAGCCCGATCCGGGACAGCTCGCTGCGGTCCGCGAGGAGCCGGGTCAGCGGGCCGGAGAGCAGGGGCGCGACGAGGGCGGCGGGCAGCGCGAGGAGCAGTGCCTCGACGGACGCGAGCCAGGTGATCCGGGCCCGCGAGCCGCCGCGCGCCCGCAGCAGCTCGGTCTCGCCCGCGCGCTCGCTGCTGAGCAGCCGGGCCACGAGGAGCAGGGCGTATCCGGCGAGCAGGACCAGTTGCACGGCCACGATGGTGAGCGTCGAGCGGGAGACGAGCAGGGCCCGGTCGATCTGTTCGAGGACGGTGGGCAGCGAGGTCCGCGCGGTGCCCCCGTCCTGGAACTCCGGGGCGGCCAGCAGCTTCTTCGGACCGGCGGTCGCCGCCTCGCGCAGTGCCGCCGTCCGGTCCGTGGTGACCGAGCGGAAGTCGGCGGAGGCCAGCCAGGACACCTCGCCCGAGGTGGTCCGGCCGGAGCCGAGCACGGCGGGGTCCGTGAGCAGGGGGCCGTACGTGGTGAAGACGACCTTGCGGACGCCGCGCCCGCCGAGCTCGTCCAGCTGCCAGTACGGGTCGGCCTGGTCGGCGGCCTTGTAGAGCCCGGTGATCACGACGTCGGCCGGCTTGCCGCCCAGCCGGTCGGTGAGCCTCAGCCGGGCGCCGGGCTTCAGCGACAGCGCCTCGGCGGCGGTCGCGGGCAGGGCCACCTCGACGGGGGCGCCGCTCTTCCCGGCTCCGGCGGCGGGCATGCGTCCGGCGGTGAGGCGGACGCGGCTGCGGTCCAGCGAGGCGAAGTGCGTGAGGTCGGGGTCACCGCGCCGGGCGGCCGGGTCCTGGAGGCTGCGCGGCAGCGCGTACGGGCCGGACGCCTCCAGCTTCCGTACGGTCACCGGCAGCCCGTCGAAGGTCTCCCGGGCGGCCTTGCGCGCCGCCGCGTCGGCCGGCTGCCGCTCCTCCGGATCCAGCTGCGCGGAGACCACCAGCGAGGCGGGGACGGCGGAGCGGTGGGTGAGCGTGTGGCGCAGCGCGGCGTCGCCGACGGAACCGGAGAACGCGGTGAGCGCGGCCAGGACCGAGGTGGTCAGGAGCACGGCCAGCACGGCCGCCGCGAGGAGGAGCCGGTGCGCCCTCACCCGCAGAAAGACGAACCCCGTCACTTGCCCCCCAGTCACCACTCACCGCACGCGCGCCCCCCGGCGTTGTCTGGATGCTGTCAGACGGTCCGTGCCCGTGGAAACCGCTTACGGGTACAACTTGATGCATTCGTGACCGCTATCCGGTCGCGGAGTACCGAATTCCGGCCGGATGTGGGCGGTCGGTGACCAGCGGTCAGCCGTCGGTGTTCACCATCGAGGCGGCCGCGTAGGTGAGGTAGTCCCAGAGCTGGCGCTCGTGCTCCGGGGCGAGACCCAGCTCGTCCAGCGCGACGCGCATGTGGTGCAGCCAGGCGTCGTGCGCGGCGCGGTCCACCCGGAAGGGCGCGTGCCGCATCCGCAGGCGGGGGTGCCCGCGCCGGTCGCTGTAGGTGCGCGGTCCGCCCCAGTACTGCATGAGGAACAGCGCGAACCGTTCCTCGGCAGGACCGAGGTCCTCCTCCGGGTACATCGGCCGCAGCAGCGGGTCCTCGGCGACGCCCTGGTAGAAGCGGTGGACCAGGCGCCTGAAGGTCTCCTCGCCGCCGACCTGCTCGTAGAAGGTCAGCTCCTGCACCGTGTCGCGCGGAATCTCAGTCACGCGTCCATGGTCGCAGACGCGCGCCGCGACGGGCCGGGCTCGGGGGATCCTCTCTGCTTCCGGCCCCTTTCCGTCTTGTCAGTTCGTTATGCGAACTACTATGGTTCGTGTAACGAACGAAATGGTCTCCCTTCAATGGCTGGGGTCGGCATGGCAAACGGAACAGGTAAGCGCACCGTCGTCGTCATCGGCGGCGGATACGGCGGCTCGGCCGTCGCGAAGGCGCTCGACGAGGAAACCGATGTGGTGCTGGTCGACCCGAAGGACGCATTCGTCCACGCGGCGGGCTCCCTGCGGGCACTGGTCAGGCCGGACTGGGCGGAGAACATCTTCTTTCCGTACGACACCCTGCTGAAGCGAGGCACGGTCCGCCGCGAGCGGGCCGTCGCCGTGGACCCCGGCGGGGTCACCCTGGCCGGCGGCGAGCGCGTCGACGCGGACTACCTGGTGCTCGCCTCCGGGTCCGACTACCCCTTCCCGGCCAAGGCCGACACCGACCTGGCGGGCGAGGCGCTGGCCCGGATCAGGGAGGCGCACCAGGAGCTGGCCGGGGCCGGGCGGGTCCTGATCACCGGCGCCGGACCGGTCGGCCTCGAACTCTCCGGCGAGATCAAGGCGGTCTGGCCCGAGAAGCACGTGGTCATCACGGACCCGGCCGATGAGCTGCTGCCGGGCTTCCTGCCCGAGGTCCGTGAGGAGCTGCTGCGCCAGCTGGACGCGCTCGGCGTGGAGCTGCGGCTCTCCACCGCGCTCACCGGCGAACCGGCGGCCGTCCCCGGGCGGCTCGACCCGTTCGCGGTGGCCACCGACGGCGGCGAGCGCATCGAGGCCGACATCTGGTTCCGCTGCTACGGAGTGCGCTCCAACGGGGACTACCTCGCCGACGGCCGGGTCGCCGAGCGCGACGCGCAGGGCCGGGTCCCGGTGGACGAACGGCTCAACGTCACCGGTCACCAGCACATATACGCACTCGGCGACCTCACCGACCTGGCCGAGGCCAAGATGGCCGGGTACGCGATGAAGCACGCCGAGGTGGTCGCGGCCAACATCCTCGCCCAGGTGCGCGGCGAGGAGCGGGCGGCCGTCTACCTGCCGTCCCCGGTGCCGTCCGCGCTGCTCCCGCTCGGGCCCGGCGGCGGGGTGGGCCAGGTCCCCTCGCCGGGCGGGCCGGTGCTGCTGTCGGCGGAGGAGGTCAGCGCGTACAAGGGCAAGGACCTGTTCACCGGGCGCTTCGCGGAGCTCTTCGGCATCGTGCGCTGACGGCCCGGCGGCGGGGCGGTCCTCAGCAGCCGGGGGTGGCCGCCGGGGCGTTCTCGCAGGACTCGCGGAAGACCATGGGCACCTTGTTCTCCAGCACCAGACGGCCCAGGAGTGCGGTCAGCTGCTCGCGGTCGGCCGCGTCGAGCCCTTCCGCCAGGGCCTCGACGCGCCGGCAGGTCTCCGCGTAGAACACCTCGGCGAGCTCGCTCCCGGCCTCGGTCGGGGCGACCCGCACCGCGCGCCCGTCCTCCGGGTCGGCCTCCCGGCGCACCAGGCCGCGCTGCACGCACCGGTCCACGAGGCCGGTGAGGCTGGACTTCGCCAGACCCAGTACGGCGCCCAGCTCGCGCATGCCGTACGGCTTCACCATCAGCACGCAGAGCAGCTGGCCCTGCTGGGCGGTGATGCCGTGTTCGCGGCCGGAATCGGCGTACACGGCATTCACCAGGAATGCGGAGCGCACCAATGCGGTGGCGATCCCCATCTGCCCTTCGTCGGCCTTTCGCATGTGAACAGAATATGGCAGGCGTGAGCGGTACGGACCCGCCCGGACCGGACATTCGTGGTACGAACTACCGCACACGGAAGAGCGGCCGGTGAAGGGGCATCCCCCTTCACCGGCCGCTCTTCCGTGGTTCGGTCGGTCAGTCCCGGCGGACCGTGATCGTCGTCCACGCCCCGACGTGCACCTGGTCGCCGTCCTGGAGCGGCACGGGGACGTAGGGCTGGATCGGCTCCTCGGAGCCGTTGACCGTCGTGCCGTTGGTGGAGTTCTGGTCCACCACGGCCCAGCTGCCGTCCGGCTGCTGCACCAGCACGGCGTGCTGGTGCGAGACGCCCGGGTCCTCCGGCGGCACCGACAGGTCGATGTCCGGGGACTCGCCCGTGCTGTGCCGGCGCCGGCCGATCGTGATCTGCCCGCCGGTGAGCGCGAGCTGCTGCTCCGGGGAGTACGCGGGCAGATTCAGCCCGGTCGCCTCGGGGCCGCTGCGCTGCATCATCGCCAGGAAGTACTCACGGTCGGGCGCGATGAACGCGGTCCAGTTGTTGGACAGCGGCCGGCCGGGCCCGGGACCGTGCTGCGGACCGGGGTCTCCGTGCTGTCCGGGACCGGGACCGCCGTGCTGTCCGGGACCGCCGTGCTGTCCGGGACCGCCGTGCTGCGGGCCCGGGCCGTGCTGTCCGGGACCCTGCGGACCAGGCCCCTGCGGACCGGGACCCTGCTGCCCCGGGAACGACGGCTGCGGGCCCGGGCCCGGCGGGGGTGCGGGCCGCGAGGGCGGGGACAGCAGCCAGTCGTCGCCGTCGGTGCGCGGCGGGGCCGGCGGGGGTGCCGTCTGCTGCTGGAAGGCGGGCGGCGCGCCCTGCTGCTGGAACGGCGGCGGCGAGCTCTGCGGGCCGCCCTGCGGACCCTGCTGGTACGGGGGCGGGGGCGGCGGCCCCTGCGGACCGGGGCCGGGACCCTGCGGGCCGGGACCCTGCGGGCCGGGGCCCTGAGGACCTGGCCCCTGCTGACCGGGGCCGCCCTGGCCGAACGGCGGCGGGCCGCCCTGCGGACCCTGGCCGAAGGGCGGCTGCCCCTGGCCCTGGCCGCCCTGGCCCTGATGGCCGGACTGGCCCGGGCCCGTGGACAGGGGCTCGGCGGACCGGTTCACCTGCGAGGGGCGGGAGCTCTGGTAGTCGAAGGGGTCGCGCGACTGCGGCGGACCGGGCGGCTGCTGCGCCGGGAAGCCCTGCGGCCGGTTGCCGCCGGGGCCGGGGTCGCCCGGGAGGTTGTGCCGGGGAGCCAGCGGGGTGTAGGACGTCGCCGTGTTCGTGAGGAAGTTCCAGCGGCACTCCTCGCAGTACGGCGCCATCGCCTCGCGCGGCGTGCGGCACTGCGGACACAGCTCGGCCTGGGCGGTCGCGTCCGGGTCGTGCGGCCGGGGATATCCGTAACCGTGTGCGGGCGGCGGAGGAGGCGGCGGGGGGACCGCACCCGCAGGCGCGCCCGCCCCGGTCATGCGGTGGCCGCAGACCTCGCACCAGTCCTCGGAACCCGACTGGTGTCCGTTCGGGCAGGTCGGCATGTCGGCGCTTCCCCCTTTCCTTCTCCGGCCCGCAGGCCGTCATGTGGCGTGCTCCGCCGCCCGGCGGACCTGAACCGGCGGGCGGCTGATCGTTGCGGATATGTGGTTATTTCTTGACGCGGACCGTCTTCGTGGAGCGTGTCTCGAGAGTCATCTCGTCCGCTTCCGCGACCTTCGCCTTCAGTCGCACAGTACCCGTCGCCGCATCGACCACGTCTACCACCTTCGAAAGCAGTTTCGCAGTGTCCTCGTTCCCGGACGCCGATGCCAACTGCACCGCTCGGCCCAGTTTGGCCGTGGCACCGTCGAAGTCTCCCGACTTGCGGGCATCGAGCCCCTGCTGGATGACTTGTGCCAGTTCGGCCTGGCCCGTGTAGTGCGCCACCTGCGGGTTGATGGAGGTCGACGCCACCATGTCGTCCGTCCACACGGCCCGTACCAGCCCCTGCGAGAGCGTCTGCGGCGCCCCGCCCGACGGGTCCGGAAGGATCAGCGAGACCCGGGCGGCGAGCATCTCCTGCCCGATGCCGGCCTCCGGCACCCGGACGCACACGTGGTAGTCGCGGGACTCGTCGCCCCAGGAACCGGTCGGGTAGTCCCCGGCGCGGGGGCCCGCCTCGGTGCGCCGGGCGGTCAGGTCGGCGACCGTCGGCGCCACCTGCTTCACGAACTGGATCTCCACGCCGACCGGGGTCCACAGCCGCAGCGCCACGTCCGCGACCTCCTTGCCCATGGCGTTCTCCATCATCTGCGTGAAGTCCGCCGCGAGCCCGGCCGGGTCGGCGACGATGTCGGCGGTGCCGAGGAGCGCCGAGGCGATCCCTGTGACCTCTTTCACCTCCCAGTCGGTGCCGACCCCGCGGGCGTCACAGGTGAACCGGCCCGCGCAGGCGTCCAGCGCCGCGCGCAGGTCCTCGGGCGACTCGTGCTCGTTGCGCCCGTCGGTGAGCAGGATGCCGTGCCGGATGTCCACGTCCGCCGCGCCGAGCAGCCGGTCCGCCAGCCGCAGCCAGGTCCCGATCGCCGTACCGCCGCCCGCGCTCAGCCGGCGCAGGGCCTGCCTGGCCTCGGCCCGGGTCCGCGGGTCGGCGACCGCGAGCCGGCCGTTGCCCGGGTAGACCTCCTTGGCCACGTGCGTCCCGGCGACCACGGCGAACGAGGTGCCGTCGCGCAGGGTGTCCACGGCCGCCGCCGTCGCGTCGCGGGCGTTGCGCATCTTGGTCGGCGGGTAGTCCATCGAACCCGAGCAGTCCACCATGATCACCACGGCGGCCCCGGTGGCACGCCCCGGCAGCGGTACGCCCCCGGTGGTGCCGCCCCCGGTCGAGGTGACCGTGATGATGCCGTTGACCTCGCGGCCGCCCTCGGGCAGGTACTCGTTCTGGTACACCTCGACGGAGAACTGCGGCACGTTCGACTTGGAGAAGTTGGCCATCTGATCGGCTCCTTGAGGCTCCACGTCTCGGATGAAGCCAGAGGTACGGACAAGGCGTAGCGGGGGTGAATGACCCGTTATCAGGCGGAGCTTGCCCCTAGGGGGTGCCTGACAAATCCCCGTGGCGTCGCGGCGTCTGGCACGCACGCTCGCGGCGTTGCCGAAAAGCCCTAGTAGCTCCGCTACGAGGACTTCCCGGCGCCTTGCGATCGCACGCACCAGACGCCGCTCCTTCTTCCACGGGCATTTGTCAGGCACCCCCTTGCGGTGACACGGCGAACGGCAGCAGCGCCACTGTTACGTTGTCGTGGCCGCCGCCGTCCAGGGCGTGGCCGACCAGGACCTGGGCGCCGTGCAGCGGGCGGGCGTACGCGTCCTCGGGCACCGCGGCGGCCATCTCGGCGGCGGACTCCGCGTAGTTCCACAGGCCGTCCGTGCAGACCACCACCAGGCCAGGACGGTCCGGTTTGAACGAGGCGGTGTGCGGCTCCAGTTCGTACGCGTCCGCGCCGAGCCAGCCCGTGATGGCGTGGGCGCGCTCGTCCGCGTACGCCTCCGCCTCGTTCATCAGGCCCGTCGCCACCATCTGCGCGGCCCACGAGTCGTCCTCGGTGAGCCGGGCGGGCGCGGTGGAGCGGTCCTCGGGCACCCAGTACACGCGGCTGTCGCCGACCCAGCCGACGACGAGCAGCCCGGCCGCCACGACCGCGCCGACCAGGGTGCACGCCGGGGCGTTCTGGTGGCGGTGCTGCTCGCGCTCCTGACCGGCCTGCTCGGCCAGCCGGTTGACCGACTCCGCCGCCGCCACGATCGCCTCGTGCATCGCCTGCTGCGGATGCGTGCCGCGCGGCAGCGACGCCAGCAGGGACTCGTTGGCCGTGCTCGCCGCCGCCGCCGACGCCTCGTCGGGCCGGCTGGCCGAGGACACCCCGTCGCAGACGATCGCCACGACGGCCGGGGAGCCGTCCGGCAGGGCCGTCGTGGACACCGCGAACGAGTCCTCGTTGCGGTGGTGGCGCAGCCCCCGGTCGCTCACCGCGGCGACCGCGCCGAGCTCCCGCTCCATGTGGTCGCGCTCGCGCGGCTGGGCGTGGCCGCAGTTCTCGCAGTAGCCGTCGCCGTCGACCCGCCCGGCCCGGCAGGCCACGCACACCTTGCCGCCGGCCGCCGGGGCCGGGGCGGGCGCGGGAGCCTGCGCGGGCTCCGGGACCGCACGGGGATCGGGCGCCGCGCCCGGGGCGGCCAGCTCGAAGTCGCCGGAGGCGCCCGGCCCGTCGTAACGGGCCCCGGACGCCGGGTCCGCGGCCGCCGCCGGGGTGGCGATGGCGACCGTCGGGCGGTCGAGGGGCGGCTCGGGCACGGCCGACAGGTCGTACCCGCAGGCGCCGCAGAACAGGTCGCCCTGCTCCAGCGGCTCCTCGCAGCCGGGGCACCTCGGCAAGACGGTCTCCTGGTGGTTCTGCGACATGTTCACACCCACGTTCGGGGGCGGAAGCGGTTGGCCCGCTCCACCAGTTCGATCCTCTCGGCCCCGGGCTCCGCGAGCCGGGCGAGCATCCGGTACGCACGCTCCAGGCCGAACCGCAGTCCGCGCTCGTCCAGCTCGCTGCCGAGCAGCGTCCCCGGGCCGTGCGGCCCGGCGGGCTGCGGGCCCGAAGGGCTACCGGAGAGTACCCAGTCCAGCGCCGTACCGAGCACCTCCGTCGAGAGGCGTTCCCGCCGGACCGCGTCGAGCCCCAGCCCCGAGAGGGCCGACACCTGGGCCGAGGCGGCCGTCAGGTCCGCCATCAGCGGCTCGTCCGGGGCCCGTTCACGCAACCGGGCCCGGACGGCGGCGATCCGGGCCGCCGTGTAGTGGATCGACGCCTCCGGCACCGACTCCAGCGTCCGGACGGCCGAACTCCGGTCACCGGCCGCGATCTGCACCCGGGCCAGACCGAAGGCCGCGCTCACGAAGCTCGGGTCGGTCAGCCACACCAGCCGGTAGTACTCGGCGGCGTTGTCCAGCTGCCCCAGGACCTCCGCGCAGATGCCGAGGGCCAGCTTCGGCGCGGGCTCCCCGGGGAAGGCGTCGTACACCGCGTCGAACGACAGCGCGGCGTTCTCCTTGTCACCGGCCACCAGCGAGGTGAGGCCCCGGTACCAGACGACGCGCCAGTCGTCGGCGTGCTGCCCCTCCAGCTCGGCCAGGGTCTGCGCGGCGGCGGCGAGGTCGCCCATCTCCAGGCGGGCGCGCAGCTCGCGCAGCCGGGTCTCCAGCGACGCGGCCGGCACCGCCTGCAACGCGGCGATCAGCTCGGCGGGCGCCGAGGCCATCACCCCCGCCAGGAACCCCGCGTTCGGGTCGCTCGCGTCCACCCGGGGCACGGGCAGCGCGAGCGAGGTCCCGCGCACGTCGAGCCCGGCCAGCCGGGGCGCCCCGGAGCCCGCCGGCACCGGAGCGGCACCGGGGGAGGGGACCGGGCTGCGCGGAGCGGGGACGCTCGCGGCGGGCGCGTACGGCAGGGGGCCCGGGCCGGTGCCCGCCCCGCCCGGCGTACGGACATGGGTGGCGGCCGAGGGCACCGGTGCCGCGCCTGTCGGCGAGGCGGGAGGCGGCCCGGCGGGCAGCGCCCCCGGTATCCCACCGGGCGGGGTGGCGGCGGCGGGCGCCGGGGCGGCCGCACCGCCGCGGCGGCGGCCGGAGCGGCCCCCGGACGCGGCGTCGGTCCGCGCGCCCAGGCGCGACACCTCGCCCGTCCCGTCCGCGAACAGCTCCGTGTCGGTGACCCGCAGCTCCGCCCCGAACAGCGTGGACAGCGCCGGGCGCGGGCGCCCCGACTGGAGCGAGACCACCTCGCGCAGCACGCCCGTCAGCTGCTCGGCCATCTCCGCCGCCGAGGCGAACCGGCGGGCCGGGTCGGGGTCGGTGGCGCGGACCAGGAGCCGGTAGAACGACTCGTAGCTCCGGAACACCTCGATGTTGTCCGGGTCCGGCAGCGAGTCCACGAAGACGTTCGTGTACCCCTGGAAGTCGAAGGTGAGCACCGCGAGCGTGCGCGCCACCGTGTACAGGTCGGAGGCGACCGACGGGCCCACCTCCGCGACCTCGGGCGCCTGGTAGCCGACGGTCCCGTAGATCGCCGACTCCTCGTCGTCCATCCGGCGGACCGCGCCCATGTCGATCAGCTTCAGCTGGTCCTCGGTCTGGATCGCGTTGTCGACCTTGAAGTCGCAGTACAGCAGATTGCGGCTGTGCAGGTGACCCAGCGCCTCCAGGGCCTCGATGCCGAACGCGCACGCCTGCTCGACCGGCAGCGGATCGCGCTTCCCGGCCGGTGTGCGGCGCTCGTTGGCGATCTCCTTGAGCGACTTGCCGCCGACGTACTCCATGACGATGTAGCCGTCGAGCGAACCGGTCCGCTGGTCCAGGTGCTCCACGAAGTTGTAGATCCGGACGATGTTGGAGTGCTCGATCTCCGCGAGGAACCGCCGCTCCGAGATCGCCGCCGCCATCGCGTCCTGGTCACCCGTGTCGAGCAGGCCCTTGAGCACCACCCAGCGGTCCGAGACCGCCTTGTCCACCGCGAGGTAGACCCAGCCGAGCCCGCCGTGCGCCAGACAGCCCGCGACCTCGTACTGCCCGTGGACGACGTCGCCCGCCTCCAGCTTCGGCACGAAGGAGTACGGGTGGCCGCACTTGGTGCAGAACCCCTCGGTGCGGCCCGGCCGGTCGCCCCGGGACCGGCCCACCGGCGCCCCGCAGTCGGAGCGCGAGCAGAACCGCTTGCGCTCGGGCACCTCCGGGTTCTCCATCACGGCCGTACGCGGATCGGGCCGCGGTACGTCCGGCACCTGCACCAGACCCGCGCCCAGCCGGTTGCGGCCCGAGGCGTTGGTCGACTTGGCGGAGGAGCGCACCGACACCGACTGCGCGCCGGTCCGGCCGGACAGCGACAGCGACCGCGAGAGCCGCCCCGACACCGAACGCCGCGACGTCGAGGAACGCGACGAGGAGCGCGAGGACGCCCGCGAGGAGGACTGCGAACTGCTCCGCGCCGACGTGCTGTTGGACCCCCGGCTGCCCCGGCCGCCGCCCGCGACCCCGGTGGGCGGCGAACTCACCATGCCGTTCGGCGAGACGACCGGCGCCAGACCGCAGGTGTCGCAGTACAGCTCACCGCCGCCCATGTCCTCGTAACTGCCCTCGCACGCGGGGCGCTGGCACTGCGTACTCATGTCCGTTCCCCCTCTTCGCCCCGCCGCCACGACGGATTGTCACCTCTGCTCAGCAGGTCCAGCGCCGCGTCCTGATAGCGCTGCACCGCCTGCGCCGCCACCCGCAGATCGCACGGGGCGCTCCACAGCATCCGGCGCGCCGCGTCGTACCGCTCGATCAGGACCGGGTCCTCCGCCAGGCCGTGGCGGGCCACCTTCGCCTTGTACGCGTCGAGCCGACCACGCAGCTCGGCCCGGACAGCCAGCGGCGCGGTCACCGCCGTCAGCTGCTCGCGGGCCCTCAGCAACTCCTCCTCGGCCTCCCGCTCCAGGGTCTCCAGGAGCGGCGAGAGCCGGTGCCAGCGGGCGTGCCTGCGGTACTCCGACGCGGCGGCCAGGCGCTCCTGGAGGACGGTCGGCGGTCCGTTGACCACGGGCACCTCCGACGCGGCGATCTTGGCCAGCACCTCGCCGCGCGCCACCCGGGCCTCGGCCAGCGTGCGGTCGGCCCGGGACAGCACGTCGCGCAGGTGCACCAGCCGTTGTTCGGCGTCCTGCCGTACGGCGAGCACCGCCTCGACCTCGCGCCGCACCTCTTCCAGCGCCCGGGCCGCCCGGTCGTAACGCGTCGTGTCGGGGCGCCCGCCGCCGGGCGCCGCGCTCCCGGGCCCCGGCAGCCAGAAGGCCAGCGGGTCCGCGATCACCTGCTCCCGCAGCGTGGCCAGCTCCGCGGTGATCGCGTCCAGGTCGTCGCCCGCCGGGTGCTCACCGGGCCGGACGCCCACCGAGTGCGCCAGCGAGTGGGTGCGGCGCAGCTCGGCGGCGAGGAGGTCTATGCGGGCGGGCATCGCCGACCACACGGCGTCCGAGGCCACCACCATGTCCAGGGCGCTCGCGTACAGGCCGTTCATCCGGGAGACCAGCTCCTCCAGCGTGAACCGCTCGGAGAGGCGGGCCGGGCCGGAGACGGACGGGTCGTGCCCGGCGGCGCCGTGCGCCACGGTGACGCCCTGGCCGCGCAGCAGCTCGGTCAGGGCCGTCAGGTCCTCGCGGTTGGGGTGGCGGCGCCGGGCCCGCACCTCGCGGGCCCGCTCCAGCACCCCCGTGTACGCGTCGAAGTAGCTCCACAGCAGCGTGACCGACCGCTCGGTGACGGCCCATCGCTCCCTGGTGACACCGGACAGCTCGGCGCCCTCCAGGAGCCTGCGGCCCGCGTGGTCCTGGAGGGCGAGGAGCGAGGTCTCGATCGCCTCGTGCTCCGCGCCGAGCCGGGACAGCGCACGGTCGGCCTCGTCCCGGTCCATGACCGGACCGGGGGGCCGGGCCGCGTAGCTGGGGAAGGGGCCAGCGACGCCCATCGATCACCTCTCCGCTCTCCCCGCCGGGCCTGGGCCCCGCGGGATCAGTGCCGCCGCCCGCCGGGCGGGGCCGCGCTAGTCCCGGTACTTCGGCTCCGGCGGGGCCTGGACCCCCGGCAGGCCGTCCTGGAGCCAGGCGCGGTACGACTTCATCCAGAGGCTGTCCGCGCCGCCGGCCCGGTAGTCGACCAGGACCTTGTTGACCCGGGACACCAGGTCGTCCGCGCCCTTCTTCGTGGCCACGCCGTAGTACTCGGTGGTGAACGGGTCACCCTTGAGCTCGACCGCCGGGTCCTGCGCGGCCTGGCCCGCGGCCAGCGCGTTGTCCGTGACGACCGCGTCGACCTCGCCCAGCTGGAGCCGTACCAGGCAGTCCAGCTGGTTGGGGACGGTCAGCCGGTCCTCGTCGGCCGGGGTGCCGTCGTGCTCGTCCTTGAAGACCGAGCCGAACGACTCCTTCTCCAGCGCCTCGTACGCCGTCGAACCCTCGGCGGTGCAGATGCGCTTGCCGGCCAGCGTGGAGTTGAAACCGGTGATGGAGTGGTCCTCCTTCGCGGCGAGGACCTGCTGTCCGGCCTGGAAGTAGGCCGTGGAGAACGAGACCTGCTTCAGCCGGGCGCAGTTGACCGTCATCGTCCGCACGACCACGTCGACCTTGTCGTTCTCCAGCGCGGCGATGCGCTGGTTGGTCGGGATGGCCCGGAAGATCACCTTGTCGCCGTCACCGAGGATGTCCTTGGCTAGGGCCCGGACCAGGTCGATGTCGAAGCCTTCGAGGTCCCCGGTCTCCGGATTGCGGAAGCCCCACTGGAAGCTGTTCTGGTCGACGCCCGCGATGAGCTTGCCGCGCTCCTTGATCTTGCGGACCGCGTCCCCGTCCGCCTTGCCCGGCCGGAGGCTCGCCTCCGGGTCCGTGCAGCCGTCGGCCTTCGCCTGGAGGGCGTGCGCCGCGCCGGGCCCCGTCACCTGGGGGCCGAACACGTCGTCGCCCGGGTGGGAGAGGGGCAGCAGGGTCAGCGCCGCGGTCAGCGCGCAGGCGGCGGCCATCGCGGTCACCCCGCCCCAGCCGCGCAGCCGGTGCAGTGGACGTCCGTGTCCGGAAAGGCCCGTCCTCGGGTCCTTCGCTGTCATCGCTCCCCCTGTCACCGGAACTCCGAGAGCCTGCGGTTGACGCCGACGATCCCCGCGACCGCGCCCAGCACGGCCAGGATCACCGCGCCGGCCGGCAGGCCGCCCAGGGCGCCGCGGCCGTCCCGCGCGGCCCGGGTGAAGTCGTCCTGCTCGTGCGCCAGGGCGTCGCGCAGCGCGTCGTCCACCTTCTTGAAGGACTCGCCGGTCGAGTTCTCCTGGCCGATGATCTGCTCCAGGGCCGATTCGTAGTCCCCGGCGTCGTCGGTCGTGCGGGCCGTACGGTGGCGGCCCTGCCACTCCTTGACCGCCTCGGCCGCCGCGGCGACGGGCTTGCCGCCCTCGCCGTCGCCGGTGTCGTCGGCCAGCTTCGCCGCCGCGGCCAGCTCGCCGCCGAGCGCCTTCATGCCCGCCGTGTAGTCGGTCTCGTACTTGTCGTTCTTGCCGTCCGCGGTGAGCACCGCGCCCCGGGCGACCACCGTCAGGTTCTCGTCGGCGCGCGCCTTCAGCGAGTCGATGCGCGCCCGGTTGAGCACGTCCATGGGCCGCTGCCCGTGCGAATCGGCCTCGGCCAGGCCGGACCTGGCCACCGTGTGCCCGACCGCGAGCCACAGCAGCAGCACCACCGTCGCGGCCGTCGCGGCCAGCAGACCGTGGTTGAACACCCGGTTCGTCCGGCGGTAGTTGCGGCGCTGCGCCCAGACCAGCACGGCCAGCGCGACGACCCCGGCGACGAGCGAGAAGAGCGGCCGGCTCCGGGCCGAGCTCTGGTCCTCGCCGAGCCGGCCGGTCTCCGCCGCGTACAGCCGCTCGGCGGCCGGCAGCAGCTCGCCGGACATGGCCTGGTTCGCGTACCGCAGATAGGCGCCGCCCAGCGGAAGCCCCTGGCGGTTGTTGGCGCGGGCGCGCTCGATCAGGCCCGTGTAGCGGGGGAGTCCTTCGTTGAGCGTGGTGATCTCGCGGCCGGACGCGGTGGCCGCGTCGGTGTTCGCCGCGGCCTTCACCAGCAGCCGGGACGCCTCCTCGATGTCTTTCACGTACTGGTCGTGCACCGCGCGCGGCTCCTGCGGCCCGGCCAGGAAGCCGCTCGCCGCCGCCGCGTCCGCGTCCGCGAGCGAGCGGTAGATGCCCGCCGCGTCCGCGCTGAGCGGCTGGCTGCGCTCCACCACGTCGTCGGCGGAGGCGGCCCGGTCGTTGATCTCGACCGCCGTCACCGCCCCGAACACGAGGACCAGGAACGCCAGGACGGCCCCGATGATGCGCAGCCGGCCCGGTTCGGTGGTCGCGGCGGCACGCAGCCGCCCCACGACGGCGGCCCGGGTGCTCGGCTGCTGCGGAACGGGCGCGGGCGCCGGCACGGGCGCGGGCGCGGCCTCCGGCGCAGGCGGCTGTCCCAGCGCGCGTTGCAGCGCCTCACGCGCACTCGGCGGGTGTGTCACTCGACCTCCCCCTCGGTCACTGACGGCGGCCCGCCCCCGGCCGATCGGGGGACTGGTGCCCGGCCAGAAGTATGGCCTCAGGGACCGGTACCCACATCCAGAACGCCTGGATCGGGCACCGGACCACGCGGCGGCCGGCGGTGACCGGCCGCGGTCAACCGCATTCGATCAAGACCGGCGCCGTTGATCAAGGCGAACGGCACGATCCCCCTCCGGACCGTCCTCCCCATCAACAACACGACTGGGACGCGCGATCGGTTCCCTCACGCGAAAGGCGCCCCGCAACCCGCAGGCTACGGGACGCCCCTGACGGCCCGGTGGTCAGGCGTACTGCGCCCGCAGCCGCGCGTACACCCCGGGCGCCGCTCCCGTGTGGTCCAGGCCCAGGAGCCCGGCGCCGAGGACCGGCGACTCCTGCACCACGCGCACCACGGCCTTCGGGGCCCGCGCCGCGAGGAGTTCGCGGACGCGGTCGTCCAGCTGCGGATGGCGCGCCGCCAGAACGCTGCCGCCGAGCAGCACCGGCGCCTCCTCGTCCAGCAGCCCGAGGCGGGTCAGCGCGACCGAGGCCAGCGCCACGACCTCCTCGGCCAGCCGGTCCACCAGGGCCCGCGCCACCGGGTCGCCGGCGGCGCCCGTCGCGAAGAGCACCGGGGCCAGCTCGTGGCGGCGCTCCGGTGCGATGCGGCCCAGGTGCAGCGCCTCGATCAGCGCGTACATCGAGTCGAGCCCGAAGTGCGCGGGGAGCGTCCGGGCCAGCTCGGTCGGCTCGCCCCGGCCGTCCTCGGCGCGCGCGGCGAACCACAGCGCCTCCTCGGACAGGCCCGAACCGCCGCCCCAGTCACCGGAGATCCGCCCGATCGCCGGGAAGCGGGCGGTGCGGCCGTCCGGGACCATGCCGACGCAGTTGATGCCCGCGCCGCAGACCACGGCCACGCCGAGCGGCTCGTCCACCCCGGCCCGCAGGATCGCGAAGGTGTCGTTGCGCACCTCGACGGTCCGGCCCCAGCCGCGCGCGGCCAGCGCCACCGTCAGCTGCTCCTCCTCGACCGGCAGGTCCGCGTTGGCGAGGCAGGCGGACACGTGGGCGACCTGCCCGGCGTCCGCCCCGGCCTCGGTGAACGCCCGCTCCACCGCCGCGCCGAGCACGTCGACGGCCGTCTCCACTCCGGCCAGCGGCGGCTGGAACCCGCCGCCCCTGGCCGTGGACAGCACCGTGCCGTCCGCACCGATGAGGGCCACATCGGTCTTGCTGTTCCCCGCGTCGATCGCGAGGACGTAACCGTTCACGCCCACGCGAGGTGCTCCCGGTTGTGCGCGATCAGCTTGTCGGTCAGCGCCTCGGCGTACGCGAACTGGCCGATCAGGGGGTGCGCGAGCAGCGCCTTGAACACCCGGTCCCGGCCGCCGTGCAGCGCGGCCTCCAGGGCGAGGTCCTCGTACGCCGTGACGTTGGCGATGAGCCCCGCGTACAGCGGGTCCAGGGCGGGCACGGCGAGCGGCGTGGCGCCCGAGCCGTCGACCTTCGCCTGGACCTCGATCACCGCGTCGTCCGGGAGGAACGGCAGGGTGCCGTTGTTGTACGTGTTGACCACCTGGTGCGCCGAGCCGCCGCCGCCCAGGAGGGCCGCCGCCAGGTCCACGGCCGCCTCCGAGTAGAAGGCGCCGCCGCGCTTGGCGAGCAGCGCGGGCTTCTCGTCGAGCGCCGGGTCGCCGTACATCGCCAGGAGCTCCTTCTCCATGGCGGCGACCTCGGCGGCCCGGGAGGGCTTGGTGCCGAGCTCGCGGACGACCTCGTCGTGCGCGTAGAAGTACCGCAGGTAGTACGAGGGGACGACGCCGAGCCGGTCCACGATCGCGCGCGGCATGTGCAGGTCGTCCGCGATGGCGTCGCCGTGCTCGGCGATCAGCCGGGGCAGCACGTCCTCGCCCTGCGGGCCGCCGAGGCGGACCCCGGTCTCCCAGGTGAGGTGGTTCAGCCCGACGTGGTCGAGGTGCACCTCGCCGGGGGCCACGTCGAGCAGCCGGGCGAACTTGCGCTGGAAGCCGATGGCCACGTTGCACAGGCCGACCGCCTTGTGCCCGGCCTGGAGGAGGGCGCGGGTGACGATGCCGACCGGGTTGGTGAAGTCGATGATCCAGGCGTCCGGGTTGGTGCGCCGGACCCGTTCGGCGATGTCCAGGACGACCGGGACGGTGCGCAGGGCCTTGGCGAGGCCGCCGGCCCCGGTGGTCTCCTGGCCGATGCAGCCGCACTCCAGGGGCCAGGTCTCGTCCTGGTTGCGGGCGGCCTGGCCGCCGACGCGCAGCTGGAGCAGGACGGCGTCCGCTCCGGCGACGCCCGCGTCGACGTCCGAGGTGGTGACGATGCGGCCCGGGTGGCCCTGTTTGGCGAAGATCCGCCGGGCGAGGCCGCCCACGAGGTCGAGCCGGTCGGCGGCCGGGTCGACGAGGACCAGCTCTTCGACCGGCAGCGTGTCACGCAGCCGGGCGAATCCGTCGATCAGTTCGGGGGTGTAGGTGGACCCGCCACCCACTACAGCGAGCTTCATGGTTCAGCCCTTTACTCCGGTCAGTGTGACGCCCTCGACAAAAGCCTTCTGTGCGAAGAAGAAGACGACGATCACAGGGGCCATGACCAGAACGGTCGCGGCCATGGTCAGGTTCCAGTCGGTGTGGTGTGCGCCCTTGAAGGACTCCAGTCCGTAACTCAGCGTCCAGGCACCCGGGTTCTCGGAGGCGTAGATCTGCGGGCCGAAGTAGTCGTTCCAGGCGTAGAAGAACTGGAAGAGGGCGACGGCGGCGATCCCCGGCTTGGCCATCGGCACCACCACGCGCAGCAGGGCGCGCAGTTCGCCGCAGCCGTCGACCTTCGCCGCGTCGAGGTACTCGTCGGGGATGGTCAGCAGGAACTGCCGCAGCAGGAAGATGGAGAACGCGTCGCCGAAGGCCATCGGGATGATCAGCGGCCAGAGCGTGCCGGACAGGTCCAGCTGCTTGGCCCAGAACAGGTACATCGGGATGACCACGACCTGCGGCGGCAGCATCATCATCGAGATGACGAGCATCAGCGACAGATGCCGGCCGCGGAAGCGGAACTTGGCGAGCGCGTACGCCACGGGCAGCGAGGACACCACCGTGAGGACGGTGCCGGCTCCCGCGTACAGCAGGGTGTTCCGCCACCAGGTCAGGAAGCCCGGAGTGTCGAACACCCGCTTGTAGTTGGCCCACTCGAAGGGGTGCGGCCACAGGTCCCGGGTGAGGGTCTGCTGGTCGCTCATCAGCGAGGTGAGCACGAGGAAGACGAACGGCAGCACGAAGAAGAGCGCCGCCGCCACGCCGAGCGCGTGCACGGCGATCCAGTTCAGCAGCGCCTTGCGGCGCGCGACGCGCTGGGCCGGGGTGACGGGGTCACTCACCGGTCCGGCGGCCTTCGGGTGGTCGAGAACCTGCGCCATGTCACTCACCTGCCTGGATCAGTCCGCTGCGGCGCCGCATCAGCAGTGCGGTGAACGCCATGGCGAGGACGAAGAGAACGAGCGCGACCACACAGGCGGAGCCGTAGTCGAAGCGCTGGAAGCCGAGGTTGTAGACCAGCTGCGGAAGCGTCAGTGTCGACTTGTCGGGATAGCCGGGTTCGAACTGCTGGCCCGAACCGCCCATGACCCCGGACGCGACCTTCCCGGCCACCAGCGGCTGGGTGTAGTACTGCATCGTCTGGATGATGCCGGTGACCACGGCGAACATGATGATCGGCGAGATGTTCGGCAGCGTGACGTACCGGAACCGGTGGTACGCGGTCGCCCCGTCCAGCTCCGCCGCCTCGTACTGCTCCTTCGGTACGTCGAGCAGCGCGGCCATGAAGATCACCATCAGGTCGCCCACCCCCCACACCGCGAGCGCGGTCAGCGCGGGCTTGGACCAGGTGGCGTCGGTGAACCAGCCGGGCGTGCCCATCCCCAGGTCGCCGAGGATTGAGTTGACCGGTCCGGTGCCGGGGTTGAGCAGGAAGACGAAGCCCAGCGTGGCGGCGACCGGCGGCGCCAGATAGGGCAGGTAGAACAGCGTCCGGAAGACGCCCGCCCCCGTCTTGATCTTGGTGATCAGCATCCCGACACCGAGTCCGAAGACCACCCGGCAGGCCACCATGACGATGACCAGCCACAGGGTGTTGCGCAGCGCCGGCCAGAACAGCGGGTAGTCGGTGAAGACGTACGACCAGTTCTTGAAGCCGCTGAACTCGGGGGCGGAGAAGCCGTCGTAGCTGGTGAAGGAGAAGTAGACCGTGGAGATCAGCGGGTAGGCGAAGAAGACGCAGAACCCGATCAGCCAGGGCGACATGAAGGCCGCCGTCCGAAGCGCCGACCTGCGGCGCTTCGAACGGAGTGTGTACGTGCTCATCGCGTCGGCTCTACTTCGCCTGGGCGATCGCCGCGTCGATTTCCTTCGCGGTCTTCTCCAGCCCCGCCCGGACGTCCTTCTGCTTGCCCTTCTCGACGTCGAAGCCGAGGTTCTGCAGGGAGGTCAGGTACGCGCCGCCGTTCACCGAGGGCGGGGTGGTGGTCGACTTCGGGTTGGCCGCGATGTCCAGGAAGACCTTGAAGCGCGGGTCGTACTTCAGCTTCGGCGACTTCAGCGCCTCCAGCGTGGAGGGCACGTTGTGGATGGCGTTGGCGAAGTTCACCACCGCGTCGGTGTCGGTCGTCATGAACTTGACCAATTCCCAGGCCGCGTTCTGCTTGCTGGACGTGGCGGCGATGCCCGCGATGGTGCCGGTCAGATAGCCCTTGCCGTACGTGTCGGCCTCGTCGTCCGCGACGGGCATCGGGGCCACCCCGATCTCGAAGCCCGGCTTGGTGTCCTCGGCCATGCCGAGCCGCCACTCGCCGTCCAGCTGCATGGCGACCTGGCCGGTGTGGAACGGGTGCTTGGCGCCCCACTCGTCTCCGAAGCCGGTACGGAACTTCTCCAGTTTCGCGTAGCCGCCGAGCGAGTCGACCAGCTTCTTCTGGTTGGTGAGCAGCGCGGCGAACGCCGGGTCCTTCGCGATGTTGGACTTGCCGTCCGCGTCGAAGTAGGTGGGGTTCCAGGCGCCGAGGTAGTGCTCGGTGGTCGACTCGTAGCCGTGGTAGTTCGGCATGAAGCCCAGCTGCTCGTACGAGTCGCCCTTGGTCTTCGTCAGCTTCTTGGCGTCGGCCGCGAACTCGGACCAGGTCTTCGGCGGGTTCGCGATCCCGGCCTTCTTGAACGCGTCCTTGTTGTAGTAGAGCCCGTACGCGTCACCCAGCAGCGGGACCGTGCAGCGCACCCCGTCGTACTGGGTGTACTCGTTCATCGCCTTCGGGAAGGTGGACTCGGGGTCGATGCCGTCCTTCTTCAGGAACGGGTTGAGGTCCACGAACGCCTTCGAGGAGCAGAACTTGCCCACGTTGTTCGTGGTGAACGAGGAGACCACGTCCGGCGCCTTCGACCCGCCGGCGCGCAGCGCCTGGTTGATCTTGTCGTCGGTCATGTTGCCGACGACCTTCACGTGGATGTTGGGGTGGGCCTTCTCGAAGGCGGCGATCGTGGCCTCGATGCCCTTCACCTCGCCCGGCGCGCTCCAGCCGTGCCAGAACGTGATGGTCGTCTCCTTGGACGCGTCATCGTTGGCCCCGGAGCTGCTCTGCCCGGTACAGGCGGAGGCGAACAGGGCTATCGCGGCGGTCGCGGCGAGCGCGACGGCCGGCTTCCGGCGGTTTCCGGACATGGTGGTGTCTCCCGGTGAAGCGGTGGGCAGCAAGGGACGGACGGAAGGAAGGTGAGAGAGGTCAGCGTGAGGTGTCGAACACTTCGTCGCGGGTGGTGGCCAGCGCGCTCTCCAGCGCGCCGCGCAGAACGGGCCGTCGGGTGACGTCCCCGGCGAGCAGCCGGGGCCTGGACGCGGCGAGCTCGGCCAGCTCGGCCGCGACCCGGGCGCGCAGCTGCTCCCCGCCGCGCGCGAACAGCTCGCCGGAGAGCACGACGATCTCGGGGTCGAGGACGGCGACCAGGGAGGCCAGGCCGGTCGCGAGGCCGGTGGCGAACCGGTCGAGCAGCGCGGTGTACGGCCCCGCCTCGCCCCGCTCCGCGGCCTCGGCGGCCCGGCCCACCAGCTCGGCGCCGACCTCGTGATGGGTGCCGGAGCCCGGCGCGTCCTCGATGCCCAGCTCCCGGGCCAGCCGCGCCAGCACCTGGGCGCCCGCCAGCTCCTGGAAGCCGCCCGCGTTGGCCTTGGTGACCTGGCGGACCAGCGGCGCCCCCGGCACCGGCAGGAAGCCGACCTCGCCGGCGCCCCCGGTGAAGCCCCGGTGCAGCCGGCCGTTGATGACGAGGGCGGCGCCCAGGCCCTCCTCGTTCCACAGGAGCACGAAGTCGTCGTGGCCCCGGGCCGCCCCGCTCCGCTGCTCGGCCACCGCGACGAGGTTGACGTCGTTCTCGTACTCGACGGGCATCGGCAGCACCGCCGCCAGCTCGTCGAGCAGCGTGGTGGAGTGCCAGCCCGGCAGGTGCGAGGCGTACCGCAGCCGGCCCGTGTTCGGGTCGAAGGCGCCCGGGGTGCCGATGACCACCCGGTGCACGGCGGCCCGGGTCAGCCCGGCGGCCGCGACCGCGCCGTCCAGCGCCTCGGTCACCTCGCGCACCACGCTGTCGGCGCGCCGCCCGGGGGTCCGCAGCTCGAACTCCCCGACCGTCTCGCCGGTCACATCGGCGACGGCGGCGACGATCCGGTGGGCGTTCACATCGAGCCCGGCGACATGGGCGGCCGAGGCGTTGACCGCGTACAGCTGGGCGTTGGGGCCGGGGCGCCCGGCGGCGGTGCCGGTGGCGACGACGAGCCCGGCGGCTTCGAGGCGGGCCAGCAGCTGGGAGGCGGTGGGCTTGGAGAGCCCGGTGAGCTTCCCGATCCGGGTCCGCGACAGGGGACCGTGCTCCAGGAGCAGATCCAGAGCGGCACGGTCGTTCATGGCGCGCAGGACGCTGGGTGTGCCCGGCGTGTTTCCGGCCATGAGCGTGGCACCTGCCCCTCTGTTAGGAAAGTTTCCTATTCGGTGAGAGGAAGGTAGGGCCCGGGCCACCGGGGCGTCAATGACCTGACCCCCGGTGGCAACCAAAGCGTTACCGGGCCGGGCGGGCTACTTCGTGGTGCTCGGCGGGATCGGGGTCGTGGCGAGCGACTGCGGGGAGGTCGCCGAGGCGTACGCGGACGGGGCGGCCATCCCGGCCGTGGGGTCGGCGCCCTCCGCGGCCTCCTCCGGGGTGCCGGTCACCATGCTGATGCCCGCCGTGTCCAGGGCCACCTTGATGCGCCAGCGCAGCTCGCGCTCCACACCGGCCGCCTCGCCCGGCATGGTCTTCGCGCTCACCCGGACCGTCATCGAGTCCAGCAGCACCGTGTCCAGGCCCAGGATCTCCACCGGGCCCCACAGCCGCTCGGTCCAGGGATCCTCCTTGGCCATCTCCTGGGCGGCCTCGGTGATCACCGCGCGGATCTTCTCCAGGTCCTCCGTCGGGCGGACCTGGACGTCGACGCCCGCCGTGGACCAGCCCTGGCTGAGGTTGCCGATCCGCTTGACCTCGCCGTTGCGGACGTACCAGATCGCGCCGTTCTCACCGCGCAGCTTGGTGACGCGCAGGCCCACCTCGATGACCTCGCCGGAGGCGACGCCCGCGTCGATCTGGTCGCCGACCCCGTACTGGTCCTCCAGGATCATGAAGACCCCGGACAGGAAGTCGGTGACCAGGTTGCGGGCGCCGAAGCCGAGCGCGACGCCGGCGACCCCGGCGGAGGCGAGCAACGGGGCCAGATTGATCTGGAACGCGCCCAGGATCATCAGCGCCGCGGTGCCCAGAATCAGGAACGAGGCGACCGAACGGAGCACCGAGCCGATCGCCTCCGACCGCTGGCGGCGGCGCTCCGCGTTGACCAGGAGACTGCCCAGCGCGGTGCCCTGGACGGCCTGCGCGCTGCGGTTCATCCGTTCGATGAACTTGCTCAGGGCGCGGCGGACCAGATGGCGCAGAACGATCGCGACGGCCGCGATGAGGACGATCCGCAGCCCCGTGTTCAGCCAGGTGGACCAGTTCTCCTCCACCCAGCCCGCGGCGTCTCCCGCCTGCTTCGCGGCTTCGTCCAGCGAGCCGCCCGGCTCGGGTGACGGGGCTGCGGCCAACAGGGCGGACAGGGACACGGCGAGACCTCCAGGGGGCGGGCGCTGAGCGGAAGAGCGCTGAACAACCACACTAACGGGGGACCCGTGCGGGAAAAATTCCTTCCGGCCCGTTACCCGTACGTGGTGGCGCTCCGACCAGGCGTGAGGGGAGACTGGGAGCGGAGATCGTCCCGGCGCGAGCCACGCGCCGCCGGCGTACAAGGAGGCATACGTGCCGCATGTCCTGGTTCTCAACGCGTCGTACGAGCCGCTCGGCGTCGTACCGCTCCGCCGCGCACTCGTCCTCGTCCTCGAGAACAAGGCCATCTGTCTTGAGGAGTCCGGCGCCCTCATGCACAGCGAAACCCGGGTCGTCCCGGCCCCCAGCGTCGTCCGGCTCAAGCGGTTCGTCCGCGTCCCCTACCGGGGTCCGGTGCCGCTGACCCGGCGGGCCCTGTTCGCCAGGGACGGCGGGCGCTGCATGTACTGCGGGGCCGCCGCGACCAGCGTCGACCACGTCATCCCGCGCAGCCGTGGCGGCCAACACGCCTGGGACAACGTGGTGGCGGCCTGCCGCCGCTGCAACCACGTCAAGGCCGACCGCCATCTGCCCGAGCTCGGCTGGCGGCTGCACCAGCAGCCCGCCCCGCCGACCGGACTGGCCTGGCGGATCATCGGCACGGGGCACCGCGACCCGCGCTGGCTGCCCTATCTGCAACCGTTCGGCGCGGACGACGCGATGGCCCGGATCGACGGCATCTCAGCCTGAGACCGGGCCTGTCTGTTTCCGGGGCGGTCCGCCGCACCGGGATCCAGGCGCGCCCGGCCCCGCCCCTCAGCCGTCCTCCGCCACCGCGTACGCCGCGGCCGACCAGAGCGAGATCCCGTACTTCGTGGCCCGCTCGTCGCCCACCACGCGCACGAACCGGGTGTCCTTCGCGTCCATCCGCACCGACTCGCGGCCGCCCTCGCCCTCGCGGACGGTCGCGGCGGTGCGCCAGGTGCGGCCGTCCGAGGAGACCTGGACGCGGTAGCGCGAGGCGTACGCGTCCTGCCAGCGCAGCTCCAGCTTGCCGAGGCGGACCGGGGCGGGCAGTTCCGCCTGCCACCACGACCCGTCCTCCGCCGGGGAGGACCATCGGGTCTCCGGATCGCCGTCGGACGCGGCGGCCGCCGGGAAGTCGGCGGTCTCGTCGCCCGACGAGGAGGCGGTGGCCCCGCGCAGCAGGTCGGGCCCGGCGGTGCGCGGGTAGGCCCGCACGGTCAGCGTGGTCCGCTCGTCCCCGAAGGTGAACGGCACCTCGTACTCGCCGGCCGGGGTGTCCTCGGGGACCGTGATCTCCACCGGGACCTCGGTCCGCGTCCCGCGCGGCACGGTCGTACGCTTCGGCACCCGGACCTCGATGCCCGCGGGGGCCTTCGCGGTCAGCCGGCCGCGCACCTCGGCCGGGCGGCGGCCGGACAGCCGGGCCCGGACCTCCTGCGGCCCGCCGCCGATGACCGCGTCCGTCTCGCCGCGCGCCAGGTCCAGCCGGGCGGCCGGCTCGTCGCCGAACCAGGGCACCAGGGAGCGCACATCCGGGGCGGTCCCCGCGCGGACGGACGCCCCGGCCAGCGGCGGGATGATCAGGGGCGGGGCCCCGGCCGCCAGCGGGGTCGCGGCCGGCCAGCTGATCCGGACCGCGTCGGCCCGCACCCCCTCGCCCGCCGCCTGGGTCCACCCGCCCGCCGACAGCGGGCCGAGCGCGCGCCACCCCTCGCCGGGCACATGCGCCTGGACCGTCGCGCCCACCGCCGCCCCGTCGTCCGGCACGGTCGTCGCGGTGACCGCCTCCAGCGGGCGGGCCCGGTCGAGCCGCACCGTATAGCTGCCCGGCGCCTTCGACACCTTGCCGCCCGGCCGGTCCCTGCCGGTCCAGGAGCGGGCCTCCTCGCGGACCCCGTCGAGGAACGGGTCGAGCACGCCCTCGCCGACCTTCGCGCCGCCTGCCGCGATGTCCTTCCGGACCTGGTCCAGCGCCAGGGACGCCCGCCAGGCGGCGGCCCCGTCGCCCCGGGCCTGAGCGCACAGCAGGTCCACGGCCAGCTCGCCCGCGTGGCCGTAGCGGGACAGCTGCGCGCTCCACGGGCGGACCTCGGCCCCGAGCCGGCCCCCGGCGACGCCCGCGAGCCGCGCCGGGGCCGCCCGCATCTCGCCGAACGCGTCCCGCAGCCGGTCCGCCGCCGCGTCGAGCGCCCTGCCGTCGCCGTCCGCGTACGCCTCGCGGAACGCGGCGATCAGCGGCCGCAGATACGCGGACTCGGTGGAGCCGAGCACGGAGCCCGCGCTGTTGCCCGCGAGCGCCCGCAGCGCACCGCCGCTCCGGCCGTCGCCGCCCGCGAGGTCGTCGATCGCGGCCTCCCAGGACTTCGCGGAGTCGTAGCCCCTCGGGTTCCACGCGAAGTCGGCGGCCGTGAAGAGCGGGATGCGGGAGGCGGCGGGCTGCTCCATCGCGTTGGCCAGCAGCGCCGCCGAACCGGACGCCACCGCCGGGTCCCGGCCGGTGTACGGGCCGAGGAAGATCCGGTCCTGCGCGTAGTCGTTGACCGGGTAGTTGTCCATGGTCACCAGCGGGTGCCGGAACGCGGCGCGCGCCCCGGCCAGTTCCCCGCCGGTGATGGTCCTCGGCACGACGCCGACGCCCGTCCAGGCGACCTCGACCCCGTCCGCCAGCTCCCGGGCCAGCGCCGTGCGGTACGCCGTCGTGCCGTCCTGGTAGTACTCGGTCGGCATCACCGACAGCGGCAGGGCGTCCGGGTGGCGCTGGGCCAGGTGCCGGGCCACGCCGTTCACGACGCGGGCCTGCGCGCGGGCCGCCGCCGCGGGGCCGCTGCCGAAGGTGTCCGCGTCGGCGGCGCAGTGCCACTCGCTGTAGCTGACGTCCTGGAACTGCACCTGGAAGACCCGCACCCCCAGGTCCCACATCGCGTCGATCTTGCGGTTCAGCGCCTTGAGGTCGCGGTCCGACGACAGGCACATGGCCTGACCCGGCGCCACCGCCCAGCCGAGCGTCACGTGCTCGGCTCCGGCCCGCTCCGCCAGCGCCCGGAAGTCCGCCTTGCGCGCCGCCGGGTACGGGTCGCGCCAGCGGGCCTGGCGGTACGGGTCGTCGCCCGCCGCGTACAGATAGCGGTTCTGCTTGGTGCGTCCCAGGAAGCCGAGCTGCGCGAGCCGGTCCTCCTGGCTCCACGGCTGCCCGTAGAACCCCTCGGTCAGTCCGCGTACGGCGGTGGCCGGCCAGTCCCGGACGGTGACCCCGGCGACCTTCCCGCCCCGGACCAGCCGGCGCAGCGTCTGCACCGCGTGGAACAGCCCGTCCTCGCCGACGCCCTCGACCGCCACCGTGTCCCGCTTCGCGACCCGCCCGGCCGCCAGCCGGTAACCGCCCGCCGGGAGATCCGCGCGGTCCGGGGCGCCCAGGCCGCGCAGCGCGTCCGCCGCCCCGTCGCCGCCCAGCCGCAGGACCGGACCGGCGCCCGGCAGCGCCTCGTGGACCGTGCGCACCCCGGCGTCCGCCAGGACCGCGCGCAGCGCCTTCACGGCGTACGGATCGGCCGCCGGGTCCGCGATCAGGGTGACCTCGCGGCCCAGGGCGACGGCCGGCCCGGCCGCCGCCATGCTCTGCGGGCGCGGCCACACGGCGGGGAGCGCGGAGTCCGCCGCACGGCTCCGGTCCGCCGCTGACCTGGACGCCGGGTCCGGGGGAGCGGCGAGCGCGGCCGGGGCCCCGGTGGCGAGCAGCCCGCCGAGCACGGCCACGGCGACGGCCGTCGCCCGCGTCCTCCCACTGAGCCGCATCCCTGTCTCTCCCCTCGCCCCGGCCGATGGCCTCCGAGCCCACCACCCCGCGCGCGAGGGTGTCAATGCGCGAGGCGTTCGGTACGGAAATGCCCTGATGTGACCGATGTGATGAACGGGGCGCGTGCGGCGGGGCGATACGCGAAAGACAGCGCCGAATGGCCGAAAAAGGCGAACGTCTTGCGGGCAACCGGCTCTCCGGGAACGGAATGTGACCCGGAGCACGTTGAACTCGTTGTCGTAACGCCTACGTCTGCGGCGGCGTCCGCTGGGTAGGCCGTCACTGTCCTGTTCTCCACGGCCAGGAGGCCACCATGCCCGCCATCGCGCAGCGCCCGCTCTCCGCCCTCTCCAAACAGGCATCCGGTCCCGCCCCGCTGATCAGCGCCTGCCCCGCCACCGTGCCCGGCCCGCTCACGAGCGAAGCACCGCTCGCCGACGCCATACCCCTGACCAGCGAGCCCCCGCTCGCCGAGGCCACCCCCCTGACCAGCGAGCCGCCGCTCGCCGTCCTCGCCCCGCTGACCAGCGAACCGGCCGCGTCCGGCTGCGCATGGGGCACGGAGTCCCCAGGAGTCTGAATGGGCTTGTCCCGGCTCGCCGCACTGCACGGCGTCGCCACCTCCTTCTCCCCGTCCGCCGGCGTCACCGGGCCCGTCCCCGAGGCCACGGTCGTCGCCGTGCTCGGCGCGCTCGGCGTGGACGCCACGACGCCCGAGGCGGTACGCGACGCCCTCGCCGCCGCCGAGTCGGCCGCCCGCACCCGGCTGTTCCCGGACACGCTGGTGGTGTGGTCCGGTGAACCGCTGCCGCCCGCGCTGACCGGACTGCCGCCCGGCACGGAGCTGACCGTCCGGCTGGAGGAGGGCGCCGAGGAGGCGGAGCCGGCCCGGATGCGGGTGCCCTCCGGGGGGCCTGATCCGGCCGGACCGGGCAGCGCCTGGTGGGCCGAACCCCCGCTCGGGGTGCACCGGCTCACCGCCCGCGCCCCGGGCCGCGAGCCGCAGGACTGCACGCTCGTCGTCGCCCCGGCCCGGGTGCCGCAGCCGCCCGCCCGCACCCACGGCTTCCTCGTCCAGCTCTACTCCCTGCTCTCCGCCCGCTCCTGGGGCATGGGCGACCTCGGTGACCTCGCCGACCTCGCGTCCTGGTCCGGCCGCCGCCTCGGCGCCGGGTTCGTCCAGGTCAACCCGCTGCACGCGGCGGTGCCCGGCGACCCCACCGACCCCTCGCCCTACCGCCCGTCCTCCCGGCGCTTCCCCGACCCCGTGCACCTGCGCGTCGAGTCCGTCCCGGAGTACGGGCAGGTGACCGACCCGGTCGCGCTGGACGCGCTCCGCCGCAAGGGCGCCGAGCTGCGGGAAGCCGTCCTGGACAAGGGCGCCCTCATCGACCGGGACGCCGTCTGGGCCCTCAAGCGGCAGGCCCTCGACCTGGTCCTCGCGGTCCCCCTCACCCCCGGCCGGCACGCCGAGTACTGCGACTTCCTCGCCGACCGGGGCCGCGCCCTGGAGGACCACGCCCTGTGGTGCGCGCTCGCCGAGGTGCACGGCCCCGACTGGCACGGCTGGCCCGAGGAGCTGCGCGACCCCCGCTCCGACGCCACCGCCCGCGCCCGGGCCGAGCTGCTGGACCGGGTCGACCACCACTGCCGGCTCGCCTGGCTGACCGCCACCCAGCTCGCCGACGCCCAGCGCGCCGCCCGGGAGGCCGGGATGCCCGTCGGCGTCGTCCACGACCTCGCGGTCGGCGTGCACCCCGGCGGTGCCGACACCTGGGCCCAGCAGGACGCCTTCGCCCACGGCATGTCCGTCGGCGCGCCCCCGGACGCGTTCAACGCGCGCGGCCAGGACTGGGGCCTGCCGCCCTGGCGCCCGGACGCCCTCGCCGCCTCCGGCTACGCCCCGTTCCGCGGCCTGCTGCGCGGCCTCCTCGCCCACGCGGGCGCCCTGCGCATCGACCACGTGATGGGGCTCTTCCGGCTCTGGTGGGTGCCCGAGGGCCGCCCGCCCACCGAGGGCACCTACGTCGCGCACGACGCGGAGGCGATGCTCGCCGTCCTGGTCCTGGAGGCGCACCGGGCCGGCACCGTCGTCGTGGGCGAGGACCTGGGCACGGTCGAGCCCGGCGTCCGCGAGGCGCTGGCCCGGCGCGGCGTCCTCGGCACCTCGGTGCTCTGGTTCGAGCGGGACTGGCCGGGCGACGGGCGCCCCCTGGCCCCCGAGCGGTGGCGCCGGGACTGCCTGGCCACCGCGACCACCCACGACCTGCCCTCCACGGCTGCCCGGCTGACCGGCGACCATGTGACGCTCCGCCACCGCCTCGGCCTGCTCACCCGCCCCCTGGACGAGGAGCTGAGGGAGGACGGCGCGGACACGGCCGAGTGGCTGGCCCTGCTCACCCGGCTCGGGCTGCTCCCCGAGGGCGCCGCGCTCCCCGCGGCCGGAGCGCTCCCCGGCGGCGGGGACGAGGAGGCGGCCGTCCAGGCCGTCCACCGCTTCCTGCTGCGCACCCCCGCCCGGATGACCGGGATCTGGCTGCCCGACACCGTCGGCGACCGCCGCCCGCAGAACCTCCCGGGCACCTGGGACCAGTACCCCAACTGGCGGCTGCCCGTCGCCGACGCGGAGGGCGTCCCGGTCACCCTGGAGCAACTGGCCGCCTCGCCCCGGCTGCACCGCCTGATGGACGTTCTGCGCGCCCCGCAGGAGCCCCTGGAGGGCCGCCTGCCGTGAGCCGGACCCCGTACGGCACCCCCGGGCGCGCGGCCCGCGCGGGCGTTCGCTACGTTTGCACCGTGGACAAGAAGAACGCTATGCGCGCCGGCGCCGTCGCCGCCGGAACGACGCTGATGATGCTGCTGATGTCGTCCCCCGCGCTCGCGCTCACCCGCGACGACGGCGACGACCCGGGTACCGGCCTGAGCGTGATCGACACGCTCGGTCTGTTCGTCCTGGCGCCCCTCGTGCTCTTCGGCGTCATCGCGGGCCTGGTCATGGTGCTCGACAAGTCCAAGAAGCAGGTCTGACCCACCTGCCCGGCGACCGGGGCCCCGCCCCGGTCCCGCCCCGCACGGCACGGGTGCGTCGCACGGTAGCCACTACCGCGCGGCGCACACGCATGTCCGGACCCGGGCGCACCGGTAGGTTGCGCCCATGACCGAGTGGGACGTCAAGAAGCTCCGCATCCTGCGCACCCTGCGCGACCGGGGCACGGTCACCGCGACCGCCGACGCCCTGCTGATGACCCCCTCGGCGGTCTCGCAGCAGCTCTCCAACCTGGCCAAGCAGCTCGGCGTGCCCCTCCTGGAGGCCCAGGGCCGGCGCGTCCGCCTCACCGACGCCGCCCATCTCGTCCTGCGCCACGCCGAGGCGGTCTTCGCCCAACTCGAGCGCGCCGACGCCGAACTGACCGGCTATCTGCGCGGCGAGGCGGGCGAGGTCCGGGTCGCCGCGTTCGCCACCGCCGTGCCCGCCCTCGTCGTCCCGGCCGTGCAGCGGCTGCGCGCCGACCCGCGCCCCGGCCCCGAGGTCCGGGTGCGCGAGGCGGAGGCCGCCCAGGCGTACGAACTGCTCGCCGCCGCCGAGGTCGACCTCGCCCTGTCGCTGGCCGCCGAGGCCCCGACGGCCCGCGACCCCCGGTTCGCCGTCCTGCCGCTGCTCGCCGACCCGCTCGACGTGGCGCTCCCGGCCGGCCACCGCCTCGCGGACGCGCCCGGGCTGCGCCTCGCCGACCTGTCCGCCGAGCCCTGGATCTACGGCGGTTCGGGCCCCTGGTCGGAGATCACCGTCTCCGCGTGCCGGGCGGCGGGCTTCGTACCCGAGCAGGCGCACAGCGCGTCGGGCTGGACCGCGATCCTCGCCATGGTCGCCGCCGGTCTGGGGGTCGCCCTGGTCCCGCGCATGGCCTCGGCGGAACGGCACGGGCGGGAGGGCGTGGTGATGCGGGTGCTCGACGCGGACCGGCCGCGCCGCCATGTGGTCGCCGCCGTCCGGCGCGGGGGAGAGGAGGCCCCGGCGGTGGCCCGGGTTCTCGCGGCGCTCCGCGAGGCGGCGGAACCGTACGGGGACAGCGCGACCGTTCAGCAAAGCTGAACGATCCATGCGGAAACTTTCGATGGACCTACCGGCTTCCGGCATACGACAGTGAACGCATGACCACCGAACAGAATGAGATCCGGAACGACGACCCCCACGCCAACGACGCGGCCCCGTACGGCGGCGGTGACCCCTACGCCGACTACCGCGCAGCCGACCTCCCCTTCACCGACCTCGTGGACCTCGCCGACCGGCGGCTCGGCGCGGGCGTGATCGCCGCCAACGACGAGTTCTTCGCCCAGCGCGAGAACCTGCTCGTCCGGGAGCGCGCGGTCTTCGACCCCGAGCACTTCGGTCACAAGGGCAAGATCATGGACGGCTGGGAGACCCGCCGCCGCCGCGGCGCCGACGCGGAGCACCCCTTCCCGGCCCCCGACGAGCACGACTGGGCGCTGATCCGGCTCGGCGCCCCCGGCATCATCCGCGGCATCGTCGTGGACACCGCCCACTTCCGCGGCAACTACCCGCAGCGCGTCTCCGTCCAGGCCACCTGTGTCGAGGGCGCGCCCGGCCCGGAACAACTGCTCGCCGACGACGTGAAGTGGGAGGAGATCGTCCCCCCGACGCCCGTGCGCGGCCACGCCGCCAACGGCTTCGAGATCACCGGCGGACGCCGCTGCACCCACATCCGCCTCTGCCAGCACCCCGACGGCGGCATCGCCCGCCTTCGCGTGCACGGCGAGGTCGTCCCCGACCCGTCCTGGCTGGCCACGCTCGATACGTTCGACCTGATCTCGGTCCTGAACGGCGGCAGTTACGAGGACGCCTCGGACCGGTTCTACTCCTCGCCGACGCAGATCATCCTGCCCGGCACCTCGCGCAAGATGGACGACGGCTGGGAGAACCGCCGCCGCCGGGTCCGCGACACCAACGACTGGGTGCGCTTCCGGCTGCCCGCCCAGGGCGCCGTCCGCGCGGTCGAGATCGACACCGCCTACCTCAAGGGCAACGCGGCCGGCTGGATCGCCCTGCAGGGCCGGGACGGCGAGAGCGGCGAGTGGTTCGAGATCATCCCGCGCACCCGCCTCCAGCCCGACACCCTGCACCGCTTCCCGCTGCCGGACGAGGCCGTCGTCACCCACGTACGGCTCGACGCCTTCCCCGACGGCGGCGTCGCGAGGATGCGCCTGCACGGCTCCCTGACGGAGTCCGGCGCGGCGGACCTCAGGGCCCGTTACGAGGCGTCCGCCTCGTAACCCCCCGCCCCGCCCGGCGGACGGCTGCGCTTCAGCGCCTGTCCGCCGGGCGGTTTCCATGTGCCCCGCTCCCGCCGACGCCCGGCGGAGAATTTCTGGGTGTGAAGGCCCGGTGAACGGGCAGAGGGGTGTTCGTGCCTTCGTCTACCTGTCTCCCCGGCCCCTTTCGCCCGGCCCGGACCGCCTCCCGGGCCGGTGCTGTTCGCCACTTCCGTGCGGCACCAGAAGTGTTCGAGTGATGGCATACGCTGCGAGGGATCACAGCCAAGGGCCTGAGGCAGAGGGAGCCAAGTCGGTGACGAAACAGGAAATATCGGCCAGGTTGGCCGAACTGCTCTCGACGCAGCAGGAATCGCTCGGCGGAGCCTGGGTGGAGACGGTCGCCCGCACGCTGCGCGGGCGCATCTCGCTCGCCGAACTGGAGCGGGAGCTGCGCGACCTCTACGCGGCCCTGGTCCAGGGCCTGCGCGGAGACGGCCTCGACTGGCGGGGCGACGCCTACGGGGAGCTGCGCGCGCTGCTCGCCGAGCTCTCCCGGGCGCGTGCCCGCCAGGGATTCACCCCGACCGAGACCGCCACCAGCGTCCTCGCCGCCAAGGACGTCCTCGCGCCCACCGAGGACACCCCGGCCGACGACGTCCGGTCCTACCTCCAGCTCAGCAAGCTGATCGACGCCCTCGGACTCTTCACTCTCGAGGTGTACGCGAAGACCCGCGAAGAGGTCATCAGCGCGCAGGCCGAGCAGCTCATGGAGCTGTCCACTCCTGTGGTGAAGCTGTGGGAGGGCGTGGTCGCCGTACCGCTGGTCGGCACCCTCGACTCGGCCCGCACCCAGGTGGTGATGGAGAAGCTTCTCCAGGCCCTCGTCGACACCGGCTCCGACCAGGCCATCATCGACATCACCGGCGTTCCCGCCGTGGACACCGAGGTGGCCCAGCACCTGCTCAAGACGGTGGTGGCCGCCCGGCTGATGGGCGCCGACTGCATCATCTCCGGCATCCGCCCCCAGATCGCCCAGACGATCGTCGCGCTCGGCATCCAGTTCGGGGACATCGTGACCAAGTCGACGTTGGCCGACGCGCTCAAGCACGCGCTGCGCCGGACCGGCACGGACCTCGGCAAGACCGGCGGCCCGGCGTGAGCGAGCGCGTACCCGTACTGAAGATCGGAGACGTCCTCCTCGTCTCCATCCAGGTCGAGCTGGAGGACCAGGTCGTCCTTCAGCTCCAGGACGACCTCGCGGCCCGGATCGTGGAGTCCGGCGCCACCGGTGTGGTCATCGACATCACCGCCGTGGAGATCGTCGACTCCTTCGTGGGCCGCATGCTCGCGACCACGGCCTCCATCTCCCGACTGCTTGACGCGCAGACCGTCGTCGTCGGCATGCGGCCCGCCGTCGCCATCACCCTGGTGGAACTGGGCCTCTCCCTCGGCGGCGTGCGCACGGCCCTCACCCTGGAGAAGGGACTGGAGATCCTGGCCCGGCGCGGCGATGCCAGTCCGGCCGGACGATGAATACCTCCCCGGTCGTCCCCGACGCCGAGCACGAGACCGTGCCGATATCCAGCAACGACGACGTGGTCCGGGCCCGGCAGCTGGTGCGCACGCTCGCCCAGCGCTGCAAGCTCTCCCTGGTCGACCAGACCAAGCTCGTCACCGCCGCGAGCGAACTGGCCCGCAACACCCTGGTGTACGGCGGCGGCGGGGTCATGCGCGCGGGCCTGGTGCGCCGCGACGGCAGGACCGGGGTGACCGCGGTCTTCGAGGACTCCGGTCCCGGCATCCCCGACATCGAGCAGGCCCTGACCGACGGCTGGACGTCCGGCGGCGGGCTCGGCCTCGGGCTGAGCGGGGCGCGCCGGCTGGTCGACGACTTCGTGCTGGACACGGAGCCGGGCAGCGGGACCCAGGTCGCGGTGACCAAATGGGCACGCTGACCCATCCCGTTCTGGATGCCGAAGACGTGGTCTGGCTCCGGGACCAGGAAGCACTGCCCGCGGCGGCCCGGGTCGCCGCCCTGGCGCTCGGCCGGCGCATCGGCCTCGACGAGCAGCGCTGCGCAGAGGTCGCCCTCGCGGTCAGCGAGGCGGCCACCAACCTGCGCAGGCACGCCGTGGAGGGCTCCTTCCTGCTGCGCGCCGTACGGACGCCCAGCGACGCGGGGCTCGAATTCGTCACCCTGGACGAGGGGCCCGGCATGGCGGACATCGCACACGCCCTCTCCGACGGCACCTCCACCGCCGGCACCCTCGGGATCGGCCTCGGCACCATCTCCCGCCTCGCCGACTCCTTCGACCTGCACTCCCTGCCCGGCCGGGGCACCGTGCTGACCGCCCGGTTCTGGCAGCGGGAGGCGGCTGGCCGGATGGCCGCCCTGGGCCGCCCCGTGGTCGAGGGCCTGACCAGGACGATCACCGGGGAAGAGATCTGCGGGGACGCCTGGGCCGCCCGCCGCGTCCCCGGCAACCACCTCGCGGAGCAGGCGTCCGCGCCGCGCCCGGCCCGGGACACCCGCCCCGCGAGGGACGAGACCCTCGGCTGGGCGCAGCTGACCGGCTACCGGCAGCCGGGGACCGCCGGCCCCGTACCCGGCCGGGGGGAAGCCGGGCCCGGCGGGCAGGCCCTCCTGGTACTCCTCTGCGACGGCCTGGGCCACGGGCCCCTCGCCGGGCGCGCGGCCCAGGCCGCGGTGGCCGCGTTCCGCGAGACCCGGGCCGAGCAGCCCGAAGCGATCATGAAGCACATCCACCAGGCCCTGCGCGGCGGCCGGGGCGGTGCCGTCGCCGTCGTCCGCGTCGAGCCGAGCACCGGCACCCTGGCCTTCTGCGGAGTCGGCAATGTGAGCACCTTCGTGGTCGATCCCGCGACCGGCACCCGCCGCTCCCTGCCGTCGGCGCCCGGCATCGTGGGCCACCAGCTGCCGACCCTGCGGACCGTACGACAGGAACTGCCCGGGAACAGCGCGGTGATCATGCACTCCGACGGCCTCACGGAACGCTGGCGGGCGGAGTCGATGCCCGGTTTCCTCGAACGAACCCCCCTCGTCGCCGCCGCCCAGCTGCTGCGCGAAGCGGGCGTGCGCCGGGACGACGCCGGCGTCGTGGTGGCGAAAGGATGCTGGTGAACAGCTTCACGGCGCTCGGCGCAGACCCGCTCGTGTCCTTCCCCCTCACCACGGAGCAGGATGTCTTCCTGCTGCGCCGCAGCGGCAAGTCGGCCGCCGAGGCGCTCGGGGTGGAGAAGCAGGACCAGATCCGGCTCGCCACCGCGCTGAGCGAGCTGGGCCGGGATCTCCTGGGCTCCGACGGGCTGACCGTCGCCTTCGGGGTGACCCGCCGCCCGCTGCCGCTCCTGCTCGTCGGCATGGACTGGACGGAGGACCGGGACCTCGGTGGCGAGGCCGTCCAGGCCGCCTCCCGGCTCGTGGCCGTGCACTACACCCCGTCCGAGCACACGGTGACCGTCGAGCAGCCGCTCACCTCGGACGGCAGGGCGGCCGAGGCGATCGAGCAGGTGCGCGAAGCCGTCCTGGCCCACACGGAGGCCGGGGTGCCCGACGACAGCCGGGCGCAGACCAGCGACCTGATCGCCGCGCTCGTCGAGTCCCGGGCCCAGCGCGAGGAGCTGCGCCGCCTGAACGACGAGCTGGAGGAGACCAACCGGGGCGTCGTGGCGCTCTACTCCGAGCTGTCCGAGGAACTGGAGGAGACCAACCGGGGCGTCGTGGCCCTCTACGCGGAGCTGGAGGAAAAGTCCCGCCTGCTGCGCGAGGCCAGCGAGGCCAAGACCAGGTTCTGGGCCAACGTCAGCCACGAGCTGCGCACCCCGGTCAACTCGGTCGTCGGCCTGGCCCGCCTGCTGCTCGAATTCGACGGGGAGCGGCTGGACGAGGAGCAGCGCCGGCAGATCGGCCTCATCTCGGCGTCGGGCGCCACCCTGCTCGCCCTGGTCGACGAACTCCTCGACGTCGCCAAGGCCGAGTCCGGCCGCCTGGAACCTCACTGGGCGCCGGTGGACCTGCGCGCCGCTCTCGGTCAGCTGCGCGGCACCCTGCGCGGATTCGAGTCCCCGGGCGCCGCCGAACTGATCGTGGCCGAGTCCGGTCTGAGCATCGTCAGCGACGAGGTCATGCTCATCCGTGTCCTGCGCAACCTCCTGTCGAACGCCTTGAAGTTCACGCCCTCGGGGACCGTGCGCCTCGACGTGGCGGCGGACCGGGCGGACGGACGCGACCGGGTCGTCTTCACCGTGTCGGACACCGGGATCGGCATCCCGGAGGAGGAACAGCAGCAGATCTTCGAGGAGTTCTACCAGGTACGCGGCCTCCACCAGCGCGGACGCAGCGGCACCGGCCTCGGCCTGCCCTACGCCCGCCGCCTCACCGAACTCCTGGGCGGCAGACTCGAACTGACCAGTGAGCCCGGTTCCGGCACCGTGGTCACCGTGATGCTGCCGGCCGACGGGCGGCCCGCCGCCCAGGCCGGCCCGGACGAGCCGACGACGCCCGTCGTGGCCGTCCTGGTCACCGTGGACGACGACGACTCCTTCCGGGCATCGATCCGGCCACTGCTCGACCGGCTGGCCGGGAGGGTCGTCGAGGTGGCCGAGGGCGGACGGGCGAGCGAAACGGTGCGCCGCGAACGCCCGGACGCCGTCCTCCTCGACCTGCACCTGCCCGACCTCGACGGGTACGGCGTACTGGCGGAACTCGCCGCCGACCCGGCGCTCGCCGCCGTACCGGTCGTCGTGCTCACCTCGACGCCCCCCGGCGACCTCGACCGGGACCGGCTCACCCACGCGCGGGCGGTCCTGGACAAGGGGACGCTGAGTCTTCCCGAGCTGGCCGCCGCACTCGCGGGCTCCTCCGACGCCGAGCCTGCCCGCCGGGAGGAGGGCCCCGCATGACCACGCAACAACACCGGGACGGTGCCGCGGCGACGGTGCTCGTGCTGGACGACAACGAGACGAACCGCTACATCGTCGGCAGCTGGCTGCGCCGGGCGGGCCACACCGTCGTGGAGGCCGCCGACGGCACGGAGGGGCTGGCCCTGCTCGCCGCCGCTCCCGACGGCGAGCTGCCCGAACTCGCCGTCGTGGACGTCAAGCTGCCCGACATGAGCGGCTTCGAGGTGTGCGAGCAGATCAAGGCCGACCCGCGCACCGCCTCGCTGCCCGTCATCCACGTCTCGGCGACCGCGATCGAGCTGAGCGACCGGACGCAGGGCCTCCACCGGGGCGCCGACGCCTATCTCACCGAACCGATCGCCCCGGACGAGCTGCTGGCCACCGTCACCGCCGCGCTGCGCTACGCCCGCGCCCGCCGCCGTGCCGAGCGCCTCGCCATCCGCGTCGCCGCCCTCAACCGAAGCACCCTGGCCGTCTACGCGGCGAAGGACGGGGAGGCGTTCACCTCCGCCGCGGCGGCCGGGGCCGCGACGCTGATGGAGTCGCCCGCCGTCGCCATCGGCCTCAGCCCCGACAACCGCGTGCTGCACCTGGCCGCCGCGCCCGATCCCAGCGGCGCCCGGACCGGCACGGCCCAGCCGGACGAGCGGCTGCTGGACCTCCTCACCGAGAAGGCCCTCGGCGACCGGACCGGGACGGAGCCCGCCGTCCTGACCGGCGCCGAGTGGCGGGCCCTCACCTGCCGCGAGGACGACTGCGCGGACGTCTTCCCCGGAGACGTCGCCCTCGTGCTCGCCCGCACCAAGCGGGGCCGGCCGCCCGTCGCCTTCGCCGTCGGGGCCGAGGCGCTCACCGGTGCCGACGACCGCGAACTGCTCTCGCAGCTGGCCCAGGCGGGTGCGCTGGCCCTCGAAGCGCTGCGCATCCGCAGCGAGGAGCACGCGCTCGTGCTCACCCTCCAGCGCACCTTCCTGCCCGATCGGCTGCCCGAGGTGCCCGGGGTGGACCTGGCCGTGCGCTACGAACCGGCCGCCGACGACGCCGAGATCGGCGGCGATTTCTACGAGGCCATCCGCACCCCGGACGGCCTGCTGCTCGCCATCGGGGACGTGGCGGGACACTCGCTCAAGGCCGCCATGATCATGGGTGAGGTGCGGCACGCCCTGCGCGCGTACGCCATCGAGGGCCACGACCCGCAGTCCCTGCTGAAGAACCTCGACGCGCTGCTGGTGCGCCTGCGCCCGTCCATGACGGTCACGGTCTGCCTCGTCCTCGTCGAACCCGGGGGGCGCCGCATCCAGGTGGCCAACGCCGGCCACATCCCGCCCCTGCTCCGGCACCCGGACGGGACCACCCGCTACCTGACCGAGCACGGTCCCCTCCTGGGGCTCAACCTCCCGCACCCGCCACCCGTCACCCACGACGTGCCGGAGGGCTCCACGCTGCTGCTGGTCACGGACGGCCTGATCGAGGTGGTCGGCGAGGACCTGGACACGAGCCTGCGGAAGCTGAGCGACACCCTCTCCCGGGCGCCGTCCGGGATCGAGGAGCTGTGCGACCGGCTGCTGGCCTCCTTCGGCCAGGGCAAGACGGACGACATCGCCCTCCTCGCCGCCCGCCTCGACTGAACCCGGCCGGGTGGCGTCACCGAGGGGGCGCCCCGCCGTGGGACGCCCCCTCGGTGCCGTTCACGTCACGCGGTCGCGGCCGCCGCGTCCGCCGTACGGGCCCGCAGGGCGCGCTCCACGCCCGAGCGGGACTCCGACATCAGCCGGCGCAGACCCGCGCCCGGCTCGGCCGAGGCCAGCCAGGCGTCCGTGGCGTCCAGGGTCTCCTGCGAGACCTGGAGCGCCGGGTACAGGCCGATCGCGACCTGCTGGGCCATCTCGTGGCTCCGAGAGTCCCAGACGCCCTTCACCGAGGCGAAGAACTTCTCCGTGTACGGGGCCAGCAGCTCGCGCTGGTCCGTCTGCACGAAGCCGGCGATGACCGCCTCCTGGAGCGAGTTCGGCAGCTTGTCGGACTCCACGACCGACGCCCACGCCTCGGCCTTCGCCTCCTCGCTGGGCCGCGCCGCACGGGCGGAGGCCGCGTGGCGCTCGCCCGCCGCCGTCCGGTCCCGCGCGTACTCGGCGTCGATCTCCTCCTCGTCGATGAGCCCGGTGGCGGCGAGCCGCTGGACGAACGCCCAGCGCAGCTCGGTGTCCACGGCCAAACCCTCGATCGCCTCGGCGCCGTCGAGCAGCGAGCGGAGCAGGTCCAGCTGCTGCGGGGTGCGCGCGGTGGCCGCGAAGGCGCGCGCCCAGGCCAGCTGGTGGTCGCTGCCCGGCTGCGCCGCGCGCAGGTGCGCGAGCGTCGCGTCGGTCCACTGCGTCAGGCCCGCCTCGCGCCACTGCGGCGTCGCGTACAGGTCGATCGCGGTCTTGACCTGGCGGTGCAGCGACTGCACGACGCCGATGTCCGACTCCTTGCCGATCCCCGAGAGGACCAGGGAGAGGTAGTCGCGGGTGGCCAGCTCGCCGTCGCGGGTCATGTCCCAGGCGGACGCCCAGCACAGGGCGCGCGGCAGCGACTCGGTGAAGTCGCCCAGGTGCTCGGTGACGACCCGCAGCGACTCCTCGTCCAGGCGGACCTTCGCGTACGACAGGTCGTCGTCGTTGAGCAGGATGACGGCCGGGCGCGCGGTTCCGGCCGGGAACGGCACGGTGGTGCGCTCGCCGTCGACGTCCAGCTCGATCCGGTCCGTGCGCACCAGCTTGCCCTCGGCGTCGAGGTCGTAGCAGCCGATGGCGATCCGGTGCGGGCGCAGCGTCGGCTCGCCCTTGGCGCCGGCGGGCAGCGCGGGCGCCTCCTGGAGCACGGTGAACGAGGTGACGTGACCGTTCTCGTCGGTCTCGATCTCCGGGCGCAGGATGTTGATCCCGGCCGTCTCCAGCCACGCCTTCGACCAGGTCTTCAGGTCGCGGCCGGAGGTCTCCTCCAGCGCGCCCAGCAGGTCGGCCAGGCGCGTGTTGCCGAAGGCGTGCGCCTTGAAGTACGCCTGGACGCCCTTGAAGAACTCGTCCATGCCGACGTACGCCACCAGCTGCTTCAGGACCGAGGCGCCCTTGGCGTACGTGATGCCGTCGAAGTTGACCAGGACGTCGTCCAGGTCGCGGATGTCGGCCATGATCGGGTGGGTCGACGGCAGCTGGTCCTGCCGGTAGGCCCACGTCTTCATGGAGTTGGCGAACGTGGTCCAGGAGTGCGGCCACCCCGAGCCCTCGGCGTACGCCAGGCAGGCGATCGAGGTGTACGTGGCGAACGACTCGTTCAGCCAGAGGTCGTTCCACCACTCCATCGTGACGAGGTCGCCGAACCACATGTGGGCCAGCTCGTGCAGGATGGTCTCGGCGCGCGTCTCGTACGCCGCGTCCGTCACCTTCGACCGGAAGACGTACTGGTCGCGGATGGTGACCGCGCCGGCGTTCTCCATCGCGCCCGCGTTGAACTCCGGGACGAAGAGCTGGTCGTACTTGGCGAACGGGTAGGCGTAGTCGAACTTCTCCTGGAACCAGTCGAAGCCCAGCCGGGTCACGTCGAAGATCGCGTCCGCGTCCAGGTACTCGGCGAGCGAGGGCCGGCAGTAGATGCCCAGCGGGACGGTCCGGCCGTCCTTCTCGTAGCTGCTGTGCACCGAGTGGTACGGGCCGACGATCAGCGCGGTGATGTACGAGGAGATACGCGGCGTCGGCTCGAACGACCAGACGTCGTCCTTCGGCTCCGGCGTCGGCGAGTTGGAGATCACGGTCCAGCCGGACGGGGCCTTCACGGTGAACCGGAAGGTCGCCTTCAGGTCGGGCTGCTCGAAGCTCGCGAAGACGCGGCGCGCGTCCGGCACCTCGAACTGGGTGTAGAGGTACGCCTGCTGGTCGACCGGGTCGACGAAGCGGTGCAGGCCCTCGCCGGTGTTGGTGTACGCGCAGTCCGCGACGACCTTCAGCTCGTTGGCCCCGGCCTGCAGGTGCGGCAGCGTGATGCGCGAGTCGCGGAACACCGCCGCGACGTCCAGCGCCCTGCCGTTCAGCTCGACCTCGTGCACCGCGGGGGCGACCAGGTCGATGAAGGTCTCCGCACCGGCTTCGGCGGAGTCGAAACGCACGACGGTGACGGACCGGTAGGTCCCGCCCTCCTGCGCTCCGGAGAGGTCGAGATCGATCTCGTACGCGTCCACGGTCAGCAGGCGCGCCCGCTCCTGTGCCTCTTCGCGGGTCAGATTCGTGCCAGGCACGCGGTCATCTCCTTGCTCTGTGATGTTTCCCGCCATACTTCCACGGGACCCACACTCAGGGCGATGTCCGTTTTCCGCCGGACCGGCACGTTCCGGCGCGGCACGCTCGGGACCATGACCACTTACGAGGCACGCGCGATCGAACCGGACGCGCTGAAGGAACTCCGGGAGACCGACGACGCCGGCCGCCCCTGCGTCCCGTACACCGCCACCGAGGCCGGCGACCCGCTCCGGTGCTGCCTGCGCGGCAGCGAACCGGGGGAGCGCATCGCCCTCGTCTCCTACGCCCCGCTGCGCCGCTGGGCCTCGGCGACCTGGGCCCGCCCGGGGGCGTACGACGAGCAGGGTCCGGTCTTCATCCACGCCGAGGAGTGCGAGGGGCCGGAGCCCGGCCGGACGGGCTACCCGTTCTCCCGCGCGGGCGCCCTGCGCACCGTGCGCCGCTACGACGCGGACGGCCACATCGTGGGCGGCCGCCTCCTGGAGATCCCCGAGGACGAGGAGCGCGGGTACGACGAGGCGTTCACGGAGGCCTTCGCGGACCCGGCGGTGGCACTGGTGCACGTACGCGCGGTGGAGTACGGCTGCTGGCACTTCGAGGTGCGTGGATCAAGCCCCTCCGGCGATTGAGGAGCGGGGGTCCGGGGGCAGCGCCCCCGAACCCCACGGCACCCCGGCTTCAGCCGGCAAGCTCCGCTGCGACGAGCTCCGCGATCTGGACCGCGTTCAGCGCCGCGCCCTTGCGCAGGTTGTCGTTGGAGACGAACAGCGCGAGACCGTTCTCCGCGGTCTCGTCGTTGCGGATGCGCCCCACGTACGACGCGTCCTTGCCCGCGGCCTGCAGCGGCGTCGGGATCTCGGACAGCTCGACGCCCGGCGCGTCCTTCAGCAGCTCGTACGCGCGCTCCACCGACACCGGCCGGGCGAAGCGGGCGTTGACCTGGAGCGAGTGGCCGGAGAAGACCGGGACGCGGACACAGGTGCCGGAGACCTTCAGCTCCGGGATCTCCAGGATCTTCCGGGACTCGTTGCGGAGCTTCTGCTCCTCGTCCGTCTCGAAGGAGCCGTCGTCCACGATGGACCCGGCCAGCGGCAGCACGTTGAAGGCGATGGGGCGCTTGTAGACACCCGGCTCCGGGAAGTCCACGGCCGAGCCGTCGTGCGTGAGCTTGTCCGCGTCGGCGACGACCTTGGACGCCTGGCCGTGCAGCTCGGCGACCCCGGCGAGACCGGAGCCGGAGACCGCCTGGTACGTGGCGACGGTCAGCGCTTCGAGCCCCGCCTCCTCGTGCAGCGGGCGCAGCACGGGCATCGCGGCCATCGTGGTGCAGTTCGGGTTGGCGATGATGCCCTTGGGGCGGTCCGCGATCGCGTGCGGGTTGACCTCGGAGACGACCAGCGGGACCTGGGGGTCCTTGCGCCAGGCGGAGGAGTTGTCGATCACGACGGCGCCCTGCGAGGCGACCTTCTCGGCGAGCGCCTTCGAGGTCGCGCCACCGGCCGAGAACAGCACGATGTCCAGGCCCGTGTAGTCGGCCGTGGAGGCGTCCTCGACGGTGATCCCGCGTCCCTGCCACTCGATGACGGAGCCCGCCGAGCGCGCGGAGGCGAACAGCCGCAGCTCGTCGGCCGGGAACTTCCGCTCGGCCAGGATGCTGCGCATGACTGTGCCGACCTGACCGGTGGCGCCGACGATTCCGACCTTCACAGGAACTCCCTCAGACGTACGAACGGGCACGGTTGCCGCTCCATGATGCGTATGTCCACGGCCGCCTTGTCCAATCCATTGTCCGACCTGCGGACGAGTGGCGCGCAGCACAGTGGGGCGGGTGCCCGGTGAGCACCCGCCCCACTGCCGTTCGGATCACATGTTCAGCACCGTGTGGCTACGGCGTGACCTTCTCGATCACGACGCTGCCGGTGCCCGCCGCGGTGCCCCGGGCGTTCACGAGGCTGACCTCGCCGAAGAACTGCCGCCCCTCGGGAGCCGCACCGGCCACCTTCACCTCGGCGCCGACCTGGGCGGACGCGCCGGCGGCCAGGTTCACGGCCTTCGACTCGTCCACGGAGATCGTGCCGAGCGACGCGGAGTAGTACACGTCGCGGTAGTCGTACTCGGTGGTCCCGGACGGGACGTCGTACCCGTCGATGACGACGGTGTACGTGCCGGCGGCCGGCTTCACCAGGCTGACGGACTCCTCGGAACCGGCCGTGGTGGAGGAGCCGACCTCGGCGCTCCCCTTGTACAGGTACAGGTCGAGGTCGGCGTTGGCGTCGCTCGTACCGCCGATGGCGACGTCCAGCTTCTCGACGCCCTCACCGATGGTGACCTCCTTGGTGTACGTGCCACCGGTGGAGATCGACGGGCGCTCGACGGCGGCCGAGCCCAGCGAGCCGCCCTTGAGCTTGCCCTCCAGGGGACCCGCGTTGTTGGTGACCTTCCAGTCGACCGACGCAGGGGTGCCGATCTTCGCCTCGGCGATGGTCTGCACCGCCGGGTCGAAGGTCGCGCCGAGCAGCGCCACGTCCAGCTTGTACGGGTTGTCCAGCAGCGGCGACGTGCGCCGGGCCTCGACCTCGATCTCCCAGACGCCGGGCTGCGGGTCCGGGTAGGAGCGCGCGTCCGGGCGGCAGGTGTTGGCCGGGTTCTCGTAGTTCGGGTAGCAGAACGGCGTACCGCTGTCGTCCACCGGCACCCCGTACGGGTGGATGGCGATGAAGCGGGTCTGGCTGCCCGAGCGCAGGGCGCTCATCGCGACCTCAAGGGTCTTGGCGCCCTCCGGCACGGTCACGAAGTACGACGTGGTGCCGTTGCGCTGCACCGAGCCGGACGCCTTGAACGCGTAGGACGGCTTCGCCAGCGCCTTGGAGACGACGACCGTCGTCAGGATCTGCTGGTCGGTGCCGGCGGTCTTCTTGTCGTCCAGCTGGAGGATCGCGCTGTGCACGCCCGCGCTGCCCGGCTTCGCCTGGACCTTGACCGTGACCGGCTTGCCCAGCGGGAGCGCGACCTTCTTGGGGCCGACCAGCGAGAAGGTGCCGTCGTCGTACTTCCAGGAGAGCTTGTGCTCGACCTTCTTGTCCGGGCCCGTGGTGCGGGTGACCGTGACGTCGTAGGTCTTCTTCTGGCCGGCCTGGAGGCCGCCCTCGCGGTCGTACAGGCCGGTGCCGAAGCCCGGGGTCTTCAGCGCGAAGTCGATCGCGGTGTCGACGGGGGCCTTGACCGTGTACTCGTGCGCCGGGGCGCCCTGCTTCGCGATCAGCTTCCAGGCGTCCACGATGTTGATCAGACCGGCGCCCTGGGCGTGCGCGGGCACGTCCTTGATCTTGGTCGCGGTGCTGGTCAGCGCGGTGCGCAGGTCGGCCGGGGGCAGCTCGATGTGCTTCTGCTTCGCGGCGGACAGCAGCAGCGCGGTGGCGCCGGCGGCCTGCGGGGAGGCCATCGACGTGCCCTGGAGCATGGAGTAGCCGGCCGGGAGCGAGTAGCCCGCTTCGGCGACCGGCGAACCGGGCAGCCAGGTCTGCGTCGAGTTGATCGACGCGCCGGGCGCCGTCAGGGTCGGCGTGAAGCCGCCGTCCTCACGCGGGCCGCGCGAGGAGAAGGGCAGCATGTCGTACTTCTTGGTGACGTTGGAGCCGTAGTTGGCGGCCCAGGTCTCCTTGGAGATGGACGCGCCGACCGAGATGACGTGGTCGGCGAGGCCGGGGTCACCGATGGTGTTGACGCCGGGGCCGTCGTTGCCGGCCGAGATGACCAGCTGGACGCCGTAGATGTCGACCAGCCGCTTGTACAGCTCGGAGCGGGCGTTGTTGCCGTCGTTCAGCGGCGGCAGGCCGCCGATCGACATGTTGACGACGTCGACGCCGCGGTTCACGACGAGGTCGATCATGCCCTCGGTGAGCGCGATGTTGGTGCAGCCGCCGGACCAGGTGCAGGCGCGCGAGGAGACGATCTTCGCGCCGGGCGCGGCACCGTTCATCTGGCCGCCGAACAGGCCGTTGGCGGCGGTGATGCCGGCGACGTGCGTCCCGTGCTCGGACTCGATGACCCCGATGGAGACGTAGTCGGAGGTGTCGCCGGCCGCGTCGTAGACAACGTCCTTGCGGTTCTCCACGACGAACGGGATGCGCTCCACGACGTCCGTGCGCGGGTTGTCCTTGCCGAAGTAGGAGACCTGGTGCTTCTCCTTGTACGGCTTGAGGGCGGTGTCGTCGCGGAAGTCGCCGTTGTTGTTCAGGTCGACCCGGGAGGCGCCGGTGACCGGGTCGTAGAGCACGGCCCAGGTGTCGGTGGTGTCGCCGTCGCGGTTCAGGTCGCCCGCCATGTCGCCGCCCTTGGTGGCGGCCTCGGCGAACAGGCTGATCCTGTACGAGCCCTTGGGCGCGTTGTACGTACGCCCCTTGTACGTGAACACCGGGCCGGAGACGGCGTCCGTCATCCGTAGCCAGGTGCCGTCGCCGTCGCTCACCGGGTCGGTGGCGGTCACCCAGTCGGTGATCTTGCGCTCACCGGTGGTGGTCTTCTGGAGCGCGGGGTGCGCGATGTCGACGCCCGCGTCCAGGACGCCGATGGTGATCCCGCGGCCGTCGGCCTTCGGGTGCTGCTTCACGAAGTCGACCGCGCCCGTCTCGAAGGACGGGTTGTACGGGTTCTTCGCCGGCGTCTTCTTCCCGGGGGCCGGGTAGCTGCCGGTGGACTTGGCCTTGCTCTTGGCGCCGGTCGCCCGGTCGGCCGCGGGCGTCGGGTCGTCCAGCACGATCTCCTGCTTGAGATCGATGCCGTGGACGGAGCTGAGCTTCGAAGCCGCCTTGATGGTGGCCTCGGCGGTCGCGGTCGGCACGGTCGCGCGTACGTAGCCCAGCTTGTCGTAGGCGCGCCCCAGCACGGAGCCCTTGACGGCGTCCAGCTGCTTGGTGACCTGCTCGGTCGCGCCGGGGGCGGTCGCGACCATCATCGTGACGTTCTTCTCGCCCTTGGCCTTGGCCTTGGTCAGGACCTCGGCGTCGGCGGTGCCCAGCTTGTCCGCCGGAGCGGTGCCGGCGGCCTTGACGGGGGAGGAGGCCGGATCGTCGGCGGCGAAGACGGGGGCGACACCGGTGGCGGCCAGCGCGGCCACCAGACCGGCGGCGGCCGCCACCCGGGCCGCGCGTCTCGCTCCGGATATGGAACCGGGGGATTCGGAGGTCATCAGCATCCCTGTATGTGAAAGAGAGAGTCCGGAAATCGGTACCGGATGACCGCTCACCCTTTCGTAAATGACAGGGGTTTGTGGAGAGTTGTGGGGGGCTTGTTGGGTACATGGCGGGATTCCGCCACCGGTACGGGAGCGTCAGCAGGGACGAACGGGCCGATACGGGACGCGAATTCAGCCATGTGGCGTGAGGGGGACGAGGCGTGAGGTGTGGGGCCCCGGTTCAGCGGGGAAGGATCATCACGTACGCCGCCGGCTCCCGGTCCGCCGCGGCCATCAGCGCTGTCCGGACCACGGCCGCCTGCTGCCCGAGCGCGTCCCGCAGCTTCTTCGGCGTGAGGTGCACGACGGTGACGCCGAGCCGCTCCAGGTGCTCGCGCCGCGCCGCGTACGCCGACCACTCGGCCTCGTGCTTCTCGTCCTGGCGGCTGTGGCGCGGGGCCCTGGCGTCCAGCTCCACCGCGACCGCCTCCTCGGGCCAGTAGGCGTCCACGCGGCCCAGATGCGGGCCGCCGGGCAGCCTCAGGTCCACGTTCCACAGCGGCTCATCGAGCCCGTGCGTGCGCACCATGGCGTACAGCCGCTCCTCCGCCATCGCCCGGCCCTCGGCGAGCAGCGAGTCGATCGCGCCGACCACCTGCGGCCGGCCGAGCACCTTGGCCCGGTTCAGCTCGCCCACCAGCACGGCCGGTTCGCAGTGACCGCCGCGCACCGCCTCGGTGAGCAGCCGGCGCACCGTGACCGCGTCCCCGAGCCCAGCCACCGCGTCCGCCAGCGCCCGTGCCACCGGGGCCACCGGCAGCCCGTCCACCCACTCCGGGCCCGGCGGTTCGGCTGTCCGCAGCAGCCGGGCGTATCCGGCCGAGCGCAGCCGCCGCACCCGGGGCACCAGCACGTCGACCCGCTCCACGGAGGCGGCGGGCGGCGCGGCGGCGAAGCCGTACAGCGAGAGCGCGGCGAGCCCGGTGAGCACCGCGTCGCCGTACGCCGGGTCCGCGGTACGCCCGGGGGCGGGGCGACGTCCGGAGGCCGGCGGGCGGCCCGCGTACAGCAGGGCGGACCGCAGCCGCTCCGGGCCGCTGAGCTCCCCGGGGTGCAGGACGAAGACGCCGGGCAGCGGCTGCTGCCACGGACCGCCGTCCCCGCACCGCTCCACCGCCCGCCCGACGGGCACGCCCATCGCCTTCAACTGGGCGGCGGAGAAGACGCGTTGATGCCCACGGGAGGGGACGGGGCGGCCGGACTGGAGCGGGGTGTTCTGGGTCATGCTCCGGTGTATCCCGCCAACGGCCCGGTCTTTAACCGTTGTTACAGGCCCGTCGACATACCCGGACAAGAACACCGTTCTGCATCGCCATCCGGCCGGGCGCCCTACGCCACCGAGTCCGCCGCCTGCGCCCGCAGGCCCCGCGCCAGGTCGTCCCGGGCCTCCAGCACCAGCCGCCGCAGCGCGGGCGCCGCGTCGGGCCGGGCCGCCAGCCACGCGTCGGTCGCCTCCAGCGTCGCCGGGTCGTCCTGCAGGGACGGGAACAGCCCCCGGACCACGGCCATCCCGATCTGGATCGACCGCTCGGCCCAGACCCGCTCGATCGCCTCGAAGTACCGCGCGGCGTACGGCGCCAGCAGCTCCCGCTGGGAGGACTGCGCGAAGCCCGCGATCGTCGCCTCCACCAGGGCGTTGGACAGCGCGTCCGACTCCACGACGTCCGCCCACGCCCGGGCCTTCACCTCGGCGGACGGCCGCGAGGCCAGGCACCGTACGTGGTGCCGCTTGCCGGAGGCCGTGTCGTCGCGGGCCAGCTCCGCGTCGACCGCCGCCTCACCGGCCGCGCTGTGGGCGACCAGCGGGGACAGGAACGCCCAGCGCAGCTCCTGGTCGACGTCGAGCCCGTCGATCCGGGCGGTGCCGTCGAGCAGCCCGGACAGCAGCTGGAAGTCGGAGTCCGACGCGGCGACCGACGCGAAGAACCGGGCCCAGGCGAGCTGGTGCTCGCTGCCCGGCTCGGCGAGCCGCAGTTCGCCGAGCGCGCCCTCGGCCAGCGCCCGGCCGCCCTCCTCGCGCCACGCGGGAGCCGCGTAGTTCACGAGCGCGCCGCGCGTCCAGGCGTGCAGCATCTGAAGGACACCGATGTCCGTCTCGCGCCCGGCGAAGGCCAGGACCAGCGAGACGAAGTCGCGGGCGGGCATCAGCCCGTCGCGGGTGAGGTTCCACAGCGCCGACCAGCACAGCGCCCGGGCCAGCGGGTCCGTGATGTCGCCCAGGTGCGCGCGCAGCGTGGCGAGCGACACCTCGTCGAAGCGGACCTTGCAGTACGTCAGGTCGTCGTCGTTGACGAGGATCAGCTCGGGCCGCTCGGCCCCGGCCAGCTCCCCGATCACGGTGCGCGGACCCGACACATCCGCCTCGGCACGCGCGTAACGCACCAGCGCGCCCTCGGTGTCGCGGCGGTACAGGCCGACGGCGACCCGGTGCGGCCGCAGCTCCGGGTGGGACTCGGCGGCCTCCTGGAGGACGGCCAGCTCGGTGATCCGGCCGGCCGCGTCGTACGTCGCCACCGGGGTCATCGAGTTGACGCCCGCGGTCTGCAGCCAGGAGCGCGACCACGCGGTCATGTCCCGGCCGGACGTCTCGGACAGCACCGACAGCAGGTCCCCGAGCCGGGTGTTCCCGTACGCGTGCTTCTTGAAGTAGCGCCGCGCGCCCTCCAGGAACGCCTCCCGGCCCACGTACGCCACGAGCTGCTTGAGGACGGAGGCGCCCTTCGCGTACGTGATGCCGTCGAAGTTCAGCTTGGCGTCCTCCAGGTCACGGATGTCGGCCGTGATCGGGTGGGTGGACGGCAGCTGGTCGGCGCGGTACGCCCAGGACTTGCGGTTGTTGGCGAAGGTGATCCAGCCGTCCTCGAAGCGGGTCGCGCCGGTCATCGCGAAGACGCCCATGAAGTCCGCGAAGGACTCCTTCAGCCACAGGTCGTCCCACCACTGCATGGTGACGAGGTCCCCGAACCACATGTGCGCCATCTCGTGCAGGATGACGTTGGCCCGGCCCTCGTACGCCGCCCGCGTCACCTTGCCGCGGAAGATGTACTCCTCGCGGAACGTGACACAGCCCGGGTTCTCCATCGCGCCGAGGTTGTACTCCGGCACGAACGCCTGGTCGTACTTCCCGAACGGGTACGGGTAGTCGAAGTTCTCGTGGAAGAAGTCCAGGCCCTGCTTGGTGATCAGGAAGATGTCGTCGGAGTCGAAGTACTTGGCGAGCCCCTTGCGGCACATCGCGCCGAGCGGGATCTCCAGCGTCGTGCCGTCCTCGAAGCTCCGGCTGTAGGAGTCGGTGACGTAGTGGTACGGACCGGCGACGACCGCCGTGATGTACGTCGAGATCGGCTCGGTCTCCGCGAACCGCCACACGCCGCCCTCGCGGGACTCCTCCGCGCCGTTGCTCCACACCGTCCACTCGGCGGGCGCCGTCACCCGGAAGCGGTACGGGGCCTTGAGGTCGGGCTGTTCGAAGTTGGCGAAGACGCGGCGGGCGTCCGCCGGCTCGTACTGGGTGTAGAGGTAGACCTCGCCGTCCTCCGGGTCCACGAAGCGGTGCATGCCCTCGCCGGTCCGGCTGTACGCGCACTGCGCGTCGACCACCAGGACGTGTTCGCCCTCCGCCAGGTCCGCCAGCGCGATCCGCGCCCCGTCGAACACGGCCGCCGGGTCCAGCGCGGTGCCGTCCAGCGTCACCGCGCTGACCGAGGGGGCGATGAGGTCCGCGAAGGTGGACGCGCCGCCGCGCGCCGCGCGGAACCGGATCGTCGTCACCGAGCGGAAGGTCAGCGGACCGCCCGCCGGGTCGTCCCCGCCGGGGCCGCCGGTCGCGGAGCGGACGTCGAGTTCGACGTCGTAACCGTCGACGGTCAGCAGCTCGGCCCGCTCACGGGCCTCGTCTCGGGACAGGTTCTCGCCGGGCACGGCACACTCCTTTGTGTCACGTTCGAATAGTTTGATCCTCCCATGCCGCCCTCCCGACCCGCGGGCGGGAATGGCCGGAGCGTGCTGCGGTGTTCTCGGGCACAGACTTTCGCACCGACGCGATCCGTCCGTTCGAGGAGAGAGATGTCTGACAACAGCACGGCGACCGGCAGGACCCCCGTCGACTTCTGGTTCGACCCGCTCTGCCCCTGGGCCTGGATGACCTCCCGCTGGATGCTGGAGGTGGAGAAGGTCCGCGACGTCGAGGTCCGCTGGCACGTCATGAGCCTGGCCGTACTCAACGAGGACCGGCTCGACGAGCTGCCCGCCGAGTACCGCGACATGCTGGAGAACAAGGCGTGGGGCCCGGTCCGCGTCGTGATCGCCGCCCAGCAGCTGCACGGCGACGAGGTCGTCGGCCCGCTCTACACCGCGCTCGGCACCCGCTTCCACAACCGCGGCGAGGGCCCGACCCGCGAGGCCGTCGAGAACGCCCTCAAGGACGTCGGCCTCCCCGTCGAGCTCGCCGCCCACGCGGACTCCGACACCTACGACACCGAGCTGCGCGCCTCCCACAAGGAGGGCATCGAGAAGGTGGGCCAGGAGGTCGGCACCCCGGTCATCGCCGTCCCCGGCGCCGACGGCGAGCAGATCGCCTTCTTCGGCCCGGTCGTCACCCCGGCCCCCAAGGGCGAGGAGGCCGCGAAGCTCTGGGACGGCACCCTGATGGTCGCCTCGATCCCCGGCTTCTACGAGATCAAGCGCACCCGCACCCAGGGCCCGATCTTCGACTGACCGTCCGACGGCGGCGGGGAGCACTCCCCGCCGCCGTCTGTGACGCCACCGTGACGCAATATGTGACCTGGCACACAGCCCGCCCCGGCGCTCTTTGATCTTCTGGGCGGATGCGCCCAGCCTCCGCCCTCATCCTGTGTGCCGCCCTCGCGAGCACCGCGCTGCTCGCCGGATGCGGGAAGGAGACCGCCGGGGCCTCCGCCTCGCCCGGCGCGACCTGCGCCTCCCTCGCGCCGCTCCCCGACCCCGCCGGGCGGACCTGGGACAACGTCCGGGTGATCAGCGGCAAGTGCGGTCCCTCCGGCGCCCCGTCCACCGGGTTCGAGGTCACCAACACCGAGAAGGAACCGCTCACCTTCACCCTCACGTTCACCCTGGTCAACGGGTTGGGCGAGGCCATGGACAACATCACCCGCACCGTGGAGGCGGTGAAGCCCGGCCAGACCGTGCGGCGGCCCCTGGACGCGGCGGACGGACCGGGCTCGGCGCGCTCGTACCGGGCCCGGCTCATGAGGGTGCGGGCCGTCCCGGCGGACGGGGCGGGCGGCGACTGTCCCTCCTCCGGGGTCCGCATCACCAACGACCGGGGCGACGCCGCGATGGGGCTGCGCGTCGTGGGCATCAACCTCATCAACTGCTCCACCACCGACTACGAGCTGAACGGCTACCCGGCGCTCCGGCTCCTCGGCGAGGACCGCAAGCCGGTCAGCGGGGTCAAGATCCTGCACGGCACCACCGCGATCTCCACCGGCATCGGCGGCAACGCCGAACCCCGCCCCGTCACGCTGCGCCCCGGCGAGAGCGCGCGCGCCACCCTCGCCTGGCGCAACACCACCACGGAGGGCGACCCGGTGAACGCCCCCTACACCGAGGTCACCGCGAAGCCCGGCGCCGCGCCCGTGACGGTCACCCCGGAGCTGGACCTCGGCACCACGGGCCGGCTCGGCGTCGGCCCGTGGACGAAGACCCCGGCGGCGGCGCGGACCGGTGAACTTCCCGGTCAGGAGTAGAAGTTGCGCGGCCAGCGGTGCTTGGCCAGGACCGCCAGCTGTTCCTCGGTGAGCGGCTGTCCGTCGCTGAGCGCGGTGTTGCGCTCCACGTTACGGACGCTGCGCATCCCCGGGATCACGGTGGAGACCGCCGGGTGGCTCAGGACGAACCGCAGCGCGTGCTCCGCGATCGCGTCCGGCTCGACGCCCAGGTCCGCCACGATCGCCGCGACGCGCCGTTCGACCTGGGCCGGGCGGTCGTCGCGGAAGTAGCGGTTGCGGAAGTCGCCCTCGGGGAACGTCGTGTCCGCGGTGATCCGGCCGGTCAGCCCGCCCTCGTCCAGGGCGACCCGGACGATCACGCCGACCCCGTGCTCCGCGCAGGCCGGCAGCAGCTCCTCGGCGGGGGCCTGGTCGAACACGTTGTAGATGACCTGCACGCTGTCCACGGCCCCGCTGCGCACGAGCGCGACCGCGCTCTCCGGGGAGTGGTCGTTGACCGAGACCCCGAACAGGCGGATCTTCCCCTCCTGCTTCAGCGCCGCGACGGTCTCCAGCCAGTCCCCGCGCCCCAGCCACTCGTCGTTCCAGACGTGGAACTGGAGCACGTCGAAGTGGTCCAGGCCGGAAGCGGCGAGGCTGGTCTCCAGGCTGCTGCGGATGTGCGCGCCGGGGAACGTGTCCGCCGGGTCCAGGCCGTCCGCCGCCGGCCACTCACCGTTCTTCGGCGGCACCTTGGTCGCCACCAGTACCTCGTCACCGGCCCGTTCGCGGACCAGCTGCCCGACGATGCGCTCGCTCTCGCCGTAGCCGCGTGCGGTGTCGATGAGGTTCACGCCGAGGTCGACGGCCCGGTGCAGGGCGCGCAGCGACTCGTCCCGCGTCGCCCCCACCCAGCTGGACTCGCCGATGCCCCAGGCCCCGTAGCCGATCTCGGACACCGAAAGTCCGCTGCGTCCCAGCTCGCGGTAGCGCACAGTCATCCTCCACGTCGTCGTCCCGTTCCGGGCAAATCAGCACGACGATAGGGGAGTTGCGGGAGGCGGGCAGCTGGTTTTACGGGGGGTGCTCAGCCGGCCGCCGGGCTGTGCACGGAGACCGGGTCGCCGACCCGCACCACGCCCTCCCGGACCACCGCGTTCTTCGCGCCGAAGCTGAGCTTGTTGCCGAACTCCGGCTCCCTGCGGTATGTGGCCAGGGTGCGCACCGGCTCCGGGCCGGCACGGCGCCCGGTCCGCTGGTCGATGAGCGGGACGTTGCAGCGGATCGCCTTGACCGAGTGGGCGAGTTCGGCGGTGCCCACGGTCATCCGCGCCACCCGGTCCTCGAAGTGCGGCTCGTCGTCACCGGTCAGCACGATGTTGGCCCGGAAGCGGTCCATGGGCACGGGCGCGGCGTCGCCCCGGGCCGCGATGCGGGCGTTGAGCCCGGCGAGCGAGGCGGTCGAGGTGACCAGGACCGCGTGCGCGTCGCCGAAGTTGACCTTGCCGGGGGTCTCGCCCCAGCCGTCGCGGTCGAAGCCGGGGCGCACCCGGACGAGGCGGCACGCGGCCCCGAGCGCGTCGGAGAACCACCGCGCGGCCTCGTCGCCCTGGTCGACGGCTTCGCCGAGGTCCCGGCCGAACATGCTGACCTCGCGGCGCGGCCCGTCCGGCGCCACCTCCAGGCGCAGCGGCCCGACGGCCTCGGCGGACAGGTCGAGGGCCGCCCCGGCGTCGAGGACGCGGACCCCGATCGCCGCCATCGCGGGGTGGGTGCGCTGGCTGCGGAACGCGCCGTCGGCCGCGTCGACCACCATGAACATCCGGTCGTGCTCCAGGCCGGTGACGGTGACCCGCGCGGAGTCGACCCGGGTCCCGGCGCAGCCCTTGACCGGGTAGTACACCAGCTCGTGGACGGTGATCGTCATGACGTGCTCCTCATGCCGGACATCATGGCAGCCGGGCCCGGGCCACAGAGAGGCCCCCGCCTGTCACGTCCAGGCGGGGGCCTCCCCTTCATCCGCCTGCCGGTGAAGGTTGAGAAGACGATCACGAGGCAGGACGTCCGGTGTGTCCCGCGCGCGGGGACGTCGGCTCAGGGGGCGAGCAGCAGCACGTCCGCGCGCTCCTTGGCGGCGGCGTAGCGCTTCGCCACGTCCTGCCAGTTGACGACGGCCCACATCGCCTCGATGAAGTCGACCTTCTGGTTCTTGTACTGGAGGTAGAAGGCGTGCTCCCAGGCGTCGAAGACCAGGACCGGGACGGAGCCCTGGCCCACGTTGCCCTGGTGGTCGTAGACCTGCTCCACGATCAGCTTGCCGCTGACCGGCTCGTACGCGAGGACGCCCCAGCCGGAGCCCTGCGTGGTGGCCGCGGCCTTCGTCAGCTGGGACTTGAAACCGGCGAAGGAGCCGAACGACTCGGTGATCGCGTCCGCGAGGTCGCCGACCCCGTCCGCGGCCAGCGGCTCGCCGCCGCCGTCACCGGTCATGTTGTGCCAGTAGATCGAGTGCAGGATGTGGCCGGACAGGTGGAAGGCGAGGTTCTTCTGGAGGCCGTTGATCGCTCCCCAGGCCTCCTTGTCCCGCGCCTCTTCCAGCTGCTCCAGGGTGTCGTTGGCGCCCTTCACGTAAGCGGCGTGGTGCTTGTCGTGGTGGAGCTCGATGATCTGCGGATTGATGACCGGTTCGAGCGCGGCGTAGTCGTACGGGAGTTCCGGGAGCGTGTACGTGGCCATTGGTTTCGAACCCTCCAACTGCTGACAAGTTGTTATTGCAATCCCTATGCAACAGCAGGCTAACAGCAGCAAAGCGAAACACCGGGTCAGCCCTTCGGCTTAGGACCCGGTGTTTCGTACGGTTTTACGGGGTTACGGCTCAGACTCCGGCGCGCCGCCGCTGGCGTACGGCCCCGATCGCGGCCAGGGCCACCGTCAGCGCGCCCGACGCCAGGAGCTGGTCACGGGTCGAGGGCTGGCGGAGCATCAGGACGAAGATCCCGGCCATGGCGAGCAGCGCCACCACCGTCAGCCCCGGGAACAGCCACATCCGCACCACCAGCTTCTCGGGCGCCTCGCGCTCCAGGCGGGCCCGCAGGATCAGCTGGGAGACGGCGATGAAGATCCAGACGACCAGGATCACCGCACCGGTCATGTTCAGCAGCCAGGGGAAGACGTCGTCCGGCCGCCAGTAGCTCAGCAGCACGCACAGGAAGCCGAAGACGGACGAGACCAGGACCGCCGTGCGCGGCACCCCGCCGGAGACCCGGCCCAGCCGCTTCGGGCCCTGGCCGCGCGCCACCAGCGAGCAGGCCATGCGCGAGGCGCCGTAGATGTTGGCGTTCATCGCGGAGAGCAGGGCGACCAGGATGACGACGTTCATGATCTGCGCGGCCTGGCCGATGCCGAGGTGGTCGAGCGCCGCGTAGAACGGCCCCACCTCCACCACCTTCGGGTCGTCCCAGGGCACCAGTGTCACGACGACCGCCATCGAGCCCACGTAGAACAGCGCGATCCGCCACATCGCCGTCCGCACGGCCGTCGCGACGCCGCGCACCGGGTTCTCCGACTCCGCGGCGGCGATGGTGACCGTCTCCAGACCGCCGTACGCGAAGACGGAGGCGAGGAGTCCGATGACCAGGCCGTCCGAGCCGTTCGGCAGGAAGCCGCCCTCGCCGCTGAGGTTGGCGGTGCCCGGCGCGTCCGTGCCCGGCAGCACGCCCAGGACCGCCAGCACGCCGAGGACCAGGAACAGCGTGATCGCGGTGACCTTGAGCGCGGCGAACCAGAACTCGAACTCGCCGAACTTCGTCACCGAGGCCAGGTTCGTCCCCAGGAACACCACCATGAACAGCGCCACCCAGGCCCATTCGGGGGTCCCCGGCAGCCAGCCCGTCACGATCTTGGCCGCGCCGATCCCCTCCAGGCCGACGGCCGTGCAGAGCAGCACCCAGAACGCCCAGCCCGCCGTGAACCCGGCCCACGGCCCGATCGCCCGCTCGGCGTGCACCGAGAACGAGCCGGACGCCGGGTTGGCCGCCGACATCTCGCCGAGCATCCGCATCACGAGCATCACCAGCAGCCCCGAGACGGCGTACGCGATGACGATCGAGGGGCCCGCGGCGGCGATGCCCGCGCCGGAGCCGACGAAGAGCCCGGCGCCGATGACGCCGCCCAGGGCGATCATCGAGAGATGGCGCTGCTTCAGCCCCTGCGACAGGGGCGATTCGGGGCCGGTGTCCGGCGCGGTGGCCGGGGAGCCGGTGGGGGAGGGCGCGGAGGTCCGGGACATGGACGGGCTCTGTTCGGTCGGTGAGACGGGGGACGTCCGCCCAGTCTGGCCACGTGATCCGCAGGCCGGTAACCACCGTCCGCTATACGGTCACCGGGTCCACACCGGGCGCGCACGCGGCGGCGGACGGTGGGCCACCGTCACGTACCGCGCTTTTAGAGGGAGTTCACAGTCCCGCTTCCGCGCGCCTTCCCGGGCCGCCTCGGGCGCATCCCCGCTCACCTCCGTGACAAGCATCACGCTCGGCGATGATTGCGCCGCCGTCCTTGTGCGAACCCCACCAACGCCCCGATCGCCGCTTTGTGGGCCGCTGACGGTGATCGGGCCCGGCCCGGTCGGATAGCGTCACGGTCAGTCCCTCTCCACCCTCACCCCCGCGGAGTCCCCGATGAGCACTGCTGCCGCCCCCGCCCGCACCGGAGTGGTCCTCGCCGACCTGCTGCCCGCCGCCCGGCACCGCTACGCCGTGGACACCGCCCTGGTGCTCGGCGGCGCCGCGCTCACCGGCATAGCCGCCCAGATCGCCGTGCCCATCCCGCACTCCCCGGTCCCGGTCACCGGCCAGACGTTCGCCGCCCTCCTCGTCGGCACCGCGCTCGGCGCTCGCCGCGGCTTCCTCTCCCTCGCCGTGTACGCCCTCATCGGCATGGCCGGAATGCCGTGGTTCGCGGGCGGCACCTCCGGCGCGGGCGGCGCCTCCTTCGGCTACGTCCTCGGCATGCTGCTCGCCGCCACCGTCGTCGGCGGCCTGGCCCGGCGCGGCGGCGACCGCTCGGTGCTGCGCACGGCCGGGACGATGGTCCTCGGCTCGGCGATCATCTACGCGGTCGGCGTGCCGTACCTGGCGCTGTCCACCGGCATGTCGGCGAGCGCCGCGATCGCCGCGGGCCTGACGCCGTTCCTGCTCGGCGACGCGCTGAAGGCGGCGCTGGCCATGGGCGCGCTGCCCGCCTCCTGGAAGCTCCTGGGCCGCAGGGGCTGACCCCGCAGACCTCTCGGGAGGCCCGCCGGACCGCACCGCGGACCGGCGGGCCTCCGCGCGTCCGCCCGGCACCGGGCACACCGCACCCCTTCGTCGGCGCCCCGCCCGCGCACGTGCCACACTCCTCCCATGCGCGTGTACCTCGGATCCGACCATGCCGGTTACGAACTCAAGAACCACCTCGTCGAGTGGCTCAAGGCCCAGGGCCACGAGGCCGTCGACTGCGGTCCCCACATCTACGACGCCCAGGACGACTACCCGCCGTTCTGCCTCCGCGCCGCCGAGAAGACGGCCGCCGACCCGGACAGCCTCGGCATCGTGATCGGCGGCTCCGGCAACGGCGAGCAGATCGCCGCCAACAAGGTCAAGGGCGTCCGCGCCGCACTCGCCTGGAGCGAGCAGACCGCCGCGCTCGGCCGCGAGCACAACGACGCCAACGTGATCTCCATCGGCGGCCGGATGCACACGGTCGAGGAGTCCACCAAGTTCGTGGAGATCTTCCTCTCCACCCCGTACTCCGGCGAGGAGCGGCACACCCGCCGCATCGACATGCTCACGGCGTACGAGAACACCGGCGAGCTCCCCCCGATCCCGGCCCACCACCCGCAGCAGGGCTGACCAGCTTCCTGTGCCGCCGGTCCGTCCGGCGGCACAGTCATGTCCGCCCCCGCACCGCCCAGGAGACCCGCCACCGTGCCCGAGGGACACACGATCCACCGCCTCGCCGCGGACCACCGCGAGCGCTTCGGCGGCCGGCCGGTGCGGACGAGCAGCCCGCAGGGCAAGTTCTCCGACAGCGCCGCCCTGCTCGACGGCCACGTCCTGGACACGGCCGACGCCCACGGCAAGCACCTCTTCCTCGGCTTCGGCGACACCGGCTGGGTCCACATCCACCTCGGCCTCTTCGGCAAGCTGGGCTTCGGTACGGTGCCGGCCCCGCCGCCCACCGACACCGTCCGGCTGCGCCTGGTCAACGACGCGCACCACGCGGACCTGCGCGGCCCGACCACCTGCGCCCTGATCACGGACGCCGAGAAGCGCGCGATACACGACCGGCTCGGCCCCGACCCGCTGCGCGCGGGCGAGGACGGCGAACGCGCCTGGCAGCGGATCTCCCGCAGCCGGATCACCGTCGCCGCCCTGCTGATGGACCAGAAGGTCATCGCGGGCGTCGGCAACGTCTACCGCGCGGAGGTGCTGTTCCGGCACGGCATCGACCCGTACCGGGCGGGCAAGGACCTCACCCGGCGCGAGTGGGACGCGATCTGGGCGGACCTGCGGGAGCTGATGCGCGAGGGCGTACGGCACAACCGGATCGACACCGTCCGCCCCGAGCACCTGCCCGAGGCGATGGGCCGCCCGCCCCGCGTGGACGACCACGGCGGCGAGGTCTACGTCTACCGGCGCGCCCGCCAGGGCTGCCACATCTGCGGCACCGAGATCCGCACCGCCGACCTGGCCGCCCGCAACCTCTTCTGGTGCCCCGGCTGCCAGTCCGCGTAATCCGCACGCCTTACCCGCCGGTACGGCACCGAGCGCGCCGATTTCGAACACATTGTCACGGGGTCCCCCTGCACCGGAGGCCGCCGGGTGGATAAGGTCCCCGCAATGGCCCGACGCGCAGGAGCAACGACGTACCCGGCCCGATGGCGGAAATCGGCGCACCGGGTCTACACCACGCTGCGCCGGTCCGGGGTCGACTACTTCCGCGGCGACGGCTCCGACTGGATCGCCCTGGCCGGCCTCTTCCTGGTCATCCCGGTCATCACCTGCCTCACCCTGGTCGACCCGGTCTGGTGCGCGCCCACCATGCTCGTCCTGCCGATCGTCGCGGGCGGCCTGCTGCTGCGCCCGGCCAGCCTCCTCGGCCTGTACGCGGGGGTCGCCGTCGCCCTCATCGTGGAGTCCGTCCGGCTCGGCCCCTACGAGGACGGCCCGGCCGGGGTCACCCCCGGCACCGTGCTCACGGTCGCCGCCTGCGGGTTCTTCGGGCTGGTCCTCGCCCAGTTCCGCGCCCGGGTCGGGGTGCCCTGGCGGCGCGGCGGCACCATGCTCTTCGACCTGCGCGAACGCATCCGCGTCCAGAGCTCGCTGCCCCGCCTCCCGCAGGGCTGGCACCGCGAGATGGCGCTGCGCCCGGCCGGCGGGCAGTCCTTCTCCGGGGACTTCGTCGTCGCGGCCCGCACCCACGGCGGCCGGACCCTGGAAGCCGTCCTGACCGACGTCTCCGGCAAGGGCATGGACGCCGGCTCCCGCGCCCTGCTGCTGTCCGGCGCCTTCGGCGGGCTGCTCGGCTCGCTGCCCCCGCACGGATTCCTGCCCGCCGCCAACGGCTATCTGCTGCGCCAGGACTGGGACGAGGGCTTCGCGACCTCGATCCACCTGGTCCTCGACCTGGAGACCGGCGACTACGAACTCCTCTCGGCGGGCCACCCGCCGGCCCTCCAGCTCCACGCCGGCAGCGGCCAGTGGGAGGAGAAGGCGGCGGAGGGCCCGCTGCTCGGGGTGTACGACGGGGCCGAGTTCGACGCGGTCAAGGGCCATCTCGCCCCCGGTGACGTGCTGATGCTGTTCACCGACGGACTGGTGGAGGCGTCCGACCGGGACATCGCGGAGGGCATCGACCGGCTCACCGGCGAGGCCGACCGCTACGTCAGCACCGGCTTCGAGGGCGCGGCCTGGCACCTCATCGAGGCGTGCGCCAAGGACGTCAACGACGACCGGGCCCTGCTGCTCCTGTCACGGAAGTCCTGAACTCACGGGAGTTCTGAACTCACGGAAGTCATGAACCGGCGCCGACCGGATCGGGCTCGCGGAGCGCCGGTTCCGGCTTGCCCGGCAGGAGGCGGGCCAGCCAGTGCGAGCGTCCGGCCGCCAGCGGCGCGAGGACCGCGAGGACCAGTACGTAGCCCGCGATGAACGGGGAGAGCCGTTCGTCGAGGCCGGCGCCCGCCGCCATCGTGGCGAGGATCAGGGCGAACTCCCCGCGCGCCACCAGGGTGGTGGAGATGTTCGCGGTGGCCTGCGGGCCGAAGTCGTACACCTTGGCGGCGGCGATTCCGGCGCACACGTTCATCGCGAGGGTGACCGCGACGGCGGCCAGCACCGGCCAGAGCACGGTGGGCAGGTCGCCCGGGTCGATGGAGAGCCCGAAGGCGAAGAAGAAGATCGCGCCGAACGCGTCGCGCAGCGGGTGCACCAGCTTGAGGATGCGCTCGCCCGACGACGTACTGCCGAGCATCAGCCCGACCATGAAGGCACCGATCGCGTCCGCGACGCCGAACCACTCCGAGATCCCGGCCACCAGGACGGCGGCGCCGAGGAACGAGATCACCAGGAGCTCGTCGTCCCTGGTCCCGATCAGCTTGCCGACGACCCGGGTGCCGAAGCGGGCGGCCAGGGCGAGCAGCAGCAGGAAGCCGAACGCCTTGCCGCCGTCGGTCACCGCCGCGGCGAGACTGTCGGCGCCGGACAGGATGGGCTGGAGGGCCGCCAGATACAGGGCGAGGAAGACGTCCTCCACGACGATGATGCCGAGGATGGGCCGGGTCTCCGGATTGCCGATCCGGCCGAGGTCCACGAGCACTTTGGTGACGATGGCCGACGAGGAGATCCCGAGCACCCCGGCGAGCACCAGCGCCTCGGAGGTGCCCCAGCCGAGCGCGAAGCCGAAGCCGAGCCCGGCGCCGACGTTCAGGGCGAGATAGGTGCCCCCGGCGACGGCCATCTTGCGGCCGCCCGCCTTGAGGTCGTCCAGGTGGAATTCCAGGCCCAGGTAGAAGAGGAGCAGCACCAGGCCGAGCGCGGAGAGCATCTCCAGGTCGTGCGGGTCGGCGACGAGGACGATGCCGGGGGTGTGCGGGCCGAGGAGGATTCCGGCCAGGATGAACAGAGGGATGGTGGGCAGTCCGATGCGGCGGCCTGCGCGGGCGAGGACCGCGGCGGCGAGGAAGGCGCCGCCCATGGCGATGAGCGTGTCTGCGTGTCCGATGAGCCTGGCCCTTCGAAGAGTCAAGAGATCGTCAAGAAATGGTCATCGGTTAGTTTACCGAACGATTGACATTGCAACTCTCGGGACCGGTGTACGGGGTGCGCCTAGAGTCCTTGCCATGACCGCATCACACGCTCGGCTGACGCTCGCCGAGGTCGAAGCCCTGGCCCGTGAGGCCCACGCCGCCCAGCGGGACAAGGCCGGCCGCCCTTACGTGGAACACCTCGCGGCCGTCGCGGAGGGTGTACGGAGCAGGGGCGGCAGCGACGAGCAGATCGCCGCGGCCTGGCTGCACGACGCGGTGGAGGACGACGCGCTGTCGGCCGAGTGGCTGGCCGGGGCCGCGCTGCCGCAGGCGGTCAAGGACATGGTGCTCGCCGTCACCAAGCGGGCGGGCGAGGAGCCGGAGGCGTACACCCGGCGCATCCTGGCCACCCCCGGCGCCCTGCTGGTCAAGGAGGCGGACCTCGCCCACAACGCCGACCCGGCCCGCCTCGCGGTGCTGGAGCCGGCCACCCGTACCCGGCTGACCGCGAAGTATGCGCGGGTACGGGAGCTGCTGGGGCTCACCGTGCCGAACCCGCCCTCGGAGCGTCGGGATTGAGCCAACACCGACCGCTGACACCGTCCGTCGCGCCGCGCGCCCGCACCGCCCGCTGACACGACGAAGCCCGGCCACCTGGGCCGGGCTTCGCGGGGTGCGCGGGGCGGTCAGATCCTGGCGGCGTCCCGGCGGAACGCCCAGTTCATGTCCGGCTCGGTGACGCAGCGCAGGACGCGCCGCACCGGCGGCGTGCACAGCAGCGTGACGGCGGCGGAGGCGACCACGGTCACGATCACCAGGCCCGCCGGACCGACCAGCCAGTCGTGGTCGTCGAAGATCCCCGCGTAGTCGGCGCCCTTCACCAGGAAGCCGTGCAGCAGGTAGCCGCAGATGGTGCCGGCGCCGAGCACCGTGAACCACATGTGGCGGCGCGGGACCAGCGCGAGGAACCCGGCCGTCAGCAGCACCGCGCAGCCGAACATCGCCAGGGTCATCACCGCGCCCGACCACCACGGCGCCCCCATGTCCTGGGCGCTGGAGTCCCGCAGGAACCAGCCCAGCTGCATCCGGGGCGCCGCCCAGTACGCGAAGACCAGCGCACCGGCGAAGAGCGGCAGCGCGAACAGCCGGGCCTCGCGGCGGCGGACCAGCTCGAAGTGCTCGGGCTTCAGCTGGAGTCCGAGCACGAAGAAGGGCAGGAACTGCAGCACGCGCGGCAGGTCGAGGTCGTCACCGATGCTGGGCGCGAGCGAGGCGAGAACGGCGATCACGAGCGAAACGGCCAGCGGATGGCGGAGGTTGCGCCAGATCGGCGTGGTGAGCCGCCAGATGAACAGGGCGGCCAGGAACCAGGTCAGGTACCAGGGCTCCAGCAGGCTGACGGCCGCGTCCGGCTGGTCGTTCGCGTACCGGCGGAACAGCGAGTACGCCGTCTCGAACACCACGTACGGCACGGCGACACCGGTGACGAGCCGCTTCACCTTGGCGGGGGTCAGGTCGAACGACCGTGAGAAATAACCCGAGATGAGGATGAAGGCGGGCATGTGGAACGTGTACACGACCATGTACAGCGCCCGGGCCGTCCGGCTCCCGTCCATGACCGGAACCCACGAGTGCGCCACCGCGACGAGCACGATGGCGAGGTACTTGGCGTTGTCGAAGAAGGCGTCACGCTTCTTGGCACCGCCGCTCCGGGTGGGCCGTTCCGCCGCTGGTGAGGGGGCCTGCGGGGCCGCCGTCGGCGCAGCGTGTCTGGGCTCCGCCTCCTCGGTCGCCGGGGGAAGCGCGGCCCTCTGCATTGCGTTCGGAGCGTGGAACATCTCAGGCACCCTAGACGTCTCGATTGCCATTCGTAAAACCGCCGTTGAATAGCGCGTCTTCCCTGCATATCAAATGGCAAACCAGCGGAACATGCCCGTTATGACCTGTTTAATCCGCGTCAAATGGGGCAATCCATCAGTCAGTTGACCGAAGTGAATTACCTCGCGTTCGGCGTCGAATTCGCCTGTGAATGAAGTGTGTGGGTACGGAAACGATCACCGTTGCATATTCCCGGAACGCGCGTGGCCACGCCCCGGCCCCTGCCTGGCCCCCGGCCCGGCGCGCAGGGGGCGCAAGGGGCGCAGGATGGCGCGATATCGACAGGTCGATACGCCACCCGGCAACACCCCGGCGGGAGTTGGTGGCACGATGGAGTCGACGGAGGGTGCAGGGCCGCACATCTCCGGGCCGGCAAGGCGGACCGACCGAGGGTGTGAGCAGTCGTGGCCATTTCGCTGTCTGTGGTGCTTCTGTTGGGGATCGTCCTGGTCGTCATGATCCGGAGCGGTTCCATAAAGGCGGGCCCCGCGATCGTCGCGGCGCTCTTCGGCTTCTTCCTGGCGCCGACGGGCATGGGGCCGTCGATCAACCGCTTCATGCACTCGATCATCGACTCGGTGGGCCAGATCAACTTCTGAGCCGCCCGGACACGACGCCGAAGGGCCCGGTCCACTGGACCGGGCCCTTCGGCGGTTGGAGCGGGCGACGGGAATCGAACCCGCGTAGCTAGTTTGGAAGACTAGGGCTCTACCATTGAGCTACGCCCGCAAGCGCGGCACCGCAGGTCACACGGACCGCGGCACGAGAAGCATCGTAGCGGGTCGCGGGCGCTGCCCGCACACCCCTTGACGCCGCCCGCCGAAACCGGCGGGCGCGGTGCCTCACTGCATGTACCCTACGTGTCGCACCGACGGGGTGTGGCGCAGCTTGGTAGCGCGTCCGCTTTGGGAGCGGAAGGTCGTCGGTTCGAATCCGGCCACCCCGACCATCGGCAAGATCGCGTGGACAAGATCGCGTTGCGGGAGTTCTCCCCCTTGCCGTTACTATGCAAAATGCGTGCCCGTGTGTCTGATGTACCGGGCTCGGTCCGCGAAGCCGCCCCCCGTGCGGCGGAGCAGAACCCCAAGAAGTCAGCCACCAAGGAGACCGAACCGTGAAGAGCGCCGTGGAGACCCTGAACCCGACCCGGGTTCGGCTCAGCATCGAGGTGCCCTTCGAGGAGCTCAAGGACAGCCTCGACGCGGCGTACAAGAAGATCAACCAGCAGGTCACGGTGAAGGGGTTCCGCAAGGGCAAGATCCCCAGCCGGGTCATCGACCAGCGGTTCGGCCGTGGTGCTGTGCTGGAGGAGGCCGTCAACGACGCGCTCCCGAAGTTCTACACCGAGGCCGTCAACGAGGGTGAGCTGAACGTCCTCGGCCAGCCCGAGGTCGACATCACGGAGCTGAAGGACGGCGAGCTGCTGGCCTTCACCGCCGAGGTGGACGTGCGCCCCGAGATCGAGATCCCGGACTACTCCGGCATCGAGGTCACCGTCGACGCCATCGAGGTCACCGACGAGGAGGTCGAGAAGGCCGTCGAGCAGCTGCGCGGCCGCTTCGCCTCCACCAACCCGGTCGAGCGCGCCGCCGCCGACGGCGACGTCGTCACGATCGACCTCGAGGCCAAGGTCGACGGCGAGGTCCTGGAGGACGGCGTGGCCGAGGGTGTCTCGTACACCATCGGTTCCGGTGAACTCCTCGAGGGCATCGACGAGGCCGTGACCGGTCTGGAGGCCGGTGGCGAGGCCACCTTCACCTCGCAGCTGAAGGGCGGCTCCGCCGAGGGCAAGGACGCCGAGGTCACCGTCAAGGTCAGCGCCGTCGCCGCCCGCGAGCTCCCCGAGCTGGACGACGACTTCGCCCAGATGGCCAGCGAGTTCGACACGCTGGACGAGCTGAAGGCCGACAGCCGCAAGCGCCTCGAGAACACCAAGCAGTACGACCAGGCCACCCAGGCCCAGGAGCGCGTCCTGGAGGAGCTGCTGAAGCTCGCCGAGGTCCCGATCCCGGAGAAGCTGCTCGCGGACGAGGTCCAGACCCGCAAGCACAACCTGGAGCACCACCAGCTCGGTCAGATGGGTCTCACCCTCGACAAGTACCTGGAGATCCAGGGCAAGACCGCCGAGGAGTTCGAGGCCGAGACCTCCGAGCAGGCCGTCAAGGGCATCAAGACCCAGTTCATCCTGGACGAGCTCGTCAACAAGGAGAAGCTGAACGTCAACCAGGAGGAGCTCACCGAGCACCTCATGCGGCGCGCTGCCTCCTCCGGCATGAGCCCGGACCAGTTCGCCCAGGCGGTCGTCGAGGGCGGCCAGGTGCCGATGCTCGTCGGCGAGGTCGCCCGCGGCAAGGCGCTCGCCGTCGTGGTCGAGGCCGCCAAGGTCGTCGACACCAACGGTGAGGTCGTCGAGCTGGAGGACGACGAGGACGCGGCGGAGGAGACCACGGAGGCCGCTGAGGCCACCGAGGCCGCCGCCGAGGAGAAGACCGAGGCCTGAGCCTCGCGCTGACCCCGTACGACGGGCTCCGGACGCCACCGCGTCCGGGGCCCGTCGTCGTACCGGCGGACGTTTCGCCACAACCCTTGTGCCAACTGCGGACCTTGCGCTCCCAGCGAACAGTCGCGGAAGCGGGATGGCGTTGTTCCACCTGCGCGTTAGGGTCCATGAAGAGGAAGGGTCGGGTAGTCCCGGCCCACCCGGTACGAAGACGCTGAGACGGCCGGAGCCGTCAGAGACGAGCAGGTGGATACGTGACGAATCTGATGCCCTACGCCGCCGGAGAGCCGTCCCTCGGTGGTGGCCTCGGTGACCAGGTCTACAGCCGGCTGCTCGGCGAGCGCATCATCTTCCTCGGCCAGCAGGTGGACGATGACATCGCCAACAAGATCACCGCACAGCTGCTCCTCCTTGCCGCAGAGCCGGACAAGGACATCTACCTCTACATCAACAGCCCCGGCGGTTCGGTGACGGCCGGCATGGCGGTCTACGACACCATGCAGTACATCCCGAACGACGTCGTCACCATCGGTATGGGCATGGCGGCCTCGATGGGCCAGTTCCTGCTCACCGGCGGCACCGCCGGCAAGCGCTTCGCGCTCCCGAACACCGACATCCTCATGCACCAGGGATCGGCCGGCATCGGCGGTACGGCCTCGGACATCAAGATCCAGGCCCAGTACCTGCTGCGCACCAAGCAGCGCATGGCGGAGATCACCGCCCGCCACTCCGGCCAGACCGTGGAGACGATCATCCGCGACGGCGACCGCGACCGCTGGTACACCGCGGAGGAGGCCAAGGAGTACGGCCTCATTGACGAGATCATCTCGATCGCGTCGGGCGTTCCGGGCGGCGGCGGCACCGGCGCCTGATCCGGCCCCCCGGACAGCGACGTACCGCCCCGCGCATCTCTCGTACGCCGAGACACCCAGCCACAGAACGCCACCAGGATGGTGAACACCCACATGAACAACTTCCCCGGCGCCTCCGCGAGCGGCCTCTACACGGGCCCGCAGGTGGACAACCGCTACATCGTGCCGCGCTTCGTGGAGCGCACCTCGCAGGGCGTGCGTGAGTACGACCCGTACGCGAAGCTCTTCGAGGAGCGCGTGATCTTCCTCGGCGTGCAGATCGACGACGCGTCCGCCAACGACGTCATGGCGCAGCTGCTCTGCCTGGAGTCGATGGACCCGGACCGGGACATCTCCATCTACATCAACAGCCCCGGCGGCTCGTTCACCGCGCTCACCGCGATCTACGACACGATGCAGTTCGTGAAGCCGGACATCCAGACGGTCTGCATGGGCCAGGCGGCCTCCGCCGCCGCGGTCCTGCTCGCCGCCGGCACCCCGGGCAAGCGCATGGCGCTGCCGAACGCCCGTGTGCTGATCCACCAGCCGTCCTCGCAGACCGGCCGTGAGCAGCTCTCCGACCTGGAGATCGCGGCCAACGAGATCCTGCGCATGCGGACCCAGCTGGAGGAGCTGCTGGCGAAGCACTCGACCACGCCGATCGAGAAGATCCGCGACGACATCGAGCGCGACAAGATCCTCACCGCCGAGGACTCCCTGGCCTACGGCCTCGTCGACCAGATCGTGTCGACCCGCAAGAGCGCGGCCGGCGCGCTCGCCTGACCTGCGCCCGAACCCCTTGGCACGGTTGCGGCACCCGGCTCCGGCCGTGTGAACCGTGCCAAGGGGGGCCCGAATGGGGGGCCGGGCAAGGTACCGTCGGATAGAGGCACAGGAGCCGCTGAACCAGGCGTCTCCCAGGCGAAGGGGAAGCACCTCGTGGCACGCATCGGTGATGGCGGCGACCTGCTCAAGTGCTCGTTCTGCGGAAAGAGCCAGAAGCAGGTGAAGAAGCTCATCGCGGGTCCCGGTGTGTACATCTGCGACGAGTGCATCGATCTCTGCAACGAGATCATCGAGGAGGAGCTCGCCGAGACGAGCGAGGTCCGCTGGGAAGAGCTTCCCAAGCCCCGCGAGATCTACGAGTTCCTCGAGGGGTACGTCGTCGGGCAGGAGCCCGCGAAGAAGGCCCTCTCGGTCGCTGTGTACAACCACTACAAGCGGGTCCAGGCCGGCGAGAACGGCGGCGGCGCGGGCCGCGACGACGCGATCGAGCTCGCCAAGTCCAACATCCTGCTGCTGGGCCCCACGGGCTCCGGCAAGACGCTGCTCGCGCAGACGCTGGCCCGCATGCTCAACGTCCCGTTCGCCATCGCGGACGCGACGGCGCTGACGGAGGCCGGCTATGTCGGCGAGGACGTCGAGAACATCCTGCTGAAGCTGATCCAGGCCGCCGACTACGACGTCAAGAAGGCCGAGACCGGGATCATCTACATCGACGAGATCGACAAGGTCGCCCGCAAGAGCGAGAACCCGTCGATCACCCGTGACGTCTCCGGCGAGGGCGTCCAGCAGGCCCTGCTGAAGATCCTGGAGGGCACCACCGCCTCCGTGCCGCCGCAGGGCGGCCGCAAGCACCCGCACCAGGAGTTCATCCAGATCGACACGACGAACGTGCTGTTCATCGTGGGCGGCGCGTTCTCCGGCCTGGAGAAGATCATCGAGTCCCGGGCCGGCGCCAAGGGCATCGGCTTCGGCGCCACGATCCGCTCCAAGCGGGAGATCCAGGCCAGCGACCAGTTCCAGGAGGTCATGCCGGAGGACCTGGTGAAGTTCGGGATGATCCCCGAGTTCATCGGCCGCCTCCCCGTCCTGACCTCGGTCCACAACCTGGACCGCGAGGCTCTGCTCCAGATCCTCATCGAGCCGCGCAACGCTCTGGTCAAGCAGTACCAGCGCCTCTTCGAACTCGACGGCGTGGAGCTGGACTTCGAGCGCGAGGCGCTGGAGGCCATCGCCGACCAGGCGATCCTGCGCCAGACCGGCGCGCGCGGCCTGCGCGCGATCATGGAGGAGGTCCTCCAGTCGGTGATGTACGAGGTCCCGTCCCGCAAGGACGTCGCCCGCGTGGTCATCACCGCCGACGTGGTCCGCAACAACGTCAACCCGACCCTGGTCCCGCGCGAACCGCGCACGATCGGCAAGGGCGACGAGGGCCGCCACGAGAAGTCCGCGTAACGCGGTGCGGTAGTTCGTACGTACGCGAAGGGGCGCCCGGCCGGAGGAACCGGCGGGGCGCCCCTTCGTGGTGCCGCGGTCAGAGCTTGGTGCGGGAGCTGTTGTAGAGCTGGGCAGCCAGGTCGGCGACATCGTCGATCGGCATGCTCTTGTTGGTCATGGCCGCACCGAGGTCGACGGCGAAGACCATGCCGAGGGTGCTGTAGTCCGTCCAGATGCAGACCGGGGTGTTGAACTCCTTCGGGCCCTGCTGCACCGAGCCGTCGGACTTCTTGTTGACCGACTTGACGACCTGGCACTTCATCAGCGCGCCGTCGAAGCCCTTGGGGGAGACGCTCTCGGGAGAGCCGACGAGGGAGGTCTCGCTGTCGTCCTCGCCCTGGTCCTTGCTCATCTCCTCCTTGGCACCCGCGAAGGCCGCGTCCAGCGTCTTCGCCGGATCGTCCACCTGACCCCAGACGCCCTTCAGCATGAGCATCTTCGTGGTGAGCGGGTTCTTGTCGATGTCCCCGCTGCCG